>CBCSTG010000025.1:0-40981 GCA_965143025.1 uncultured Bacteroidales bacterium
ATGCGTCTGCCGGCTGTGCGCTCGCCGACGGCGTTATGGCTGTCATCGGCATGACAGTGTGAGCATACGAGCGAATGATTTGCCATAAAGTCGGGGTCGTCTAACAGGAAGGGTCCGGCCTCGTCTTCGAGCGAGCGTTTGGTGCCTTCTTTGACGCCTTGGGTTTCGCTGGCGGCGATTATGAGAGCGTCGACAAAGTTTTTCTGGACTGAGCGTTCGCGCACGTCGGGGGTGGCGCCGGCGATTGTCTTCTTGAAAATGGCGTGGTGGAGCATATCCATCATTTCAGAGCCTTTGAAGGCGGATGACGGATTCATAGCCTCGTTCTCATACATACGTATTATGCGGTTGTCGGAGAGAAGATCCCAGAGGATATAGCTCTGCGCATTCTTGAGAATGTAGTTGGGCGAGTTTTCCATGCGTCCGATTGGGGTGTTCTGGACAAGGAATGTGTAGTTTGACAGGTCTGCGTCAAAGAGCCACGAGGGCTGTGTCAGAGCCTCGTCGATTATGAACTGCAGGGCTTCGCGCTGGCGCTTGGCGGGAACGAAAGCATAGGTGTGCCGGCCGTCGCCCATGGTGGTGTTGTCGACATATATGCCTCCGATGTTGGCGAGCACATGATAGACATAGCGCTGCCATTGGCCGATGGCAGAGTAATATATGCGCGATGCCTCGTCATAGTCCTGTCCGCGTTTGCCCGAGTCGGTCCAGTCGATGATACGCGGCACGATGCGTTTGAGATTGGCGATGCCGTATTTTGCCGACTTGACGGGGTCGTCGCCGAGGTCTTCGCTGAGCGCGCGCGGGTCGATGGCCTCACGCGAGTCCTGAGCCTCGCTGTAGCGGAAGAGGGGTCCGGTGTGGTTGTCGAGGAGTTCCTGAAGTATGTCGTTCTCGTCGTCAGGCGTGTTTTTGTCAAACCAGCGGTAGCCGTATTCGATGGCGAGACGGTCATAAGGGCCGATATGAGGAGTCAGATACTGCACGTCGTCGCCGGGCTGCGCGACATAGTTGAAACGGGCATAGTCCATGATTGACGATGCGGTACCTTTTATCGAGTCGGTGAACTGACGTGAGCGCAACGAGTCAGTGGGGATGGCAGATGATGCTATCATGTTGTGACGCAGACCGAGCGAGTGGCCTACCTCGTGGCAGGCGACAAAACGCATGGCGTCGCCGACAAGGTGTTCGGGCAGCTCTAAAGAGCGGGCGTCAGGATTGACGGCGCCGGTCTGTATGACGAGCCAGTCGTGGAGGATGTCGAGCACATTGTGCCACCACATGATGTCGGCTTCGAGGATTTCGCCCGAGCGCGGGTCGGTGATTGACGGGCCCATGGCGTTGCTTTTGGCCGATGCGGCATAGGTGAGGGTGGAGTAGCTGACGTCATCCATGTCGACCGAGTCGTTGTCCTCAATCTGTATGGCCCGGATGGCGTTGCTGAATCCGGCCATCTCAAACGCCGAGTTCCATTCCTCGATGCCCTGTTTGATATACTTGCGCCACTGGCGGGGTGTCGAGTTGTCGATATAGAAAGTAATCGGAGTCTTCGGGTCGACGATTTTGCCGGCGAGGTAGGCGTCACGGTCTTCGTCGCGCGGCTCGAGACGCCAGCGTGTGATGTAGTTGCCGCCCTTTACGCGTTGCTGTCTGTCGGAATATCTGAGGGCCGGAACGGTGAAGTAGCCGATACGCGGCGACACATAGCGACGCGTCATCGGCTTCTCGGGCAGAAGCAGCAGGGTCGAGCCGACCTCGACTGTGATATATGCCGTGCCGCCGGGCTCGGTTACTTTTGTCGAGAGCTCCGAGACGGCATAGATGTTTGTGTCGAAAGCCTTTACGGATTTTATGTGCGAGAGGTCGGCATTGACCGGAGTGCCGATGTTTATGTCTGAGAAAACGTTGTTGAATGCGGTGTGCTGGCCGTTGAACATGTCGTTGGCCTTAATGACCACTGTCGTCGAGTCAGGGTTATATGACTCGGCTTTGAAAGAATATATTACGGGCGAGATATAGTTGTCGCGCACCGAGCGTGCGATAGCGTCCTGCTCCGGAACGTCGGGGAGCGGACGGCTCTGGCGGACAATCACTTTTTTAAGGTCGTCTGACAGGTCGAATTTAATCATCTGATTGGCATAGTTTATGCCTCGGTTGACTCCGGCGTCATTGAGCTCCGACGGGACGCGTACAAATTTGTTGATAATCAGCATGTCACGGCCAATCAGTTCGCGCGGAATCTCGAAATAATAGTCGCCCTTCTTGTTGCGGATGACTTTAAACAGACCTTCGGAGATAACGTTGGAGTCGGCTGAAGTGAGTTCCTCGTACTCTGATTTTTTTGCGGTGGTGTCGGCTTCGGCCGCTTTTTTCTTGTTTTTCTTCTTACCGAAGAAAAGGAACGAACGGTTGGAGCTGTCATCGTCGTTTGTTGCGGCGTGAAGGTCGATGCAGGGCGCGAGTAACACGGTTGCGCCCAGCGAAAATGCAAGAATGTGTTTTAAGAAATGTGCCTTACAAAACATGTTTTAAATCAGATTTAGCCAATGCGGGGGGTATGACGCATTGGCAATCATAAGCCCCGGTGAAGGGACTGATGACTAAAAATTACTTCGATATCAATCACAATTGTCGCAAAGGTAATGATTTTTTGATGAAATAGTTAACTGATTAAGATAATTTTGAACATTTCGGTAGATTTTACAATAAAAACGGCTAAAAATGTATAGCGGGAGGCTTGGGAATATTGTGTATAACGTTTATATTTGCGCATAATTATCACGCGGCCACTGCGTTTAGTATCGCAATGACCGTCCGGAAAAGGTTAATATTTGCATACGGCATTATGATATTTGGTTTAAGAACGTTTGCAAAGGTGGCGCTTGTCTGCGCCGTTGCAGCTTTTTCTTCAGAGTCGATTCATGGTTATACGGCCAAGAGTGCCCCGCTGATGACTAAGTGGGCTAAGGAGGTGGATATTAACGCTCCGCATCCCGAGTATCCGCGTCCTCAGATGGTGCGTGACGAGTGGCTTAATCTCAACGGCGTGTGGGAGTTTGACCGTGCGACGGACGTCGGAGAGGACACTCCGGCGGGACAGACGTCTGACGGTGAGATACTTGTGCCGTTTCCGGTCGAGAGTGCCTTGTCGGGCGTGATGGAGATGGTTGACAGATTCAGTTATCGCCGTGTGTTCAGAGTGCCGTCGTCATGGTCGGGCAAACGCATAATGCTCAGATTCGGGGCGGTGGATTATGAGTCAGAGGTGTTTGTCAACGGACGCAGTATGGGCATACATCGCGGAGGTTATCTGCCGTTCGGCTATGACATTACCGATGCACTCCGTGACGGCGACAACGAGCTGACAGTGCGTGTTTATGACCCGACCGACAACGGCGGTCAGCCGCGAGGCAAGCAGGACACAGACCCCAAAGGCATAATGTATACGCCGACGAGCGGCATCTGGCAGACTGTCTGGTTGGAGCCTGTCGCCGAGGCATATGTGAGAGATTATAAGGTAGTCACCGACATTGACAAAAGCGAGGTCGAAATTACGGTGCTGTCTGACACTGACGGCGCCGATGTGAGTCTGACGCTCGACGGACGCACTTATAAAGGCAAGACTAACCGACCGATAAAAATCGGGATGAAAAATCCGGTGCTCTGGGAGCCGGGCAATCCTCATCTTTATGATTTCACTGTCACGATGCCCGGACGCCGCGGCAAAGACGGCGACGAGGTCAGGGGCTATTTCGGCATGCGCAAGATTTCGGTCGGCGAGGTCGACGGCGTTAAACGTCTGTTTGTCAATAATCGTCCGGTGTTTATGAACGGCGTGCTCGATCAAGGATTCTGGCCGGACGGCCTGTATACAGCGCCGACTGACGAGGCTCTGCGTTTTGACATCGAGCAGACACTTCGCCACGGTTTCAATTTCACGCGCAAGCACATCAAGGTGGAGCCCGCACGCTGGTATTACTGGTGTGACAAGCTCGGCCTTATGGTGTGGCAGGACGCACCGTCGTGCAACTCTTATCTCGATCGCGACCGTGTGGCGCCCGAACTTGACGGCGAGGCATTTGAAGACGGACTTATGGGCATGGTCGATTTCCTCAAGAACTCGCCTGCGGTGGTGATGTGGGTCGTGTTTAACGAGGGGCAGGGCCAGTTTGACACCGAGCGGCTTGTCGCGAAGGTGAGAGACGCCGACCCGACACGTCTTGTCAACGATGCCAGCGGAGGGCGGTGGACATTCACGGGCGATGTGCTCGACGTGCACCGGTATCCTGCGCCGACTTATCCGCATCCGGCAGAGGCCGACCGTGACAAGGCGGCCGGCAAGGTGCTGGTCTGCGGCGAGTTCGGCGGCATAGGCATGAAAGTGTCCGGACATATGTGGTTTGAGGGCCGCGGCAGCGGATATGCCAATGTCGACCGCGCCGAGGATTTGTTGTTCAAGTACGCCGAGTTTTATGCGATGGTTGACAAGATGCGCCGCGAGAACGGTATCGCCGCCGTTGTCTATACGGAGCTCACTGACATCATGACCGAGGTAAACGGACTGTTTACTTACGATCGTCTGCCGAAATTAGATGCCGATAAGGTTGCCCGGATTAATACATTCCGGTTTGTGATGCCTGCCTTCGAGACCGTCGTGGCGACTTCGGAGGATGCTCCTCAGATGTGGCGCTATCGTCTCGGCCCGCGCAAGGGCGCATGGAACAAACCTGATTTTGACGACTCGTCATGGTCGTCGGCCGAGGGCGCTTTCGGCGACGCGGCCGGCATGACCGGACGGACGCCTTGGCCGGCCGGAGAGGTCACGGACGACCGCGGGCGCACTGTCAGCGAGATATGTCTGCGACGCACTTTTACGCTGCCCGAGTTGTCGCCCGACGAGATTTCGCGCCTGATGCTGCGCATTATGCATGACGAGAATATCGACGTGTTTATCAACGGTGTGCTCGCTTTCAATACCGGCGGTTTCAATACCGGCTACGAGTATTTTCCGATACGCACGGAGGCGTTGGAGGCTTTGCGGCCCGGCGCCGAAAATCACATGGCGGTCTACTGCCGCGACACGGCCGGCGGCCGTTTTGTCGACGTGGGCATCTCGATGCGCGGACAGATAAAGTGACTGTGTGGAGTTCCTCGCAGAAACACCCCGGAATATATGTCAAAGTTTTTGTGGCCGCCTAAGGGTAGGCTGCAAGGGATTTTTACTAACTTTGCACATCGTTTTAACCAACTACACATAGAATTATATGTCACAGGACAATCTGCATTTCGAGACCCGGCAGATTCACGCCGGTCTGCACATCGACGGGACAGGCTCGCGCGGAGTCGCCATCTATCCCACGGCGGCCTATCACTTCAAGAGCTGCGATTATGCGGCCGAGCTCTTCAAACTCAGCGAGCCGGGTAATATCTACACTCGCCTCAACAACCCTACAAACAGCGCCTATGAGGAGCGCATGGCCGCACTCTACGGCGGTGTCGGCGCGCTCTCGACTTCGGCCGGCATGTCGGCGATACTGATTGTCGTGACATCGCTTGCCGCCGGTGGCGACAATATCGTCGCCTCTCCGCATCTCTACGGCGGCACATACAATCTTTTCAGAATATCACTGCGCAAGCTCGGTATCGATGTGCGCATCGCCGCGTCAGAGTCTCCGGAGGATTTTGCCGCTCTTATAGATGAGCGCACCAAGATGGTCTTTGCAGAGTCGATGGGCAATCCGACCTGCGACGTGCCTGACATCGAGGGCCTCGCTCGAGTGGCTCACGCAGGCGGTGTGCCTCTGGTGATTGACAATACCTTCGGCGCCGGCGGCTACCTCTGCAATCCCTTTGACTGGGGCGCCGACATAGTCGTCGACTCCGCCACGAAGTGGATTAACGGCCACGGCACTGCCTCGGGCGGCATCATCGTTGACTCGGGTCGTTTCGACTGGCGCGCAAGCGGCCGCTTCCCGCAGATTGCCGGACCCAACGAGGGTTATCACGGTCTCGATTTGAGCGAGGCTTTCGGTCCCGCGGCTTTCATCGTCAAGTGCCGCGTCGACGGCATGCGCGACTTCGGCGCCTGCGCGTCGCCGTTTGACTCTTATCTGATGATGCTCGGCTTGGAGACGCTCGCCCTGCGCGCTGATTTTCAGGTCGAGTCGACACGCCGCATCGCCGAGGCCATGCGCTCTCACCCCAAGGTGGAGTCAGTAGCCTACGTTGGTTTCGACGACCACCGCTCGCACAAGAATGCCGCGAAATATTACAAGCATAACGGCGGAGGCGCCGTCTTCTCGATGACGCTCAAGGGCGACATGGAGTCGACCGTGCGCTTTGTCGAGAATCTCAAACTCGCCAAGCACATGACCATGATCGGCGACTCGGTGACAGTGGTCACTCATCCGGCATCGACCACCCACAAGCAGCTCTCGGCCGCTGACCTCGCCGCCGCAGGCATCACGCCCACGCTGCTGAGAGTATCGCCGGGACTTGAACACCCTGACGACATCATCGCCGACTTCTGTCAGGCGCTCGAGAAGGTCTGAGCCGATGACGCAATATTATCATCATAACGCCCCGTTCACGCTCGAGTCGGGCGAGGTGCTCCCCGAGCCGACCATAGCCTACGACACCTATGGCACGCTCAACGCCGCCGGCGACAACGCCGTGTGGGTGATGCATGCCCTGACCGCCAACTCTGACGTGGCCGACTGGTGGCCGCACACGGTCGAGGCCGGTAAGTTCCTCGACCCCGAGCGTCACTTTGTGGTCTGCGCCAATGTGCTCGGCTCATGCTACGGTACGACCGGTCCGACGTCGGTCAACCCTGCCACGGGGCGTCCTTACGGCGCGTCGTTTCCTGACGTGACCGTGCGTGACATGGTTGCCTGTCACAAATTGCTGCGCCGCCACCTCGGCATCAGTCGCATCGACACGGTCATCGGCTCGTCGCTCGGTGGTTTTCAGGCCATAGAGTGGCTCGTCGACGAGCCTGACGTGGCCCGTAAAGCCGTGCTGATTGCCACTGACTATTGCTGCCGCCCGTGGCTCGCGGCCATCAACAAGGCTATGTATATGGCCATGGAGGCTGACCCGACCCTTGGCGTCGATGCCCCCGATGCCGGCCGCAAGGGTCTCGCGGCCGCACGCGCCATAGCCCTGCTGAGCTACCGAAGCCATGCCGCCTACAATCTGACGCAGGCTGACACGCCCGAGGCCCGCGACGCCGACCCCTTCGCGCGCCGTGTCCACAGCTATCAGGCCTATCAGGGCCGCAAGCTCTGCGACCGCTTTGACGCTCAGAGCTATCTGCGCATGTGCCGTTCGGCCGACAGTCACGACGTAGGGCGTCTGCGCGGCTCGGCCGCTGAGGCCCTTAAACGCGTCAAGGCGCGCTGCCTCGTCGTGGCCATTTCGTCAGACATCCTTTTCCCGCCGTCGACCCACGAGGAGATGGCCGCCATGCTCGGCGCCGACTATCGTCTGATTGACTCTGACTTCGCACACGACGGCTTCCTCATCGAGCACGAGAAACTCGACCGCATCATCAAAGAATTTCAAGCCACTATATAAATAATGAGTAAAAAGATAAAAATAGGTCTCTTCGGATTCGGCACCGTTGGCCGCGGCCTGTGGTCGCTGCTGCGCGAAGTGCCTTCGGCCAATGTGTCGATTGAGGCCATCTGCGTGCGCCATCTCGGCAAAGACCGTGGTGTCGACGCCGAGTTCACCGACTCGCCGGATGCGATTTTCAACAACCCCGAGATAAATTTCATAGTCGAACTCATCGACGACGCTGACGCTTCGTTTGAGATTGTCACACGCGCCCTGCGCGCCGGACTCCCCGTCGTGACCGGCAACAAGAAGATGCTCGCCCGCCATCTGCCCGAGCTTATCGAGTTGCAGTGCGAGACCGGCACCGCTCTGCTTTATGACGCATCGGCGTGCGGCTCGATTCCGGTCATCCGCAATCTTGAGGAGTACTATGACAACGACCTGCTGATTTCGGTCAAAGGTATCCTCAACGGCTCGTCAAACTTCATTCTCTCGAAAATTTTCAACGAGGGCATGCCTCACTCAGAGGCGCTCGAACTTGCTCGCCGCGAGGGCTTTCTCGAGAGCAATCCGACGCTCGACTTGGACGGCTGGGATTCGCTTTTCAAGTTGATTATTATCGGTGTCCATGCTTTCGGCGTCTATGTGGCGCCCGAGCGTGTGTTCACTTACGGTATCACCAACATGAACGACGACGATATCCGTTTCGCCCGTGAGAAGGACCGCCGCATCAAGCTCGTGGCCCATGTCGAGAAACTCGCCGACAACCGCCTCGTCATGTGCGTCATTCCCCAGCTCATCTCGCGCAACAAATATATCTACTCCGTCGAGGATGAGTTTAACGGCGTGGTAATCAAGGGTCTGTTCTATGACAAGCAGTTCATGTTCGGCCGCGGCGCCGGTGCGCGTCCGACATCGTCGGCCGTGCTCTCCGACATCACCGCCTGTCTCTACGATTATAAGTATGCCTATAAGAAGGTTTTCGCCGCCGAAGGCTCGCTGCCCGTCTATGACGACGATGTGGCCTTCCGCATCTATGTGCGCTATAAAGACCCGGTCGACCTCGGGCTGCTACACTTCGAGGAAATCAGCGAAAGCTACTCCTCGTCGGGCTATAACTATATCGTAGGCCGCGTCAGCCTCCGCAGTCTACACTCCGCACGCGAAGCCCTCAGCGCCCGCGGCGTCTTCCTCGCCGCCTATCCCAATGACTGATTACAAAAATCGTTAAGGTCCTTAATGACTTTAAAGACCTTAGCGACTTTTGTGTCCATAAAGGCTTTCCTCCCCTTAAACTGCCGGCGGCCTGCGAGAATTTCTCACAGGCCGCCGCGGTCATCTGATTACGTAATAGAGTAGACTTGTTTTATATATTGGATGTCGATTGCTCGGTATCTTCTTGTTCGGGAATGTACATTATGAAGTCCGGCATTTTTGCTTTCGCTTTGCCACTGATGAAAACGCCAAAATAAGATGATGTCAACGTGATTTTGCGTAGCATACATACTTCAAGCCCATTTAAAATAAACTTAATTCCTCCGTTTTCTCTTCTTAGAATCAAGTTGAAGTCGTTGCCTTTGTATTTGACCAATCCGGTTTTGATGGCAGAATAAACGCCATCCTTCACAATGAAATATTCATAGTGCTTTTTTGATATTGATATACCTTTATAGTTACGGATGTCCTGATAGTCGAAAATCATTCCGAATTTATTGTCATTGTCGATTTTCAAATCTTTCAGATTAAAGCCGAATATAAATTCCGGCATATCCTCGACGTTGATGGGAAGTTCGGACACGGAGAAGGCGAAACCTTTTTCGCTTTTTGACTCAAGCAGGAGTGCCTGTGATTTTAACTCAACCTTTACTTGTTTTGTCTCTGTCTGACTCCATTCATACTCCGGGTCTGTCACGGAGAACACGGTCTCTCCGAGGTCTTCCGTAAGTTCATCCGGAATAAATGCGGATGCAAAGGGTGCAACAGCAAGGATTGCACTAAGAAGGATTATTATCTTTTTCATTTTCATATTCAATTTATTCTCCACCGCCAACGGAGGTCTGAAGTTCTTGTATCATTGGCTCAAAGGTTCTAAGCACACGGTCATAGGATTTAAAACAGTTTTCTCCTCTGCAATCATTGTCTTTAATCTGAACTGAAATTCTGACGCGGTAAGACACCACATCTTCATCAGTAAAGCTCATACGGATTTCCAGACGTGTCCTTACTGTCTGGTATTTGAATTTTGAAATACGCCATGAAGATTTAATCCAGCCTGCTGATTTATCACGGACTTCGATGTTGTCAAAATAATTGGTGCATACACTCATGAGTCGTTTCCATATCTGATCGTCAGTCAGTCCTTTTCGACAAGTCACATCAAACCATTTATTGGCAATGTCAACTCCGTCATCACTTCCGATAGACGCCAACATTGCCTCGTCTTCCGGCAACGTATACAGAACAGTTGATTTTGGGTTTGTTTTCAGAAGACGATATGTCCTTGTGATGTATCCGGGAGCTTCGACTTTTACAACAAAGAAATCGGTATTTTTATCGAATTTTACCTGATATGACCCCGTACCGACAGACTGCCCGTCAATAAAAATTGTGGCAGTTTCAGGGATGACATTGACCGTCATTTTTTTAGCAGCTGACGATGTTGCGCATCCGAGAAACAATAAAGAGATAATTAGCAGAATTTGTCTCATTTCTTTATTTTTGCCGCGGTCGTCCCCTCGTTGGCATCTTCTGATTGGTTTATATATGCGAAAAGCGTAGGATTCTGTATCTGTCACCGTCCTACACTTCGAGGCTTCTCGCATTGCCCTATTACAGTCAGACGGCAACGAAGAAGCCCTACGCTTATATATGCAACCAATGCTTCCGGCTGTATTTCTCCCGAAATACCATGCCGAATGCATGATAATTACATATCCACGGGCATCTACCGTTACTCAATCCTTGACTGTAATAAGAAATTTTGCGAGAATTTCGAAGTGTCAAGAATCAGCGCGGATAAACGCTTTTCATTATGTTCGCCACTCACTTTAAACCCCGCGACCGAGGGTTGGCTCAGTCAAGCCTTGCCTCTGCTTGCGTCGGTCAATGTGATCTGCGATACAAAGTTAGTAAATATTTCTTAAAGGTAAGCATTTCACGCCAAGTCTTTTTAAACGTATTTTTACCATATCGCTCTATTCTTTATAGAGCTAATATTCTTCATATAGTGATTGCCGGATTGTTGTGTCTCCACGCGGGCCGGTCATAAAACACCGGCGGCCTGCGAGAATTTCTTGCAGGCCGCCGCGGTTATATTGATATGTGTTGTGCCGGTTTATTTGGCGTCTTTTTTATCTTCTTTCTGGGGAGCGGTGTAGCGGGCGTTGAGGCCTTCGATGACTTCCTGAGTGATGTCGAGAGCAGGGTTAAAATAGAGACCCGACGCACGATATAGGATGGCGTCATAGCCACGTTTGGCGTTGAACTCCTTGATGAAGTTGTTGACAGAGTCGTTGAGCTGACGGTCGAAGTCGGCGAGCTGTTTCTGAATCTTCTCCTGATGTGCGCCGAGGATGTTGGCGGCCTCGTTCTGCTTGCGGTTGAACGAGTTTACGTCGGCGTCAAACGACTCTTGGCTGAGATAGCCGTTTGCGTTGCGTTTCTGCTCGATTGAGGCTCCGAGATTCTGGATTTCGTTGCGTTTCTGGTTTTCGATACGCTGATAGTCGAGCATTAGTTTTCGACCCTGCTCGTTCAGCTCTTTTGAAAGGTTGTAGTAAGACATCACGGTGTCGATGTCGACATAACGGATGTTGATAGAGGCGGTTGCGGCAGCCGCGGGCTGACCGGTTGTGACCGCAGCGGCGTCTTTGTTGTCGGCGTTAGAGCAGCTTGCTGCAGTAACGGCGATTACCAGCATTAACGAACGGGCTGCGATTGCTAATTTTTTCATTATTAAGGTTTATAGTTTTAGTTTTTTCTGTTGTCGTGATGAGTGGCACAATGGATGCCTCTTTCGCTCATAGCCTTTGAGCGGCCGATGTGTCCTGAGGGAAATGTCGCTCCCTTGACAAAAAGCACCTTGACACCAAGCAATACGACAGCAAGGCAGACAAGGATAATGCTTACGATAACCGTTTTCATAAGGCTGTGTAGCTTTTAGATTGCAAATATAGGAATGATGCGGAAATTATTTGCAATATCTCAATTTTATTTTGTAACTTGCAGGTCGAAAAGGGGTGTTTTTAACATCTTTTGCCAAAACTAAATTTTTATTAAGCAGCTCTTACGGGCTTACATAACAACAATAACAAACTCTCACTGACATGACAATCAAAGATCTCAAGCCTGCACTGGTGTTTGGTATTTTCGACCAGATTAACCAAGTGCCCCGTCCTTCGAAGAAAGAGGAGAAAATCCGTGCTTTCCTGCTCGATTTTGCCAAAAAACATAACATCAATGCCAAAACTGATGCTATCGGCAATGTCGTCATGACAAAACCGGCTACTCCCGGCAAGGAAGGCGCTCCGACTATCGTCATGCAGGCCCACATGGACATGGTCTGCGAGTCAAATGACAAAAACTTTGATTTCGAAAATAATCCCATCAAGACTATAGTAGACGGCGAGTGGCTGCACGCCGACGGCACGACCCTCGGCGCCGACAACGGCATCGGCATGGCTGCCGCTCTCGCAGCTCTGGTCGACGACTCGCTCGTGCACGGCCCGCTTGAGGCTCTGTTTACGGTCGACGAGGAGACCGGTCTGACCGGCGCCAACAATCTCGGCGAAGGCATGATTACGGGCTCGATGCTCATCAACCTTGACTCTGAAGACGACGCGGAGATATTTGTCGGCTGTGCGGGCGGTGTCGACACGACCTGTGCGTTCCATTATGAGCGCTCGATGGCTCCCACCGATTTCCACTATTTTAAATTTGAGGTCGAGAAAGGTCTCGGCGGACACTCGGGCGGCGACATCCATCTCGGTCGCGCCAACGCCAACAAGCTCGTCGGCCGTTTCCTCTATGCCCTTGCCAAAGACTTCGAGGTCAGCCTCTGCGAGATTGACGGCGGTAACCTGCGCAATGCCATCCCCCGTGCCGCACATGTTGTCTTCGGCGTTCCCGCCAAGCATAAAGAGCAGGTGCGTGTAGTCTTTAACAAACTTGTGGCCGATGTCGAGAATGAGTTCAAAGGTCTCGAGCCCACGCTCACTCTTGAGCTCAACTCTGTCGACCGTCCCGATTTCTGCGTCGACCAGAATACCTCGTCTCATCTTATCGAGGCCATCTACAGCGCTCCTCACGGAGTTGTGTCTATGAGCCGTGACCTCGAGGGTCTTGTCGAGACTTCTACAAACCTCGCGTCGGTCAAGATGCAGCCTGACAATATCATTCTTGTCACCACCAGCCAGCGTTCGTCAGTAGAGTCACGCAAATGGGATATCGCATATCAGGTAGAGGCACTCTTCCGTCTCGCCGGTGCCAAGGTAACCCACGGTGACGGTTATCCCGGCTGGGCCCCCAATATGGACTCGAAGATTATGAAAATTGCTTCTGAGGCCTACGAGGAGCTTTATGGCATCCGTCCGGCCGTCAAGGCTATCCATGCCGGTCTCGAGTGCGGACTGTTCCTTCAGAAGTATCCTCATTTAGACATGGTTTCGTTCGGCCCGACGCTGCAGGGTGTCCACTCTCCCTCAGAGCGTATGCACATCCCCGCTGTAGAGCGTTTCTGGGGTCAGCTGACACGTATACTTGAGAAGGTAGCCGACTTAAAGGCTTGATATATTAACTAAATAACGCCTGATGCATATACGGCATAAGCGACTGATTTTCAGGGTGGCCTCCTTGGCGGGGGCTGCCCTGATTTGTCTTTTTGCCGCCGCCCGGCAGCATCGTCAGGAAGTGTGGCCGCGATTGTACAAAGCGCCTCAGACCGCAGATTCTTTAACCCTTGATGACCTCTTCGGACCTCCGACTGCACATGACTATATAATTATAAAAGGTGACACTGTCTGGTTTGACTTCGATACACAGTTAGCCGGCCGTAAACTCACCGACAAGGATTATGAGGAAGTGGCGACTGAACTCGGTGTCGACGCGGCCTCAATCAAGGCTGTAGTCGAAATCGAGACAGGCCGCACTATAAAGGGGTTTAATGAAGACGGCACACCCATTGTTAACTTCGACCTCGGCGTTTTCCGCAAGATGGCCGCAAAAAACAAAATAAGTCTCGGCCGTTACAATCGCAGTCATTCCGTGGTTTTCGCTCGTCCTGACGACAGGCGTTACGGTGACCGTCAGAAGGCTCAGCACGCACGTCTCGCAGCCGCTATGGATATCGACACGCTGTCCGCTATTGAAGGCACGTTTTGGGGGATGTTTCAGATCGGCGGTTTCAACTGGCGCCGCTGTGGCACCGGCAGCCCTGAGGAGTTTGTCAGGCTGATGGAGCGTTCGGAGCGTGACCAGCTCGAGCTTTTTGCCGCATTTATCCGGTCGAGCGGATTACTGCCGGCCCTGCAGAGACGCGACTGGGCCGCATTTGCCCGCGGCTATAACGGCCCGTCATATGCGGCGCGCGGCTATCACCGGCGTCTGGCCGATGCTTATCGCAGATATTCCCGTAATAAGCCGTAATGCACCCCATAAAACAAAAGCTTTTATGCAAAATTTTATTAAAAGCATGCAAAAAAGGCATACATATCTATTCTGAATCAAAAACAATGACTACATTTGTACGTGTGTTTTTCATAGTATTAGATTAAGATAAAGGTTTAAAGGAAAAGAGTTGTCGTGAGACAACTCTTTTTTATTGCTTTAACTTAAAAAATCCGGCCTTAGCGCTTTTAAGGTCGTTAAGGCTATTTAGGTCAGTTAGGTCGTTAAGGTCCTTAACGACTTTAATGTCCTTAAAGACTTTTCGAGAATCTTCAAAGACCTCATTTCCGGCCGAAGTCGGCGGGAATTTCGCCCCAGCGCTCGGTGTCCCATTTGATGATGGGGTTGACGATGCGGTTTGCGGCGAGCCATGCGTCGGCGCGGCGAAGCAGTTCGATTACTTTAGTGTTGTGTCCGTCAGGCTTTATCGTTGTGTTCGAGCGCCCGCGCCGTATCCACGACAGGGCCGTTCGCGAGTCACTGTAGATGGGCGTCGTCGTGTCGCCGCGGCGTTTGAACAGGGATGCGGCATGAATTATTGCGATATATTCGCCGATATTGTTAGTGCCGCCTTCTAACGGGCCGAGATGGAAAACTTCCTCGCCCGTCGCAACCATCACGCCGCGATATTCCATCGGGCCGGGATTTTTTGCGCATGCGCCGTCTACGGCGATTGCATCCAATCGTATTTCGGGGAAGGCCGAGTAATTGATTATATCCGGACGGTGAGCGCCGATTGCGCGGATGATGTCGAGCTGTGATTTGTCGTCGCCGCGGAAAGCGGCCACGGCGTCAGCCTGTGAGCCGAAACCTTTGTAGCGTGCGCCGGGGTAGCCCGTGACCTGAGCCTCACATTCCTCCCACGAGTCATATATGCCGGGAGCGCGGCCCTCCCATACGACATAAAATTTGCGGTTTGTCGATGCCATGTTCCGATGGTTATGAAAATTGCAGCAGCAGGCTGATGTCGACGGGGCGGCAGCCGACAAGACGTGCTGTAGCTGCATCGACCGGTTTGCCTAAGAATGTCATGGCGGCGCCTCTGAGGCCGGGAATGAGTTTGAGAGCATTGACCGCCGAGTCACACTCGATGAGTTCGTCTATGAGAGCCAGCAGTGCGTTGCTCAGCGCCATGGCTGCCGTGCGCGGCACAGCGCTGCCGGCGTTGACGTAGCAAATGCGGCACTGCGCGCCGGGACTGTTGTCGGTAGCCGACGCCTCGGCCAGATCGACCGTGGCGAGCGACGGAAACGATGCGCCCGAGCCGGGCTCGAGGTCAAAGACTATCACGCCGCGCTTCATGGCTGCTACGAGATCGGAGCCGATGTTTACACGTCGTCGCAGAGTCGACGCGACGACGATGTCGGCTGTGCGCAACGCCGACTCGAAGACGCGCGGATGTAGCGCCGAGGTGATGACGGCCGGTCCGAGACTGTCGGATGCGCGGCGCAACCGGTAGACGTCGTCGTCAAAGAGACGTGCGGTTGCCCCGAGTCCCATGACCGAGCGTACGGCGGCCAGACCGGCCAGATCGGCGCCTATGACCGTGACCTCGCAGGGTACGATGCCGGCGACACCGCCGAGCAAGATGCCTTTGCCGTGGACCGCGTCGGCAAGCAGTGACGACGCTATGGCTATTGCGGCGCGGCCGTCGATTTCGCGTAGTATGTCGGCAAACGGGTGCTGCCCCTCGGAGTTGCCTATGCGGTCGAGCGCGACGGTGGTTATTGATTTGGCGAGCAGGGCTTTGATGGCCTGCGGAGACTGTGATTCATAATGCGAGAATGTCAGTAACAGAGCGCCGCGGCGCATGTGACGCACGTCGGCCTCGCGTATTGCGGGCAGGCTGATGACGATGTCGCAGCGCAGTGTCTCGGCGCGGTCGGTGATGGCGACGCCCTGACGGTTGTAGGCGGCGTTGTCATAATGGATGAGGTCTGCGGCGCCGCTCTCAACCTTGATGGTGAATCCTCGGTCTACAAGTATGCCGGCAGTCTCGGGAGTCAACGGAAACCGGCGTTCAGAGCCGCCTTGCGGTGGAGCAGGCAGACCTATCGATGTCGAGCGTTGTGATGTGGCCGCGCGCAGCAGCTGTTCGAGCGGGGTGGGTTGACCGGCTGACATTTTTTGGTGGAGTTTATGAATGTTAGTCTTTTAAAAATCGTTTGATGAACTGACAGACAGACTCGTCAATCTGTTCGGGCGTGTCTAAGCGGCCGCTGTCAAACCGTGAGGCCGCACGGCTGTAATATGGACGCCGTTCGTCGAGACGTGCGCCGACATGACCGGCGAGTTCGTCGTCAGAGAGCGATGCGACAAGCGGACGTTCACTCCGTGCCTCCTTGAGTCGGCTGACTATAATGTCGACCGGAGCGTCTAACCACACGGTCTGCCCGCATGAGCCCATAAGCTCAAGATTGTCGCCGAAACATGGTGTGCCTCCTCCGCAGGCGATGAGCCCGGGGACCGCTGAGTCGCTGAGCAGTGACTCCAAGGCGCTGCGTTCGGCGCGGCGGAAAGCCACCTCGCCTCCGTCGGCAAAAATCTCTGTTATCGACCGTCCTTCGCGACTGACGATGTAATCGTCCAAATCGACAAAACCTATGCCTGTAGCGGCGGCTACGGCGTGACCGAGCGTAGTCTTGCCCGACGCCATGAATCCTATAAGAAATATAGGCCGGCGCCGGGTTGACGCTGTGGTTGACGTTTCGTCAGCCATTATTTCTCAGCCTGTTTTTTGAGAAGGTCGCGGATTTCGGTGAGCAGTTCGGTGTCGGTCGGTCCGGCGGGAGCCTCGGGTGCGGGAGCTTCCTCGGCTTTGCGTTTGAAACGGTTCATGGCCTTGATGGCAAGGAAGATGCAGAATGCTACGATGAGGAAGTCAAAGATAGTCTGCACGAAAGCGCCCCATGTGATGGCTACTTCCGGAGTGATGACTTCCGTGCCCTCGGTCACGCCTTTCTGGATGACAAATTTATACTCGCTGAAGTTGATGCCGCCTGTGAGGACGCCGATAGCCGGCATGATGATGTCGTTGACGAGTGACGAAACGATTTTGCCGAAAGCAGCGCCGATGATAACACCGATAGCCATGTCGACAACGTTGCCTTTCATGGCAAACTCTTTGAACTCCTGTAAGAATTTCTTCATATTGTTCAGATTTATAGTGAATAAGAATCGCTGAGAGCGTCCGGCATGCCGGACTGTCATTTGCAAAAATAGTAATTACTCTAATATAAACACAAATTTATTTTAACATTCACCCCTTTCTACTATTTTTAACAGAGATTGCTCACCTTTTTAGAGAAAAATTTATGTAATTCACGAAAAATGTAGTAATTTTGTGGCGCTCAGGCGATAGACCCGGGCAAAACACATAAAACAACGACATAACTGATTAATTCATAACCCAATATTATTTTAAAATTATGACAAAAATAGGTATTAACGGTTTTGGCCGTATCGGTCGCTTTGTCTTCCGCGCCTCGACCAAACGCAATGACATCGAAGTAGTTGCCATCAACGACCTTCTCCCCGTTGACTACATGGCTTACATGCTCAAGTATGACACAATGCACGGTCAGTTTGACGGCACTGTTGACTATGACCTCGAGAAAAGCGAGCTCATCGTTAACGGCAAACACATCCGCGTAACAGCTTGCCGCGACCCGAAAGAAATCGCTTGGGGTGCAGTAGGTGCTGAATACGTTGTCGAGTCAACCGGTCTTTTCCTTACTCAAGAAAAAGCTCAGGCTCACCTCGAGGCCGGCGCTAAATACGTTGTACTTTCAGCTCCCTCTAAAAAAGCTGACGGCGAAGGCGCACTTCCCGCTGCTCCTATGTTTGTATGCGGCGTAAACGACAAGACCTACGCAGGTCAGAAGATTGTTTCTAACGCTTCTTGCACCACAAACTGTCTCGCCCCCATCGCCAAAGTCCTCAACGACAAATTCGGCATCGTTACAGGTCTTATGACAACCGTTCACTCTACAACAGCTACTCAGAAAACTGTTGACGGTCCTTCAATGAAAGACTGGCGCGGCGGTCGTGCTGCTTCGGGCAACATCATCCCCTCTTCGACAGGTGCTGCCAAGGCTGTAGGTAAAGTTCTTCCCGAGCTCAACGGCAAACTGACCGGTATCTCGATGCGTGTCCCCACTCTCGACGTATCTGTTGTCGACCTGACTGTCAACCTTGCTAAACCCGCTACAAAAGAGGCTATCTGCGCTGCCATGAAAGAGGCTGCAGAAGGCGAGCTCAAAGGCGTGCTCGGCTACACCGAAGACGCAGTCGTTTCGAGCGACTTCCTCGGCGATACCCGCACATCTATCTTCGACGCCAACGCAGGTGTTTACCTGACCGACAACTTCGTAAAAGTTGTTTCTTGGTATGACAACGAGATCGGCTACTCTAACAAAGTCCTCGACCTCATCGCCACTATGGTTAAGTACAACGGCTAATCAGTCGCGACGCTTATAAAACACAGCGGAGGCATCGCCGTCAGGCGCCGCCTCCGCTAATTTTATGCACGTACCGTTGGCAGGGGAGAGAAATTTGAACTAACTTTGGGGGAGCCAATCTATCTTCATCACGCATACCTAAATGCCTTCGACCATGAAATATAAATTTATCCTTTCGGTTTTGTTGTCACTCTCATCGCTCGAGCCGGCGGCCCGGATGGTCACTAACCCGGTGATACACGGCGACCTGCCCGACCCGTCGGTAATACGTGTCGACAGCGTCTATTATGCCACCGGCACATCCTCAGAGTGGGCGCCTCATTATCCCATTTATCGCTCATGCGACTTGGTCAACTGGACCCATGTCGGGCATGTATTCGACCGCAAGCCCGAGTGGACCGTCTCGTCGTTTTGGGCGCCGGAGATTGTCGCCATTGACGGCCGCTATTATGTCTATTACACAGCCCGGCGCGCCTCTGACTCACATTCTTATATAGGCGTGGCCGTGGCTGACCGTCCCGAGGGGCCATACACTGACCGCGGGCCGATTGTCGTGCATGGCAGCGAGGCCATCGACGCCTATGTCTTCGACGACGGCGACGGGCGACGATATATCTCGTGGAAAGCCTACGGTCTTGACCCTCGGCCCATCGAGCTGATGGCCGCGCGGCTCAGCGACGACTGCCTCTCGACCGTCGGCGAGCCTTTCACGCTGATGCGTGACGACGAGCACACACTGATGGAGGGTCAGTTGATGTTCCGCGAGGGCGACTATTACTATATCCTCTACTCGATACGCAACTGCTGCGGCTTCAACAGTGACTACGCTGTCTCGGCTGCCCGCTCGCGCCGCTTGGAGGGTCCCTATGAGCGCTGTCCGGCCAATCCGATACTCCACGGCGGCAACGACGAGATAAAATCAGTCGGCCACGGCACACTTGTGACCACGCCCGAAGGCGAGCGCTATTACCTCTGTCACGCTTACATGGAGGGCGACGACTTCCTCTGCGGGCGTCAGCCCGTAATCTACCGCATGGAGATGGGCGATGACTTGTGGCCGCGATTTGTCGGCGGTGCCGATGCCCGTGCGTCAGTCGATGCGCCGGCCGGATGCAGCGTGCAGCGTGGAGTGAGTGATTTCTTTGACGGATTTGACTCAGACGCTCTGCGTGTAGACTGGAGTTGGAATTATCCGTACTCAGACGTCAAGGCCGTCTGCCGTGACGGCCGCTTGCTGTTGAGCGGATGTCCGCTGACTGCCACGGCCGACGGAGCCGCGCTCTGCGTGCGTCCCGGCCGTCCGACCTACAGCATTTCGACGCGCCCCGCGGGCCGCGCGTCATCGACACAGGCTCTGACGCTTTATGGCGACGAAAATTATGCGCTGATTTACAGCATGACAGGACACCGGCTGATGATTACTCTGCGCGCCGACGGTCGTGAGCAGGTGCTGGCCGATATTGCCGCGCCTGTTGACAGGCCGTATCTGCGCATAAATGTCGAGGGTGGACTTGCGCGCGACTTTGAGTGGAGCGATGACGGCCGCCGGTGGCACCGCATAGCGCTCGACGGGCTATCTGACGAGACCCTGCGCAGCCTCAACCGCTGGGATCGCGTCACCCGTCCCGGCCTCTACCACTCCGGCTCCCCGACCGCCCCCGCCGTCTTCGACTTTTTTAGAGTGGAGTATAGATAGTGCTCACTAAGGACCTTAACGCCCTTAAGGACCTTAAAGACCTTAAAGGCTTTAATGGCCTTATTTACAGCCTAATATACTTCAAATCTATTGCCTCGTAGTGTTTGTCGCGGGGATTGTTCCAGTGTTCCAAGAGGCCGAGGCTGCCGGCGGCCACGCCGTCGCAGTCGGGGTCATAGACCGTGCCTGTGGGCGCTGCGTCGGCCTTGGCGGCCTCCAACAGATACATGTCGCAGTAGTCGAGGTCGGGCATTGTCGGGTATTCGGCAATCAGAAAATCGGTAGCTACGGCATCGATGGCCACGGGGTCCTGTGATGCGAAAAGCGAGCACGGCCACTGTCCGCCGAAAGGCTCCATATTCCATTTTGCCGCCGGTGCACCATTGACGTCGCGCGAAGCGTATGTACCGTCAACGAGATAGAGCATCGTCTTGCCGCCCAAATCTTTGTGTGCCATGAAGTCTGTGAAAGTCACATATGACGGGCGTCCCGAGCGGTCGGCTGTGAAATGATGGTGATGATTCTTGCGCCAGTCGCGGTGGATGCTTGTCACGCCGTACCAGTTCTTGCCGCAGAGCGTCACGCCCTGACCCTCATGGCCTTTGAGCAGAGCCACGTTAATGAGGTAGTTGGCGTCTATGGCGCAGAGAGCGAGACCGCGCGCCATCGGGCCGTTTTCCCGGCTGTATTTGATAGCCTCCTCTTTATATGCGGCCTTTTCGCGACCGTTCTCACCCACATTATCTACGATGTGCACCCCGGGGAACTCGCGATGCACTTTATTATATATAGAGTCGGTGACATAGCGGCTCGCGTCAAACAGCGTTATGCAGTCCTCGGGAATACCGGCATCATGAACCATCGAGCGCACCAACGCGAGGGTTACGAAGGGCGACGCGTTGAGCTGCGCGTCATCTTCGTAGCGGTCGGTATTGTTCATGTTGAGTTTCACGGCGATTTTCTCTCCCTTCTTGTAGCCGTGTTTGCCGCGGTCGTGCGAGGCGTTATAGTATTCAAACAGCGCTTTCCATGCGGCTTTGGACTTCTTTTTGCCGGTGAGGGCTGTGATGGTCGTCGTCACCATGCGGTCAGCGTCCTGCTGGTTGTTCCAGCGGTCCTCATGCCACACTCCGTTGCCCTTTTCCCATGTCGCCATGCCCGGAGCATGTGTCCAGACGACTCTCGCCGGGAAGATACCCTTCCCCTCACCGACAGGCTGATTGGGGCCTATGGCTAATTTAGGTTGTTGTGCCTGAAGGGCGCTTCCAGCCATAAGAGCCGCTATTGTTATGGCGGTCGCGATAAGTTTGCGTAGATTTATCATTGTATTATAATGTGTTTTATGGTTTATTTATATGCTCAAAATTAATATTTTGATTGTTTATTCGCAATTTTAAGCCCGATTTCGCTGTGAAATTTGTAATTAGATATAACTTTGCATTAATAAACCGAATATTCACAATTATTTATCATTGCAATATGAAAACAGGTATTATGGCTAAAGGCTTTGCTGTGGCGGTAGGTATTGTCGTCTCGTCTTTTACGGCGGCATACGGCAATATCGGCAAAGACCGGGCAGCCTCCATCGCCGAGACTTTTTACAAAAATATAAGCGGACGTGCTTCTGACGCTGTCTGCGTCGATCTCAGCGGAAATCCCGACTGCATTGTCTTCAATATGTCTGAAGGCGGTTTTGTGGTCGTCTCTACGGTCGATAGCGACAGTCCGGTCATCGGTTACGGTCTGACAGGCACTCTCGCCGCAGAGACCGTTGCTCCGGCATTTAAGGCTTCGTTAGATAATTATTCCTTGCAGCCTGCACGCTCCAAGTCGGCTGAGAAAATCATCTCTCGCTCTGACCGTCCGGCAGAGGTTGCGCCCTTGTTGGGTGACATAGCGTGGGACCAGCTATGGCCGTATAATCTGCTTACGCCCGAGATTGACGGTCAGCATTGCCCGACCGGCTGTTCGGCAACGGGTATGGCGCAGGTGATGCGTTATTATAAATATCCCGCGCACGGCACGGGCAAAATCTCTTATGAGATGTGGAACGGTGAGACCATAAGTGCGGATTTGGAAAAATCGACTTACGATTGGGATTTGATGAAGCCGACATACGGTTGGCCAACAGAAAATGACCCGACAGCCGAAGAATTAGCCGTGGCAGTGCTGATGCGTGATGCCGGTTATGCTTGCGCAACGGATTACCATCTCGAGTATAGCGGAGGCGCGGGAGCTGCCAAATCATTGATTGAGCATTTCGGCTATGACCGTGACGCACGTGCTTTGTGGAAGAGGGAAATTAGCAGAGCTGCTTTCAAAGATGTTATCCGTGATGAGCTTGCACAAGGGCGTCCGGTGTTTTTTTCAGCCAATGCACATTTTTATATATGTGACGGATATGATGCCAACGGCCTATTTCACTTTAATTATGGATGGAGCGGTAGCGGAAACGGATTCTTTGAGGTGGATGCCTATGCGCCTGATTATCTGGAATTAAGCATCAATTATGGCATACAGCCCGATAAAGGCGGACAAGGAGTTTATACCGGTGCCTCCGGTCGCGGCTTTATTTGGAACGGGACAACTTTATCATTGAATTATACCTTGTGGACATTTGACGAAAATATGAGCGCATGTTTAGGTTTGGCATACAGAAACCTTGCGACTTCTCAGATAATCTACTCGTCTGATCTGAGTGGGATGACCGGCACAATGACTGATTACAACACTACTCTTGAATATGATTGTCAACTTGCTGACGGCGAATATGAAGTGTTTCCGGTATATCGCGACATCCGCTCCGATAAGTGGTGTGAATTTTACTTTGCAGACGGTGCTCAGACAAAGGTGCATTTAGATGTAAGAAACGGAGAGCGCAAATACACAAATGTCGCTCCCGAGGGCACTGTTTATCTTGGCAATCTCGTTTACACTGTTTCGGAGTCGGACGCCACGGCGTCGTTGGTGTCATTTATCACCTCTGACGAGTCATACGGTCTCAACAAGATTGAAATCCCGGCCTCAATAGATTACAACGGCAAACAATATCCCGTGACAAATATAGCACCGGGAGCCCTGCAGTCTCATCCCGGTACCGTAGACCTGACTATAGGATGCAATGTCGAGTCTTTCGGAGAATTAGCTTTTGCGTATGTGACTTTTGAGAACTTACGGTTTGCCGACGGCTCAAAACTGACTAAGACGGGCTCGAATACGTTTGTAAACTGCACGTTCAAATCTCCGATAATTCTTCCCGACGGACTGAGGGAGGTGGGCTGGAATTCATTCGGCGGCTCGCAGGCTGAGAAAATCGACATCCCGGAGTCAGTTGAGGCTATCGACGGATCCGCACTGGATTTCTTCAGGCTCAAGGATATATATGTGCATTGGGACAGTCCTTTGGAATGTACCGAGATCTTCGGTTGGATGGACTATCCGAACGATTTGGCTACCGCAAAGTCGCAAATAACTCTGCACGTCCCGGCCGGCACGAAATCAAAATATGAGGCAGCCTCTCCGTGGAATCTCGTATATAGCATTGTCGATGACTCTCCGGAGTCGGGCATAGACGATATTGTCAGCGGCGCTACAGATGACGCGACTGTCACCGTCTATAACCTGCAGGGCATCAGACTGTATGACAGAGCTGACCGCTCGTGTCTCCATCAGCTCCCGGCCGGCATATATATCATCAACGGCCGGCTCGTAAGACTTTGACCGGATTTTTCCCGTCTTGATTTAAACAATCAGGGCCTGCAGTTATTAATTCTGCGGGCCCTGATTGTTTATTGATTCAATAAAATTGAAATAGTAGATCAATGTAAAAAAGGTTGTTAAAAACAATGTAGGAACTTGCCATCGGCAAGTATAATGTGGCCGCCATGATTCGCGATTTATACATGCCGCCGCTCGCATTGCTCGCTCTGGCATGTCCCTACTACTAATTAATCAACGATTTTGATTAAACATTTCAACCGGGTTTGCATCTGACCACGAGAGTGACCGGGGCATACGGGCACAAAAAAGGGTAAGCTTACTACATCGCACCGCTACAACCTGATACCCTTGCTTCGGTCAAGACCTGGGGGATTCTCAGGGAGCTGGTCGTGTAGGACTTACCCGATGCAAAGTTACAACTTTTTCCGGCAAGTACAATATTTCGCGCAAAGTTTTTTGAAAACGTGCGCCTGCGGCGTTTTATCTCAGCGCATCGTAAAGATTGCGGCAGGCTGACTGGAGCAGGTCGAGGACGAGTTCAAAGCCCTCTGCGCCTTCGTAGTAAGGGTCGGGGATATGGTCATAACGAGAGGCTATGTCGACAAACTCGGCCATCTGCACGATTTTCGCTTCGGCCTCGGGCGACGGGGCGATACGCCGCAGGTTGCGCTCGTTTGAGGCGTCCATTGCCACGATGATGTCGAAATCGTCGAAGTCATAGGTGCGCACTTGTCGGCAGCGGTGAGTCAGTTCGTAGCCGCGGCGGCGCGCATGTATCCTCATGCGTTGATCCGGCAGGTCGCCGATGTGATAGTTGCCCGTGCCGGCGCTGTCGATGGTGAAGCGCGCGGCTGCGCCCTCCTCGTCGACGATGGCCTGCATGACGCCTTCGGCAGCCGGCGAGCGGCAGATATTGCCGAGGCAGACAAAGAGTATCGAGATGTGGTCTTTAGCGCGCAGGCGCTCGATGAGGCGCGCGGTCGAGGGGCTTATCTTAGGAGAAATCATTTTTTGTGGTTTTTACGTTTTCGGAGGTCATCGATGAGCAGACGGGCGGTGGTGACGGCGGCTGTGGAGTCGCCTAAGCGTCGGCGCATTTCGGCGTAACCCTCGAGCATGGTGCTGCGGGGCTCCCCCTCGTGCAGCAGCGGCATCAGGCTGTTGGCGATGGTGTCGGTGGTGCAGTTATGCAGTATCAGTTCGCTGAGCATCGGGCGGTCGACGATTAGATTGGGCAGGGAGATGTAGTCGACCTTGATGAAGCGGCGCATTATCTTGTAGGCGAGTTTGGAGCCGTTGGAGTGGTAGACGACGACTTGCGGCACACGTAAGAGGGCGGTCTCCAATGTCGCCGTGCCCGAGGTGACGATGGCGGCGCGGCTGTTGGCGAGCAGGTCATAAGTGGCGTCGCGCACCACGGGCAGGTCGCTGTATGTTGCGTAAACCTCGTCGGCGATGCCGGGCGCGCCGGCTATGACCGCACGGTACTGCGGAAAGCGGTCTGACGCCTCAATCATCAGGGGCAGGTTGCAGCGTATCTCACCGAGGCGGCTGCCCGGCAGCAGGGCGATTATGGGGCGGTCGCGCAGCCCCCAGCGGCTCAGGAAGTCGGCGCGTGAGGCAAGATGCGGCCGCAGCCCGTCAATCTCTTCGACCGACGGATTGCCCACGTAGTCTATCGCGTAGTCGTGGCGCGCATAGAAGTCTTTCTCGAAGGGCAGGATGGAGAACATGAGGTCGACAGTCTTCTTGATAGCTTTGACGCGCCACTCTTTCCACGCCCATATCTTGGGCGAGATGTAATAGTAGACCGGCAGCCCGAGCTTTTTTGCCGTTTTGGCCACCTTGAGGTTGAACGACGGGTAGTCAATCAGTATCAGGCAATCGGCACCGCTCGCGGCGAGTGCACTGCGGGTGCGGCGCATGTTGCCGAAGATTTTGCCGAGATTGCGAAGCACTTCGCTGAAGCCCATAAAGGCCATGTCGCGATTGTGGATGACCGGCTCGCAGCCTGCAGCGGCAGTCATGCGGTCGCCGCCGAGAAAGGTAAACTCGGCCTCGGGGTCCTCGGCGCGGAGCGCCTCGATGAGAGCGGCGCCGTGCAGGTCGCCCGATGCCTCGCCGGCTATGATGAAATATTTCATTTTATAGTGATTGGCATTTGTTTGTGATTATCTCCGCGCCTTGAAAAATGACTGCATCAGTTCGCGGCACTCGTCGGCGCAGACGCCCGTGGTGACCGTGGCGCGCGGATGGAATGGCGACGCCTTGACCAACGTGCTGTAGCCGCGGCGAGGGTCGTCAGTGCCTATGACCACACGGCTTATCTGAGCCCAGCCGATAGCGCCGGCGCACATCAGACACGGCTCGACGGTGACATAGAGCGTGCAGTCTGTCAGATACTTACCGCCTAAAGCCTGAGCGGCTGCCGTGATGGCCTGTATCTCTGCGTGAGCTGTTACGTCGCCGAGGGCCTCGGTCAAATTATGGCCTCGGCCGAGGATGCGGCCGTTCTTTGACACGATGACGGCGCCGACAGGTATCTCGCCCAACTCACAGGCGCGGCGTGCCTCGGTCAGAGCCATCTGCATGTAGCGGCGGTCGTTGTCATGTTCAATCATAGCAGGTCTATTGTCATGCCTTCGCGGGAGGCAATGGTTTCGGGGAATATCTCGCGGGCCTCGTCGACAAAGACTTGGTCGTCGTCATAAGCCTTGGAGAAGTGGCCGACGACGAGGCGTTTGGCGCCGGCCAATTTGGCTATGCGTGCGGCGTCGCGGGCTGTGGAGTGGCCGCGCGGAGCGGCTTTGTGGGCGAAGTTGTCGGCGTAGGTCGCCTCGTGATAGAGCAGGTCTACGGGTCCGACAGCCTGTGCCACTCGCTCGTCATACATCGTGTCAGAGCAATAGGCGTAGCTCACCGAGGGGTCGGCAGGGGAGGTCAGCAGCGCGTTGGCTATGACGCGGCCGTCAGGCGTGACGTAGTCAGCTCCCTCGCGGATGGCCTGCAGACGGGAGTAGGGGATATTGTGAAATTTTATCATATCGCCCTTGAGGTGGCGCACCTTGGGCTGTTCGGTGAACTTAAAGCCGACGCAGTCGACGCGGTGATAGAGCGGAAAAGTCTCGACACGCAGGGCATGGTCCTCATAGATTACGGCCGCCTCGGGTCGGATGATATTGTATTTGATTTCATACGAAGTCTCGCGGCAGAAGACAGCCATTATGCGGCTGAGTATATCGGCGCCCTCCTCGAAGACGTTGATGGTCAGCGCGCCGCCTTTCTCGTGAAGGGCGAGTGTCGACAACAGTCCGGGCAGCCCGAGGAAGTGGTCGCCGTGGAGATGCGAGATGAAAATCTGGCTTAGCCGCGAGAATTTAAGCCGTTGACGCATCATGGCAAGCTGTGCACCTTCGCCGCAGTCGATCATGAGCAGTTTGTCGCGGAAGTCGATAACCTGACACGCAGGCTGATGGCGCAGCGAGGGTGTCGCCGAGCCGCAGCCGAGTATATTGACGCGAAAATTTGCCATCTTATATTATTGTCTTGTCTACAAAGTTACAATAATTCTGTGTCTTGCGGTCAAAACTGATTCTGTCAAGGCTTAAAAATCGCAAAATCGGCAGAAAATTTTCTGTGCTGCCGAACAATTTACCCCCGGCCGTTGTCTTAATAGTACAAAGCAGAAAAATAGAATTAGTTTTTTCATAGGATTAGATTTTAAGGTTTTAGCAAAGAGGACTTCCGCGACGGCAGTTCTCTTTGTTTGTGTTATAGACGCCGCTCATAGTTTGGTGGCTATGTAAAAACAGGTGGTTAAAAACAAATGTAGGGACGTGCAATTCGGCACGTATAATGTGGCCGCCCATGATTCGCGAATTATACATGCCGCCGCTCCTTCACGGTCGCTTTGGCATAATTATATCAGTTCTTTTTAAATATTTCAACGGGGCTTTTCAGTTACCCCGGTTGGTCTTATCAGCCCCCGTTATAAAATGAAAGTGCGCTACTTCACAGTAACGCACCTCCCTCATAACCAAAATTCAAGTATATATTGTGAGTCTAACAAAACGTTCGAGTCTGTGGCAGAGCAAAATCTGCCTCTTGGTTGCGATGCAAAGATAGCTACATAATTGAGAGATTGTTACTAAAATTGCGTCAATAAATCATAAGATATGTTAATCGACTGGCTATTTCTGCGCATTTTGTGCTCTTTTGTGCAAAGATTTGCACAAAACTTGTGAAACAATTAACTTTGCAATCATTTATACCAAATGTTAAGACTCTAACAGTCAATTCGAAATTTTTATTTCTACAGACGTTTTTACGACATGAATCCTTTAGAACTGAGCGAACAAGAAATAATCCGTCGGGCAAGCCTCGACGCTCTCCGACAGGCAGGTATCAATCCCTATCCCGCTGCCGAGTATAAGGTTACCGGCCATTCAGACGAGATAAAAGCAATTTTTGACGACGAAGCCCCGCGACGCGAAGTCGCTGTCGCAGGCCGCATCATGAGCCGACGCATCATGGGCAAAGCCTCGTTTGTCGAGTTGCAGGATTCAAAAGGCCGTATACAGATATATATATCGCGTGACGACATCTGTCCGGGCGACGACAAGGATCTCTATAACGTCGTGTTCAAGAAACTCCTCGATATCGGTGACTTTATCGGCGTGACGGGCTATGTGTTCCGCACGCAGACCGGCGAGATTTCGGTGCACGCCGAGTCGCTCACCGTGCTCAGCAAGTCACTGCGCCCGCTGCCCATAGTCAAGGTCAAGGACGGCGTGACCTACGACGCCTTTGACGATCCCGAGCTGCGCTATCGCCGCCGTTACGTTGACCTTGTTGTCAATGACGGCATCAAGGATATATTCCTCAAACGTACAAAGGTCTACACATCGATGCGCTCGTTCTTTAACGAGGCCGGCTACATCGAGGTCGAGACCCCCATTCTGCAGTCTATCCCCGGCGGAGCATCGGCCCGTCCGTTCATAACCCACCACAACGCGCTCGATATCCCCCTATACCTGCGCATCGCCGACGAGCTCTATCTCAAACGTCTTATCGTAGGCGGTTTTGAGGGCGTATATGAGTTCTCCAAGAATTTCCGCAACGAGGGTATGGACCGCACCCACAACCCCGAGTTCACATGCATGGAGATATATGTGGCCTACAAGGATTACAACTGGATGATGGACTTCACCGAGCGCATGCTCGAGAAAATCTGTCTCGACGTCAACGGCACAACCGACGTGCGTGTCGGTGACAATATCATCAGCTTCAAAGCTCCCTTCCGCCGTGTGACCATGATTGACTCCATAAAGGAGCATACCGGCATCGACATATCGAGCATGGGCGAGGACGAGTTGCGCGACGTCTGCCGCCGCCTCGATATCGAGGTCGACCCCGGTATGGGCAAAGGCAAACTCATCGACGAGATTTTCGGCGAGAAATGCGAGGGCAAATACATCCAGCCGACCTTCATCACCGACTATCCCATCGAGATGTCGCCGCTGACCAAGCGCCACCGCGACAATCCCGAGCTGACCGAGCGTTTCGAACTGATGGTCAACGGCAAGGAGCTCTGCAACGCTTACTCCGAACTTAACGACCCCATCGACCAGTACGAGCGCTTTGTCGAGCAGATGCGACTCGGCGAGAAAGGCGACGACGAGGCCATGATTATCGACCACGACTTCATCCGCGCCCTTGAATACGGCATGCCCCCGACATCGGGCATGGGCATCGGCATGGACCGTCTGGTGATGCTGATGACAGGGCAGACTGCCATTCAGGAGGTGCTCCTGTTCCCGCAGATGCGTCCCGAGAAGGTCGAGCGCCGCGACTCGGCAGAGGCGTTCGCTGCTGTGGGTGTCGAGGCCGACTGGGTCGCACCCTTGCAGAAAGCCGGAGTCCTCACCGTTGAGGCTCTCGCCGGCGCGCAGGCAGGACGTCTCCATCAGGACCTCTGCGGCATAAATAAGAAATTCAAGCTCGGGTTAAAAAATCCGACCGTCGACGAGGTTGCCGCTTGGATTGATGCTGCCGCCAAGCGCCCGGAGGCTTAATATTAGACCACAGCCGACCCGGCCGGCGTGAACTAATGTCGGCCGAGGCCGTTTTATCATGCGAAACACGATTAGTCAAAGACTTAATAATACAATATAATGGAATTTCCCGGTAAGATAGCGGTGATGGGCGGAGGAACATGGGCCACGGCGCTCGCCAAACTCCTGCTCGAGAACTGCGAAATGATTACTTGGTATATGCGTCGTGACGACCGCATAGAAGACTTCAAGCGTTTGGGCCACAATCCGGCCTATCTGACTGATGTGCAGTTTGACGTCAACCGCATTATTTTCTCAAGCGACATCAACGAGGTGTGCACAGACTGTGACACTCTGCTGTTGGTCATGCCCTCGCCATATTTCAAGGACCACATGGACAAAGTGACCGTCGACATCTCCGGCAAGTCGATAGTCTCGGCTGTCAAAGGCATCGTGCCAGACGAGAACGAACTTATCACCGACTATATGGTGCGCCGTTTCGGCGTCGACCACACTCGTGAACTGGTCATCTCGGGTCCCTGCCACGCCGAGGAGGTCGCCCTGTCTCGTCCGTCATACCTCACTATCGGTTGCACCGACATAGAGCGTGCGGCCGGTTTCGCACGGTGCATCTCGGGCAAGAACACCCACACCATCACGTCGAGTGACGTCGACGGCATAGAGTATGCCGCCGTGCTCAAAAACGTCTACGCCATCGCCTCAGGCATCATCCACGGCAGCAAGCGCGGCGACAACTTCCTCGCCATGCTCCTGTCGAATGCCATCCGCGAGATGGAGCGTTTCATACAGGCCGTCAATCCGCGGCCGCGTCAGATCTGCGACTCTGTCTATCTCGGCGACCTGCTTGTTACGGCCTACTCGCGTTTCTCACGCAACCATAACTTCGGCTCGATGATAGGCAAAGGCTACTCCGTCAAGGCTGCGCGCATGGAGATGGAGCAGACAGCCGAGGGCTACTATGGCGCCAAATGTATATATGATATAAACCGGCGCTACGAGGTGTCGATGCCGATACTTGACGGCGTTTACGACATACTCTACCGGCATGTAAGTCCGGCCAAGGCCATCAGCCGCATGGCCGAATATTTTGATTGAAAAAGATTATATCCGCATAACCGAAAACACCTAACTTTTTACCTGTTATATGAAAACTATCCAATTAAGCGTTAAAAATGTCCTTGGTGCAGTCAGCCAAGCCGACATTGACGCACTGAAACCGGTGGCTAAAGAGAGTCTAAAAAAACTTACCGACCACAGCGGTCTCGGCAACGATTTCCTCGGCTGGGTGAAACTTCCCTCCGAGATTCCCGCTGCCGAGCTCGATGACATCAACGCTACTGCGGCCGAGATGCGTAAAAACTGCGACACTGTAGTCGTAATCGGCATCGGTGGCAGCTATCTTGGCGCAAAGGCCGTCGTCGAGGCGCTCAGCGACTCGTTTGCAGCCTATCGCAGCGACGTGACTCCCAAAATCCTCTTTGCCGGTCAGAACATCGGCGAAGACTATCTCTACGAGCTCTCGGATTATCTGCGTGACAAGCGTTTCGGCATAATCGTCATCTCTAAGTCAGGCACCACGACCGAGCCTGCCATCGCCTTCCGTCTGCTCAAAGAGCAGTTGGAGGCTCAGGCCGGCCGTCAGGAGGCCGCCAAACGCATAGTGGCCATCACCGACGCCAAGCGCGGCGCTCTGCGCTCGCTCGCCAATCAGGAGGGCTACAAGACCTTTGTCATCGCCGACAATGTCGGCGGACGTTTCTCTGTCCTCACCCCCGTAGGCCTGTTGCCCATTGCCGTGGCCGGATTTGACATTAAGGCTCTTGTGGCCGGCGCAGCCGCCATGGAGAAAGCCACTCTCACCGCCGACGAGCCTGAGGCTCTGCTGTATGCCGCAACACGTAACGCGCTGTATCGCGCAGGCAAGAAAATCGAGATTCTTGTCAACTACAATCCCAAACTCCACTACTTCGGCGAGTGGTGGAAACAACTCTACGGCGAGAGCGAGGGCAAGGACCATAAAGGCATTTTCCCCGCAGCCGTCGACAACTCGACCGACCTTCACTCTATGGGTCAGTGGATTCAGGACGGCGAGCGCATCATCTTCGAAACTGTCATCTCTGTCGCCGAGCAGCATCACGAACTGCGCATCGGCCATGACGACGCCAATCTCGACGGTCTCAACTTCCTCGCCGGCAAACGTGTCGACGAAGTCAACAAGATGGCCGAGCTCGGCACAGTCATTGCCCACGTCGACGGCGGTGTGCCCAATATCCATCTGACCGTCCCGGCGCTCACAGAGCAGTATCTCGGACAGCTCATCTACTTCTTTGAGGCTGCCTGCGGCATCAGCGGCTACATCCTCGGGGTCAACCCCTTCAACCAGCCCGGTGTCGAGGCTTATAAACGCAATATGTTTGCCCTCCTCGAGAAGCCCGGCTACGAGGCCGAGACCGCCGAAATCAAAAAACGTCTCTAAACAGTAATCGCAAACTGATAAAAAGCGCGCCTACGCATCACGTGGACGCGCTTTTTGCATTTGTATATCAATTTGATTTGTAGTAATTTTGTCAATTGAGGCCTTGTGCCTGTTAAACATTAAAACCAATCATTATAAAACTAATATACAGTATTCTATGAAACCTGTCAGGCTATTGACTCTGCTGATGCTCTTTGTTTGCGGCTCACTCTTTGCGTCTGACGTCGCAGCCATGCAGATTTTTGTCAAAACCGCTACCGGAAAACACATCACTCTCGAAGTCGAGCCAACTGACCAAATATCAGAGGTCAAGCAAAAAATCACTGATACAGAAGATTATGAGGCAGATACGTTTTATCTCGTTTTTGCAGGTAAGACTCTCGAAGATAAGTTTACCTTACAGGATTACTCCATCCAGAAGGACTCGACACTTCATATGATAATGCTTGACGACAATTTCACGTTCACACTTAGTAACGACGGTATGTCATACAGCATCGCTGCAAAGGAGCCGGCAACCCTCAGCGGTCAGGTCTGTCTCCCGGTTGTTTACAAAGGCCTGCCTGTCAAATCGGTAGCCGAGAAGGGTTTCTCGATGTGCCGCGGGGTGACCTCGTTTGTCGTACCCGAGGGATATATTTTGCTGCAGCCATTCGCCTTTAACGGCTGTGTGGAGATGACGGCCATAAAACTGCCTTCGACGCTCCGTGTGGTCAGACATCATGCTTTCGAATCATGTCTGAAACTTAAGGAAATCGACCTGCCCGGGCACCTTGTGACCCTCGGCAGTGAGGCTTTCCACGATTGCTATGAGCTTACCCGTGTCACTCTTTCTGACGAGCTTATGGAAATCGGGGAATACACCTTTTATTACTGCTCTAAACTTACCGAAATAACCATCCCTGCCTCGGTAACTAAAATTGACAGAGGCGCTTTCGACGGATGCAGAGGTCTGACATCGCTGACCATGCTCGGCGAGCCTCCGGTGATTAGGGAAAATACATTCCAGCGCTATGATTTTGCGCTTAATGTGCCTTATGGCAAAAAAACGCTCTACGAGAGCGCTGACTATTGGAAAAACTTTGGCGTCAATATTATTGAGACACCGCTCCCGGAGGGTACCGTAGACCTCTCCAAAGGCGACATTATTATCACACCTTCGGGCTACACTCAGAGCGATAACACTATAGCCGCTACAGCGCCGATAACAGTTATCAGCTCGGAGTCGCCCTGCGGTAATCATATCACTGTCAGCGGCGGCACGGCTGAGAATCCCGTGAAATTTACTATTGATAATATATATGCCGACAATAGCGGGTCCGGCGCTTTTTCGGCCATCGAAATTGCCGACGGCGCAAACGCCCTGCTCGTTTTGAAAGGTAATAACCGTCTCGTCGGCGGCCGTGAGTATCCTGCCGTTAGAGTCGTGCCCGGCGCGTCGCTCACTATTGATGGTGATGCAGACGCAACGCTTGACGCTGTCGCCGGTCCCGGTGGTGGCGGAGGCGCAGCAGGCATAGGTAGCAAGATATATGAGGCGTGCGGCAACATCACCGTCAACGGAGGTATAATCCGTGCCACAGGCAGTACGGGTGGCGCCGGTATCGGCACCGGCTGGACGTGGGGACGTGATGACAAGGGCGTCAACGGCGTTCTGACCATCAACGGCGGCATCGTCTTAGCCAAGGGCTCAACCGGCTTGGCTCAGGGCAACAACGGCATAAGTGTGACGACAGGCGTCGGCTCCGTGCAGGGCACACTGAAAGTCGTGCTCAACGGAGGCTACCTCAACTCTAAGGCCAACGACCGCACCGTGGTCACCGACGGTGCCGGCAATGCGCTCGACTGTGTGACGCTCGACGGCATAGAGCCTCAGACTATGTGGCGCGCCAATCAGGCCGGTGCAGAGACAGACGTGCTCGCCGATAATGACGGCATCTGCTATGTCTGGGTGCCGGCCGGCAAGACTATAGAGGACGCTGTCGCTCCGCGTCATCTTGTGCGTGTCTTTGTAACCAACTTCCCGCAGTTTGCTACGGTGCGCGGCGGCGGTATCTATGAGGCGGGTGCTACAGCCGAACTCAATGTTTGCCCCGATGCCCCCGAGTGGCTTTTCAAAGCATGGGCCGACGGCACTGACGGCTCGTCACGCACTGTCACAGTCGCCGAGGGCACCTCGACCTACAACGCCGAAATCGCCTATTACCGTCTGCTGAAATTAGACGTCGCCGAGCATGAGCACGGCTACTATGTCAACGGCAATCCCTCGGGCGAATACGAATATGGCTCGAAGGTTGAAATTGAGATGCGTCCACTCCGCAGTGACATGACGTTCGACGGTTGGTCTGATAATAATTATGCTCGTCGGCGCACTTTGACCATCACATCTGATTTGGAACTTAAACCGGTTTTCAAGTCTGTATTCAGAGTCCGTGTCCTTGACGTAGATGCCGCGACATGTGAGCTGACGATGATTGAGGCTGTGCACTATGATTATGAAGATTTCATGACCGAGCCTTCTGATTGGGTCATCCCCTCTGAGTTTGAGATTGATGGCAATACCTACACGCTCATGGCCATTAATCCTGACATGAGTATGGTTGAGGGTGTCAATCTACGGTCGCTCACTATCCCCGAGACGGTGACCGAGGTCAGTCCGGCTATGTTCAACTATTTGACCTTGGTCGGGCTGTCTGAAGTCACCTGCCGTGCACAGACTCCGCCGTCACTCAGTCGCGTTGCCGAAAGTTTTTATGATGATGTCTCAAATATGTCTCTCGCAGTCCCTGACGGAACTCTCGAGGCTTATAAGGTCGCTCCGGGCTGGAAAGACTTCGGCGGTCTGAGAGTGTCGACCGGCATCGACGGCATTGTCACTGACGGAGGAATTGACCCGTCGGCGTCGGTGACGATATGGAACCTGCAGGGCGTCTGCGTCGCCTCCGCCATGCCGCTTGACTATGCAGTGGCCTCACTCGCCAAAGGTGTATACATCGTGCGTCAGGCCGACAAAACATTTAAATTAATGAAATAATCAGCAATATGAAGGGCATCGTGTTGGCCGGCGGCTCCGGCACTCGTCTTTATCCCATAACCAAGGGCGTAAGCAAGCAGTTGCTGCCTATCTACGACAAGCCGATGGTCTATTATCCGATTTCGGCTCTCATGCTTGCCGGCATCCGCGACATCCTCATCATCTCGACACCGTTTGACCTGCCGATGTTTGAGCATCTTTTGGGCGACGGCAGCGATTACGGAGTGAAGTTCACTTATGCCGAGCAGCCTTCGCCCGACGGACTGGCGCAGGCCTTTATCATAGGCCGCGATTTCATCGGCGACGACTCTGTATGCCTTGTGCTCGGAGACAATATATTTCACGGGGCCGGGTTTTCGGCTATGTTGCGCGAGGCTGTCCGTGATGCCGAGTCAGAGGGACGCGCCACCGTCTTCGGCTATTGGGTCGACACCCCCGAGCGCTACGGTGTGGCTGAGTTTGACCGTGAGGGCAACTGCCTGTCGATAGAGGAGAAGCCCGAACATCCCAAATCAAACTATGCGGTGGTCGGCCTCTATTTCTATCCCAATAAGGTCGTCGACATAGCCGCCGGTATACGTCCGTCGGCACGCGGCGAGCTTGAGATCACGTCGGTCAATCAGGCCTTTCTCGATGCCGGCGAGCTAAAGGTCAAGACGTTGCCCCGCGGCTTTGCGTGGCTTGATACCGGCACACACGACTCTTTGGCCGAGGCGTCGATTTATGTCGAGGTCCTCGAGAAGCGTCAGGGCCTCAAGATAGCCTGTCTTGAGGGCATCGCCTACCGGCGCGGATGGATAAGCCGTGAGCGTATGACCGAACTTGCGCGGCCCATGCTCAAGAACCAATACGGCCGGTATCTGTTGAAAGTTATAGACGACATGGAACGATGCAAGGACATGCCCGATTTTGAGTGAAACGATGGAGGTAATAAAGACTGACATAGACGGGGTGGTGATTATCCGGCCCCGTGTTTTTGAGGACGCGCGAGGCTACTTCTTCGAGAGCTGGTCAAAGCGTGAGTTTGACGCGCAGGTGCGCCCGGTCGATTTCGTGCAGGACAATGAGTCGATGTCGTCGCGCGGTGTCATCCGCGGGCTGCACTTCCAGCGTCCGCCATATAGTCAGAGCAAGCTTGTGTGCTGTGTCAGCGGGCGTGTGCTGGATGTGGCCGTCGATATACGGCGCGGCTCGCCCACTTACGGGCGTCATGTGGCTGTCGAGCTTAGCGGCGACAATCATCTGCAGCTGTTTATTCCGCGGGGCTTTGCCCATGGTTTTGCCGTGCTCAGCGACACGGCTGTCTTCCGTTACAAATGTGACGATTACTATCATCCCGAGTCAGAGGGCGGCATCAAACTCGACGACCCGGATTTGGGTATCGACTGGCATATCAGTCCCACAGAGGCCGTTTTGAGTGACAAAGACCGCTGTCGCAGTCCGTTTGCCGGATTTGACTCGCCGTTTGACTTTAACACAGATTATTACGCAAAATGAATATTCTCGTAACCGGAGCCGGTGGCCAGCTCGGCCGTTGTCTGCGTCGCGCTGCGGACGGCAGCGCCGACAGATACATATTCACTGATGTCGACGAGCTCGATATCACCGATGCCGGCGCCGTGGCGGCGATGGTCAGCGACAATGACATAAAGGTGATAATCAACTGTGCCGCCTACACCGATGTCGAGCGTGCCGAGGATAATCCGGCGCTCGCCGAGCGTCTCAACGGCGACGCCGTCGCAACTATGGCCCGCACGGCCCGCGACTGCGACGCCACGCTGATACATATCTCGACCGACTATGTCTTCGGCCGCGAGCCTTACAATGTGCCGTGCCGCGAAGACCAGCAGGGCACTCCGACCGGTGTCTACGGACTCACCAAACTCCACGGCGAGCAAGCCGTCGCCGATTCGCGCTGCCGTGCCATGATTATACGCACGGCGTGGCTCTACAGCGAGTATGGACGTAATTTCGTCAAAACCATGCTCGAACTGACCGCGACACGGCCATCGCTCAAGGTGGTCTTTGATCAGGCCGGCACACCGACCTATGCTCAGGACCTCGCCGACGCCATCGTCAGCATCATCACCGACCGCAGCTACGAAGGCCGCGAGGGCATATACCATTACTCCAACGAGGGCGTCTGCTCGTGGTATGACTTCGCCAAGACTATCGCGGCGATGGCCGGAAACACCGCGTGTGACATCTCGCCGTGTCACTCCGACGAGTTTCCCTCGAAGGTACGCCGGCCGTCTTATTCCGTCTTGGACAAGACCAAATTCAAGCAGACATTCGGCATAGCGGTACCATATTGGACCGATTCGTTAAAGAAATGTATAGCAAATCTGAAATGAAACGCAACATCATCATAACCGGTGGCGCCGGCTTCATCGGCAGCCATGTTGTCAGACTATTTGTCAACAAATATCCTGACTATCATATCATAAATGTCGACAAACTGACCTATGCCGGCAATCTCGCCAACCTCCGCGACATCGAGGACCGCCCGAATTATACCTTTGTCCGCGCCGATATCTGTGACTATGACCGCATGCTCGAACTGATTGAAAAGTATCGGGTCGACGGCATCATCAACTTTGCCGCCGAGAGCCATGTCGACCGCTCGATAAAAGACCCGTTCACATTCGCGCGCACCAACGTGATGGGCACGCTCGCCTTGCTGCAGGCCGCCCGCGTCAGCTGGGAGTCGCGTCCCGAGCGCTATGACGGCAAGCTCTTCTATCACATCTCGACCGACGAGGTCTACGGCTCATTGGAGATGACCGAGCCTCAGGGTGTGCCGTCGCCCTTCACCACAGCCGCATCGTCAGAAAATCATAAAGCCTACGGCCGCGAGTTCTTCGTCGAGACCTGTAAGTATGACCCGCACTCGCCCTATAGCGCCGCCAAAGCCTCGAGCGACCACTTCGTGCGAGCTTATCACGACACTTACGGCATGCCCACAATCGTGACCAACTGCTCCAATAACTACGGTCCGTACCAGTTTCCCGAAAAACTTATACCGCTGTTTATAAATAATATACGTCATCGCCGTCCGCTGCCTGTCTATGGCCGCGGCGAGAATGTGCGTGACTGGCTCTATGTCGAGGACCACGCGCGTGCCGTCGACACCATCTTTCATAACGGCCGTCCGGCCGAGACCTACAATATCGGCGGTTTCAACGAGTGGAAAAATATCGACATCATCCGGCTCCTCGTCAAGACCGTCGACCGTCTGCTCGGCAATCCCGAGGGATACAGCGACTCACTCATAAGCTACGTCACCGACCGCGCCGGACACGACCTGCGTTACGCCATCGATTCGCGCAAACTGCAGCGCGAGCTCGGCTGGGAGCCGTCGCTCCAGTTTGAGGAAGGCATCGAGCGCACCGTCCGCTGGTATCTTGACAACGAGCCGTGGATGGACAACATCACCTCGGGCGACTACGAGCGCTACTATGAGGAGATGTATAAAAACCGATAATAGTCATATCTGTCGTCTGTAAGCCTTTGACGCGATGCCGTCACAGTCATAATCGCATACAAACTTAAAGCCGCATTTGGCGGCGACACGCTGTGACGCGATGTTTGCGGCATCGGTGGTAATCAGCAGCGATTTCAGCCCGAGACTGTCACGGCAGTAAGCGATAAATGCGCCGAGAGCCTCGGTCGTCAGTCCCATTCCCCAAAGCGGATGCCCGATCCAGTAACCCACCTCACGCTCGCCTGACTGCGGCGTAAAATGCTCCGTTCCCTCGGGGACGAGCCCCATGCAACCTGCAGGCTCGCCTGATTCTTTCAGTACCATGGCGAATGAATCCGGATTGGGCATGAATATCTCCTTTATTACATAAAGACTCATTTCGCGCGATGTGTGGCGAGGCCATAGTGCAAGCTCGCTCACACGGCTGTCGGATGCGTATTTGTAGAGGGCGTCTGCATCGTCCTCCTGCCACGGCCTGAGTATCAGTCGTGCTGTTTCAATCATCACTTTGTCGTGTATTTTCATGTCTGCAAGTTAGATATAAATTCTTATATAAACAAAAAGGGAGGCCCGAGCCGCGGGTCTCCCTAAGAAACTTATATAGTCAGTTTATTGTTTTTCGGTAACTTTCCATTTATAAATCTCGGCGCTTTCGTCGTAGGTGTACTGGAGACCCTCGCCAAGCTGTACGTCGAAGTTTTTATAACCGTTCATCTCTGCCCAGTTATAGCCGTAATATACGGGTTTCTGTGTAAACTCTCCTCCATTGATTATCATCGATTCTATACCGACAGGTTTATTATATCCTACGCCAAACGGCTCGGCAGCATAGATGCAGGAATGGGGGTCTGTGCCGTCCGAACGGAATTTGCCGCCATTGATTGTAACAGATTGAGGTGTTTCGCCAATATTTTGCGTACAAGACAGGGTGTAGCAATATTGATTTGTGCTCTTGGAATAGAAGTCACAATTTGTGAGAGTAACTGTCGGACCCCATGCTATTACCATACAGCTGCCGCCTGACTCAATCTTGACATTTTCGAGCACAGCGACATTGCCGCTAATATAAATAGCTTTTTGTGTCGGATTTGTGTTAGTACTAATGATTTCAACATCTTTCACGTTCAATTTGCCCGAATTGCTTGTGATGGCACGTGTATCGGTCGTAATTTTCGAATTGCTTATGCTGGCGCTTGCGCCGCGTGCGACATATAGAGCAGAGCCGTTTTCTTTGTCTTTAGGATTAATCTCGAAGTTGATGCCGTCAATCTCTACATTGCCGAGCGAGCCGTCAGCGGCGGCTGTTGCAAAGAATACACTTTCAAAGCCCGATGACTTGATGGTGCCTTTGCCTGATACTTTAAGGTCTGATGTGACTCTGTAAAAATTCTTGCTCTGGTTTTCCTCTGATGCTGTCAGATTGAGCTCGCCGTCGACAGTCCATTTTGCCGGTTTGTCAAGGACAACCTGATCTGTTGATGCTGTGATGGTCGTGCCTTCGGGGATAATTACACCAATGCCTTTTTCGACGGCTGCGAGGAACTCTTCGGTCGTGCTTACTTCTACCGGAAGAGCGGTAAACGAGTCGGTGAAGCCGGGTTTGATTTCGACGGTGAAGTTGACCTTAGAGGTCAGCAGTGAGCCGTAGATGTTAGTGCGGTAGTTGCGCTGCACGGGGACGGCTGCAATCTCGAGAGTGTTGTATTCAGCGTCGCCGTTGAGCACTGTGTACTTGAGGTCGACGACGTCACGGTCAGCGCCGACGAGCACATAGCTCATCGACATGTAGTCGTAGCCGGTGCCGTAGGGGA
>CBCSTG010000026.1:0-40887 GCA_965143025.1 uncultured Bacteroidales bacterium
CGCCCGTGCCGACTCCGTCCGAGCGAGCCGCAGAGTTCCCGACAGGCGTTTTTGAGGGCGGTGGCTACTCGGCCAAGGGTGTCTACCGTCCCGCCGACCGTTGCCGTATGCGTGACAACCTCTGGCCTGCGTTCTGCCCTGCATGTCAAGACTGGCTCGAGCGGCTTATCAATTTTTATACATCAGACTGACACTACCTGAAGCCAAATATTTTTTTAATTATATATCTTCATCATTTACCCAAAAAATCATTATTACGCATGAAAAAATCAATTTTGCTCTGTGCTCTTGCGGCAACGGCTTTTGCCGCCGGCGGCCAGACAACGACTCAGGCGCCCATGCGCGCGGTCTATGACCGCCCGGCAGCCGACTGGGAGTCAGAAGCACTTCCGATTGGCAACGGTTATATGGGAGCCATGATTTTCGGAGGTGTTTTCAATGACCAGATTCAAGTCAATGAGAAAACCCTTTGGTCAGGCGGTCCGTCGGAGGACGCTGATTATGACGGCGGCCACCGCTGGACAAAGTCTGTGACACACGCTGCGCTGCAGGAGTTCCGCACCGAGCTGCAGAAACGTATGTCGGCCTTTGACAACTCGACTTACGAGCGCACCCACAATGTCAATGACGCCAAGACGTATAACAATGACGGTTTCTATGACAATTCGTGGAAGAACGATTATGTGCTCAACCGCATGCTCGGCACCAAGGAGCACTTCGGATCGTTCCAGACCCTCGGCGACATCATGATCGAGGACACCGGTTTCCCCGTCATCGACCAGTCGACTATCAAGACCAACTATGACAACTCAAAGAACGCAAGCGAGACTGTCAAGGCGCTCTTTGACGGCAGTCACACGACAAAATGGTTTTCGGAGGACTTCAACGGCACGTCATTCCCCGTCAACATCGAATGGGCCTATACCAACGCCCCGACCGTTACAGGCTACACCCTCGTCTCGGGCAACGATATGCCCGTGCGCGACCCCAAGAGATGGGTGCTTTACGGGTCTGAAGACGGCAGCCGTTACAGGAAAATCGACGAACAGAATGGTGTATTCTGGACCGACGACGAGCGCCGTGTGGCCAAAGACTTTACGCTTGCCTCGCCGGCCGCCGGATACAAATATTTCCGTCTGTCGATTTACTCGCTCGTAGGAGCCGGCCAGAAACCCCAGCTCTCTGAAATCGAGCTCAAATTCGACGACAGCAATTTCAAGTATGACAACTATCAGCGCATGCTCGATATCGACAACGCTCTGCAGACGGTCGACTACAAATATAAAGGTCAGGATTTTCACCGTGAATATTTCATGAGCTATCCCGACCGTGTGCTTGTGGTCAAGCTCACGTCCGACAAGCCCTTCTCGCGCAAGATTTCGATGACAACGCCTCACTCCGACTACAGCCTCGCTGCAGCAACAGAGGGCGATGTCACCGCCATCACGCTGACCGGCTGGCCCACACCCGTCAGCAGCAACCGCAACCGCGAGAACGACAACTGGCGCAACTGTCTTCGTTTCGCTTCGGTCCTCGCCCTGCACTCGACCGACGGCAACGTAGCGGTCGATGGTGACGCCATCGCTGTCTCTGACGCCAAAGAGATTGTGCTCGTCATGTCAGCGGCCACAAACTATCAGCCCTGCTATGACAACTCGTTCAACTATTTCTCGGCCGAGAATCCCTTGGACAAAGTCAACGGCTTTATCAGCACAGCCCGCGGCAAAGATTATGACAGCCTTTTGGAATCGCATAAGGCTGATTACCGTAATCTCTATGCTCGCAATGCCATCGCGCTCGGCGATAATCTGACACTGCCCTCGGCTCCCACAGACTCGCTGCTCGCCGACTACAGCGCCGGCACCGCTTCGCCCGAGGTCGACCGCTATCTTGAGACTCTGTATTATCAGTTCGGCCGTTATCTGCTCATCGCCTCGTCGCGCGAAGGCTCTCTGCCCGCCAACCTGCAGGGCGTATGGGGCAAATCGCTCGCCAACGCATGGAACGCCGACTATCACACCAACATCAACATACAGATGAACTACTGGCCGGCCGAGCAGACCAACCTCTCGGAGTGCCATCTGCCTATGGTCGATTTCGTCCGCAGCCTTGAGCCGCGCGGCACCATCACCGCTCAGCATTACCACTGTCGTCCCGACGGCGGCGATGTGCGCGGCTGGACAGCCTACCACGAGGTCAACGCGTGGGGCAACACCGCTCCCGCTCAGGAGGGTACACACTCGATGTTCCCCGAGGGCGGAGCATGGATGTGTCAGGACATCTGGGAGCACTACCTCTTTACACAGGACCTCGACTTCCTGCGCAAGTATTTCCCCGTCATGAAGAATGCCGCCCTTTTCTGGGTCGACAACCTCTGGACTGACGCGCGCGACAACACTCTCGTGGCCAACCCGTCGATGTCGCCCGAACACGGCGCCTTCTCGCTCGGCTGCACCGCCTCACAGGGCATCATCTACGAACTCTTTGACGCCGTCGGCAAAGCCGCAGCGCTTCTCGGCGAGGCCGATAATGCCGAGGTCAAGGAAATCGCTGTCGCCATGAGCAAGCTCTCGATGCCTAAAATCGGTATCGGAGGCCAGTTTATGGAGTGGAAAGACGAGGTGCGCAACGACCTCACCGGTGACGGACGCTGGGACCCCGCACAGGGCCGCTATGTCGACACTCACCGTCACACCAACCACCTCTATTGGCTTCACCCGGGCAGCCAGATTGTGCCGGGCCGCTCCGACAAGGAGAACGCCTATGTTGACGCTATGAAAGTGACCCTCAACACCCGTGGTGACGAGGGTACGGGCTGGAGCCGCGCATGGAAGCTCAATTTCTGGGCACGCCTTCGCGACGGCGAGCACGCTCACACCATGCTACGCAGCTGTATGAACCTTACGAAACCCAACACATCGGTCGGCGGTGTCTATACCAACCTCTTTGACGCGCATCCGCCATTCCAGATCGACGGCAACTTCGGCTTCACCTCGGGCGTTGCCGAGATGCTTATCCAGAGTCAAGGCGGCAAGATCGAGCTTATCCCCTCGATTCCCGCCGTATGGAGCAAAGGCTCGTTCAAAGGCATGAAAGCCCGTGGCGGCTTTGAGGTCGACGCCGCTTGGAACAAGGGAGAGGTGACAGCCGTGCGCATCAAATCGCTTGCCGGCAAAGAGTGTGTCGTCAAATTCAAGAACGCCAAAGACGCCACAGTCGGCGGTGCTACAAAACGCATCATCTCTGACGACGAAATCAGCTTTGACACCGTCAAAGACGGCGTGGTGACCCTCACCATGCCCGGCTATGACAGCATAAGCTCGATTGAAGCCGACAACAGCGAGGCCGACGCAAAAGGCCCGTACTATAACCTCGCGGGCCAGCGTGTATCAAATCCGTCGCACGGCATATATGTGTCGCGTAACGGCAAGCAGGCCATCCGTTAAACCGGACGCACAGTCTATAAGTCAAATCAAGCCCCGGCGAAAAAATCGCCGGGGCTTTGTCGTCAATTGCTGTGCAATCTTTCGCAAAAATTGTCAATTGTTGTAAAATTGGTCTCGTCTCACAAGACAAATTTATTACTTTTGTGAAAAAGCAATACCACGATAACTGATGACCGAGCTGCAATCCATACCCGTCGCAATCACTGTAATCATAGCCCTCATGTCGCTTGGCGGCATAGCTCTCGCCTTTGTGCCGTCGTTTCCGGCGTCACTGATGAGTCTGTGCGCGCTCGTGCTGGCGTGGAGCTACGGCGCGCTTGATTTGCCGACTGTGCAGCTTGTCTGCTGGATAGCTGCGGCCGCTGTTGCGGTGGTGTTGTCGCGTCTGCTGCCGCGTCAGATAAGACTGTCGCGTCAGGGACTTGGTTATATAGCCGGCGCATCTGTTGTCGGCTCGGCCCTCGGAGCGGTCGTCGGCTCGTCGGCCGCTGTTATTATCGGAGCGGCCGCAGGCGTCATCATCGGAGCGTTGGCATATATGCGCACCCCCGGCGGAGCCACCATCTCTTCTGACAAATCCAAGTATATCAATTATGTTCTGGCCAAGGGGCTGCCGGCTATTGTAGCCGTGTCTATGGCCGTTATTGTTCTGACTGCCGTTCTCGGCAGGTTATAATCTGCAATCATCGATGAAAAAACTGACTCTGACATTAATGCTCTTTTTGCTGGCTGCATTTGTCATGCAGGCACGCAAGGCCGCGCCGCACACGGCTCTCGGGCGTCCTGACCTCGAGGCGATACAATCGGCGACGACCAATCCCGAATCTGACATGTATTACCAGTCGCTGCTCAAGAAGTTTATGGCCAACGATACGACGATGACCGACGAGCAGTTTCAGTACTTTTATTACGGCACGCTCTTTCAGGAGGATTATGACCCTTACCGCAAGCCTGCGCGGCCTGACATGCTCGCCAAAGTGACGCCGGTCTATGTCAAGGACAAGCGCTCGCGCGCCGAGCGTCAGATGATGCTCGACTATGCCCTCGCTGTCTTGGAGGATAACCCGGTCAATCTGCGTCAGCTTGTCAACCGCGTCTATGTCTATGAGCAGAACGGCAAGTATGACCTCGCGCGCATCTGGCAGTATAAGCTCAATCATCTGCTGCTCGTTATCGCCTCGTCAGGCAACGGCACGGACGCCGATAACGCCCGCGTGGTAGTCTATCCCGAGCATGAGTATGATTTCCTCAACCTGTCGGGACTGACGGCTGTGTCGCAGCGTTTTGAGGCGCCGCACTATGACTACATCGAGGTGTCACCCCGCAAGGGCGGCGACGGCGAAACCACCGGCTACTACTTTGACATCTCCGAGATGCTTCACCAGTACTTCCTCAAACACCCCTCCGAACTTCAGGACGATACCCCCGGCGAGGAATAAGTATCCACCAAAATGTAGGGATATGCCAAAGCGACCTTTAGGGCGCGGCGGCATGTATAATGCGCGAATCATGACGGACTTACATAGCGCCTGCGGCGCTCGCGATTTTCGTTCGCGTAGCGGTCGTAGCCGCATCGCGGCGTTAACCTTGTAAACCGGTGAAATGTAGGGACATGCCAAAGCGAAATGTAGGGACGCTCGGTCGGAGCGTCCGCCGGCGAGCATCGGGATGTATAAGGCGCGAATCATGGCGGCCAAATCATACGTGCCGGATGGCACGTCCCTACATTCGTGTGTCCCGCGCTTTTCGGTGACATCGTCGTCCCTTCGATTTTTGGGAATGTTAATCAGCATGTTTTTCAGCATGATGGGGCGGGAAATTAAAAATAATTTGTAGTTTTGCAGATGCAGACCGAAATGCAGAGGCCCCGGTCGGGGGAGATGCAGGGAGGGACGCCGGGACGCGACACGTCGCGCTCCGCATTTAAATACATAAGAAAGCGTTTATCCGCGCTGATTCTTGACTTGTCGAAATTCTCGCAAAATTTCATATTCATGTCAAGGGTCGAGCAACGGTAGATGCCCGTGGATATGTGATTATCTTGCATCCGGCACGATATTTCGGGAGAAATATAGCCGGACGCTATGGTTGCATATACAAGCGTGGGCTTCTGCGGTTGCCGTCCGACATGAATAGGGCAATGCGAGAAGCCTCGACAAGTAGGACGGTAACAGATACAGATTCCTACGCTTTTCCTGTTTAAACCAATCATGCCAACGAGAGGATGACCGCGGCGCATATTCTCTAACCGACAAAAATAACTATGAAACCAATCATTCAAAAAGCATGGGCGACAGTTGCTATGCTATGTCTTTCAATTCCGGCCTTTGCATACGACTTTGAGGCTGATGGATATTATTTCAATATCACCGACGAAACAAATAAAGAAGTTGAGGTAACTTATAAAGATACTTCATATAGTTCTTATTCTGGAGTTGCCAATATACCGGCGACAGTCAATTATAATGGCGATGTCTATACAGTGACGACTATTGGCGCAAGTGCTTTTTGTAATTGTAAAGGACTGTTGTCTGTAACCATCCCCAATACCGTGACCAAGATAGGAACGTATGCTTTTTATTATGAGGAAGATTACTATGTGAGTTTGCGAAGTGTTACGATGGGAGCTGCATTGACTGAGATAGGTACATACGCTTTCAGTTCTCGTGATTATGGTTATGATAGAAATTTTACTATACCTAAAGTCATTTGGCTCTGTAACACTCCGCCGAGCGGAGTGGATGAGGTAAAAGCAGCGATTAACTATGTATCAAATAATCAGTTCAAATTATACGATCGAAAAGTATATCCGTTCTTAAGTTCGAAATTTGAAGTTGATGGTGTGGTGTACGTTCCGGTCAGTCCGTCAGACCGCACCTGTGATGTTATTGACTGCAATTATGCTCCCGCATCTACTGAAATAAAAATTGATGAGATTGTTGTCAACAAGGGCGTCGAACTTAAAGTCTTGGATATAAATAATTTTTCTTTTTATAAGAATGACGAAATTACAAGTTTGTCTATCAATAACAAAGGATATATTGGTAACTATGCCTTTTGTGGTTGCGACGCCTTGATTTCTATAGAGGCTAATAATAATGGTTATATTGGGGATAAAGCTTTTTATGGGTGTGATAACTTAAAATCTGTATTAGCAAATAACAGAGGGTACATTGGAGATGAAACATTTGAAATTTGCAAAAATTTGAAGAATCTTACTTTGGGTGATGCCATTACAGCCATAGGCCAAAGCGCTTTTAAAGATTGCTCGGCTCTGCCGACGGTGTCCATTCCTGATAATGTCAGTTCTGTCGGAAAAAGTATATTCTCGGGTTGTTCAGCCTTGGAATCTGCCAATATTGGTCGTGGATTAGGAATAATCCCTGAATATGCTTTTAAAAATTGCTCATCATTAAAATCCTTATCGATACCAAATAATATTGGGCGAATAGAAAATTATGCTTTTTCCGGATGTTCATCTCTCGGCGATGTTAAAATTGAAGATGACGAACAAATTGATAATGATACTCACCCTATGCAGTCATTTCCTGACTGGACATCTACTAATCATTCGAATAATTCAATTTCATATAAAGAATATACTTTTGATGTGATTCCGGGTGATGTTTTGACATTTGATTATAGCGTAAGCAGTGGGAACGGATACGATTGTCTTACCATCGAGTTGAATGGAGCCCGAATTGTAAGAGAAAGTGGTAGCAAATGGGGAAGCTATAGAAAAGTGTTTGATACGGGTAAACAGATTTCGCTATATATGGCTTATACGAAGGTTTCCTCTAATAATAGTAGTGGAGAGGATATGGCTTATGTTATTAATATAGGACTTAATGAAAAAGCTCTTCACTTGGGATTTAATGAAAATAAACCGTTATTCTCAGGCTGTCCGTTAGATGAGGTATATATCGGTCGTAAATTATCATATTATACAAATTCGAGCTATGGCTATTCGCCATTTTATCGCAATACGTCATTGCGGTCGGTGAAGATTACGGATGCGGAGACAGAAATTTATGATAACGAGTTTTATGGATGCTCTAATCTTCAGGAGTTTTCGTGCGGCGACGGCGTGGAGTCGATTGGCAAATGGGCGTTCTCAGGCTGCTCGGCGATGAAGTCTTATGCGTCGGGCTCTAATGTCAAGACCATCGGAGATGAGGCATTCTCTGATTGTACGGGTCTGACATCGTTCTCGACATCGGCTGTTGTGCCTCCGACATGTGGCAATCAGGCGCTTGACGATATCAACAAATGGGAGTGCGTGCTGCATGTGCCGTCGGAGAGCATTGACGATTATAAAGCCGCCGAGCAGTGGAAGGAGTTCTTCTTCGTTGAGCCGACCTCGGGCATCGAAAATGTCGCAGTGGACGGAGCGGAAGTAAAGGTTACGGTCGAAAAAGGCGGATTCACGTTCGGCGCTGACGCAGAGCGAGATGTCGAGGTCTATTCGATAGACGGTCAGTCGCAATATAGCGCAACGGTACAGCCCGGCGAGAGGGTCAGCCTGCCTGCCGGACTTTATATCGTAAGAATCGGCACGCAGACCGTCAAGGTCAGGATTTAAACCTGTAACAACATATATCCATCATTCATCCCCGGCCCGCAAAGGGTCGGGGATGATGTTTTTTTAAGGGACATGCCAAAGCGACCTTTAGGGCGCGGCGACATGTATACGGCGCAAATCATGGCGGCCAAATCATACGTGCCGAAAGGCACGTCCCTACAATCGTGTGGTAATCAATTATAAAAAGTAGGGACATGCCAAAGCGACCGTCAGGGAGCGTCGGCATGTATACGGCGCAAATCATGGCGGGCATATAATACATGCCAAAGGCATGTCCCTACAATCGTGTGTCCCGCGCTTTTCGGTGACATCCTCGGTAAGCGGCATGTATAATGCGCGAATCATGGCGGACTTCCATAGCGCCTGCGGCGCGAGTTTTTTACAACCCGCCGCGAGCGCCGTGGAGGCGCGTAGCCGCGGGATAACGAACTCCTCTTTTGCGTCCGTGACAAGCGACGGAGTCTGCGCTGTCACGGTGAGGCGATAGCCAAGGCAGTGGCCACAGCGGCTAACGCCGGTGCGCGACTGCGCATGTTCCGCAGCTTGTCGCGCCTGTTTATGGTATGCCCTAATCCCCCGGCTTCGCACTGCGTGCTCCGCGCGGGGGTTGTAGAGAATTCGCGCGTCCCGCGCTTTTGAGAGCCCGCGTCGGCATGTATAATGCGCGAATCGTGGCGGACTTCCATAGCGCCTGCGGCGCGAGTTTTTTACAACCCGCCGCGAGCGCCGTGGAGGCGCGTAGCCGCGGGATAACGAACTCCTCTTTTGCGTCCGTGACAAGCGACGGAGTCTGCGCTGTCACGGTGAGGCGATAGCCAAGGCAGTGGCCACAGCGGCTAACGCCGGTGCGCGACTGCGCATGTTCCGCAGCTTGTCGCGCCTGTTTATGGTATGCCCTAATCCCCCGGCTTCGCACTGCGTGCTCCGCGCGGGGGTTGTAGAGAATTCGCGCGTCCCGCGCTTTTGAGAGCCCGCATCGGCATGTATAATGCGCGAATCGTGGCGGCCGCATTATACATGCCAAAGGCATGTCCCTACATATGCATCGCGCGCTTTTCGGCGCTCTCTTCGGACGCACGAGCCGTGCGTCCCTACTTTATTTGCGTAGTTATCAGTGAATTATACATTTCAAAGGCATGTCCCTACATTTTTTTGATGGCCTCTAACGCTGCCGCAAACGGGTCGGCGGGGTCGAGGGTGATGATGTCGGGGTCGCGGCGGAGCCATGTGAGTTGTTTCTTGGCGTAGACGCGGGTGTTTTTGGCGATGCGGGCTGTGGCTGTGGGCAGGTCCATCAGGCCGTCGAAGTAAGCGAACATTTCTTTGTAGCCGACGGTGTTGAGGGAGTTGAGATGGCGCATGGGCAGCAGGGCGCGAGCCTCGTCGATGAGTCCGCCGGCTATCATGGCGTCGGTGCGCCGGTTGATGCGGTCGAAGAGCGCCTCGCGCGTGTGGCCTATCATCATCTTGACGGTGCGGAAGGGGCGCTCGCGGCGCTCGCCGGTGAGCAGGGTGGAGTAGGGCACGCCGGCCTGCATGGATATCTCCAAGGCGTGCATGACGCGGCGCGTGTTGGCGCGGTCGACACGCGCCCAGTAGTCGGGGTCGGTGATTTCGAGGAGGGCGCCGAGACCATCGGCTCCGTGGGTGTCGTAGAGTTCACGGACACGCTGACGGACCTCGGGTGAGACTGTGGGCATATCGTCGATGCCACGCGTCAGGGCGTCGACATACATCATCGAGCCGCCGCAGACGACGGCATAGTCCGCGCGGCAGAAGATGTCGTCGAGCAGGCGCAGAGCGTCTTGCTCGAACATGGCGGCGCTATAGTAGGCGTCCAAGGGCAGCGTGCCGATGAGATGGTGACGCACCATAGCAAGCTCGGCCGCCGAAGGGGCGGCCGTGCCTATGGGGATGTCACGATAGATCTGTCGCGAGTCTGCCGAGATGATTTCGGTGCCGAAATGACGGGCGAGCTCGATGGCAAGTGCTGTCTTGCCGGAGGCCGTGGGGCCGGTGACGACAATCAGCGTCTTGCGGTCAGGGCCGGCGCTCATTTGCTGCGCTGACCGACGATGCGGGCAATCTCGACGATGACGTTGCGGGCCTTTTCCATCGACGGGATGGGCAGGAACTCGTAGCGTCCGTGGAAGTTGAGGCCGCCGGCAAAGATGTTGGGGCAGGGGAGGCCCTTGAACGAGAGCTGTGCGCCGTCTGTGCCGCCGCGGATGGGCTGCACCTTGGGGGTGACGCCGGCGTCGCGCATGGCCTGCTCGGCTATCTCGATGATGTGCATCAGCGGCTCGATTTTTTCGCGCATGTTGTAGTACTGATCGTTGATTTCGATTGTGCAGCAGCCGGGGAACTCGTGATTAATCTTGCGGCAGAGGTGCTCGAACTCTTTTTTGCGGCGCTCGAAGCGGTCGCGGTCGTGGTCGCGGATGATGTAGGTGAGGGTGGTCTGCTCGACAGTGCCCTCCATGCCGACGAGGTGGTAGAAGCCTTCGTAGCCCTCGGTGTGCTCGGGTGTCTCCCAGCGCGGGAGCATGATGACAAACTGATTGGCGATGCGCATCGAGTTGACCATCTTGTGCTTGGCGTAGCCGGGGTGTACGTTGCGGCCCTTGAAGGTGACGCGGGCGCTGGCGGCATTGAAGTTCTCATACTCGAGCTCGCCGATTTCGCCGCCGTCCATGGTGTAGGCCCAGTCGGCGTCGAAGCGCTCGACGTCGAATTTGTGGGCGCCTTTGCCGATTTCCTCGTCGGGGTTGAAGGCGATGCGTATCTTGCCGTGGGGGATGTCGGGGTGCTTGATGAGATAGTCGACGGCAGAGATGATTTCGGCTATGCCGGCTTTGTCGTCGGCGCCGAGCAGCGTGCGGCCGTCGGTGACGATGAGGTCCTGACCGACGTAGTTAAGCAGCTCGGGGAACTCGTCGGGCGAGAGTATAATGTTGTCGTCGGCGTTGAGGACGATGTCGTGGCCGTCGTAGTTCTCGACGATGCGCGGGCTGACGTGGCGTCCTGACATGTCGGGCGATGTGTCGAGGTGGGCGATGAATCCCACGACGGGCACGTCGCGGCCGGTGATGTTAGACGGCAGCGTGGCCATCAGGTAGCCGTTGTCGTCGAGCGAAATCTCGCTCAGACCCAATGCTTTTAACTCTTCCTCGAGGTGGCGGGCAAAAATCATCTGTCCGGGAGTCGAGGGCGTCATGTTGGTCAGTTCGTCACTCTGGGTGTCGAATTTGACGTATTGCAGAAATCTGTCTACGACGTTCATGGTCGAATTATATTTTCGGAATTGATGTTTGGAGCAGCTGTATATATCTGATTAATAGAGGTCGCTGAGCATGATGGTGCATTTGAGCGTCTTGTCGTCTTTCTCAGATGCGTAGATGAGGTGGAAGCCCTCGACGCCGAGTTCGTCCATGGTCTTGAGCACCTGCATGCGAAGGTCGCCGAGGTTGCGGAAGAGGTAGCCGAAAGTCTTGAGTGCGCGGGCCTTGAGGTTAGGCAGGGTCAGGCCGGCGAAACCGCGGGGGTCGGTGAAAGTGACGGTGTAGTCATAGTAGCCGCTCTTGGTGAACGACGAGGTGATTGACGACACGGGCACACCGCCGGGGTTGAACTCTTCGCACTCGGCGTTGAGCATATCGAAGAGGTTGGTGCGGGCCTCGCCGTAGCCGAGCTGCGAGAGGGGCTTGTTGACCATGTTGCGGAAGTCGGCGGCGGTGAGGGAGAATTCTTTTGTCTTTCCCTCGGTGTCGGTGATTGCGACGTTCATCTTGCACTCTTTGGCAGCCATGGCGTTGACTATGGTCTCGAGGTCTTTGGTGAGGTTATCTTTGACTTCGACGGCGGTGAAGAAATTGAACAGTGGCGCGTCGACAGCTTCGATATTGATGAGCGAGTCGCCGAGCACGACAGATATGTCGATTGCGTTGTCGGCGTATGCGGCAGCGGCTGATTTGAGACATTCGGGGCTTGCCTCGGCCATCTGAGCGAGTTTGTCGTTGAGCTGAGAGGTCTGGGCAGTCAGGGCCTCGACGTTCTTGTCGGGACCGCAAGAGGCTAACGAAAGGCTGAGGCCTGCGAAAAGTGCTGTGAGAGAGCTGAGTTTGAAGAAGTTCATAATATGAGAATGGGGGATTAAATGAGTTTTGGTATTGATTTACGGCAAAAATAAGGTTTTTAATTGATATATGCGTCATAAAGAATTGAAATTTGTGGATGAACGGCGGCGAGACGGTGACTTTTATTTTTACGGGGGTATGATATTTATTAACTTTGCATTGTTATCAGATCAATTTTTCTCGCTGATGTCGTCAAAGTCACGTAAAATACCGCGCGGTCTGCGCCGCCTCTCTGATGTTCACCCGTTTATTGTCATACTTGTGACGGTCGGGCTGATTTTTGTGTGCTGGAAGGTCTGCGCGACAGTGTCAGACAGTCACGGTCAGGTTGTGGACCGCTGTGTCGGTGCCGACTCGCTGCTCAGGGTCAAGCTGCCTGACGGAGTGGCTGAACAGATGGTCAGTTATCCGGGCTTTTTCGTCTCGTTCAACAGCGAGATGCACCAGCCCAATTATGTGGCGTGGGAGCTGACGGCAGACGAGACCGACGGCGAGGCAGGACGCGTGGGCTTTGATGTAGACCCCGATGTTGAGGGCTCGGCGACGCTTGCCGACTACCGCGGCTCGGGCTACGACCGCGGACACATGATGCCGGCGGCCGATGCCAAATGGTCTGAGGACGTGATGCATGCGACCCACTATCTGACCAACATCTGTCCGCAGGACCATAAGCTCAACGCCGGCGCGTGGCAGACCGTCGAGAGCAACTGCCGCCGCTGGGCGCTACGTGACAGCGCGCTGCTGATCGTGTGCGGCCCGGTGCTTTCAGACCGCCTGACCCGGACCATCGGCGAGAGCGTGGTGCCGGTGCCGGAGCGTTTTTTTAAAGTCATATTGGCTCCGTGGGCCAAGCCGCCGAGAGGCATAGCTTTTGTGATGCCTAACGGTGCGGTCGACGGAGGCGCGCAGGCTGCGGCCGTGAGCATCGACGAGGTGGAGCGCATCACCGGATTTGACTTCTTCCCGGCGCTTGACGACAGCATCGAGGATGTTGTCGAGGCCCAGTGTGCCTATCATCTGTGGCAGCGCCGCCGCTGACTGTAGCAGTTTAACTTATTGAAATTATGGCAATTTACGACAGTAATGATACTATATGCGCCATCTCGACAGCTCCGGGTGTCGGTGGCATAGCCGTGGCCCGTGTCAGCGGCCGCGACGCCCTCGCAGTAGTAGGCCGGATATGGCTCGGCAAAGACCTCGCGACCGTGGCGACACACACCGCCCATCTCGGTGACATCCGCGACAGCTCGGGCGACGTGCTTGATACGGCCGTGGCGACCGTCTTCCGCGGTCCGCGCTCTTTTACGGGCGAGGACACCGTCGAGCTGTCGGTACATGGCTCGCTATACATACAGCGCCGCCTCATAGCCTCGCTCGTCGACGCCGGCGCGCGTCTGGCCGAGCCGGGCGAATTCACCCGCCGCGCCTTCGCCTCGGGGCGATTTGACTTGGCGCAGGCCGAGGCTGTGGCCGACATCATCGCCGCCGACTCGCAGGCTGCTCACCGCCTCGCGTCGACACAGATGCGCGGAGCATACTCCGAGCGGCTCAATGCGCTGCGTGACGATATGCTGCAGCTTGCGTCGCTGCTTGAGCTTGAGCTCGATTTCTCAGAAGAGGAGGTCGAATTTGCTTCGCGCGAGCGCCTGCTCGACCTCGCACGTGAAGTCTGCGACACCGTCGGGCGTCTCGCCGACTCGTTCGGTCGCGGCGACGCCATACGTCGCGGAGTCTCTGTGGCCATCGTCGGACAGACCAACGCCGGCAAATCGTCGCTGCTCAACCGCTTGCTGCGCGACGACCGCGCCATCGTAAGCGACATCCACGGTACCACCCGCGACATCATCGAAGACTCGGTCGACATAGGCGGCGTGACCTTCCGCTTCATCGACACCGCCGGCCTCAGGCAGACCGACGACAGCATCGAAAACCTCGGCATCGAGCGCGCCCTGCGCCGCATGGCCGGCGCACGCATCGTCATCTGGGCCATCGACCCGACGGCTGCTGAGCCGCTGGCTGCGTGGACCGAAATCGCCCCGCGTATCGGCGACGGGCAGACCCTCGTTCCTGTCATAAACAAACGCGACCTCGCCGCGACCGACACGCTTGCCGATGAAGTCAGAAGGCTCACCGGCGCCGCCCCCGTAGTCATTTCGGCGACCGCCGACGCCGACCTTGACACTCTCGAGGAGCGTCTCGTCGACATCACCGGTGCACGCGACATCAGCGCCGCGGACGTCATCGTCACCAACGCACGCCACTACGCAGCCCTCACCGCCGCACGCGAGTCGATAAGCCGCGTCATCGACGGCCTCGCCACCGGCCTCTCCGGCGACTTCATCGCCCAAGACCTCCGCGAAACCATCCACCACCTCTCCACCATCACCGGCACCATCACCACCACCGACATCCTCTCATCCATATTTTCGCAGTTCTGCATCGGCAAATGAAAGCAGAGAAGCTGCACGTATTATAAAAACTAAGTAAGCCCTGTTTGGAGTATTTCGCAAAGAAAGAGCATGAGAGAAATCAAATAACTTTAACATCTCCTTTAGATGATATTTTTACAAAAGCAATTGGTTCATGTAAAACTATCGAGGATAAAGAAAAGCTTCAGAACTTGAAGAAGAAAATCAGAGATATGATATTGGAAAATTTTGATAAGATGGCTCAACCGCATAAAAAAGACAATAACCATGAATAGGATAATTCTAATTGGTAATGGCTTTGATTTAGCGCATGGACTGTCAACCAGATACGATGATTTCTTATCTTGGTACTGGGATGAATGGATTGCTAAATTGATAAAGTGCCATATGCCATATATCTCGGATGGACTATGCTCATTCTCTATAAAATCAGAGAGATACTCTTGGTCAAATTATATGTATCAATCTGGACAAGCTTCATATCCCCCCAAAGGCATTGATTTTGTGAATAATATCAGTGATCATAAGCCCTTATTAAATATTTCATTGTCTCCACTGATAAGCCGTATTTGTAATTCTGTTCAAGAAAAAAACTGGGTAGACATAGAAAGGGAATACTATGACTTATTACGAAATGTAGTGCTAAATCCAGATAATTGTGAATATACAGTATTCGATTTAAATAATCATTTGCAGTACATTCAAAAGCTTCTGACTCGATATCTTTTAACTGTTACATCCGTTGAAATAGGATGTGATGAAAGGATTCGTCAATGTATCTTTGGGAGAATCTTCAAAAATGATATTAGCATTTCTCAGCTTTCTGCATATTACAATTATATTGAGTTTCTTATTCAACATGCGAATAATGAATACCAACGATTATTGTGTAGCTATGGGATAGATGGGCCTGAGAGATATTATAAAACTGAAGACCTTAAAAAATTAAAGAGATATAACAGTGTATCAGATATAGAAGAGTTATCTTTGAAAGATTTGATTCTTCCCCAAAATATTATGCTGCTGAATTTTAATTATACTAAAGTGGCAGATTTATATAATATTCCTATGGTTACAACTTTGAACCATATTCATGGAGACCTTAATACCCCAAATGATATAATATTCGGTTATGGCGACGAACTTGATGACAACTACAATGATTTGCTCAAGCAAACAGACAACGAGTATTTAAGGAATATCAAGTCAATCAAATATTTAGAATCAAGCAATTATCGTAATATGCTAAAGTTTATTGAATCTGGACCATATCAAATATATATTATGGGGCACTCATGCGGTCAGTCCGATAGAACGATGTTGAATACTTTATTTGAGCACAAGAACTGTGTTTCTATAAAGCCATATTACTATCAAAAGACTGATGGTACAGATAATTATATGGAGATAGTGCAGAATATTTGTCGTAATTTTACAGACATGAAGCTAATGCGCGATCGCGTAGTCAATAAAACATTTTGCGAACCATTACCTCAAGTTAAATATAATGAGCGAATTTGACGAGTATGTAGTCCATGGTGAACCGGGGCAAAGGGAGAAGGCTGATGCGTGGCAGACGGCGATTGGCCTTCAGGATGTGGATGGGCTGAAAGTCTCAGCGTATTTGCTTGACACTGCTCGTCAGCATATCGAAGGGAACATCTCCATTGATGAGGCTCGTGAACGCATCAAGACGTACTATGAGACAAAGTCAGGACATGATGCCGTAGATGAGGAGGGCGACAAGGTTTCTGCCAACATCGCGAAGATTATCATGGAGCCGTCATTCGCTTTTTCCCTTATCGGTCTGACTTCCATCCATCGCCGCATATTTGAGGATTGTTTCAATTTCGCCGGGCAACTCAGAACAGTAGAATTGTCAAAAAAAGAGTGGGTACTGGGTGGTGAGACCTCGGTTTCATATCAGCCATCTTTTGACATTCGCAATGCCATAGAGTATGACTTGGCAAAAGAAAAAGAATATGATTACTCTGATAAGCCAATTTCGGAGGTGATTCAACATTTAGCTCGTTTCACTGCTGATTTGTGGCAGATACATCCTTTCAGAGAGGGTAATACTCGCACAACTGCCGTTTTTCTGATAAAGTACCTTCGGTCAATGGGTATTCCGGCAACCAACGATATGTTCAAGGAACATTCATGGTATTTCCGTAATTCTCTTGTCCGGGCTTCATACAAAGGTTTAAACATCTCGCCAACGACAGAGTTTATAGAGCGATTCTTACGTAATATGATTATAGGCGAAAAGAATGAGCTTCACAATCGTGATATGCTTGTCGGCGCATCTCTTCCGTCTACCACGACTCAAAGAGCAATAGTTGATACTCCAAAGAGCAAAATTTGCACTTTGAATTGCACTTTGGAGGAAGCTGCTGTTCTCCGCTGTATTGAGTCAAGTCCCAAGATGACCCAAAAGGAATTGGCATCAATTATCCGAAAGTCAGAACGGACTGTAAAAACCATCACTTCTAACCTCGTAGAGAATGGCATCATCATCCGCCGCAACGGTCGTCGTAACGGCTGGTGGGAAATCTTGTCAGGAGAATAACAAAGAATTTGAGATGAAAGCATTGACGTATACCGCGCCGGGGCGGTTTGAGTTGATTGAGAAACCGAAGCCGGAAGTTTTGGACGCGAAGGATGCCGTGGTGCGGGTTACTCTGTCGAGTATCTGCTCGTCGGACCTTCATATTTTGCACGGGGCTGTGCCACAAGCTCAGGCCGGCATCACTGTGGGACATGAACTGGTTGGCGTTGTTGAGTCGGTTGGCTCAGACGTCACCAAGGTGAAACCGGGCAACAGGGTTGCCGTGAATGTCGAGACGTTCTGCGGAGAATGTTTCTATTGCAAGCGTGGCTATGTTAATAATTGCACCTCCGGCGGCTGGATGTTGGGCTGTCGCATAGACGGGGGTCAGGCGGAGTATGTCCGCGTGCCATACGCCGACAATGGCCTGACTCCGATACCTGATAACGTGAGTGACGAACAAGCTCTGTTCGTAGGCGACATTCTTGCCACGGGGTACTGGGCTGCCAAGATTTCGGAGATTTCCGAGGAAGACGCTGTACTTATCATCGGTGCCGGACCGACAGGGTTATGCACTCTCGAATGTGTGCAGCTATATCACCCCCGAAAGATTGCCGTTTGCGAGTCTGATGAAAGCCGCCGTGAATTTGTGCGGAAGCTTTATCCGTATGTCGATGTAGTCGAGCCGACAAAATGTCTTGAAGTCCTTAGCTCATTGACGGAGGGGCGTGGCGCCGACCGCGTGATTGAGGTTGCAGGTGGCGAGGGTACATTTGAACTTGCATGGCGTTGCGCCCGCCCAAATGCCATCGTCTCGATTGTTGCGCTGTATGAGAAGGAACAGATATTGCCTCTGCCGTGGATGTATGGCAAGAACCTGACGTTCAAAACCGGAGGCGTCGATGCGTGCGACTGCGACAGAATCATGCAGCTGATTTCGGAAAGAAAGATTGACACAACCCGGCTGATAACCCATCGCTACCCTCTGAGTCGTATTCAAGAAGCATACACATTGTTCGCCAACCGCGCCGACAGCGTCATCAAAACTGCTGTCTATCCGGACTGAAGAGAACTGCAAATCCTATGAGGTTTTAAAAGTCTAAGATATTAGCCCCATACATTCGGAACGCAAATGAGGAATGGTAAAAATACGAATAATCCAATATATCAGACTTCTATCACAGCGGAATCATTGATGTTGGAGTGTCCGCTGCAAAAAACGTAGCCGAGGGAATTGCTGACGAGATGTGTGTTGCCAATCAGCATGTCGGTGGGATGATGCGGAATGGCTGAATCCACAAGATACCCTACATCACCGGCTATGATAAGCGCATCGTCAACCGGTTCAAGCAACAGCGACTTCATGAAGCCCATATTCTCTGTAGATCTGAGCAATCCTGTATCTTCATTTTCAGGGCTTCCTTTAATTTATCAACCGATAGAATTACACTTTTTCGACCGAATAGACGAACCATCGTTACATTTTTTCAAGCGAATAACTGAAGGATTGCTACATTTTTTTCAAACGAATCAGCTTAAATCCGCTGTCATCACATATCCTCCAAAGTCAACAGCTTTGTCTCGACGTCATATTTCATGAGAAGGCATGACTTGACGCGCTCTACTTTCTCCATAAATGCCGTATGGTCGTAGTTGCGGCGTTGGCGCTTTACTTCAGCGACCACAGCAGTCTTGTCATCAACCTTGATGGCGACTATATCTATTTCGTTGGCTTCCTTCCCTTTTTTGCGTTCCCACCATGAGCCGATATTCATATACTCGTGGCTTTCCATCATTTTGAGCCGGAAGTATTTTTCAAGAATATGACCGGAATATGTCGGATAATCTGACACAACAATCTCTCGAAGACGGTCATAATTGCCCATTTCAACCAGTGTCTGGTTGCGGTCGAAATAGTTAAACCAGAATTTCAGGAAATTGTCGGTTATCTCATATTGCACATTCTGCGAACGTGGCTTCGACATTATAGGACGTACTCGCTTGATAAGCGAATAATCCTCAATCAACCGCTTGAGATGGCCTGCCACTGTCACCCCGCCCAATGCACTTTCAATCGCGCCTTGAGTGTTCGTACCGGATGCGATGCAACTGAGCACTGAGAAATATAACCCGTAATCCTTGCCGAATTCTTCTATCAGCAGGTTGCGTCCTTCATCTATAAACGGAGAGTTCTCTCTGACTACATAGTTGAACATCCCGTCAATCGACAAATCAGTGTCCTCGCAAAAGAGTTCTATATACTTCGGTACGCCTCCTGTAATGCAGTAGAAAGCGAGCAGTTCATCATTGGTGTAGTCCGGACGGAAATCGTGCATGATCTCCTTCATGGTTTCCGTTCCGAAACCGGACAGACGTATGGTAGCGTCCGCTCTGCCAAACAACGGCTCATGGTAACTTTCAAAAATCTTGTGCATCATCGAATATACGGAACCCATAAGTAAAAGATTCACATGAGTGTCATTGCGGTATGTATCCCAAATATTCTGCATATCGCTGAATACCGACGGATTGACATTGAAAAATTCCTGAAACTCATCAATAATCAGATTAAAATTGCGGGTCTTTGCAAGTTCCATCATCATCTGAAACAGCGACTTGAAAGTCTTTATTTCCGACGGCACATAGCAGCTGAGAGCTGATGAAATAAGTCCGGCGAACTCTTCGCATAAGGCAGCCTCGTTTTTACGGCTGACAAAAAGATACACCGTAGGATACTCCCCCTGCGTTGCGCGCAGAGCAAGCGATGTCTTGCCGATACGACGCCGACCGGTAATCACTGTCATTTTCGACCGGGATTCAAAGGCTCGCCCCTGTATCCGCTTTAATTCATCTATTTCCTTAGTGCGATTATAGAACTTCATATTTTATCACCGTCGTAATTATTACCACGGTGACAAAATTATAAATAATCTTTGATACGACCAAATCAAATTAGGATATATCCCTGAAAATCGCTAACTTTGCGGTGGGTCTTGATGGCTTCGCCACCGCGCACCGGCCTTTGGACGACATGCGCTTCAAGCCCACTCGCGAATGACCTGAAGGCATTTGTCGGATATAAAACACAGGCGCGGGAGGGTCAGTGAAATCTCGTGCCAGCGAGAGCAGAGCTAAGCTTGCTTGAGCTATTCCGAGCGGAGCCGAGATTGCATTTATGAAAAGCGATTTTCAGAAGGTAAAAACGCTGCATTTTCGGACTTTTGTATCCGAAGGGTTGCAATCCGTTGAGCGACAACGGGGCATTATTGGTCATTAATTTTGAATATTTATTTTTTTTCGGAAAGGTTTGTTTATCTTTGGATGTCATATTTATGAGAATAACAAATAACCGGAAATGGACAATTTACTATATTATCCATATATAAACTTGCCTGATACGGATTGGACCGTAAGGGCATTGCTCTATTACGACAATATAGGTACAATCGTGCCTGCACAGTATTTTTATGAGCCGGAGCATTATGAGCCGTTTATGAGGGAAGTTGTTCAAAACGAACTGGTAGCTCTGATTGACCCTATGGCTGTTCTTGAACACTCGTTTGAAATCTCAGAGATTTTTTGTAACTATCTGAACCGATACGGCAATGTTTTAAAGAGGCGTGTAACATCATTCCAAAATTTAAGACGCGATTGTGTTCATCGGGAACGGTCTTTGGACAGAGTGAATTGGAGCAGACTGCATGTCGATAAACTGGATGCTGAGATTTTTTATAATTTGACGCAGATGGGTCTGGCCGAGAGGATAGATGATTATTGGTATGCGGTGGAGGGTAAGACTGCCGGCGAACTTATGACTTTTTTGACTTCGGTGGTTGCAAATAAGATAGATTTCCAACCGGCAACAGATCGTATAGATCAAGGTTTCGCCACAGCTTATATCCGTAATCAGGATATTGAATTGCGAACACGGCAGTATAAAAGAGATTTGATTCTTAAGAATCTGATTCCATATCCTAAACAGATAGACCTTGACAATCTCAGACGGTTTAAGGACAGGCATCATGATTTGTTGAGGGTGTTCCGCAACAGGGTGGAGGAACTGGTCCTGAATTCAACAATAATCCCGGAATCGCCGCAATTTGTAAACGCTATTGACAATATGAAGATGGCAAAAGAGGAGCTTGTCGCAAGAATGAATGAAAGTCATATTGGTGATATTGTGTTCGGGACGATATGCGGTACAATTGCGGCGGGAATCGGCTTATTGGCCGACCCGGTTTTGGGCGCTGTCCCCGGTTTCCTTAGTGCTATTTATTCGGCATGCAGGATTGAGCGTGCTGAGAATGTGATAGACCAAACCGGTTTAAAATATATGGCGTTGGTCGATAAACGGTTAAGAAAGTAATCGACTTGTTGTTATTTATAGACGATAGAAGATATGGAGAAATTTGCAGGCACGAGGTATAATTCGCGTTGGGACGGGTCGACGTGGTTTATGGTGGGTATTGTAGCGGTGTGGTGCGTTGTCCCTTGCTTTTTGGATGACGGATGGTGGGCTGCGGTTATCTGCTTTGTAATGTTAGCTTTTGTGTTTGTGACCTTAATCGGCATTTATTATCGTATTGACGGCGACAAGTTAGTGGTTTATACTTTCTTCAGGCCTGCGGTTTATCCAATAGACAAGATTAAGGAGATTAAGCCGACCAAGAGCGTACTTTCGTCACCGGCTACATCGTTGACTCATCGGCTGGCAATCACTTTCACAGACCGCAGCGTCCTCAAAAGCGCAATGCCCATCATCATCTCACCTGTCCGGCAGGAAGAATTTATCCGCCATCTGCGAGCAATCAATCCATCTATTGCTTGCGAAAAGATGTTTTGTGAGTAAGTTGCTTTTGACGAGATGTTTGGGAAATTAATTGTGCTCTATAGGGCTTTACCAAGGTGCAAGAATCGAGGACGACTATTTTTATCTGTATAAAAATTCTGTGACGATGGGATAACAGAGCGCGTCGGCTGCGGCCCAGTTTAATGACGTAAGCTCTAAGGGCGTGCACCAACGAATGGCATTGTGCTCCATGCATTGCGGTCGTGGGGACGCTGTCGCCAAATGGCAAATACATATTGTCATCCGCAGTATGAAGTCCGGATATTCATGTTCGATTTCCGGCAAGAGAGCATCGACATCGATGTGGCAGTTGAGCTCTTCGAAAATCTCTCGGCGGATGGCCATCGTTTCTGTTTCGCCGAGTTCGATTTTTCCTCCGGGAAATTCCCATTTCAACGATTTATAGGCTATGGCTGAGTATGGCCGTTGAGCGACAAGCACCTTGTCGCCATCAATGACAGCCGCCCCGACAACGCGTATAGTTTTCTTCCCGTCGGTCATAGCTTAGATGGCTTTGGCGGATTCTAAGATGAAGCCGGGGATGGGCTCGTGCATATTCCAGACGACGTTCATGGGGCACTCGCCATGACTCGAGTGAAAATCCATCTCGCCGAGGCAGTAATATCCGTTGGTCAGGCCGTATTCATCAGTCTTGGTGTCTCTTACGAAGAGGATATATTTCCAGCCGTTTTGGCGCTGGTTGATAATGCGCTGACCTTCTTCGCTATCTGCCTGCGTCTTGTTCATCGACTGCCAGTGGAACTGATGCTGCGATATCGCATAGTCCTCGTAAAGCGTTGAGGGCGAGTATTCTTTGTCTGATTTATTGAGAGTCACGAAGACCATCGCAAATTTCTTGTCACGGTTGTATTGAGTGCCTAATACCTGCCAACGACCGGGCTTGTCTTCGAGCAACAGATGTATCTCGTCGGCTGAATAACACCCATACAGCTCAATGGAGGCATCGTCGGCCACATCAAACCATCGCGTGGTTTTGCTTAGATTTTCAATTCTTAGATCAATCAGCGCCTGCAGGTCTTCGATAATCCATGGTTGCTCGCGCAGCGATGAAATGGCGTTTTCTATAGTTTCAAACCGTGTGCCGTACTTGCTGTTGACTTTTTCAATCGGGTCGAGCCATATGGTGTAATAAAGCATCTTGGAGAAGCGGCGCTCTCTGTCAGTCGTTGCATTAAGTTTAAAGTCGTTGGCGACGAGCGAGTTGAGAAACGTTAGATAGTCGTAACTGTTTGTGTGATAGAGTCGCGACAATCCACCCTCAAGCAGTTCTATATATTTAGAATCGGCGTCAAACGTCGCGTCAGTCTTTCCCGCGAGCGCTTTTAATCTTGCCCACGAGCCCGGCGTTTTGAATATCCGGCGGATGTCGAGTCCGAAATTGTCAAGGAAATTTTTCAGAGTCAACGCGCGGCCGGTGTTATGTTCGAAACTCCCGACTTCCTGACGCAGACGACGCAGATTGAATATCGCCTCGTTAATATTCTGAAGAATATATTCCTGAGCTTGTCGCTCCATCGTAATCGAGCAACCGCGCGGAAGGAACTTAAAGCCGTGCGTGATTTCGTGAGAGATGCTCTTGGTTGTTCGTCCGACAAGTGCACGGAAGCGGCGCTCGTAGTTATAACTTTTGTTAGCCTGCGCTACAAAGTCGAGCACCGTCAGGCACGTTTTGCCGTCGGCAAGACGCAGTCCGCGGCCTAATTGTTGCAAGAATACCGTCAGCGATTCGGTCGGACGTAAAAACATTACGGTATCAATCTCGGGGATGTCGATGCCCTCGTTGAGAATATCGGCGACGCAGAGATAATTTATCTCGCCACGGGCTAATTCGCCGGCCAGTCTGTCGATGTCAGAGCTGTTATGCGATGTGACCGACTTGGCTTTATATCCCGTCCGGACAAACATCTCGGACATCAGCTCGGCGTGCTCGATGCCCGCGCAGAAGCATACGGCTTTACATTCATGCGGATTTGTTACATAGTTTTCCAAAGCACGCTGTATCAAACTGAATCGCTGAATGTTATGCGTCTTGTATAGCTGATTTAGCAACCCCTTGTCGTAAGTGTCGCCATTACATGGCACCAACGAAAGGTCAACGCTGTCGTCAGTAATGCAGAAATAATCAAACGGCGAGAGCAACCGTTGGTCGAGAGCTTCCTGAAGTCTTATCTCGGCGGCAAAACGATAGTTGAAGTCGGGCTTGATTTCACGGCCGTCCATTCGTTCGGGAGTTGCTGTCAGGCCTATGAAAATTTCAGGACTGAATCTTGAGAACACCTCGCGATAAGAGCCGGCCTGGCTGTGATGAACTTCGTCGATCACGACATAGTCGTAGTAGTCAGCACCGAGTCGATCAAACGTGTCCCAATTATTATTCAGGGTCTGAATAGTCATGAATAATTGGTCAAGGTTGCCGGCAGCGCTTGGCGAGATGCGTCCGGTCCAAATCTCGCCGAAATTGGCGTCGACCATTACAGAGCGAAAAGTCGCGCGGGCCTGCTTCAAAATTTTCTCACGGTGAGCGATAAACAGAAGTCGGGCTTTGCGCCCCTTTTCAGCAAGACATTTTTTGTTATAATCCTTGAAATCAAATGCTGAGATGGCGGTTTTGCCCGTTCCGGTAGCCGCAATGATGAGATTCTTGAACGAGTGTACATGATTGCGCTCAAACTGCAGCTTCTCGAGCACCTTTATCTGGTGAGTTTTACGTTCGAAGCGTATCAGGTACTGCGATTCGTCGCCGCTGTCCGAGCCGCCGCGGTGAGTCTGCTCCCATATCGCATTTTCAAACGCGTTCAAGCGCTCCTCTGTATCTATCGGCTCGAAGTCATCGCTGTTCCAATAACTGTCAAAGGTTGCCTTGGTCTTATTGATAATATGCCCGTTCTCGATTGAGGTAACGCGCATGTTCCATTCGAGACCTTTTGTGAGAGCCGAACGCGACAGATTGCTCGACCCGATATATGCCGTGTCGAAGCCGCTGTCGCGTGAGAAGATATAAGCTTTGGCGTGAAGGCGCTCCTGATTATTGTTGAACGAAGCACGTATCTCGACATCTCCGTAATTTTTAAGGTCATATAACTTTCTGATTGCCTTTGGGTCGGTCGCACCCATGTATGTCGTTGTCAGAATACGCAGACGCGCTCCTTCTCGTCCAAGGAAATCCTTGAGATATTGATATATAAGCCTCAGACCCTCAAACTTAATAAATGACACGACAAAATCTATGCGGTCAGCTGTCTGTATGTCGCGCTTTATCTCATCGTCAATTGAAATATCGTTGCCGCCGGTAAACAGACTACTGACGCGATAGCCGGAGAGCGGATGGTTCTTGGCCTGCTGCGCTATCTGTTCGTCAGAATACCCGATTTTACTGTATATGCCCCTGAGGAAGCTGAGTTTGCTTTCATCGCTAAGCTGATAATCAGCGGTGGCGACGTTGTCGTCTTTCCACTCTGATTCTATGAATTGCAGAACGCGGTTGACTACCTCGACCTGAGCCGAAATCGATTTCGACGGATTCTGGTCTCTGAAATAATTCTTTAAAATCGCACAAACCGCTTCGGCGATATAATCGGCGAGCATTTTGCACGACTCGGCGCTATCGATGTCATTTTTTTGAATCAAGAATTTATCAGAGGGCAACGACGACAGTTTGCGCTCGATTGCCGTGCTCACCAACATTTCGTAGACACCGGGAACTATTTCCATAAACCTTTCAAATTATTCATCATGCTTCAGGCATTTTGACAAAGGTAATGAAGGACGGACAAATTAGCAATAAATAGTGGGGAGAATATGACAAAAAACGGATTGCAGAATTTTGACGGGACTCCTCCCGCCAAAATTCTGCAACACCGTTTTCAATCGTCATCCACGGCGGTTTTAACCGTGGCTGTATGATGCTTTAGTTCTTTCACGCGAGCGGTTTAAAAGTCTACGTCATCAAAATAGTTGGCGCTTAATTCGGGTGCGGGGACTGAATTGATTTTCCCGAAAAATTTCATGCGGCAACTGTTCTCGCGACGGAACATTTCGGCCGTATCATCGTCGTTTGTCTCAAATGCGAAGTGATTGTTGATTGACATTGACTTCGCCACTGCCTCAACGTCCTGATTGGCGCCGATATAGGTGAAGACCCAGTTCTGCTGCTTCATCGTCTCGACAAGGGCGCGTATGGCTGCGCAGTCATATTCCTGTGAGGCATTTTCGTAGCCGTCGGTTATAATCGTAACGAGGACTACGTCGTCGGGCGAGACTTCGGCGCGCAGTTCGGTGATGGCGCGTCCCATGGCGTCGTAAAGCGGAGTGCAACCGCCCGGTCTATACTGATTGGAAGTGATGTCTGTAGCCTCACCGGCGGCGGTGCGTTTGTATATCTGATTGTAGTGTGTCGAGTCAAAAGCAATCAGCGTGACAAAGTGCTCCTGATTGGCGTGCGCGTTTTGCGCCGAACGGATGGTCTGTAAAGTCTCGTTGACACCGGTCAACGCGGCGTGATAAATAGACTGCATCGACCCACTCTCGTCTAAGATGATAAGGTTATGGACGCGTCTGGGCGCCGAAAGCTGCCCGGCTGATGTGGCATCGTTTGATTCGGGGTGGGTAGTCGGAGCGGGATGTGTTTCAGGATTTTTCATTTTTAGAATAGAGTTTTTATTGTGTGAAATAAATAGTTAAATCAGCCGGACTAAATATCAATCACAGGCCTACAGTAATATATCACACTACTCACTGCAATGTAAACACCAATTCTTCAAAAATATGACTTTTCTATGCGATGCGGCGGACTATTCATTTAATCCTGAAAGCCAGGATGCCGTCAGTCTGCATTGTGACGTAAACGTCCGGAACGTTATTTAATCGGGTCTCCGCAGTATTGACGACGACCGCAGCGGCTGCAATGTTCGCCGCGCCAGACGCTGTCGAATTGTTCGGCGGCGGCGTTGACGAGCGCCGGGTCGTCGGTGAGGATGCCGGCCTCGAAATTGCGTCGGTTGCTGCTTTTCAAGCCTATGCCGGCACCCGTCAGGTTGGCGGAGCCGATGTAGGCTGTCTCGAAGTCGAGGATTATCATCTTGAAGTGTACTCTCGGGCAGAGCATTCGCTCTAATGCTGCTGCAAGGATGGGGTATTGGTCGAAGTCTTGGCGGAATGTCGGGCCGGGTTCTTTGGCGTGGATGAGGCGGACCTCGACGCCGCGTCTGAGCAGGTCGGCGATGACGCCGAGAAATGGTTTGGTCTCGGCAGCTGACTTGACGTGCAGGTCTTTTATGTCGGCCGTGCCAATCCAAAGTGACTTTTTCACAGACGTCACGCGGCTGATGACTTTGTCGTAATGGTCATTGCCGGTAATAAATTCGGTTGCCATATTGTAATAACGTCATCTATTCGGGGAATATTTCGTCTGTGATTTCGTCTGTTATGCTGCGGAGTTCGTTGAAGGCTTCGGGGAGCCGTTTGCCGAGGATAATGGCTCCGATGACCGCTCCTGCAGCCGCTTTTAGTAAGCCGTGATTGGGAGGCCCGATGAAAGTTGCGATTCCGCCGACTGCACCCATCAGCAAAGCATATTTAGAAAGCCGTAAATAGACGGGTACCAATCGATTTTTCATAGTTCTTCGGATGATTTTGAAATTAACTTCTTTCCGCTCTTAGTTTGGAGCGGTAACGCTTTGTATAATTTATCGGATTTAACGAAGGGAAATAATTCTTTAACAGTTATGTCTAACTTTGTTTTTGTGGGCAAAGTTTGGCATGACATGTGTCAAAAAGTAGGACATAATAATTATCTTATTTGGTCATTGGTTTGAGGCGGCTTCTCTATTGCATATAAAAGGAGCTAAAGCCGAACGCCAGCGGTCAGGGTCAAAAAATCTAAAACTTGGATGATGAATACATATAAGTGTTATTTCTTTCCCTTGAAATATTCCTCTTTTAATCCATCCTTTTTTATTGTAAATTAATTCCGGCATATTTTCGTGAAAGAACTCGCTTATATTCCAATAGACGTTCTTTTCACCCCACGCAATAATTAAGTCCGGAAGTTTATCATAAGGTAAAGCATTAAGGAGATATAAAAAAGCGTGCTTGGAAAGACGAATTTCTTCAGAATGGCCCCTCGCGCCCTGTTCAGGAACTGCTCTCTGCAGAAAGTTATAGAAAGCGATTGATTCCCAGACATCCTTTTTGCTACAATGGCAAGATAATGCTTGTGTAAATTTATCAAAGGTCCTGTAGTAACGTTGAGGATTGCGCACGTCGTTACATTTGACATAATCAGAAACTGCTAATAGGGTAAAATGCTGCCCATTGCATTTCTGCGGGATTCCGTAATTTTTACATAAATGGCCGCAACCATGGCATTTATCATAATCGTTCAAATCATGATGATTATGGCCAACGACCATGATTTTTTGTCCATTGAATAAATTATCTTCTTTCCCATAATCACAGCCGATCCAAGGTGGGAAAAACAAATCTAAATCCATAATTGATATTCCTTTTTACAAATATATTACAATGTTTTGGGAATGGCGCGCTATTATTAAGACATTTTCAATGAATTATGCTTGGTTTATTTGCTTTAAGACGAGAGTCATTCTGACGGTTTTGTTCCGTAATTTGGTGTATAGCTAAGACTATCCCATTCTATTTAGGGAAGTCCAGCCAACATAGCTATCCTCATATTTCGAAAATATTGACTTCGTCGTTACACATGTAGATGGGATGTTTCCATTCGACGACGGGGCTGATGGTGGCGAGGGCGCCGTCGATGCCGTCGACGACTGTGTAGTCCTCGTAGTCATAATCTTCGCAGGTGATGCAGATATAGCACTCTGTCTTTGATTCGCCAAGACAGAGGTCTACGCCGAACATGGAGAAGAGTTCGCCGAGTTTGTCATAAAACTCGCGAGCCGTGTGGATATCATGCTCTGCGATGAGTTTTGTGTAGTAAGCGTGGCGCTTGCGCATCAGCGGGATAGATTGCTCCATACGTTTAATGTTTTTATTTCGGTTTTCAAATTCCTCACTACTATTTTTGATACAAATTCGTTAAAATGTCTCATGGCGCGAGTCTGTCAAATCCATACTCCGTATAAATCTTCGGGCTCGTCATCGGGGCGGGTGTTTTCGCGGGACTTGCGGCGGAGTTCGGCCAATTCTTCGTCAGATAGCGGAGGAAGTTCGACCATATAGACATTGGCGGGGCGGCGCTGCATTCCGGTTTTATGACGAAGCCATAGATTTTGCATCAGAAGCGCGATTCCGTCGGGTGATTGTATAGTTTTCATATTCGGGGAGCTTTGAAGTTTAAGAATTTACGGTGCAAAATAAATGGCGGCTTGTATCAGGATGAGGTACAAGCCGGTCATAATTTTGGCGGTGTAAATCTTTACACGACAAATTATGACACAGTCAGAATTAAGTTATAATTTCATTAAAGCCCATATTCTGATGGGAACCGGCTTTGGCATAGGCGAAATAATCGCACATTCCCGAGATATAAGCTGTTCATGGCTATTAGGACTGCTAATCGGATTGCTATTTTCTGCGCACCTTTATAAAAAATGTTTAATCGTTCTTATTAGCGAATATAAACGGCTGAAAACTAAGAATAAGCATGAAAACATTCCGTGACTATCTGAATGAGAGCCGCTTTGAGGATGTCTGGGCAATGATAGTCGAGAATTTCTCCGAGCCCGATGCAATTAAGCCGGTGTATGCCGAATATTTTGAAAAGTTGAAGGCGCTCCCGCATAAATCTGTCAGCGGGGTTATCGAAGTACACGCTGTCCCGACTAATTATCCGGAAGGTATGAACGGTGCTCCTGATTGGCTTATTGACAAGGCGGTTAAGACTCGGGAGAAAGACAGCGCTGCAGTCGCTGCGACGCTGCTTTACTGGGCGTCACTGCATTCATTTTATACTTCGCAGGAGCATGACGCCGACTTGGCTCGATATCTTGAAATCGTTGAGTCTGATGATTGCAGGGCTTTGGGCGCTTATTTGGCTGAGTCAATGAGCCCCAAGCCTTATCGCGCCGAAATCGAGGCAAGTGTCGAGCGTAAAGAGCGCATGTTCTGGGACGGGACGTGCTCGTGGCTTTATGCCGGCGACTGGCGTTACACGCTTTATATTCTAAAGCGAAAATTAGAGTACGACGTGGGTTTTATGCGTGGTTTTGCCGACCACGCCGGCCGCGAGCGCGATGCCGACCGCATGCAGCTATGCTGCCGGCTGATAGCCGGCGCGACCGCCGATATCTACCCTGACAAGCGTGCCCACCGCATGCTCCATCTCCTCTTCCGCGCCCTCGACCAATACATCACCGACTGGAGCGACTGAGGGTGGGGCTGGCCGGCGCCATTTCGTGACAGCGCGGACTCTGTGGCTTGTCACGATTTCCTTAGATTGTTTTTATTCGCGGCTACGCACTTCGTGCTTGCAGCGGGTTGTAGAGAATACGCGCCGCAGGCGCTTTGTGGAGGACGCCGTTACCGAGTTTTCAAGAAGTATAGATGGGAGGTTTTGTAGATTATCAGAGGGTTAGCGGGCGTGGTGGCCGGAGGCGGGTTCGCCGGGGTACCACCAGCCGTAGCCATGGTCGATGGCCGGCGAGCCGTCGGCGGGGTATTCGTAGCGGACGTCGTGCTCAAAATGCGAGATTTTGTCCATCCACGGCGGTATCTCGCTGCTGATGCGGTTGCCGAAGCACCAGATAGATATGCCCAAGCGGGGGCTTTCGTCAAGGTCGAGTTTTTCGAGCTCGTTATTGAAACAGCTGATTACGCTGACAAACGGCGAGCCGCTCAGGTCGAGCTCTTTTATGTGGTTTTCGTAGCACCATACATGTCTGAGATTGTTGCGGTGTGGGATGACGAGTCTTGTCAGTTGGTTGAAAGCGCAATGTACCTCTTCAAGCACAACGCAGCGGCTCAGGTCTATATCTGTAAGGTTATTGTATTCACATCTTAACTCTTCGAGAGTCGTGCACCATCCGACTGAGATGTCTGTCAGTGAGTTATATCCGACATAGAGACTGCGTAGCGAGAGGCAGCCGTCAACGTTGATTTTGGTGAGTGAATTGCTGACGAAAGATGCCTCCTCGAGCAGCGGACAGCCGCTGAGGTCGACTTCGGTCAGTTGGTTTTTGCTGGCACGTATTTTGACAAGGGCTTTGCAGCCGGAGAGGTCGAGTTTGCCTTTGAGGCCAAGTTCACCAAGGATTAGTTCGAGGCGACCGTCTTTATATTTGACTGAACTTGCCCATTGACTGACAGGCAGGTCGGAGCACCAATTTTCGCGAAACCGCCAGTGCGGGCCATCGTTCTCATTGTAAAGACGTGTGAGATAGGCGCGCACTTCGGCCTCAGACGGCAGTTCGACGCCGAGTCCCGACTGGCTGACAGTCACTTGAGCCGACGAGCGTCCGGCGGTGATGACGAAAGCCACATCGCGGCTGTCGGCCGAGGTGTTGGCGTGCATTGTGTAGACGACGCGGCAGTTGTCGCCGGCCTCGCCTTTCTCGGCCTGTAACTTGCCGTAGACGGCCCGGCGGTCGTCGGCATAGCGTATGGTCCAGTCTTTATTGGCACGGAATGAGATGACCGCATCGCCGCCCGAGGCATCGACCGTGAGGGTCTCGGCCACGGGGGTGACGGTGTCGGGCTCCGGTGCCGGAGTGTAGTCTTCGGCCTCGGGCGAGCAGCTGACGGTAAGGAATGTCAATAACGTAATTATTAGGTGGTTGCGCGTCATTCAGCGGGATGGTTTGTGAGGTATTCATCGACGAAGTCGACAAACAGCTGCGGATTTTCCATCACATCCGCGGCGTATTTTTTATGAGTTTCTTTATCCTTTGAGGTAAAACGCTGTTTGACAGCCTCAGATAGACCGGGATTGGTCTTCTTGACTCTTGAGGCGAGATTGCTCGGGTCAAACCGGGGTTTCTGGCATCCGTTCTGCAGTGGATAGGCAAAGAATGAAACCACTTCGCCCGTGTCTTTGAACCGTATGTACCACATCTCTATGCGTTGGTCCATGTTCATGCCGGCAACTACACAATTGCCTATGTACGGCATTTTGCAGAAATCGATGTTGCGTCCGGCCGAGACTCGGCGTATCAGTTTATATTTGCCTTTCTTGAATGAAATTTTGGGCGCAGGCAGGTAAAAATCACCTGCCTCGAAGCTCTCGTGGGTACTTGCCGTAATAAGTATCGAGTCGACATCAGAGGCTTCGCACTTTATAGTCTTGTCGGGATCGTCGGGCGAGACGATATGGAAATTATGCCCCGGATTGATAAATGTCTGACGGTATGTCAGCCAGTGTTTGGGCATGAGGCCTTCGTAGACGCGGCCGTCTTTAAACCATACCTTGGCCTCGATGCGTTTGTCATTGTCCTCTTTGTCTTCTTTGTCCTTCTTGGCCATGGCGGCGGGTGCGCAGAGGAGTATGCAGGCAATAAGCGGCAGAAGCGTTTGGATGTATTTTTTCATTATTGTGCAGATTTAGCTTTCGTGTTGTAATAATCCTCGACTGCATCGAGCATGACGGCCCAGCGGTCGGGCACCTCTTTTTTGCGCTTCTTGTCGGCCTTGAACCATTGCTCGATGTGGTTGAATAGTTCGGGATTATTTTTGCTCATCCAGTGTTTCATGACGCTGAGATTGAAACCGCCGTTTTCTTCATAATAAAAGGGATAGGCCACGCTGTCATTGTCTAATTTGAGGCATGGCAGGGGATAGGCTGTCCAGACGTCACGGAATCCTCGTTTGACATTGAGTCGTGTCGTCGGGGCAATGATGCGGGCATGAGCCGAACGCTCGCCTTCGCCTGAAATCCACGTCGACGTGCCGTTTTTGTTGAAGAGTTTGGGCGTGGCGACTGTGTAGACGCGCCATACCTTGATATATCCTTTGATGCGTTTTGGGAAATTAATCGAGTCGATGTCTTCGTAGGTCAGTTTCAGTTCTCGGCCGTCGTCGGTTTTAATCTTGAAATCAGTGTTGAGCGTTTTCCCGACGGTCTTGTTCCAGTAAGACGTGACTTGGCCTGTCTCTACAGTGCCGTCCTTTAATGTGACAATCACGTCGTTAAACTCTTTTTCCTGTTCTTTGGTCATTTTAGGTTTCTCGGCTACGGCGAGTAACGCTATGAGCGCTGCCATGGCCGCAATCATGAAAATACGTTTAATCATCATAGGATTGATTGGTTTTAGGTGTTTCGAGCCACAAAGTTAGGCACACCGCCTCCTCAAAAACTGTGACAAATGTCACTTTTTTCAATTTGCAAATGTTAAATCGATTCCGTTTCTCTGAATCGGTGCAGCTGACGCAGCGAGATGTTGAGATATGAGGCAATCTCGCTGAGCGGCACGAGGTCGAATATGCGAGGGAAGCGCTCGATCAGATGGCGGTAGCGGTCGTAAGCCGATATGCGATAGCCGTTTAATATAATATTGTATGCGTCGTCAAAGAGCGACTGCACGAGTTTCAGATGTGTCGACGGGTCAGACTCGAGATGGCCGCGGATTAATTCGGTCGGGACGATGAACACGTCAGAATCTTTGAGGGCAATGATGTCAGTCGGCATGCGGCGGCCGTGAAAGCCGCTCGAATAGTTGGCGAGAATCGAACCGTCGAAAACGAATCCGACGGTCTTGAGGTTGCCGTCGTTGCCGGTCAAAGTGTGTTTGAAGCCCCCCGATTTAATCCAGCCGCAATATTTCAGGACTTCGCCGGCATGCACAAAGTATTCGCCGCGTCTGTAGCGCCGCAAAGTGCCAAATTCCTCGCAGATATTTCGCCAGAATGAGAAATCGACCGACTGTTCGAAATTATTCAGCCCTGCCATAACGCGAAGATAGTAAAAATAATTCTACCCCCGCCGAAGTTGGAAATAAATAACCTCGTGGTAGGGAATAAAAAGGCGTTGGTAGGGAATAAATCGGGTCAAAGTAGGGAAGAAATGCAGATTTGGTAGGGAATAAATGACTTTTGGTAGGGAATAAATTATATATTTGCAAAAAAAATCAGACGATGAAAAGTGGTTTGGACGAATTGATAGGAAGATATCGCGCATTAGGCATAGACCAACAATTGGACTATGACAGATTTTATCTATACTCTCTCATTACGCACTCGACGGCTATTGAGGGGTCGACAATAACGGAACTTGAAAATCAGATTATGTTTGATAACGGTATTGCACTTAAAGGCAAAAGCCTTATTGAACAGAATATGAATCTTGATTTGAAGGCGGCCTATGAACGGACTTTGGAGTTTGCCCGAGACCATGCTGATGTGACAGTCGAGAGATTGAAAGAACTGTCGGCCCTTACGATGAAAAACACCGGCACGGTCTATCACACTATGCTTGGTGATTTTTCTTCGGCAGAGGGCGATTTAAGGCTACTGAATGTAACGGCCGGAATCGGAGGCAGGTCATATATGAGTTTTAATAAAGTGCCTGCACGTTTGGCTGATTTCTGCAAGGCTCTCAACGCACAGCGACGCGCGGCCGGAAAGATGACTATGCAGCAACTTTATAACATGAGTTTTGATGCGCATTTCAACCTTGTCACCATTCATCCGTGGGCTGACGGGAACGGTCGTATGGCACGGTTGCTGATGAACTGGCTGCAATTTGAATACGGGCTTATTCCGACGAGAATTTTCACTGATGACAAGGAGGAGTATATCAAGGCATTAGTTGAAACGAGAGAGTCTGAGAATCTTGAGATCTTCCGCAAGTTTATGACCGAAACCATGAAGCGTCATCTCGCTAATGATATCGAAGCTTTTGAGAAATCAATCGGCGAGATGCCGGAAAGTGTAGGCACTGACAATAGGATAATTTCATTACTAAAAGAAAATCCGCGTCACAGCGCACGAACACTTGCTGAAATCATCGGCATCTCGGCAAAAGGCATAGAGAAACGTTTATCTAAACTTAAATCGCAGGGCATAATCAGACGTGTCGGCCCGAATAAAGGCGGCACATGGGAGATTGTCGGCGATTAATAACAGACGTCGTCGGGTGCTTCTACTGCCCCATGAGGCAGTATACGTATGATGCGGTGCTCATTTCTTAATTTTATAACGCAGCCAGATGGTGTCGCTGTCAAAACGTTTGACGTCCTCCAAGCGCAGCAGGGTGGGGCGCTTGTCTGGATTGTCGATGCCGTCAAAGATTGATGTCATGCCGCGTCGGCCGTCGATGCCCGGGCCGATCATGACGCTGACCTCGTCCAAAAGACCGGCGTTGAGGAACGAGCCGTTGACTGTGCCGCCGCCCACGACGGCGAGGCGCTTGACGCCGAATTGGTCGGCAAGTAACTCCACGGCTTTGTGAAGGTCGATGTCCTTCTCGCCGACCGCAATCCACGAGATATTGTTGGCTGTCAGGTAGTCATGATAAGCCTTGGGGCAGGCAGTGTCGGTGATGACCAAGAGCCGGTCAGCAGCGGCTTTGTCAGGCCAGCGCAGTGTGCCGTGGGTGTCTAAGGCGATGTCAAAACTGTTGCCGTTGGCAGCCTTGTGGAAGACTGTTTTGCCTATGGGCGTGAGATCGTCGGCGACAAAACGCTCGGGGTGAGCATAATGTATCTGTTTGGTGACCCGGCCTTCGAGTGTCGAGTCACACGAGAGCATGTCAAGTGCCGCGTAATAAGAGTTTGACGGGTCAATAAGTTCGGTCATGGCGCAGTCGATGCGTCCATCGACCGACTCCATCATGTGTGAGATGATATAAGGTTTCATATTTTTGACGGATATATTAGTTGTGATACAAAATTATTAAAACAGAGGCTTTAAACGAGTAAATATATTACTGATTGAATTACCAATTTCTCACTTTTTGATGCCGTGCGTGTCATGAGTCACCAAATCTTCGTCGCTGAGAGACGGCCTTTGAGGAAAAATTCGTAACTTCGCCAGACGGGGCGGTTTGTGTGCTTGTATCGTTTCACCTCCGCCCGTCATAATTGCAAATAAAATGGATGATTCTCCTAATCAGGTCAGACTGATAACATTCCCCAAGATAACAGACCCGCGCGGCAATCTGTCATTTGCCGAGGGGGGCACCAATCTACCTTTTGAGATAGAGCGTGTCTACTGGACCTTTGACATCCCCGGCGGAGGCGAGCGCGACGGACGCGCGCTGATGACTTGCGCCGAGGTCATTATCGTCACGTCGGGCAGCGCCGACATCGTTGTCGAGCGCGGCGACGGACGCCGGCAGACCTTCACGCTCAACCGTTCAAACACCGGACTCTATTTGCCGCCGATGACATGGCGGCGCATCTGCAATGTGGCCACGGCGTCGACCTGCGTGACGCTTGCGTCAAAACTCTTTGACGAGAACGACTACATACGTGATTACCACCAATTCTTAGAAGTGTGCCATGGACAGTATATCTGACGGAATATTCGAGCGCTCGTCGGTCGACAACTGCCGCTTTATCGAGCTTGACAGCCTGCCGAGCGAGAACGGCCGCATCTGCGTGGCCGAGAACACGGCCATAGCCCCGTTTGAAATCAGGCGCATATATTATCTCTATGACTTACCCGGCGGCACGGAGCGCGGCGGCCACGCACATATCGCCAACCGGTCGCTGTTGGTGGCTTTGTCAGGCGCTTTTGACATAGTCGTCGACGACGGGCATCAGACTCGGCGTGTGACAATCAACCGCCCCGACCGTCCGTTCTATTTAGACCGCGGCATATGGCGTACGCTCGACAATTTTTCGTCGGGAACGGTTTGCCTTGTGCTTACGTCGGAGAAATATGATGAAGCCGACTACATACGAGATTACGAGGAGTTCAAACGTCTTACCTCTGTAAAACGATGACTGCACGCTATACATTTCTAAATCTTGACACGGTCAACCGCCCGTATATGTCGCGTATCCGCGAGGCCATATGTCGTGTGGCCGAGAGCGGACGCTACATAGGCGGCCCGGAGGTTGACGAGTTTGAGCGACAGCTTTCGGCGCTCTGCGGCGTGCCATATGCCATAGGCACGAGCAACGGCCTTGACGCGTTGCGACTTATTTTCAGAGCCTATATCGAAAACGGCGTGATGCAGTCCGGCGACGAAGTACTCGTGCCGGCTGACACATATATCGCCTCGGTATTGGCTATTACTGATAACGGATTGGTGCCGGTATTTGCCGACGCTGACCCGCTGACGATGAACTTAGACACTTCAGACCTCGAGCGTTACGCCTCGCCGCGGCTGCGCGCTGTGATGACTGTGCATCTCTACGGGCGCGTCTGCTACGATAAGGCGCTCGCTGACTTTGCGCGCCGACATAATCTGAAGATAGTCGAGGATAACGCGCAGGCCATCGGCGCCCGCGCTGAAATCGCAGGACCGACCGGCTCGACTGTCACCGGCGCATTGGGTGATGCGGCGGCATTCAGTTTCTATCCTACAAAAAATATCGGTGCGTTGGGCGACGCCGGAGCCGTCACGACCTCTGACTCCCGGCTTGCAGAGACCATAAGGGCGCTTGCAAACTATGGCGCGACACGCACATATCATAACGTCTACCGCGGTCTCAACTGCCGCATGGACCCGATGCAGGCGGCCGTGCTGACGGTAAAACTGCCGCATGTCGACGACGAAAATCTGCTTCGCCGCGCCAATGCGGCCGTATATGAGCGCGAAATAGACAATCAGCTGATAACAAAGCCGCTGTATGTTGATGATTTTTCGTCGGTGTGGCATCAGTATGTGGTGCGAACTGCGGACCGCGAGCGCTTCCGGCACTATCTCGCCGACAACGGCGTGGAGACGATGGTACACTATCCCGTGGCTGTGCCTGACCAGCCATGCTACAGCGCAGATTATCAGGCTGATGTGCCTGTGTCGCGCGGCATTGCCGCCGAGTGTGTCAGTCTGCCTGTCAGCACGTGCACGTCTGTGGCCGATGCCGCGGAGATAGCGCGTATAATCAATAATTATAAAGGTTAAGCCGCTGATATGATTGATAAATCGACATTTGACAACCGCACGGCTCTCTTCCATACATTCGGCTGTAAGCTTAATTTCGCCGAGACGTCGACTGTGGCCCGTATGCTCGGAGAGCACGGAGTCAGACGTGTATCGGCCGGAGAAACGCCCGATTTTATTGTAATCAACTCGTGTTCGGTGACCGACCTCGCCGATAAGAAGTGTCGCCAGACGATACGTTCACTGCATAAGAAATACCCGTCGGCCGCCATCGTGGTAACCGGCTGCTACGCGCAGCTGCGCTCTGACGAGGTGGCGGCGCTGCCCGGTGTGGAGATTGTGGCCGGTATTGATCGTAAACTCGAAATCTGCGATTTCATCGACCGCTGGTCGGCCGACCACCGTCAGGTGAGCCTCGTCGGCGACGTCAGAGACATACGTTCGTTCATGCCATCGTGTTCGCGCGGCGACCGCACGCGCTATTTCCTCAAGGTGCAGGACGGCTGCGACTACTGGTGCTCATACTGCACGATACCGCGTGCGCGCGGCCGCTCACGCTCGGGCACGATAGACCAGCTCGTGGCGCAGGCGCGTCAGGCTGCGGCCGAAGGCGGCAAGGAGATAGTCATCACCGGCGTCAACATTGGAGATTTCGGCAAAGGGCGCGACGATTCGTTTTTCGACCTGATACGGGCCTTGGACGAGGTCGAGGGTATTGAGCGATACCGCATCTCGTCAATCGAGCCTAACCTGCTGACTGACGAGATTATCGACTGGACCGTCACGGCGCGACGTTTCATGCCTCACTTCCACATCCCGCTGCAAAGCGGCTCTGACAATGTGCTCAAACTCATGCGGCGTCACTATGACACGGCTATGTTTGCCGAGAAAATCGCTCACATACGCCGCATGATGCCCGATGCCTTCATCGGCGTAGATCTCATAGCCGGAGCGAGAGGAGAGACCGAGCAGGACTTCGAGGATTCACTGAAATTCGTCGAGTCGCTTGACATTTCGCGTCTGCACGTCTTTACCTACTCAGAGCGTCCCGGCACACGCGCGCTTGAGATAGGCCACGCTGTCTCTCCTGCCGACAAACATAACCGCACACGGCGCATGCTGGCTGTCAGCGAGCGTAAACTCGCCGAGTTTATGTCGCGGTTTGAGGGGGTGGAACGTCCCGTGCTTTTGGAGCATCCGCGTGCGGGCCATCCGCTCAGCGGCTTTACAGACAATTATATAAAAGTGGAAATAGACCCGAGAGGGCTTGACTTCGCGGCGCTTGACAACACGATAGCGCGTGTCAGACTGGGCCGGGCAGTCGTGGGTCACGAAAGTATGAGCGCTATACTGATATGAATCTGACCAAACATCTGCTCACCCCGCTGCTGCGTCTGACAGCGCGTCTGCCGTTCGGCGCTCTGTATGTGCTGTCAGACATAGCGTTTGTGCTTATATTTTATGTGGCGCGCTATCGCCGTAAGGTAGTGATCAACAATCTGACGGAGAGTTTCCCCGAGTTGGACCGCAAGAGCATAAAGCGCATCGCGCGACGTTTCTTCCGCAACTTCGCCGACTATATGTTCGAGACCATCAAACTGCTGCATGTCAGTGATGAGCAGATGAGCCGGCGCATGACATTCGAGAACGTCGAACTGATAGACCGTCTCGTAGCCGAAGGGCGCTCGATAGCCGTCTATTTCTCACACTGCGGCAACTGGGAGTGGGCACCGTCGATTACGCTCCACACCAAGGCCAAGCCCGACGTCGGCGCCGTCTTCGCTCAGGTCTACCGGCCTCTGCGCGACAAGGCTTTTGACGCGCTGATGCTGGAGTTACGCAGTCGCTTCGGCTCACATTCCTACACCAAGCGAAACGTTTTCCGTGATATTATCCGTCAGCGCCGCGCTGACTCGCTGCCGACAGTCGTCGGCTTCATGAGCGACCAGCGTCCGAGCCACGGCGACCTGATACATGTGGTCGATTTCCTCAATCATCCGACAGCCGTCATCACCGGCACAGAGACACTCGCCCGCAAACTTGACATGGCCGTAATCTACTGGGACATGTATAAGCCCGCACGCGGACGCTATCGGATAGTCTGCCGCCTGATTACCGACGATATCGCTTCGCGGCCGGAGTTTTCGGTGACAGATGAATACGCCCGTATGCTGCAGGCGTCAATCCGTCGCGACCCGTCGATATGGCTGTGGACTCACAAGCGTTGGAAAATACCCGTAACTTTTGCCGACAATGAACAACCAAGACATTGACCGCGATGGCGCCGGACGCGTACCCGTGGCCGTCATAATACTTAACTGGAACGGCGCGCAGCTGCTCCGTGAATATCTTCCGGCGGTCCTCGCCACGACCAACAGCAGCATTGGCCGTGTGATAGTCGCCGACAACGGCAGCACCGATGACTCTCTGCAGGTGCTCCGCGATGAGTTTCCTGATGTGGAGGTGCTCAGCTTCGAGTCCAATCTCGGTTTTGCGGCCGGCTATAACCGCGCCATCGCCGAGACGGGCTATGAGCTGACCGTACTGCTTAACTCGGATGTCAAGCCCGACTATGGATGGTTAGACGGGCTGTACGCATATATGCGCGAGCATGAAGACTGCGGCGCGTGCCAGCCTAAAATCATGAGCCTGCGCGAGCCGACACGCTTTGAATATGCCGGTGCGTGCGGCGGTTTTATCGACCGTCACGGCTATCCATATTGCCGCGGCCGTATATTCGGCGACTGTGAGATAGACTATGGGCAGTATGACTCCGAACGTGACGTTTTCTGGGCGTCGGGAGCCGCGCTGATGGTGCGCTCCGAGCTGTATCTGAAGGTCGGCGGCTTGGACCCGGCTTTTTTCGCTCACATGGAGGAAATAGACCTGTGCTGGCGCATCCGCTTGGAGGG
>CBCSTG010000027.1:0-39458 GCA_965143025.1 uncultured Bacteroidales bacterium
GTAACCGCCCCTTCTAACCCAGCCCCGGGACTCACACGAGCCCCGGGGCTTTTTTGTTATCACACCTCACGACCCGCCAGCTTTTATAGGCCATATAGGGCTTATGGGCCCTATAATTCTTATGTGATTTATAAATCTCATATTTTTTGCTTGACTTGTCTGTTTTTTGAGTATTTTTGTGTTGAAAACATCAAACTTCTGAATTTTTAAACTGTCTCTGATGAAGAATTTTCTACTTACTGCTTTGACTGTCACTTTGGGTTCAATATCGCTTGGCGCGGAAGAGTTGCCTGTCATTGTTACTGATCGGCCTGATGGCGATGTCAAGGAATATTGGCTTGACCAACGCAACGAGGACAACCTTTTCGGCATGATGTATGATTGTCACTCGACGCAGAGTATAGTCTTTGCCGACGATAATGTTGTGTGGCTCCCTAATCCGCTGATGCGTAACTCGATGGCTGCATATATCAAAGGCGTATACGACCCTGCTGAAAAGACTGTTACCGTCGAGCCCGGCCAGCCTGTTTATCAGACTCCAAATACTGATCAGGTCCTGACTCTTCGTTTGTATGACAGGGCTTTCCGTGCGGGCAACTCTGTGACCAAGGAGTTTTATGACGAGAAAATTATTTTTGATGTCGATGATGACGGCGTTTTAAAAATGCGTGTCAATGAAAAACGTCCGCATCTTGTTATATGCACGGCCGAGTACCCGGAGTATGATCAGACAACAAATTCTGACGTATATTATGCCTTGGCAAATGATATATCATTTACACCGACCGCTCTTCATAAGGACGATAATATAAAACTCGATTATGTCTATACAAATCGTGCTGACATGACGAGCACGCGTGTGGCCGCGTCTTATTACCGCGACGGAGACACATTCTGGTTTCTCGGTCTCGACCCGAAGTATCCGGCTGCATGGCTTAAAGCTGATTTGGTCGATGGACAGCTGCGTATGCCGTCGTTTCAGGTCGTAAGTTTTACTTCCTATGACTTTCCGATAGTGTTTGCGGCGTTGTCGGCCGACTATAGTGGCACTGAGCCGGAGTATGTGGCCTATAATTTTCTTCCGTTTGAATATGACGAGTCTCTCGGCCGCTTCGAAGCTGCCGCAGAGCAGCCTTATGCCTCAAATCTCGGCAACTCTACCGGACAGAATGATCAGCCGGAGGTATATCAAATTTACAGCTCACTGTTGCTGACCCCGGCTGCCGAAAGCACAAATGTTCCCGTCGATCCGGTTTATTATGACAATTTCTTTGAATTCAAACCGAGCGGCGAGACTGAATTTACATTTACATCGGCTGCTGTAGCGACCGACGGTCACCCTCTCGGCAAAGAGTCGCTCTGTTTCAGATTCTATGTCAACGGCGAGCCGTATACTTTCAACACGACCGATTATCCGTTCCGTGAGGCTATGACCGAGATTCCGTATAATTTCTCTCAATACGGATACGTAATGCATGGCGGTGATCTCGGTGAGAAACGTTATATTTATTTCCAGAATCTGCCTGCTGCGACAAAGACTATCGAAGTGGAGACCGTCTATAAAGACGGAGACGACGAATACAAATCGCGTCGTCTTGTCTTTGACGTTATCAATAAGAACGCAAGCTACGGCACATCCGGTATTTCGTCAATCACTACCGAGCGACGCGCAATGTCTGTAAGCTATCATGACATGCAGGGACGCCCGACAGATGCCGGCAGCAACGTGCTTAAGGTACGTACAACCGTCTATGACGACGGCAGTGTAGAATCTGTCAAAGTGTTTAAAGTCGATTGAGAATAAACTGAAGGTCCGCTCAGCAAAAGATTGTCATGAAAATTGATATTGACGACGAGCAGAATGACCGCGGCGACAGCCTGCCGGATGTACAGGATGAGCAGTCGGCAGAAGATTATGCCGATGAGTCTTCTGACAATAATATGTCCGGTGAAGAGCAGGACGAGCCGCCAGAAACCGAGCCGACAGAACCGTCTGACAGAGACAAATCTGTGCCGTGGCTCAAACGCTATGTCTCGTTGCTGACTCTCGGCGTGATGGCCGCCATTGTCTACATGCTTTTTTTCAGCGATACATCGGTGCTGCATAAAATCGAGTATCAGCGCATCATCGACAGTCTGCAGACCGAGGTCGAAATCAATCGTGACTCGATGCTTTATTATAAAGAACTTAACTCACGGTTGTCATCTGACCCTGCGGTAATGGAGCGTGTGGTCCGTGAGCAGCACAATATGAAGCGTCCCGACGAAGACGTCTATGTGTTTTCGGCCGAGTGACCGACAATAACAACCGAACATTTAAAATGTCAAAGAATAAATCACACGAAAAACTCTTGTCACAGCTTGCGCCGCTCGGACTTCTGCTGATTGCCGCGGCGACGGTGGTTCCCATCTTCACGGGACTGCGCTCAGACTTGGTATGGTATAAATATCTTTATGCAGCCGGTGCGCTGTGGCTGCTCGTGTGCCGCCTGTTCACGCCCTTCAGCGGTGAAGACACACGCCTGCGCCGTCTTCACCGCATCGAGAGCTGGTCGGCCATCTTTTTCTGTGTCGGAGCCGGCTTTATGTTCTGGCCCGGAGCCGCCATGCGTGACTGGCTCGCTTTCACCCTTGCCGGGGCTGCGATACAGATCTATACTTCCATCGCCATTCCCGCGCGCATGACCAAATTAGTCCGCCAAAAGGCCGATAAGAAATAATCGTAAAAGCCGTGGCAAAGAAAATCGTCGAGACACCGCTGATGAAGCAATACATCGAGATGAAGCAAAAGCATCCCGACGCCGTGTTGCTCTTCCGTGTTGGTGATTTTTACGAGACATTCTCAGATGACGCCATAGCGGCATCCGAGATACTCGGCATCACGCTTACCCGACGCGCAAACGGCGCCGCGCAGTATGTCGAGCTTGCAGGATTCCCTCATCACGCCCTCGATACATATCTGCCCAAACTGATACGCGCCGGCAAACGTGTGGCCATCTGCGAACAGCTCGAAGATCCCAAACTGACCAAAAAGTTGGTCAAACGCGGCATTACGGAGCTTGTTACGCCGGGCGTAGCCATGAACGACAATGTGCTGAGCCATCGCGAGAACAACTTTCTTGCCGCTGTCCACTTCAACAAGCATACAGCCGGAGTGGCCTTTCTTGATATCAGCACAGGTGAGTTTCTGACCGCCGAAGGGCCGATAGACTATGTCGACAAGACCATTTCGAGCATGGAGCCGAAGGAGATGCTCGTCTGTCGCGGACTTAAACAGCACGCGGCCGACACGTTCAACTCCAAAGTGCTTACATTTGAACTTGACGACTGGATTTTCACGCGCGACGCGGCCAATGACCGCCTGCGCAAGCAGTTCGGCACGACGTCGCTCAAAGGATTCGGCATCGACCGCATGCCCGACGCCGTCATAGCTGCCGGTGCAATACTGCATTACCTCGACATCACCCAGCATAACCGTACATCGCACATAACCTCTATCGCGCGTATAGAAGAGAGCCGCTTTGTGCGCCTCGACCGCTTCACCGTGCGTAACCTCGAGCTCATCGACCCGTTGGACGAGGGCGGCAAGAGCCTGCTGAGTGTGCTTGACCGCACCGTCAGTCCGATGGGCAGCCGCCTGCTGAGGCGCTGGATTCTTTTTCCCCTTAAAGATGCCGGCGAGATAAGCCGCCGTCTCGATGTTGTCGAGTATTTCTTCCGTCAGCCTGAGCGACGCGACCGCATGCGTGATCTTCTCGAGACTGTCGGTGACCTCGAGCGTCTTGTCTCAAAAGTCGCCACCGAGCGCATTACTCCACGCGAAATGTTGCAGCTCCATAACGCGCTTGAGGCTGTCAGCCCCGTGCGTCAGCTCTGTCTGTCGTCAGACCAGAGCGCGCTCAAGGCCATCGGCGAGCAGCTCAATCCCTGCGACGGCATACGCGAGCGCATCAGCCGCGAGATACGTCAGGACACCTCGACAGCCGTCACACGCGGCGATGTGATTGCCGACGGTGTTGACCCCGAGCTTGACGAGCTGCGACATATAGCCTACGAGGGCAAGGACTATCTGCTCAAGATACAGCAGCGCGAAATCGAGGCCACGGGCATAACGTCGCTCAAAATAGGCTACAACAACGTCTTCGGCTACTATATCGAGGTCACAAACACCCACCGCGACAAAGTGCCGCCGGAGTGGATACGCAAGCAGACGCTTGTCAACGCCGAGCGCTACATCACTCAGGAGCTAAAGGACTATGAGGAGAAAATACTCGGCGCGCAGGAAAAAATCGAGGCAATACAGGCACGCCTGTATGCATTGCTGATAAAAGACACGGCCGCATATATACCGGCGCTGAAATTAGACGCATCGATGCTGGCACGCTTGGATGTCATGCTGTCATTTACTCGTGTGGCTGCCGAGAATCGTTATAATCGTCCCGTAGTCGACGATTCGCTTGTCATTGAGCTTACCGAGGCTCGCCATCCGGTAATCGAACGTGAGCTGCCTCCGGGCGAGCCTTATATATCCAACAGCATACGCCTTGACAACGACGCGACGCAGATAATGATGATTACCGGCCCCAACATGTCTGGTAAATCGGCGCTGTTGCGTCAGACGGCTCTTAATGTCATTATGGCCCAGATAGGCTGTTTTGTAGCCGCTGATTCGGCCCGCATAGGCACTGTTGACAAGATTTTCACCCGCGTAGGCGCAAGTGACAACATTTCGTTGGGCGAGTCGACATTTATGGTCGAGATGAACGAGGCGGCCTCGATTCTCAATAACATGAGCCGCCGCTCGCTGATACTCTTCGACGAGCTCGGCCGCGGCACATCGACTTATGACGGCATCTCTATCGCATGGGCCATTGTCGAATACATACATCAGAGCGACGACCTCAGAGCCAAAACCCTGTTCGCGACACACTACCACGAGCTAAACGAGATGGAGAAGACGTTCCCGCGCATCGTCAATTACAACGTCTCGGTCAAGGAAATCGACGGCAAGGTCGTCTTCCTGCGCAAACTCGCCCGCGGTGGCAGCGAGCACAGCTTCGGCATACATGTGGCCAAGCTTGCCGGCATGCCGCGCTCTATAGTCAGACGTGCTGACGAAGTGCTGCATCAACTGGAGTCGTCACAGCAGCGCGAGGAAATCAGCAAAGACCTCGGTGCGGTAGCTGACTCGACTTCGGGCATGCAGCTTTCGTTCTTTCAGCTCGACGACCCGGTGCTCGCACAGGTGCGCGACGAGATTATCGGCACAGACATTGACAATCTCACGCCCCTGCAGGCTCTTACCAAACTCAACGACATCCGCCGCATACTTCTCGGCAAATAGTTCGCAATCCGATTGACGCATAGACTTAGTCCGAAGACTGCAATTTTTCTCAGATTTCGGTAAGCATTCTCATTGTAGTATTTGTTCAATAATAAAGACCTGTATCATGATAAATCTGACATCACAACTGACTGAGGCTGATTTGGCCGTTATAAAACGGATATATGACGCGTCGTTTCCCGTAGAGGAGCGTCGTCCGTGGGAAACAATCATTAAGCCCGCAAAAGCAGGCTGTCCGACGCTTTACGCCATCCTTTCCGACGGTCATATCGTCGGCATGGCGACCGTCTGGACATTCGGCCGTTTTGCCTACATCGAGCATCTTGCGCTTGACGGATCTGTGCGCAACCGCGGCCTTGGCTCCGAGGCTCTCAGTGCAATCATCGATACAGTCAGCCCGTTGCCGGTTGTTGTCGAGGTAGAGGTGCCGACCGACAATGACTCCATGACCCGACGCCGTGTCAGCTTCTATGTCCGTCACGGATTTCAGGTCATTGACCCATACTATGTTCAGCCGCCTTATGCCGACGGCTTGCCCGAGGTCGAGCTGTATCTGATGGCCAACGCACCCGTTTCGCCGGTTGAGACGACCTATACGCTCCACACAGAGGTCTACGGCAAATACTGAGCTGTAACAAATAGAAACGACGAGAGGCCCGGTCATCGACCGGGCCTCTCGCGTGATATAGCGGGTTGTGTGGATTGATTATGCTTTGACAGCCTTGACTGCTTTTTTCCGGCGTGAGTCGGTGAGGTAAGCCACGGGGGCAGCCACGTAGATTGTGGCGAGAGTACCTGTGATTACGCCGAAGAGCATAGCGAACGTAAAGCTGCGGATTGCGTCACCGCCGAGGATAAAGATGCAGACGAGCACGAGGAGTGTCGAGCATGAGGTCATTATCGTACGGCCCAAGGTCGAGTTGATAGACTTGTTGATGGTCGTGTAGAAGTCCTGCTTGGGATATAGACCGATGTTTTCACGCACACGGTCGAAGACTACCACCGTATCATTAATCTGATAACCGATGACGGTCAGGATAGCGGCGATAAACGTCTGGTCAACCTCCATCGCGAAGGGCAGCACGCCGTAGAACAGCGAGTAGAAGCCGATAATCGTAAATGCGGTGAACGCTACGGCCGAAAGAGCGCCGAGAGAGAAGGCGACGTTGCGGAAACGGAGCAGGATATAGAAGAACATCGCGATAAGAGAGATAATCACGGCGATGTAAGCGTCTGTGCGCATGTCGTCGGCCACTGTAGGTCCGACTTTCTGCGACTGCACTATGCCCTGATTGGCGTCGGTGGTCGAGAACTCTGCGGGGGTCATGCCTTCGCGGAGGAAGGGTTTGAGGGTCTCGAAGAGTTTGTCGGTAATTTCATTCTCGACTTCGGCGCTGCCCTCGTTAATCTTGTAGTTGGTCGATACACGCACCTGATTTGAGCTCTCGATGGTGATGACCGAAACAGATGCGCCGGGGAACTGGGGCGCAAGTGCTTCCTGCAGCTCGACAGTGTTGACGGGTTTGTCAAACTTGACGATGAAGTTGCGGCCGCCTGAGAAGTCGATGCCCTGATTGAGACCGCGGGCGAAGAGCGAGATGACTACGATAACAATGAATGCTGCAACGACAGTGAAGCTGACCTTACGCTGGCCGAGGAAGTTGATGTTGGAGTTGACAAACATCTTGCGCGACAGCGGGGTGGTGAATGTCAGATTCTGGAAAGCCTTGCTCTTGCCAAACCATGTGAAGAACAGGCGGCTCAGATATACGGCTGTGAAGAACGAGCAGACAAGACCGATGATAAGCGTTGTGGCGAAGCCTTTGATGGGACCTGTACCGAAGAGCAGCAGGATGATGCCCGTGATGATTGATGTCAGGTTAGAGTCAAAGATGGCCGAGAAGGCATTGCTGTAACCGTCGGCGATGGCGGTGCGCAGATTCTTGCCGGCGCGGAGCTCCTCTTTCGAACGCTCGAAGATAAGCACGTTGGCGTCGACGGCCATACCGAGCGAGAGCACGATACCGGCGATACCCGACATGGTCAGCACGGCTTGGAATGAGGCGAGGATGCCGAACGTGAAGAAGAGGTTGAAGATAAGGCAGACATTGGCGATGCAGCCCGGAATCCAGCCGTAGAAGGCAATCATGAAGACCATCAGCAGCACGAGAGCCACCATGAACGAGATGAAGCCTGCCTGAATGGCCTGAGCGCCGAGCGACGGGCCGATTACCATATTCGAGATGATGTGGACTTTGGCGTCCATTTTACCCGATTTGAGCACGTTGGCCAAGTCCTTGGCCTCATCGAGCGTGAAGTCGCCGGTGATGGACGACTGACCGCCTTCGATAGCAGAGTTGACATTCGGAGCCGAGTAAACTTGGTCGTCAAGCACGATTGCCACCTGACGGTTGATGTTGGCGGCTGTGATGCGTGCCCATGCGCGTGCGCCCTCGGGATTCATCTTCATCGAGACCTCGTTGCCGCGCAGGTTGTCATAGTTTGACGATGCGTCGCTGACAGCCTTGCCGTCAAGTGCGGGTTTGCCGCCGGTGGCGCGGAGCGCATAGAGCGGATAGCCGAAGCTGATTTCCTTGCCTGTGGTCGGATCGACACGTGTGGCGTCTTTCACACCCCAGCGCAGACGCAGGTCAGAGGGCAGCAGGGTCTTGGCGTAGGGCGACGCGAGCAGAGCGTCGACGGCTGCCATGGCGCGTGCATCGGGAGCGTAGCCCACTGTTGCGCCGTAACCCTGACCGTTGCCGACCAAAGCGGCGAGCGGAGCTGCGTTATAGGTAGAGTCAGCGTCAAGACGCTGCACGAGAGTCATCAGGGCGCCGGCAATCTGGTCGGTCGTATATGTCTCGTAGAACTCGAGGTTGGCCGAACGCTGGAGCAGCTGAGTGACACGCTCGTGGTCTTTGACACCGGGGAGCTCGAGAAGGATCTGGCCGTCCTTGCCCTGAAGCACCTGAATGTTAGGCGAAACAACGCCGAACTGGTCGATACGGTTGCGGAGCACGTTTGTGGCTGAGTTGTCGACACGGTCTTTGACCTCGCTCTTGAGTTTTGATTTTACCTGATCGTCGCTCGAGCCGGGATTGACCAGACCTTGGAATATTACCGAGAAGTCGGCCTGAGGTTTGAGCTGACGGTATTCGTTGACAAACGAGCCGACATAGTCGTCGGTCTGGTGACCTTCGACAAGCGCGGTGGCCGATGCGATGGCTGATTCGAAGACCGAGTCTGTGGCGCCGCTCTTCATCGAGCGAAGCATGTCGGGCATGTCGACCTGCAGAATAACGTTCATACCGCCCTTGAGGTCGAGACCGAGGCCGACACCCCATTTGCGTACGTCGTTAAGTGTGTAGCCGAGATAGACTTTCTGCTCGCCGAGCGAGTCCATGTAGTGCTTGTAGGCTTGATTGTAGGCATCATCGTCATTGTCACCCGACTCTACGAGCGCATACTGTGCGGCTGCTTTCTCGTGCTTGTTTGAAACAAACGTGAACGAGAGGTAGAACAAACACACCAGCACCAGAAAAATCGCGATAACACCGGCAACGATGCTCCCTAATGATCCTTTGCTTTGCATGTGAATTTATGGTTTAAATTATTAATTAAAAATTTCGAATTTGTTTCAGCTTGCAAATATAATTCTTTTTTCGCATTAATGCGTATTTTAGCGCTAAAATTGTGTCAAATCGCAGGTTTAAGCATGTTTTTGATTACATAATCAGGCCTTAATCTTTGCAGATTTTGTCGGATTTGACGAAATTTGCCGGAGCATGGTGCAAATTATTGCCGGCTGAGTTTAAAATGCGGCTGTGGCATTGCATCATAGATTGTCGTAAGATGCATTTTTCATCATGATTATCAATAAATATAAATATGCGCATATCAAAATCCGCTGTGTTACGTAAGTTTCTGTGCTGCCTGATTATTTCGGCGTCGTTGATTTCATGTTCGGATGACAAAGAGTCCGACGAGCCGGCTTCTCCGGCTGTTTCGGAAAAAGTCTCCGGCACACTCCCGGTAATGTATATAGACACCGAGGAGCATAAGCCTATAACCTCAAAAACTGTGTATCTGTTGGGCGTTTACCGTCTTGACCCGTCGGGCTGCGAGGGTGTCGAGGCCATCGGCTCTGAGGCGGAGCCGTTGCCGCTGCAGATACGCGGCCGCGGCCACTCGTCATGGAGGGCTGAGAAGAAACCTTATAAGATTAAACTTGATAAAAAGACCGCCATAATGGGCATGGCCAAAAACAAGCACTGGGCCCTGCTCAAGCCCTCTGAAAATATTGTAGCCGGCATGGAAATGGGACGCCTGATGAATTTCAGATGGACACCCGATTTCCGCCCTGTCGAAGTCGTGCTCAACGGAGATTATATCGGATTGTATTTTCTCACCGAGACAATCCGTATAGACGAAAACCGCGTAAATATTTATGAGCAGCAGGACGGCGAGACCGATCCGGCGCTGATAAAGGGCGGCTGGCTCGTAGAGGTCGATAATTACCGCGACGACTGCCAGATAACTGTCCCCGAGAACAGTTCGTGGAATCTAACGATAAAATATCATTCGCCCGAAGACCTCTCGGGCGCCCAGAAACAATGGCTCACTGACGAGTTCAAAGCAATAAACGCTGCCATATACACGCCCGACAAGACATCTGACGAGTGGGAAAAATACATTGATGTCAAGAGCATGGCCCGTTATTTTGTCCTTCAGGAAGTCATGGACAATCCTGACGGCTTCCACGGCAGCTTCTATCTCCATAAAGATTTAGGCGACGACGCCCGCTGGGTGGCCGGCCCGATATGGGACCTTGTGTGCTATAACCGTCAGAAAAAAGATTATACATTCCGCCTCGAAGTGCATTATGGCTTTATCCCTCACTGGATTGGCGAGCTGATGAAGTATGAGAACTTCCGCCGCAGCGTCCGGGAGGTGTGGGCCGAGGTAAATCCTGACCGCCTTGGGCAGATTTATGACGCCATCGACCGCATAGTCCTTCCGCTCGACAAAGCATGGAGCTGTGACTGTGAGAGATGGGGCGAAGACCCGACACAGACCGCACAACTCCGTGCCGACAGGATTAAAAATGCCCTACGCCGTAATATCGAATGGTTTGACAGCCATCTGCCGTAAATCCCCTGCAATTGAGTGATTGTGCTTTTGATGTACGGTTGACGATTTGCAAATGAAAATTAACTTATAAAATTTTCGTCAATCAAAAAAACTTTATAATTTTGCAGTCGCTTAGTGCACATCGGGGTGTAGCACAGTTGGCAGCGCGCCACGTTCGGGACGTGGAGGTCGGAAGTTCGAGTCTTCTCACCCCGACTTAACCCGGTCTTACAAACCACCATACGGCTTGTGAGACCGGGTTTGGTTTTTAGAGGTGGGAATTTCGGGAAATGTTCAACAACTCTTTGATAAATAGTGTTTTGTTATTATCTTTGCAATGATTTGATATTAAAATAAAAATATTATGCATCTCGTCGAAGTTAACATCAATAAAATCATTGAACTTTGCAAACGTTTTCACGTTCGCAAACTTTGGGTTTTCGGCTCGATACTAACAGACCGCTTCAACGACGAAAGCGATGTCGACCTATGTGTCGATTTTGACAAAAGCGAGATTAGCTTACTTGATTATGCCGATAATTTTTTCGATTTCCAGTATGCTCTTGAGGATGTGTTCGGCCGCAATGTTGACTTGACTGAAGACAGTGCTGTCCGCAACCGTTATTTCCGAGAAGAACTGAATGAAAAGCGCAAATTAATTTATGGCTGATAGATCTGTTGAAAAATATCTGAATGATATTTTAGACTCCATTACCCAGATTGAGTCATATTTCGACACCTTTCCTCGTAGATTTGATGTCTACTGCGAAACTCCGATGATGCAACGTGCGATACAGATGAATATATCTATAATTGGTGAGGCAACAAATAAATTATTAAAAATTGCCCCCGAAATTCCAATTACTAAAGCACGTAAGATTGTCGACACCCGTAATTATATGATACATGGTTATGACAGTGTTAGTCATGATATGGTGTGGTCTATCGTTATAAACCATCTGCCACTTTTGAAGGAAGAAGTTGTCAAAATCTTAACCGAAACAGGAACAAAACGATAAAATATTAACATATAACAGTCCATTGGGCGCCCCGGAAAATGTTATTATGCGGGATTTCAGGGGTGCGTCCGTATGTGGGCCTATGACAGCGGATAATAACGGTAGGGGTGAAAAATTTTGCGCCCGCTGTGATGCGGTTTAATGGTTGTTGACGTCTGATTGCGAGGATGCAAAGTATTGGACATACGCTACCGCGGCGATGTCGCAGACTCGCCCGCGGCTATGAGACACTGAATGAACGGGGTGAGAAGAAATGATTGTTTCCGATGCCATAAAAATTCAATCAATAAAAATTAGACAATCTCTAAAAAATCTTTTATATTTGCGATGTCAATCCATCCGATTGGCAGACATATTAATATGAAGCGTTTATCGACGCTCATTTGACAAAATAGAAATCTGGAAAATTTCAATCAGGGTCAAATGATGCAGTGATGGATGCCTTTCGATTGTGATATCTTCAGTGTTTCTCTGTGAGGAGAAATATTGTGTTCACATATCTGCGTGAGGCTCTAACTGCTCGTTTCATCCTGAAAGGCATTCCAGAGCCTCTATTTTGTGAGACGAGTAGAGATACAGACTCTCACGCTTTTTTTTACTTAAGTGCTGACCCGAGGTGAGTCCGGAGGCAAAATATAGATATGTGGGTTAATATGTTAAAATTCGCCAAACAATTCACAGTAATAATGTGTATTTTTATTACTTGTATTTCCGGAAATGCAAAACCGAGAGAGGTGACTTATGAGTTGTCATGTTCAGCGCAACCGAGTGTTCACTTTAACAATCTAAATCAAGATCTTTTCGTTATGACCGGTTGTGATGTTGATAATTCTCAGATTCACGATCTTTCTCAATTAACTGAAAAAGAAAGGAAAGCAGTCGTAAAGAGGGTAAAGATTTTGTTCAAACCTGATGTAGAATATTTTTTTGATGAAAGTTTCAAAAAATATGTTTCGAAAGCAGGATTTCCTATCGGATATGCTAAGAATAACAGCTATATCTTGAAAGCAAAACTTAAAGAATTCAAATGTACCGATGGAATTGGAGGTGCACCATGTACTGTTGTAATAGAGTGGTCCCTTCTTAGTCCTGAGCGTACTACTGTCTTGGAAGGTGAGGCTAAAGGAAAGAAAATGTTAGCTCCCGGTCAAATTGTTACTGATGTTCTTGACACAGCTTATGGATTAGCACTTGCTGATATTGATTGGGACGGAATAGCACATTATCTTAATAGGAATGTCCTTCAGGAAAATACAAAAGTCACCGGAGACGGAAGTACTGATTTGGAGCATACTGTTATTCGATGGTATATATTATCTAATACTCCCGGAGCTGATGTCTACTGGAGAGTTGTATCATCTACTCCTGATGTAAAGAATACAAATTCCAAATTTGTTGGAACTACCCCATATGAAACAACCGAGTCCTTTGATATTAAAGGTATGACATATGATAATTCCGGAAATATACAGATAGAAATAACTTGTGAGAAAATAGGATACATAACCCAAACTAAACGATTTAACTTAAGGCAAGTGATTGATCAGAAAGAGATTACTACAAAATTCAATCTTGTAAAGAGCTCTGAAGAATAATCTGATATAAATAGAGTTACGTAGCATATTCCCAACTTATGGGGGTATGCTATGTATTATTCCTATAAATCCTACAATTTTAATTCCACGCAGAAATAGGCGTGTATGCGGGTATAATGCGCCCACAAAAAAAATTCCCCGGCTCATTTCGGCAATGAACAGAGGACTAAAGCCAATAGGCATGATTTGTGATTTTGTGATAGTTGCTTATAGCAAAATAAATGTAGAGATTATATCATACTTACTGTAAAATCACCTCTACAAAATATTCTGCGTCCTCACGACGGAGTAGTCTTGCATGCCTGAGCTTAGTCCAAAAAGGAGGTTGTAATGCGTAAATAATTATCGGTCTAAGTCGAAGCTTTGGGTGCTTTTACGCCGCAAAGTTACGGTTTTGTTCAAAATATGTCAAGCCTTTTTAATAATATTTAACCGGTTTAACATGAACATTTTTATGCGGAAATAAAACCGGCGCGGCCTTTACGGACAATAATACATCTGTGAGGTCGCGCCGATAAAATGTGTTTTGAACTTACTCCATCAGTTTGCGATAGCGGCGGCGGGGCAATTCTTTGCCTCCGTTGTGGGCACGCTTAAAGTCTTCGTAGTCAGAGTATGAGCCTTCGTAGAACACGACGTTGCCGTCGCCTTCAAACGAGAGGATGTGGGTGCAGATGCGGTCGAGGAACCAGCGGTCGTGGCTGACGACGACGGCGCAGCCGGCGAAGTCGTCGAGACCTTCCTCAAGCGCTCGCAAAGTGTTGACGTCGATATCGTTGGTCGGCTCGTCGAGCAGCAGTACATTTCCCTCCTCTTTGAGAGCCATGGCGAGGTGCAGGCGGTTACGCTCGCCGCCCGAGAGAACACCGATTTTCTTCTCCTGATCGGCGCCGGTGAAGTTGAATTTCGACAGGTAGGCGCGGGCGTTGATGTCGCGTCCGCCCATGCGGAATGTCTCGACACCCTGCGAGATGACTTCGTAGACTGTCTTGTCGGGCAGCAGGTCGTGGTGAGTTTGGTCGACATATGCTATTTTGACGGTTTCGCCGACATCGAAGGTGCCTGCGTCGGGTTTCTCCTGACCCATGATGAGACGGAAAAGCGTTGTCTTGCCGGCGCCGTTGGGGCCGATGACGCCGACGATGCCTGCGGGCGGCAGTGTGAAGCTCAGGTCAGAGAACAGCTGCTTTTTGCCGAAAGCTTTCGAAAGTCCGTTTGCCTCGATAACCTTGTTGCCGAGGCGCGGGCCGTTGGGGATGAATATCTCGAGGCGCTCCTCCTTTTGTTTCTGGTCTTCGTTGAGCAGGCGATTGTAGCTTGACAGACGAGCCTTGCCTTTGGCCTGACGTGCTTTGGGCGCCATGCGCACCCACTCGAGCTCGCGTTCGAGGGTTTTACGGCGTTTGCTGGCTTGTTTCTCCTCGAGAGCCATGCGTTTGGTCTTCTGGTCGAGCCATGACGAATAGTTGCCTTTCCATGGTATTCCCTCGCCGCGGTCAAGTTCGAGAATCCAGCCGGCCACATGGTCGAGGAAGTAGCGGTCGTGGGTGATTGCGATGACTGTGCCGGGATACTGCTGCAGGTGCTGCTCGAGCCAGTCGATTGACTCGGCGTCAAGGTGGTTGGTGGGCTCGTCAAGCAACAGCACGTCGGGCTGCTGAAGCAGTAGGCGGCAGAGAGCCACGCGGCGGCGTTCGCCCCCCGAGAGTGTCGTCACGGGCTGGTCGTCGGGCGGACACTGCAGGGCGTCCATCGCGCGTTCGAGTTTTGAGTCGATATTCCATGCGTCAGCGGCGTCCAATTTGTCCTGCAGCTCGGCCTGACGGGCGATGAGAGCGTCCATCTTGTCGGGGTCGTCGAGCACGTCGGGGTCGCCGAAACTCTCGTTGACCTTGTCAAACTCGGCGAGAAGGTCCATTATGGGCTGCACGCCTTCGCGCACGACCTCTATGACCGTCTTGTCGGGGTCAAGTTTGGGGTCTTGCTCGAGATAGCCCACCGAGTAGCCCGGCGAGAATACAACTTCGCCCTGAAAGCTCTTGTCGATGCCGGCTATAATTTTGAGGAGCGATGACTTACCGGAGCCGTTGAGACCTATGATGCCGATTTTGGCCCCGTAGAAAAACGAGAGATATATGTTTTTCAGGACTTGTTTCTGCGGAGGGTAGGTCTTGGATACGCCTACCATAGAGAAAATCACTTTTTTGTCGTCAGCCATGTCGTTTGATGTTTTTTGTCGTGGTTGATGTCAATGTTATGCTGATGCTCAGCGGTGACGCGGAGCGTATTTGACGGGATAATCGACGCGTGTGCGTCCGGAGATAATCGACGCGAGCTTGCCCTTGATGAGCTGTTTGCGTATAGGCGATATGTGGTCTATGTATAGTTTGCCGATGAGATGGTCGTATTCGTGCTGGATTATGCGCGCCATGAAGCCTTCGAAGGCTTCGTCGTGCTCCTTGAAGTTCTCGTCGAGCCATTTGAGGCGCACGCGCTCTGTGCGGCTTACGTTCTCAGACAGTCCGGGCAGACTCAGGCAGCCCTCGGCGCGTGTGACACGCTCGCCGTCGAGGACCTCGAGTTCGGGATTAATAAGTGTCAGCTTGCGGCCGGCGCACTCGGGGAAGTCTTCGCCGACAGGCGATGCGTCGATAACGATAAGTTTTATGTTGCGGCCGATCTGAGGAGCTGCCAGACCGACGCCCTCGCTGACATACATGGTCTGATACATGTCGTCAATCAGCGTCGCGAGCTCGGGATAATCGGCGCTTATCGGCTCCGAAATCTCTCGGAGCACCGGATGGCCGTAAAGATAGACGGGTAGTTTCATCGTATAGTCGTTGTTTTTTGTTTTGTCAGATGCTGTTGTCTGCCGCGTCTAAATAGGCGCGGCTCTGCAGGTAGTCATTGAGGATTATGGCCGCTGAAATCTCGTCGACGATAGCTTTGTCGCGTCGCGCCATCTTTTTCATGCCGCCGTCGATCATCGAGCGGTGGGCGAGCACCGATGTGAAGCGTTCGTCATAAAAGATGACGGGCACCGGGTCGATGACTTTGCGCAGGCGGTTGATGGCCGGTGTCAGATAGCGTGTCGACTCCGACGGCTCGCCGCGCATGGTCAGAGGCTTGCCGACGATGACGGCGTCGACGCCGTTGGCGGCGATATAGTCTTTGACAAAGACCTCGAGCGAGGCCGTGGCGACGGTTGTCAGGCCGTTTGCGACTATGCGCTGAGGGTCTGTCACCGCGATGCCGCAGCGACGACGGCCAAAATCTATCGACATCAGACGTCCCATAATACTTATTGATGCAAAGTTACTAAAAAATAAGCTGTCGGTCAAAATGACGTTTTATAATTTGATATGTGTGTTTGAATGTGACGAAGTTTTGATTAAATTTGTGATTCGAAATCATCACATCAGTCATGGGCAGGAGTTTTTTTGCGACAATTATATTTATATTCGCTGCATGTCTGCCGGCATCGTCAGTGCCGTCGGAGTATCAGTCAATCAACGACAGTCTTATCTCGGAGCTTGCTAAAGTGACATCGGCTAAAGACTCTCTTAATCTGATATATGACATAATTGACACATCGCAGATTCCGGGACGGCGCAAATATTGCGAGACGCTTTATCAGTTTGCCATGCGTCATGGCGACGATGATGTGGCGCTCGACGCCCTGCGTATGCTCACAAATGTCTATAACGGCAATGACTCTCTGCAATATATACAGCTTGTGCGTGCCGGTAAAATTCCTGTGAGCGACCTGCAGAAAGAGACCGAGCTGTTTATCCGCATCACATACATGGCGTCTAATGCACGCCGCATGCCCGAAACCAAGCGTCAGGAAATCCTGCAACAATTTCTCAGCGAGCACAAGGATGAGCATGATATGGATATATACCGTCAGATTGAATATCTTTTCTATCTGTCGATATATCTGCGCTCTGACACCGAGTCGCTGAATATGGACGAATATCTGACAGAGCTTGAGTCGGTTATCGACAGGCTGCCGGTGCGCCATCTGGCTATACGCTCGCTTTATTATAATCAGGCGTCGATGAGCTATATCGCATCAGGGCTTGAAGCTAAGGCTATAGCCATGACACGAAAACTTTTGGATATCATAACCGAACTTGAGAAACAATATCGCGCCAAGGGGCGTATGTATCGCAATTATGACCGCTCTTACTATAATGCCTACAGACGCATTCTGCGCTGTTATCGCTCTCTCAAGCCAGATGAGGTAGATTATTATTACGATAAAATCCTCGGGTTGGCGGCCGAAGCTCCGGACATAGCCCGCGATTTGCGTACACGCGAGCGTGCGACCATCTATTATCTGATGGCCAAAAAGCGTTATGACGAGGTTATCCCCATTATCAGGGCGCAGATTGGCGACAAGTCAAATTCTCGCGAGGAGTATGAGTATCTCATAGAGGCTCTGCTTGAGGCGGCGACGGCCACCGGCGATAAAGACTCTCAGCTTACGGCGTCATTGGAGTTTAACAATATATTGCGCAATCGCATCATGCTTAAGGCCGCAGAGAGCTACAAGCATTTGCAGATAAAGTATGAAATCAGCGAACTTGAGCGTGAAAATCTTGAGCTTGAGCGCGAAAAAGAGGAAATCAATCTGTCGAAACACCGCCAGACCGCTTATTATGCCTTTGGCGTACTCGGCCTGTCGTTAATTGTGCTGATAATCCTCTTTGTGTTGTATCGCCGTGCGAGACTTTACGCCAAAAATCTGGCCAAGTCAAACGCTATGCTGCTTGGCGAGCGCGACAGCCTTAAAAAGACTCAGACCGAATTAGTCGAGGCTCGAGACAAGGCTAAGATCGCAGACCGCATGAAGACTGACTTTGTCAATAACATGAGCCATGAGATACGTACACCGCTTGCCGCCATCGCCGAATATTCGAGACTTATAACCGACTGTGCCGATGACAGCAAAAAACCTTATCTCAACCGTTTTGCCGAAGTAATCACGCTTAACACCGAGCTGCTTACAAATCTTGTCAATGATGTGCTCGATGTGGCCACGCTCGAAAACCGCGCGATGCAAATACGCATCAAACCGACATCGCTCAAGTCGGCATGCATGCTGTCGGTCGACAATGTCGCCAAATTCCTTAAACCGGGTGTGAAACTGGTTTTTGCCAATGCCGAGGAGCCTGATGAGGTAGTGTCGACAGACCCGATACGCGTCGAGCAGATATTGATGAATTTGCTCACCAATGCGGCTAAATTTACCGAAAACGGACAAATCGAGCTTAAATATGTGCTTGACCGTAAAAACAAAAAAATCACTTTTACGGTCACTGATACCGGCATCGGCATACCCCGAGGCAAAGAAGAGGCTATTTTCGAGCGGTTTGAGAAACTTGATTCGTCGACACAAGGTTTCGGCATGGGACTTTACATCTGCCGTCTGCTGAGCCGTCTGCTCGGCGGTGAGATTCATGTCGACCCGGAGTATCGCAAGGGCGCCCGCTTTGTTTTCACTATTCCTTTGAACTGATGATGCGGCGATGCCCGGCTGCAGATGGTCTTATTAGTGTTTTGTCGTGACAGAGTCAATTAAAAAAGGCATAAAGAAAATAGTCGGCCGCGTGGAGGACGCCGCCCGGTCGCCTCTCGGCAGTTCGGCCGTGTCGGGCGATTTCCGCAACCCGCGCCGTTACAGACTCGACTTTATAAACGAGCGCACTTTCAATCGTGTGTGGACCATACGGTTTTCGCGTGTGCGCGTGATACTTTTCACCCTCACTGTCATTGCCGCCATCGCGGCTCTGGTTTTTGTGATACTGTTTTATACACCTGTCAGACGTCTTATGCCCGGTCAGCTTGACGGCGACTTGCGCTCGCGCTATATCGACATGGCCCTCTCGCTCGACTCGCTCGAGCAGGAGGCGCGCATCAATGACGCTTACCTGACAAATATCGGCGACATTCTCATGGGTCGTGTCGATCCTGACAGCACACGCGAGAGCATTGCCGCCGCCATGGCGGCAGCCTCGTCTGACACGCTGATTGCGGCGTCAGAGGCCGAGCGGCGCTTTGTAAAGAGTTATGAGGACGCCGAGCGATTCAATCTGTCGGTGCTTACACCGATAGCCGCCGAGGGCATGACGTTCTATTCGCCGGTGCCGGGTGTGCTAAGCGAGCCCGAGCAGGACGAGACGGCCACATCGGTGTCATTTGACGAGAAGATGCTGCTGCCGGTTTCGTCGGTCTATCGGGGCACGGTCATCGGCGTTTATGCCGGACAGGCCGACACACGTACTGTCATCGTGCAGCATCCCAACGATTTCATATCGGTTTACGGTGGTCTGCGCGAGGTGTTTGCGGCTGTCGGCGACAAAGTGTCGGCCGGACAGCGCATAGGCCATTCGGGCGAAGGGACACGTTTCGATTTTGAACTGTGGCACAACGGCTCGGCCACTAACCCGACTGATTATATCGGATTCTAAGCCTCCTCCGGCTGCGGGATGTTGAGGCAACGGCGCACGGCACGGCGTATCATCTCGGCGCCCGGCAGATCGCGGCGCAGTATCTCGATGACGTCGGCGATATACTCTTCTTTGTTGTGCAGACCGCAGAGCGACGCCACATTACTGCCCGGGAGCATCGATTTCTGATTATATACCTTGAGCACAGACAGATAGTCGCCTTCGCTGACGTAGCGGCGGAACTCGCGGCATATTTCCTCGTAGATGCGCCTCGGAGCTATCTCGTCGACCAATCCGGCGATGTGGCGCTCAAACATGGCTATGTTGTTGAACTTGCCGTCGATGCGGTATTCGACCGTGCGTTTGACGCGGTGGCGTGTGTGCATGAGTGCCTGCGACTTCAGATCGTGCTCAAACATCGTGATGACGGCGCGGCTGACCTTGGCGAATACGCGGGCCGGGTCGGCTCCGTGGCGCGCGGCCACAGCCTTGATGACTTCCTCGAGCATCATGATGTTCTCTATTTCTGCGACTTCCGGCACCATCACGCGTTTGCCGCGCAGATACTCCACTTCGTGAGCGTCACGGCGGTCGCGGTCGACGATGCCGCAGCTGTCAAGATGGTGAAACGAGTTGAGATCGTTGAATGTGCGCGTGGCCTCGATGACCTTGTTGCAGCTGCCTAACGACTTGACGGTGTACTCCTTGAAAATCAAAGGATAAAGCTTTGAGTCGATGGAGTGGACACCGTCGCCCTCGATAAAGAGCACGGGCTTGCGTGCGCCGATGACGGCCTTATAGATTTCATCGCTGATGCCGCCTCGGTTTTCGACCTCCGAGTAATCCCACGACATGGTCGAGGCGTCGAAGTCGCGCACCCAGATGACCTGCGCGCCTTCGCGCGACGAGGCGAAGTCGAGGTCGTGGGTCGTGTAGATGAAACTGCAGTCGGGGCGCAGGGCCTCGATGCGGTTCCACAATTGCTGCATGATGGTGGGGTGTAGGAAAATCTCCGGCGAATTGATGAAAATCGCGGCTCCGCGCGGCGCGTAAAGCACGGCGGCGATGTAATAGATTACTGCCTGCTCGCCGTCAGAGAGTTTGAGCGCCGAGTAGCTGTCGTCGCGTTGCTTGCGGCTGAACAGGAAGCGGCCGCTCTCGATGAGTATGCGGTTGCCGGGGAAGACCTCCTGCCACAGCGAGATGACGCTGTCAAGCTTGGTCGGACGCAGCTCGGCGTTGCGTTTCTCGGCGTGAGCGAGCTTGTAGCTCAGCAGATTGAGCATCTCGTCATGCATGAGCATCGACATCAGCTGCTGCAGCTCTGACAGCCGTCCCTGCGATTGCTCCGACACATTCTCGAAGGGTCGCAGACGATTGTACAGCGTAGCCACCGAGCCCGTCTCGTCATCAGTGGGGATAACATCGCGGCGGTTGCCGTAGAGACCTTCCAAGGCCGACAGGCGGTAAGCTCGCGGCCCGAGGTCGGCTGCGAGACGGTTTGCGAAACGCGATTTGCCGGCGCCGTTGGCACCGATTATCACAATCTGACGCCCTTTGGTGTCGATTTCAGGAACTGTACCGTCTGTGCGGGGAGGAAATTTGAGTTTCATGGCCGTTTGACTCGATGGTTTCCTACAAAGATAATCAATCCGACGATAAAAACCCCCTTCCGTTCCCCGATTTCCCATTTAGGACAAAACTTGAGCCAAAAAGGATTATTTCAGTAATTTCCTATCGCCGTATAATATGGCCACCGATTTGCCGGCACCCGATTGTAGGGACGCACGGTCGTGAGTCCGCATAACATGCTGATTATAACCTAAATAATGTAGGGATATGCCTTTGGCGTGTATAATATGTCCACCATCCCGATTGTAGGGACGCACGGGCCATCTCAAACCCTCGTCCGCGTAGCGGTCGCAGCCGCATCGCGGCGTCAGCATGTGAGGCCACGGTAAGCAGGCTGTAGGCCTGCGCAACCGTGGTAAATCGCCATCTCCCCATATATAGCGCGCTGTAGGTGCGCCGACTTGATAATAATCGTTTTACACCATGCGTCACCCCTACAGTGTGAATGAAAAACAGGAAAATTATCACCTATGACTGCGCGAACCTACGGCTCGCGCAGTCATAGGCTCACATACGGCGCTGCGCTGCAGCGCTAACGCGCCTGATGGCGCTCACAACTTGTAATTTATTGAATTGTAGGTACATGCCAAAGCGAGCTATACGAGCGGTGGCATGTATAATATGCAGCTAAATCTTTGATGGTCAAACTATACGTGCCGAAGACACGTCCCTACAATGCGTTGCTAATCAACGTGTTGCGGTGGGCAATTGCAAATCGCCCTTCCATGTATCGCCCTTCTATGTATAGCAAAAAAACGCCAAGGCGTCCGGGTGGGCGGCTTAGCGTTTTGGTGACTATTATTTTCTGACTGTCAGCGCTTGAGGGCGTTGTAGTCGCGTGAGTAGCGGAGCATCTGGGGCACGTAGTCTTCGTCGTAGCTGACGGTGACGTCGACGGGTTTGCCGTCTTTCTCTACGAGGGTGTAGACGGGGTTGACAAAGCCTTTGTAGGGGGCGATGTTGAGTTTGGCGTAGCGCTCGAGCACTTCTTTGTGGAGCTCGGGGTCGACCTTGACGGCATAGGTCTCGACGAGGTCGCGGGCTGCGGCGTAGTCGCCCTCAGAGGTGATGCGCTGTATCTCGGCGAGGAGCTGACCGAAGAGTCCGCGCAGGGCCTCGTAGTCGTTGATTTTGACGAAGGTGCGGCCGTCGCGTTTGACGAGTTCGATGACGTTGTCGGCTTTGCCTTTCTCATAGACCCATTCGGCGATTAGCTTGCGGTTGCGCATGTGGGCTTCTTCGACATCCTTGCCGGGCTCGATGCGCATCAGCTGGGTCATCAGGCCGTTAAGGATATATTTGTAATATTCGGCTTTGTAGGCTTCGGGGTTATCAAGCAAACCGATTTCGATGAGTTTGGGGTCGGCGAGATAGTAGAGGGCGAAGAGGTCGGCGCGTGTCTCCTCGATGGTCGAGGCGTGGGCCTTGAGGGCGCTTGACGACACACCGGGCAGCAGGCGCCCCGAGCCGTGGCCGAGGCACTCGTGGAGGTCGGTGTGGAGGTTGTCGGTGATGAACAGGTAGTCATCAAGCAGTTTTGAGGTAGCCTCGTCGATGACAAACTCCTCGTTGAAGCCGTTGCCGTGCGAAGCCTCGTCATAGGCCTGAGTGATATTCTCGAGAGTAACCGATTTGGAGCCGTGCTGTGCGCGAATCCAGTTGGCGTTGGGCAGGTTGATGCCGATAGGAGTGGCGGGGTAAGAGTCGCCGGCGAGGATGGAGGCTGTGATGACCTTGGCTGACACGCCTTTGACTTTGTCTTTCTTGAAAGCGCTGTCTACCGGCGAGTTATCCTCAAACCACTGGGCGTTGGCCGAGAGGGTCTGTGTGCGCTTGCTGGCCTCCTCGTTGCGGAAGTTGACGATTGACTCCCATGCGCCGGTCATGCCGAGCGGGTCGCCGTAGTCCTCGATAAAGCCGTTGATGAAGTCGATTTTAGAGTCGGTGTCCTCGGCCCAGAGGATGGAGTATTCGTCGAATGTGCGCAGGTCGCCGTTGCGGTAGTACTCGATGAGTTTGGCCATGATGTTGCGCTGGGTGTCGTTCTCGGCATACTGCGATGCTTTCTCTAAGTTCTCGACGATTTTAGAGATGGCCTCGCTGTAGAGACCGCCGATTTTGTAGACCTGCTCTGTCACTTTGCCGTCAGGACCTTTGACCACGCGGGTGTTGAGGCCATGGCTGACGGGGTTGGGGCCGTCGTTCTTGCTCTGCTCGGCAAAGTAGGCCTCGACTTCGGCCTGAGTGACACCTTCGTAGAGGTTGTTGGCAGATGTGAGTATCAGGTCCTGACCGTCGGCCTGATTGACGCGCTTGGCGCCGACCTCGGGGTTGAAGATGAGCTCGAAGATGGTGTCGGCGTCGGCCGGACGTTGAGGGAGAGGGAGTTTCTCAATCTCGGCGGCAAGGAACTCGCGGCTGAAGCCGGGCTGAAATTTGTCAGTCGAGTAGTGGTGATGGATGCCGTTGGCAAACCATACCTGCTTGAGATACTGTTCGAAGGCCTTGAACTCAGCGCTCTCGCGGTCGCCGGCGAATGAGGTGTAGACGTTCTCGAGCATGCGACGTATCTCGAGATTGTATTTGTTGTGCTGGTCCCAGAGGATGTCGCGGCCCCAGAGGGCGGCCTCGTTGAGATAATAGATGTATAACTTCTGATTGAGTGTCAGGTCTTCGAAGCCGGGCACTTTGTAGCGGAGCACCTCGATGTCGGCAAAACGGTCGACCGTGTAGTCAAACTTTTCCTCGGCGGGAGCCTTGGTCTTGCCTGAGCATGAGGCGCCGAGTAATAGCAGGCTCATGGCTGATGCGGTGATGATTTTTTTCATTGTTAGAGGATATGATTTTAAAGGATTATTCGACGTAGAGTATCAGGCCCTTGAGGTACTCGCCCTCGGGGTGATAGATGTTGACGGGATGGTCGGCCGGCTGGGTGAGCTGGTGGAGTATGCGGACTTTGCGGCCGGTCTGAGCGGCAGCCGAAAAGACGGCGAGTCGGAACTGCTCCTTGCTGACGGCCTGCGAGCACGAGAAGGTGAAGAGCACGCCGCCGGGAGCGATGCGTTCGAAGGCGCGGGCGTTGAGGCGCTGATAGCCGCGCAGGGCGTTGCGCAGGGCGCTGCGGTGCTTGGCGAAGGCCGGAGGGTCAAGGATTATCAGGTCATACTCGCCCTCGGAGATGTTGTCGAGAAATTTGAAGGCGTCCTCGGCCACGGCCTTGTGGCGCGTGTCGCCGGGGAAGTTGAGGCTGATGTTTGCCTCGGTTAGACTGACGGCTTTGGCCGATGAGTCGACCGATGTGACGCCTCGGGCGCCGCCGCGCATGGCGTAGACCGAGAAACCGCCCGTGTAGCAGAACATATTGAGCACGTTGCGGCCGGCGGAGTAGCGCTCCAAGAGGGCGCGGTTGTCGCGCTGGTCGACGAAGAAGCCGGTCTTCTGGCCGCGCAGCCAGTCGACGTGAAAGCGCAGTCCGTTCTCGGTGGCGATGTCGGTCTGATAACCGCCTATGATATAGTCGTTCTGGGGGTCGAGACGGGCCTTGTAAGGCAGTGTGGTCTCGGACTTGTAGTAGACGTTGTCGATGCCGGCGTCAGGGAGCGCCACAAGTTCGCGGGCTATGATGTCGCGGGCGAAGTGCATGCCGGGCGAGTGTGCCTGCACGACGGCTGTCGGGCCGTAGATGTCGACGACGAGTCCGGGGAGGAAGTCGCCCTCGCCGTGGACGAGGCGGAAGGCGTCGTTGTCCTTGCGGCGCAGTCCGAGGGTCTGGCGAAGACGGAAAGCCTCGGTCAGACGACGGCGGTAGAAAGCGGCGTCAATCGGCTCATTATCAAAGCTCAGCATGCGCACGGCAATGCTGCCTATCTGGAAGTGCCCGACGCCGATGTGACGTCCGTCATGGCTCTCGATAGCGACGAGCGAGCCCTCGTCGATATCGTCGGGCATCTCGGTCAGAGCGCCCGAGAAAACCCACGGGTGAAAACGGTCGAGCGACTCTTCTTTGCCGCGTTTGAGGCGGAGCGTGCGCAGCGGCGTCGTGTCAGGTGTGTCCATATCTTATTTGATGAGTAGTCTGTAGATGTCGTTGCCGTTGGCATAGACCAGCAGCAGGAAGAGGAAGGCTATGCCTATCATGTTGGCGTATTCGAGGAATTTCTCCGACGGTTTGCGGCGCGTTACGATCTCAACGAGCAGGAAGAGTGTGTAGCCGCCGTCCAATGCCGGGATGGGGATGATGTTCATGAAGGCGAGGATGACTGACAGGAAGGCCGTAATCTGCCAGAACGAATACCAGTTCCACGAGTCGGGAAACAGGCTGCCGAGAGTGCCGAATCCGCCGACGCTCTGCGCGCCCTCTTTGGTGAATATCATTTTGAGAGACGAGACGTATGTCGACAGGCGCTCGACACCGATCTGCCAGCCGCGGGGTATCGAGCCGAGGAAACTGTATTTCACTTCCTCGATTTCGAAAATTTCTGACGGCGCGAGCATCTGTATGCCGATTTTGCCGGCGTCAGAGACGCTGACAGGCAGCTCGATAGTTTTGCCGTCGCGCATGATGCCGAGCTCGACCGTGCGGCCTTTTACATCGGCGAGTGCCGGCAGAAACTCGGTGATGGCAGGCGTTGGCTTGCCGTCGACGCTGACAATGCGGTCTGCCGGTTTGATGCCTGCGGCGGCTGCCGGCTCGCCTGAGACTGTCTTGGCGACAACGACGGGCACACGCATTGTCATCGGGCTATAGTCGCTGCCTTTGGAGGCTATCGATTTGAGCAGTCCGTCGCTTATGGTGAGGCTTACGGTGTCGCGGCCGTCGCGCAGCACGTCGACACGTGCGCCCGGCTGTATTATGCTCCACATGGCTCCGTAGTCTTTGGCATCGAGACGTTTGCCGTCGACCGACAGCAGCATGTCACCGTCGCGGAATCCGGCAGCTTTCATCTCGGCGCTGTAGTCCATGCCCTCGGTCATGGCGTCGAACGGCACGACGCGGTCGCCCCAGTGGAGCGCGATGCCGGCATAGATGATTATGGCGAGTATGAAGTTGAACAGCACGCCGGCCACCATGACGAGCAGACGCTTGTAGGCGGCCTTGGAGCGGAACTCCCACGGCTGTGGCTCTGCAGCGAGATCTGAGGCTGATTTGGTCTCGTCTACCATGCCGGCGATGTCACAGTAGCCGCCAAGAGGCAGCCAGCCGAGACCATAGAGGGTGTCGCGCCATGTCGGTTTGCCGTCGGGCCGCGGCTGATGCGGTTTGCCGACATGCAGCTCGAGCCAGCAGCGGTCCTGACCGTCGCGCGTGTAGCCGATGATCTGCAGGGTGCCCTTCATCGGGTTGTATTTGAGCAGCGAGAAGCCGGGATTGAAAAAGAGGTAAAAGCGGTTGACCTTGATGCCGAAAATACGTGCGAAAATATAGTGTCCGAACTCATGGACGGTCACCAGAATAATCAGGGCGACCATGAGCTGCAGGGCTTTCATCATGAATGATTCCATTGTTGTCAGGCTGTAGTGTGGGTTTTAACAGTGGGTTGAAAATTTGTCTATAAGCTCTGTGGCGACGGCGCGTGACTCGGCGTTGCAGGCTATCAGGCCGGCAAAGTCGGGCTGCGGTTCGTAGCTGACGCGCGCAAGCGTCTCCTCGATAAGAGCATATATGTCATAAAAACCTATGCGGTCGTGCAGATAGGCTGCGACGGCTATCTCGTTGGCGGCGTTGATGATGCAGGCCGTGTTGCCGCCTCGCTTGATGGCTGTCCGGGCCAGTGTCAGACAGGGGAAGCGCTCCGGGTCGGGGCGCTCGAATGTGAGCGTGGCGAGACGGTCGAGTGTGAGCGGACGCTCTGCGCCGTCCAGACGCGTGGCCTCGCCGAGCGCGTAGGCGATGGGCAGTTTCATATCAGGCAGTCCGAGTTGGGCCTTTATTGCTCCGTCCTTGAATTCGACCATCGAGTGGACGATAGACTGCGGATGGACGATGGCCTCGACACGTCCGGCCTCGATGCCGAAGAGCCAGCGGGCCTCGATGATTTCAAAGGCCTTGTTCATCATTGTGGCCGAATCGATGGTGATTTTGGCGCCCATCGACCAGTTGGGATGACGCAGTGCGTCGGTGGCTTTCGCTGAGGCAATCTGCTCGCGCGTCCATGTACGGAACGGGCCTCCCGAGGCCGTGATAATCAGTCGGCTGACCGTCGCGGGGTCCTCGCCGACGAGACACTGATAGATGGCCGAGTGCTCTGAGTCAACGGGGTAAACGCGTGATTTAGAGCGGCCGAGCAGAGATGTTATGTAATCGCCGGCCACAACGAGGGTCTCTTTATTGGCCAAGGCGATGTCCTTGCCGGCCTTGATGGCTGCGACCGTAGGCTCCAGACCGCTGTAGCCGACCGTGGCTGTGACCACCATGTCGACATCGTCGCGGCAGACGGCCTCACAGAGTGCCGCAGCCCCTGATGCCGTAGCAATGCCGAGCGGCTCGAGAGCGGCCCGCAATTCGGCGTGACGGCTCTTGTCGGCGATGACCGCGAGCGCAGGGCGATGACGGCGCGCAAGCTCGATGAGCTCGGCGACGCGGCTGCCTGCGGCAAGCACTGTCGCGCGGTAACGCTCGGGGTGAGTGGCGATGATGTCGAGAGTCTGGGTGCCAATCGAGCCGGTGGCGCCGATGACGGCTATATTTTTGGGATTTTCCACAGAGAGTTTGTCAATGAATTGGATTATCGGTCACAAAGATACAGATTTACCGCCAACCGCGCCAATACATTAAATAATGTTAACCTATCCGCGCCCGCAAAAAGGCTACTTCTCCCCTCCTTTAGTGTGCTGATTTCAAATAGAGTCCTAACACTCTTGCTTTTGACAACATTTTGGGCTAACTTTGCGTTGAAATTGAACATTGGAATTAACTATGGAGCCACTTACACGATTTATTGAACAGAATTTCGGACTTTCATTTCTTGTAGGAGTGATTGTTGTTGGTGTTATAGTCAGTGGTATAGTATGGCTTACAATTTGGGCTGTAAAACTGACATCGGCTCATAAAGATATATCATCACGTATTGACAACTTGCCATGCTCCCATCATACGAATAAAATTGAGAAACACGACGACCAGATTGCTGATACTCGTGCCTTAATGAAAAGGATGGAGGGTCAACTTGAGCTATTGGTGCAGAACTCGATAGAAAAGAGCAATGTCAAGATAAAGAAAAAAGCCGGATATACTTTTAGCGCGAAACACAGCCCGCGACATTTAAACCAAAACGGCATAGAGTTGCTTAAAGATTGTGGCGGAGACAAAGTCCTGAATGTCAACATGGATTTCTTCATTGGCAAAATAGAAAAGCTACAACCGAAAACCGCTCTTGACGTAGAGGATTTGGCGTTGGCAGTGTTGCAAACTAACACAAATGACGACATGTTCATTCCTCTCAAAAGTTGGGTCTACAATGCACCTGCAAGAGAAATTAAAGACGCTGACGGCAACGTTAAGCTACAGGAAATAGATCTTGACGATGTAATCTTTGTGATGTCTCTACCTCTGCGAGACAGATACCTCGAGTTGCATCCCGAAATAATAAAATAATTAAATGGCGGCTTTTTTGAGTCGCCATTTTTTTTACAGGTGATTTTCTACTCGATGAAAATCATTAACTTTGCGTTTCGTAAAATGATTATTTATGGCAAGGAAACGTAAAGAGCTCCCGGTCATCGAGGGCGTGGAAATAACTGATGTCGCCGCCGAGGGCAAAGCGCTGGGGCGTGTCGACGAAATGGTTGTTTTTGTGCCGTTCGCCGCTCCGGGCGACATAGTCGACGTCAAGATAGACAAGAAACGCAAATCATACGCCGAGGGCCACATCGAGCGCCTCGTAAAACCTTCTGACATACGCGTGGAGCCGCGCTGTGAGCACTTCACGGTCTGCGGAGGCTGTCGCTGGCAGCATCTGCCCTATGACTTCCAGCTCGCGTGCAAGCAGCGTCAGGTCACCGACGCCCTGACGCGCATCGCCAAGGTCGAACTGCCCGAGATTACGCCCATCAAGGGCTCGGCCGACATCTGGGAGTATCGCAACAAGATGGAGTACACATTTTCAAACCGTTGCTGGCTGACGTTTGAGCAGCTGCGCAGCGGCGAGGACTTCCCCGACCGTGACGCGGCCGGTTTCCATATCCCCGGCGCCTTTGACAAAGTGTTGGACATCAAGCGCTGCCATCTTCAGGACGACTTAGGCAACCGTCTGCGCCTGTTCATCAAGGACTTCGGCAAGCAGCACGGCTACGCGTTCTATGATCTGCGCGCCCAGCAGGGTTTACTGCGCACTCTGATGATACGCATCGCCTCGACGGGCGAGATTATGGCCGTGATGGTCTTCGGCGAAGACAACAAGGAGAAAATAAAGACGCTCCTTGACGCCGTCAGCGAGGCTTTCCCCGAAATCACATCGCTGATGTATGTCGTCAACACCAAGGTCAACGACACCATTGCAGATCAGGAGGTTTTACTCTATGCCGGCAAGCCTTATATCGAGGAGGAGATGGAGGGATTGCGCTTCCGTGTCGGGCCCAAGTCGTTCTATCAGACCAACTCGCGTCAGGCTTACGAGCTGTATAAAGTTGCCCGTGATTTCGCTCGTCTCAGCGGCGGCGAACTCGTTTACGACCTTTACACCGGCACCGGCACCATCGCCAATTTCGTCAGCCGCCGCGCATCGCGCGTAATCGGCATCGAGTATGTCGAGGACGCTATCGCCGACGCCCGCATCAACTCTGAGGTCAACGGCATCACCAACACCGAGTTCTTTGCCGGCGACATGAAGGATGTGCTGACCGACGAGTTTATCGCCGAGCACGGCCGCCCCGATGTGATGATTGTCGACCCGCCGCGTGCAGGCATGCATCAGGATGTGGTCGATGTCATACTGCGCGCCGAGCCGGCACGCATAGTCTATGCGAGCTGCAATCCGGCCACTCAGGCCCGCGATCTGGCGCTGTTAGACTGCAAGTATGGCGTTGAGGCCGTGCAGCCCGTCGACATGTTCCCCCACACTCAGCATGTGGAGAACGTCGTGGCTCTCGTGCGCCGTGACAAGCCTCAGAGCGCCGAGTTGTAATAGCGCGGGTCGCCGGTGACCTCGTCGCCGACAAAAGGCGGCAGCTCGGGCTGCTCGTCAGCCGAGTCAAGCTCGATTTCGGCGACGGTCAGACCGCTCAGCTCGCCTCCGAACTCGTCGACCTCCCAGCGTCGGCCGGCGTAGTCGACGATATAGCGTGTCTTATCGATGACGCGTCCTGTGGCGCAGCGCCCGAGCATGTCACGGGCGTCAGATACAGGGATTTTATACTCCCACTCGTCGCGCACGGCGCCGTCGTTGCGGCCCTTGACAGTCAGCCACGCCTGACCGTCGGCGATGCGCACCCTGACGGTCGCCCGCGGGTCGCGCGAGAGGTAGCCTTGGACAATTTGCCGCTCGGCTAAGGCCATGACGCGGTATGAGCTGTCGGTGACGAGAAATTTACGTTCGATTTCTTTTGCCATAATATTTTAGAGGCCAACACAAGTCCTCATCTGTTTGTTAAGAAAACATCACAAAGTTAATCAAAGCCCGCGACAAGATGCACTCCGTCACATTAAAAACATTGCTTGCAGCCATCATGGCCGTGTGCCTCGGCTGCGGGTTTATGTCTGCGGGCACGCGGGACGGGGCGCTGCGTCTCCACGAAGGCGAGAACGCGGGGCGGTATATCAAGGGCATAGTGCGCGATTCGGTCAGCGGCGAGCCGTTGCCTCGCGTATCGGTCTTCAACGGGAGCAAGACGCGCTCGGCTGTCAGCGACCTCAGCGGCATCTTCGAAATACTGCTGCCCGAGGGCGACTCGATAATCCGTGTCTCGTCGATGGGCTATGAGCCCCGCGAACTTGTCATAAAGCCGTCACGCGTCAACCTCGCCGTGGTCTATCTGACGCCGTCGACGACAGGACTCGATGAACTCGTGGTGACGAAAAAGAAATACTCCAAGAAAAACAATCCCGCCGTCGAGTTTGCCAAACGACTGCGTCACAGCGGACGGCGCACCGACCCGCGTGAGAATAATCAATGGTACAGCTACGACCGCTATGACCGCACGACCTTGGCTGTCAACAAGCTGTCGGCTGACACAAATGCCTTTTTGCTCAGCCGGTTGCCGTTTCTCAGAGAATACTTAGACACGTCTGACATATCGGGCACGCCGATGATAAACCTTTCGGTGCGCGAGAAACTTACGTCTGTCGTCAACCGGCGTGACCCGCGCAGCAGCAAAAATATCGTGCGCGGACGCCGCAGCGTGGGCATAGAGCAGGTGGGCAATGCTGACAACATGCGCATCTTTATCGACGACGTCATGCGTGAGATTGACCTCTATGACAAGGATATAAATCTTTTGCAAAACCGTTTTGTCAGCCCGCTTTCGCCTATTGCTCCCGACTTCTACAAGTTTTATCTGACAGACACGGTCGTCATCGACGGACGGCGCTGCGTCGTGTTGTCGTTTTATCCGTTCAACCGCTCGTCATTCGGTTTCAACGGTCATGTCTATGTCAGCAACGACACGACGATGAACATCATGCGTGTCGACCTCAGCCTGCCCCCCGAGTCAAACGTCAATTTTGTCGATAAACTTTTTATAAGCCAGACATTTGATGTCGCGCCCGACGGCTCGCGGCTCAAGCTCACCGACAATCTGACGATGGAGATGACGGCTATCCCCGGATTGCCCGGACTTTATGCGCGGCGCGTCACTTCCTATGCCGGACACTCGTTCGCCGAGCCCGATTCGGCCGGGATGCAGCTCTTTGAGACCATGCGCAATGACTTTGAGAGCGACAGCGCTGCCGTGCGCACCGACGAGTTCTGGGAGGAGGCCCGTCTGCAGCCCGTCACCCGGCAGGAGCAGCGTGTCGGCTCGATGCTCCGCGAGATGGGCAAATCCAAGTTCTTCTATTACACGTCTCGTGCAATCAACATGCTGACCGTAGGTTATGTGGGCGTTGGCAAAAAGTTTGACTACGGTCCGCTCAACACCACAGTCAGTTTCAACGACATCGAGGGTACGCGCTTCAGAGTCGGCGGCATGACCACATCGGCGCTGAGCAAACGGTGGTTTGCACGCGGATTTGTGGCGTGGGGTACCAAGGACCACAAATGGAAATACCGCATCGAGGGCGAATATTCGTTCATTGACAAAAAGCTACATTCGCGCGAGTTCCCGGTCCGTTCGTTGCGGCTTACGCAAGGCTTTGATATAGACTATGTCGGCCAGAATTATCTCTTTACTAACGCTGACAATATCTTTCTGTCGCTCAAGCGCATGAAAGACCGCAATGTCATCTATCGCCACACCACCGACCTCACTTATACGCTCGAACTTGACAACAATTTCTCGGTCAAGGCGTCGCTGCGTCGGGAGCGCCGCGAAGGTACGCGCGAAGTGCCGTTTGTTGACGGTTTTGGAGATACGTTCGGCCATTTCGACGAAAATATGGTGTCGGTCACGCTGCGCTACGCTCCCGGCGAGAAATTCTATCAATCACGCAGCAACCGCTTTCCCGTCAACCTCGACGCACCCGTCATACAGCTGACGCAGACATTTGCGCCCAAGGGCTTTATGGGCAGCCGCTATGAAATCAACAAGACCGAGCTGTCGATGCAAAAACGTTTCTGGATGTCGGCTTTCGGCTATTTGGACGCTATGGTCAAGGGCGGTCACGTATGGAGCCGTTCGCCTTATTTGGACTTGATGATTCCCAATGCCAATCTCAGCTATACCATTCAGCCCGAGAGTTTTGCGCTGCTCAATCCGCTCGAGTTTGTCGGCGACTCGCAGATGAGCTGGTTTCTTACGTATAATGCCAACGGCGCGCTCTTTAACCTCGTGCCGGGATTGCGTAAACTCAAATTGCGCGAATGTTTTACGTTTAACGGCTTTTTCGGTCATCTGAGTGAGCGCAACCGTCCCGACCTTAATCCGTCGCTGCCTCGCTTTGCGCCCGAGGCGACCACGCGTCCGATGGACGATGGCGCCTACCTTGAGGCTGCTGTCGGCATCGACAACATACTCAGCTGTCTCCGTGTTGATTACGTTTGGCGTCTGCGCTACCGCAATACCCCTTACGAAATCGACCGCAGCGGCCTCCGCATCGCCTTCCACATGGCTTTCTGAGAGTATTTATTTTTTATTCATCTGATATTTAACATTATTTTGGCGAAAGCTTTGTGTGCGTTACAATTTTTATTAAATTTGTAACGCCTGTAATTTCGGGCGATTATAAATATCGTAAACAACCAACAATCTATAAGTTAGTTACGCAATGTTGAAGAAATTTTTCATATCCATGCTCGGCACCATCGCCGGTCTGTGGATAGCTGCTATCCTCTTGTTTTTCACCGGACTGGTGGCATTGGGCATCGCAATGGGCAAGAGTGACGAGTCGACTAATGTTAAAGATAAATCGATACTATATCTCAATCTCAGCGGTGAGATCATCGAACGCTCTCAGTCTGAGAGTTTCATGACGATGATTCAGAATTTCGAAAACGAGCCGCAGACCCTCGAGGATATGCTCAAGGCCGTGCGTCTGGCTGCCGATGACAAAAAAATCGAAGGTATATATATAAATGCCGCCGGCTCGTCTATGGGTATCGCATCGCGCGAGGAGCTTGCCGAGGCTCTTGCGGCGTTCAAGGAGTCGGGAAAATGGGTGTATGCCTACGCTGACAATTACGCTCAGGGAGACTATCTGCTCTCGACCTTTGCCGACAAGGTTTATCTGAATCCTGTTGGTAACGTCGACATCCGCGGCATTGGCACTTCGACTCCGTTCTTCACAGGACTTTTGGACAAGCTCGGCATAAAGGTGCAGGTGGTCAAAGTCGGTACATATAAGAGCGCCGTCGAGCCCTTTATCCTCACATCGATGAGTGAGGCCGCCCGTCGTCAGAATCAGGTTTTCGTAGACTCTATCTGGGACTATTACAGCAATACCGTTGCCGCCAACCGCTCTGTCACTCCCGCTACAGTCAGCGCGTGGGCCGACAGTCTGACATTCGCATGGACGGCCGACCATGACGTAGATGCAGGCATCGTAACCGAGAAGCGTTATCGCCGCGAGGTGGAGGATATGTTGCGTGACCTCACCGATGTTGATGCCGGCAAGAGTCTGCGTCTCGTGACCCCAAAAAACTACGTCGCATCGCGCAGCGGCGATTTGGGTGACAGCTCCGGCGACCATATCGCCGTGCTTTATGCCGTGGGTGACATTGTCGATTCGGGCGACGAAGGCATCGTCGGTCAGACCATCGTGCCTCAGATTATCGGTCTTGCCGACAATGAAAAAGTCAGCGGACTTGTCCTCCGCGTCAACTCTCCCGGCGGCAGCGCCTTTGCCTCTGAGCAAATCTGGGAGGCGCTCAACTACTTCAAATCCAAAGGCAAACCCTTCTACGTCTCGATGGGCGACTATGCGGCATCGGGAGGCTACTATATTTCCTGTGGTGCCGACTGCATATATGCCGACGCCACGACGCTCACCGGCTCAATCGGTGTTTTCGGCATGATACCTGATTTTAGCGGCCTCGTCACCGGTAAACTTGGTGTCACATTCTCTGACGTATCGTCGAGTCCCAACGCCACGTTCATGTCACTCATGCAGCCGTTGACCGAGCAGCAGCGTGCCTCGATGCAGCGCTATGTCGAAGACACCTACGACGTCTTCACAGGTCGTGTAGCCGAGGGGCGTCACATGAGCGTCGATTCGGTTAAGGCTATCGCCGAGGGTCGTGTATGGATTGGCTCGTCGGCTGTTGAGCTCGGTCTCGTCGACCATATCGGCAGCCTTCATGCCTGCATTGAGGCCATCGCCGACAGTCTCGGCATGGAGCCGTCGCAATATGTGTCTTATCCCGATGTCTCTAATGACTTTATGAATAAACTGCTTGAAGAGTCTCAGCGACTTGAGTCTGCCGCCGGTGCCGTGCTCGACCGTGACGCCGTTGAGGCAATTATGGCCGTAAGGCGTCTGCGTGAGATGAATCCCCTGCAGGCCCGTATGCCGGATTTAGTCATACGTTAACTTATGTTGATATATTAAAGCGATAATACGGTGTCGATGCGTAATATAGTGGCCAAGGTTGTCTTACTCCCATGTTCCAAAATCTATGGGATGGTCACTTATATGCGCAACAAGTTCTTTGACTGGGGCTTGCTCAAACAGCACGAATTTGATGTGCCTGTCGTTGTCGTCGGCAATCTGACCGCAGGCGGCACGGGTAAGACGCCCCATGTCGAATATATCGTCTCGGCCTTGCGCCACAGCCACCACATAGCCGTGCTGAGCCGCGGCTATAAGCGGCGTACCAAAGGCTTTGTGCTCGCTACGTCTCGCTCTAATCCGCGTGATATCGGCGACGAGGCATATCAGATTTACCATAAATTCAACGGCGAGGTGGTGATGGCGGTCTGCGAGGACCGTGTCAAAGGCATAGAGGAACTCCTTAAAATAGACCCTAATATCAATCTCATCGTGCTCGACGACGCCTTCCAGCACCGCTATGTCAAGCCGCGTGCGGCCATTGTCATCACTGATTACGGCCGGCCGGTCTATGAGGACAAACTCCTGCCCTACGGGCGTCTGCGTGAGTCGGTGCGCGGGCTCAACCGTGCCGACATCGTGGTCATGGCCAAGTGCCCCGAAGATATGAAGCAAATCGACTATCGCCTTGTGTCAAAGCACCTTGAACTCTATCCGTGTCAGAATCTTTTCTTCTCGCGCTTTGCCTATCAGAATCTCGTACCCCTCTTTCCCGATACTGTGCGCTCGGTGCCTTTCCTTGACTATATGAGCGTCAAGGACAACGTGCTCGCAGTCGCCGGCATCGGCAATCCGCGTCCCTTCATACGCTATCTCAAGAGCTTCCGGCCCAAGGTCAAGGTCAACATCTTCCCCGACCACCACAACTATACCCGCAAGGACATAGAGCTGCTCGTCGAGCGCTATCACTCGATGCGTGGCGAAAACCGCATCATCGTCACAACAGAGAAAGACGCCGTGCGCCTCGTCTGCAATCCCTATTTCCCCCACGAACTCAAAGCCGTCACATTCTATCTGCCCATCGAGGTCGAATTTGTCAACAACAACGATGAAGACGCCTTCGCCAACGCCATCCGCAAACTCATAAAATAAAACTTAAAGCCGTCGGGGCGGCCCAACTATCGGCTGTCGGGCGGCGTTATTACATAACTAATTTAATAACTCCTTGTAATTTATAACCATGTTAGAGAAAATCAAACAGACCGTCGAATTTCTGCGCTCAAAAGTAAGCGAGATGCCCGACACAGCAGTTATACTCGGCACGGGCCTCGGCAGCCTTGTCGACTTCATGACCGACAAACAGTATATCGCCTATAAGGATATCCCCAACTTCCCCGTGTCGACCGTCGAAGGCCACAGCGGCAATCTTATCTTCGGCCGTCTCGGCGGCAAGCCCGTCATCGCCATGCAGGGCCGTTTCCACTACTACGAGGGCTATGACATGAAGCAGGTGACTTTCCCCGTGCGTGTCATGCAGAAATTGGGCGTCAAGACTCTCTTTGTAAGCAATGCCGCAGGCGGCATGAACAAAGAGTTCCGCGTCGGCGACGTGATGATTATCACCGACCATATCAACCTCTTCCCCGAGAATCCTCTGCGCGGCAAGAACTATGAGGAGTTCGGCCCGCGTTTCCCGGCCATGACCGAGGCATACTCGAAACGTCTCGTCGAACTCGCCGACACCATCGGCCGCGAGAAAGGACTGCGCCTGATGCACGGTGTCTACGTCGGCACTCCCGGCCCGACATTCGAGACTCCGGCCGAATATGAATATTTCCGCGTCATCGGCGGTGATGCAGTCGGCATGTCGACTGTGCCCGAAGTCATCGTGGCCCGTCACGGCGGCATGGACGTCTTCGGCCTGTCGGTAATCACCGACCTTGGCGGCAAGGATGTGACCGAAGTGCCCTCACACGAGGAGGTACAGAAGGCGGCCATCAACGCCCAGCCGACAGTCGTGGCTCTCATGAAAGAGCTCGTCGCCCGCAGTTGATGAATATAAAATTGTAGGGACGTGCCTTTGGCACGTATAATACGCCAACATGCCGAAGGCATGTCTCTACTATCTGAGACCAATCGTCTCAAACTTGTCAGACACATAAATAGATATGCAAACCGAAATATCAAAACTCGGCGAGTTCGGTCTCATCGACCGCCTGACCAAAGACATCAAGCTCGGCAATCCGCAGAGTCTGCGGGGCGTCGGCGATGATGCGGCCGTGATGCGCTATGCCGACACCGATGTGCTCGTCACAACCGACCTGCTTTTAGAGAATGTCCACTTCGACCTCACCTATGTGTCGCTCAAACATCTCGGCTACAAGGCTGCCGTGGTCAACTTCTCAGACATATACGCCATGAACGGCACTCCGCGTCAGATTACGGTCTCTTTGGGCGTGTCAAAGCGCTTTACCGTCGAACACATCGAGGCGCTCTACGAAGGCATACGTCTCGCCTGCGAGATTTATGGCGTCGACCTCGTCGGCGGCGACACATCGGCCTCTCATCAGGGCCTTGTCATCTCCATCACCTGCATCGGTGACGCTCCGGCCGACAAAATCGTCTATCGCGACGGCGCCCGCGACACAGACCTGATATGCGTCAGCGGCGACCTCGGCGCGGCCTATATGGGCCTGCAGCTCCTCGAGCGCGAGAAAATCGCCTCGGCCGGTCAGAAGGACTTCCAGCCCGAGTTTGGCGGCAAGGAGTATATCATCGAGCGTCAGCTCAAGCCCGAGGCGCGCAAGGACATTGTAGCCGCGCTCGCCAAGGCCGGCATCAAGCCGACAGCCATGATGGATGTCAGCGACGGTCTGTCGTCGGAGCTGATACACATCTGCACGCAAAGTCACTGCGGATGCCGCATCTACGAGGACCGCATCCCCATCGACTATCAGACAGCCTCGATGGCCGAGGAGCTCAATATGAATCTCGTGACGGCCGCGCTCAATGGCGGCGAGGATTACGAACTGCTGTTCACCGTGCCGCTCGCCGACCACGAGAAAATCAAGAAAATCGAAGGCGTCCACGTCATCGGCTACATCACGCGCCCCGAGCTCGGCTGCGCCATGATTACCCGCGACGACACCGAGATACCCCTCCGCGCCCAAGGCTGGAACCCTCTAAAAGAAGACGAATCCCAACAGCCCGACCAAACGGAGTGAAATATATGGAGGGCCGATTTGTAATCGGCTAAGAATAACAGGGTGGTTATCAATTGCTAACGGCATTGATAATCACCCTGCTTGCATAATTTGAATTGATGTCCGGCAATTGTTAAAATGTCAGTGTGACAATTTTGCACGCCATCAGGCATCGGTGCGTATCTATCTTTGTGCGAAAAAAGAACGCACTATGAAAAAGACACGCAAAACAACTCAGAAAACCGTCACAGCACACATTCCGGTCGAACTTCTCAGCCAAATCCTTGCCGACCCCGAAAATCTCTCGCTCTGCCACGCCCTCGTCTCGGCCATAATCACAGCCGAACGTATCCGCAAGTCCGACGGCGCTGTCGAATCGCTTGACGAAAGCCGTCTGCATCCCGCGCCGACACCCGAGGCTGACGCTATGGCCGAGGACGCCCGACGTCGCGTCGAGCGGGCTAAAGAGCGCCGCGAGGCGCGCAAACAGCGTATTGAAAACCGTATGCGCATCCTCGGCCACATCTTCCGCGACGAAAAACCTGTCGCGCTGTCGGCACTTTTCGGCTCGGGGCTCTTCACTCGCGAACAGGAGCGAACGATTGACGCTTTGCTCAATCCGACGGTCAGGCGTATCACCAAGCTCTCGCCCGAGCAACTCTGGGCCTACTTCCTGCCCTTGATAACCAAGTTCAACAAAATTCCCCTCTCAGACCTGCCCGTCTACGAGCGCCGCCACGCCATCATCCGAGCTACAAAAAAGTAGGGACGTGCCTTTGGCACGTATAGTTTGGCCATCAGGGATTTAGCTGCATATTATACATGCCGTCGCTCCCTGCAGGTCGCTTTGGCATGTCCCTACGAATCATATAAAGAAGTTATTTTGAGCCCTATTGTCACCCAACGCGGGTTGTCGTCATTCTCCGGCTTGGAGGTTGCGTTTGAAGAGGGAAAATTTACAGATTGCTTGCGTTAATTCAATTTAACAAAGTAAATTAAC
>CBCSTG010000028.1:0-39219 GCA_965143025.1 uncultured Bacteroidales bacterium
CGTGATGCCAAACCGTTGTCTGTCAGGCTGCGAGTTGTTGCCGTGGTTTGCTCGGTGTTTGTCTATATGCTCGGGTTTGCGGCAATTACTCGCACCGGAGTGTTATGGGCACGGACGAATGTTTTTCTTGACCACAGTATCGGCGGAGTCATCAAGGCGCGCTTCTGCGGTCTGCAGGCGTCGCAGTTAGGTCACTGGAAAAACAACGGCATCGTAGGCTACGGTGTCACGATGCTTCACTCGCTTTCCGAGCTGGGCAATTTAGATTTGAACGAGTATGAGCGACAGTCGATTGCGTCGTATCTTAAAAGTATCTCAGAGGCGTCACCTGACAGCCTTGTAGTCGATGCAAATAGAGGGAAAAATCTGATTTTCATCATTGTAGAATCACTTAATGCGTGGGCTTTGGATTACCGCGGGCCGCGGGGGCAGAAACTGATGCCGGTCATTGACTCGCTTGCGCGGCTTGAGGGGACTCTGCTCTGCACGGAGGTCATCTCGCAGGTCGGCATCGGCGGCTCGAGCGACGGCCAGATGCTATATAACACCGGACTGCTCCCACTCTTCAACGGCATTGCCGCACAGATACGCGGCGACAACCGTTTTCATTCGCTTGTCTCGATGGTTAAGCCGCGGTCGTCGGCCGAATATATCGTTGAGGAGGGACGCGTTTTCAATCATTACACGACGAGTCGTTCTTATGGCTACGACGTACTCCACGACAGCGATTCGCTGACTGCGGCAGGCTATGACGTAAAGTCGGCCGGTAAAGACCGCGCCGTCTTTGATTATGCACTGTCGCGCATCATCCGTCAGACTCAGCCGTTCGTGGCCGAGATTACTACGTTGTCGATGCATAATCCGTTTAACGACGAGGGCACTACGTGGGAAGGGTGGATTGACAGTCTCGACCTTGGGTCGGAATATGAGCGCGGCTATCTGCGCATGGCCAATTATACTGACCGCGAGATCGGACGGTTTCTTGACGGTTTGCGCCGCTCCGGACTAATGGATAACAGCGTCGTGGTCATCGCTTCTGACCATGCGCAGCCTTTTGAGCCCGACAGCGATGGCTATGTCGACGACAATATATCCGACATCGTCTTCATGGCTGTCAACACAGGCCTTACGTGCCGGGTGTGCGGGCCGCGCGGACAGGTCGATGTATTCCCGACCATCCTTGACCTGATGGGGGTCAGCCGCAACGGCGCATACCGCGGGCTCGGATACAGCATGCTCGACTCGACCGTCTGCTCGGCAGTCAGACACGACGGTACACTCGCCGGCAGCAGCCCGTCGGTAGTCGCCACCGCCCGACTCCGTGCCCCGGCCGTCTCGGATACAATCTTAAGAGCGGATTATTTCAGACAATAGTCTGAGGCTATAGATACAGAGCTGAGCTGTCGGCTCCAAAGAGTTGTAAGAAACACATTATATTATCATGCCTGCAGATTTGCGATGTCGGCAAAAAATTGTAACTTTGAGAATCAATTAGCACAAGTGCTCTATGTTACGTAAAATCTTCTGCGTCGTTTCGATGGCGGCGGTTATGGCAACAGCTGTTGCTGCTCCTGTCGACGATGCTAAAAAACTATATCTCGCGGGCGACTATCAGGCCGCTGTCGACATCCTCGAGCCGCTGCGCAAGAAGTCGCCGCGCAACGGGAATGTCTGTTATTATCTCGGCGCCTCCCTCGTGGGCCTCGGACGCATCGACGACGCCAAAGCACCACTCGTGACAGCCGAGAAACGCGGAGTGGCCGAGGCCGCACGCCTGCTGGCCCGGATTGCTCTTGATGCCTATGACGTAGATTCGGCTGATGAACATCTCGACGAATATGAGACGTTGCTCGGCAAGAAACGCAACGCCGACACGTCAGAATTAGAGGAGATGCAGTCACGCGTGGTCATGATGCGCAATATGCTCCAGCGAGTCGAGAGCATCGAGATTGTCGACTCGCTCAATGTCGATGCTGACGAATTTTTCACCCACTATCGTCTCTCGCTCGAGTCGGGCCGGCTGATGACGCCGGCTGAGGCGGGCGTCGACGCCGTGACAGTAGTCTATACGCCGCAAAACCGCGCTGAAATGATATGGGCGCAGGCCGGCGACGACGGCGACACCGTGCTGACCGGCGCGCAGATACTCGATGACGGCACTGTCGACAGTTCCGCACCCTTGGCCGGTGATTTTGACGGTGTGGATTCACCCGACTATCCGTTCATGATGCCCGACGGCATGACGCTTTATTTCGCTGCCAAGGGCGACGCATCGCTCGGAGGCTATGATATTTTCATGACCCGCCGCGGTGAGGACGGATTTTTGCAGCCGCAGAATATAGGCATGCCTTATAATTCGCCCTACGACGACTATATGCTTGCAATCGACGAGACCACCGGCGCCGGTTGGTTTGCCTCAAACCGCAGCGGTCAGGACGGCGTGGTTACCATCTACACTTTTATCCCTTCTGAGACACGTGTCAATTACCCGGCCGACGACCCGCGCTTAGGGTCGCTTGCCCGCATAGGCTCCATAGCCGATACGCAGACCGGAGCACATGACTACGAGGCTTTCCGTCAGCGAGTCGCTCAGGTGTCTGAGGTCAGCTCAAACGGCTCGGGTCGTATGTCTCGATTTGAGTTTGTTATGCCTGACGGTCGCGTTATCACCGAACTCTCGGGCTTTACAAATCAGCAGGCGCGCCGCACGATGGTCGAGATGCTCTCGCTGTCGACACGTGAGAGCCGTCTTCGCGCGGAGCTTGACACACTCCGCGAGCGTTATCGCCGCGGCGACCGTGACATCAATGACGACATACTTGACGACGAGGCCGAGCTCGAACATCTTATGTCAGAACGTATGTCACTGCGCAACAAAATCATACGTCTCGAAAGCGGTGCGCGATAAGTATTAATCAGACCAAACACTATCACGATATGAATCTTACTCTAATTCTCCTAATCGCAACAGGCATAGTCCTGCTGATTGTATTCCTTTACTACTGCCCGTTCTTCCTGTGGATATCGGCCCGCGTCAGCGGTGTGCGCATCTCGCTGCTGCAGCTTGTGCTGATGCGCATCCGTCAGGTGCCCGCGTCGCTTATCGTGCGGGCGCTCATTGAGGCCCATAAGGCCGGCCTTAACGGCATCACCCGAGACGACCTCGAGGCACACTATCTTGCCGGCGGCAATGTCGACAAAGTCGTCCATGCGCTTGTCTCGGCCTCAAAAGCCAACATTGACCTCGGTTTCAAGATGGCCACAGCCATCGACCTCGCCGGCCGCGATGTCTTCGAAGCCGTGCAGATGTCGGTAAATCCCAAGGTCATCGACACACCCCCTGTTACTGCTGTGGCTAAAGACGGCATCCAGCTTATAGCCAAGGCCCGTGTGACGGTACGTGCCAATATCCGCCAGCTTGTCGGCGGTGCCGGCGAAGACACCGTCCTCGCCCGTGTCGGCGAAGGCATCGTTTCGTCAATCGGCTCATCGGAGAGCCACAAACAGGTACTCGAGAATCCCGACTCGATTTCAAAACTTGTGCTCAAGAAAGGCCTTGACTCAGGCACGGCTTTCGAGATACTCTCTATTGACATCGCCGACATCGACATAGGCCGCAACATCGGCGCCGCCCTGCAGATTGATCAGGCTCAGGCCGACAAGAACATCGCTCAGGCTAAGGCCGAGGAGCGCCGCGCCATGGCCATCGCCTTGGAGCAGGAAATGAAAGCCAAGGCTCAGGAGGCACGCGCTAAGGTTATCGAGGCTGAGGCCGAATTGCCGCGCGCCATGGCCGAGGCTTTTGTCAAGGGCAATCTCGGTGTGATGGATTACTATCGTCTTCGCAACGTCGAGGCCGACACAAACATGCGTGAGGCTATTGCGCGTCCCGGCGACGGTCAGCTCGGTGACAAAAAATAATTACCGGCAATGACTTCATTTCTGATTGCTTTAGCCGTCCTGATTGGCGGCTATGTAGTGTATGGCGCATTGTGCGAGCGCATATTTGGTGTTGACCCCAAACGGCCGATGCCCGCGGAAACCCGTCGTGACGGTGTAGATTTCATGCCGCTGCCGACGTGGAAGGTTTTCCTTATACAGTTCCTCAACATCGCCGGCCTCGGCCCGATTTTCGGCGCCATAATGGGCGTGATGTTCGGCCCGGCGGCCTTCATATGGATTGTATGCGGCACCATTTTTGCCGGCGCGGTCCACGACTTTATGTCGGCGATGATGTCGATACGCTCCGGCGGCGAATCTCTTCCCGAACTCGTCGGTCACGAGCTCGGCATGACCGCCCGACAGGTGATGCGTGTCGTTTCGGTCGTGTTGCTGATACTTGTCGGCGCCGTGTTTGTGCTGACACCGGCCGGGCTTATCGCGTCGATGACCCCCGAGTCGTTGGACAGCCTTTTCTGGGTCGGTGTGATATTTGTCTACTACATACTCGCCACTCTGCTGCCTATAGACAAACTCATAGGCAATTTCTATCCAGTCTTCGGCATAGCGCTGCTCTTTATGGCTGCCGGACTGCTTGCAGTGCTGATTTTCGGAGGCTATGACATTCCTGTCGACTTCAGCGGCGGTCTGTCAAGCCGCATCGGCGACGGACACCATCCGGTCTTCCCGATGATGTTTGTCAGCATCGCCTGCGGAGCCATTTCGGGTTTCCATGCCACACAGTCGCCTATGATGGCCCGCTGCCTGACCAATGAGCGTCTCGCGCGTCCCATCTTCTACGGCGCCATGGTGGCCGAGGGCATCGTGGCCCTGATATGGGCTGCGGCCGCCATCGCCTTTACGGGAGGTTACGAGGAACTCAGCGGATACATGAGTGCCCATGGCAATGCGGCAGGTGCGTTGGTGACTGACATTTCGCGCGGCTGGTTAGGCACGGTCGGCGGATTTCTCGCTCTTCTCGGCGTGATTGCAGCCCCGATTACCACCGGCGACACGGCCCTGCGCTCGGCGCGTCTGATTACGGCCGACTTCCTGCATATCGACCAGCGCAAGCTTACCCGGCGACTGATGGTCAGTGTGCCCATCTTCGCGCTATGCGCCGGAGTGATGCTGATTGACTTCAATATCCTGTGGCGCTACTTCGCATGGGTCAACCAGACTCTGTCAGTATTTACCTTGTGGGCTGTAACGGTCTATCTGGCCCGTCACCGCAAATTTTATCTTGTCTCGTTGCTGCCGGCACTATTTATGACAGTGGTCTGTGTCAGCTACATACTGTTTGCGCCGTCGCCCGAGGGATTCGGACTGCCTTTAGGGGTCGCACTGACAGCGGGCGCTGCGGTTGCGTTGCTGACTGTAGGCATGTTTGCCCGTTATCTACGGCTATTGCGCGCCGGTCGCATCGAGCTGTCGCAGAGCTATTGAATCAACCGATAATTTTCAGGCATTTACCAATGGATATAATTAAAACCATCGGCAACTCAAGAAAATATACATTTCATTCACATACACAATTTTGCGACGGACGCGCCCCGATGGCCGATTTTGCGGCTGAGGCCGTCCGCCGCGGCTTTACGCATTACGGCTTTTCGCCTCACTCTCCTGTGAATATACCGTCGCCCTGCAATATGCTCGCCACCGATGTTTCGGCATATTTGGCTGAGGTCAGACGTCTTGACGAGCTGTATGACGGCGTGACACATTTTTATGCCGGCATGGAAATCGACTATCTCGGCGATGACTGCGGTCCTGCTACAGACTACTTCCGCTCGCTCGGGCTTGATTACTCGATAGGCTCCGTGCATTTCATCCCGGCGCAAGACGGTACTCCGGTCGATATCGACGGCCGTTTCGAGGCGTTCAGCCGCAAGATGCACGAACACTTTCACGACGACATACGCTATGTGGTCGAGACTTTTTATGAGCAGTCATGCCGCATGGTCGAGGCCGGAGGTTTTGACATACTCGGACATCTTGACAAAATAGGCCACAATGCATCCTCGTGGCAGCCCGGCATTGAGGATGAGGCGTGGTATCAGGCGCTTGTCGATGACTATATCGACCTGATAATAGACCGGCGCCCGATTGTCGAAATCAATACCAAGCAGAAGATTGACTTTGGCCGTATTTTTCCGTCAGAGCGCCTTTTGCCGAGGCTGATTGATGCCGGCCTCGATATTATTGTCAACAGTGACGCCCACCTGCCGGCTCTGATTGACGCATCGCGTGATTATGCCTTCAGGGTGCTCGATAACTATAAATCCGCTCATGAGCTCAAAACACGACAAACCGCGTCTGCTTGAGCTGCTTGCTCCCGCGCGTGACTGTGATATTGCCCGTCAGGCCATCGACCATGGGGCCGATGCCGTCTATATCGGGGCCGAGGCGTTCGGCGCGCGTGTCGCCGCTGCCAACAGCGTCGAAGACATCGTCTCTCTGACAGACTATGCCCACCGTTTTGACGCGCGTGTATATGTGACAGTCAATACCTTGGTTTATGACAACGAGCTTGCTGAAGCCGAGCGGCTTATACGTCGGGTGTATCGCGCCGGTGTTGATGCTCTGATTGTTCAGGATCTCGGACTCTTGCGTATGGATTTGCCGCCGATTGCCCTGCACGCCTCGACGCAGTGCGACACGCGTACACCCGCTAAGGCGCGCTTTCTCGAAGACTGCGGCTTATCTCAGATTGTGCTCGCCCGCGAGCTGTCGTTGGATGAAATCCGTGCCATAGCCGCCGAAGTCACTGTGCCGTTGGAGGCCTTCGTACATGGAGCGCTCTGTGTCAGCTACAGCGGTGATTGTCAGGCGAGTCTGCTTGCTACGGGCCGTAGCGCCAATCGCGGCGAGTGCGCTCAGATGTGCCGTCTGCCTTATCGGCTGACAGATGCATCGGGCCGTCAGCTCGCGCCCGAGGCCCACTATCTGTCGCTGCGTGACATGTGCCGCATCGACCGCTTAGGTGATATGGCCGACGCCGGCGTGTCATCGTTCAAAATCGAGGGGCGCCTCAAAGACAGCGTCTATGTGCGCAATGTCGTCGCTGCCTACAGCCGTGCGCTCGATGATGTCTGTGCCCGCTCCGAGGGCCGCTACCGCCGTGCGTCGTCGGGACGTGTGACGCTTGACTTCGAGCCTGACGTGGAGCGAACTTTCAACCGCCGCTATACCAACTATTTCTTGGATGGCGGTTGCCGCCGTCTGCAGCGCGGCATGTCGTCGGCCGACAGCCCTAAGTGGATAGGTATGCCCGTGGCCACCGTGACAGGCAGCCGTGGCGCCGCACTCACGGTCAAGGCTGACATCGAACTGCACAACGGTGACGGGTTAGGGTGGTTTGACGCCTCGCACCGTTTTAACGGTTTTAGACTCAATCGCGTAGACGGTAATCTGATATATCCCGCCACGCGCATTAATATCCCGGCAGGAACTCGGCTCTACCGCAACCGTGATAAGGTCTTTGACGAGCAGATGGACCGCCCGACGGCCACGCGCGTCATTGACGTCGACATAGAGCTTCGTGAGGCCGGACGTGATCGCATAGCTATGTGCTTGACTGACAGCTGCGGCAACAACGTAACCGCCACAGTCGACTCTCCTTATGATGTTGCCCGCGGCGACCAGACCGAGCAGCGACGCCGCGTGGTCAGCCGTCTCGGCGACACTATATACCGCGCCGGCAGTATTGACGACCGCCTCGCTGACCGCTTTGTCGCGGCGTCGGTACTGACGGCCCTGCGCCGCCGCGCCGTATGCCTCTTGGACGAGACACACCGCATGCGTTACGCATATGATTATCGCCGACCGGAGTCGGCTGATATAAGGCCGTTTAAGAACGCTCCTCTTGACTATCACGACAATGTGGCCAATCGTCTCGCCGAGCGCTTTTTTGCTGACCACGGCATCGATGTGGCAGCACGAGCCTTGGAGTGCCAGCGTCCCGCCAAGGGCGCCGAGACTCGTGTCATGACCACGCGCTACTGTCTGCGTCGCGAGCTCGGAGGCTGCCTCAAAGACCCTTCGTGCAGAGGCAAATATCCCTCGCCGATGTATCTCGAGAACGAGTCCGGTCGGATGCGTCTCGATTTTGACTGCGCAAACTGCGAGATGCACGTCGTCAAAGTTGCAGGGACGGGCGAATTTTGCTAAATTTGCGGTGTATTAATACATCTAACCGTCATGAAGGGAAATCGTATACTTGTCACAGGCGGCACAGGCTATATAGGCTCACACACGGCCGTGGAGCTTATCGGTGCCGGCTATGACGTGGTAATCATTGATAATCTGAGCAACAGCGACCGTTCGGTGCTTGACGGCATCGAGGCCATCACGGGCGTCCGTCCGGACTTTGTCGAGGGCGACTGCACCGATGCCGCGACAGTCGAGGCGCTTTTTGAGAGATATGGCGATATTGCCGGAATAATCAATTTTGCAGCTTCAAAGGCTGTCGGCGAGTCAGTCGAAAAGCCGTTGCTCTACTACCGTAACAATCTCGCGACGCTCATCAATCTCTTGGAGGCTGCTGACCGCCACGGCGTCAAGGGCTTTGTCTTCTCGTCGTCATGCACGGTCTACGGAGAGCCTGACCACAATCCTGTGACCGAGGCTTCCCCCATCAAGAAGGCGACCTCGCCTTATGGTAACACCAAGCAGATAAGCGAGGACATCATCAACGACCATGTGGCCTCGGGCGCACGCTATAACAGCATCATCCTGCGCTATTTCAATCCCGTCGGCTCGCATCCGTCGGCACTTATCGGCGAACTACCCAACGGTGTGCCGCAGAATCTCGTGCCTTACCTGACACAGACCGCCATCGGTATACGCAAGGAGCTGTCAGTATTCGGTGATGATTATCCTACTCCTGACGGCAGTTGCATCCGCGACTTCATCGATGTCGTCGACCTCGCCAAAGCCCATGTCAAGGCTGTCGGCCGTCTGATTGAGGGTACGAACGAAACACCGGTCGAAGTCTTCAATCTCGGCACAGGCCGCGGCGTCTCGGTCGTTGAACTTATCAACACTTTCGAGCAGGCTACGGGCGTCAAGGTGCCACACCGCATCGTCGGGCGCCGCAAGGGCGATATCGTGCAGGTGTGGGCTGACCCGTCGCGAGCCAACAAGGTGCTCGGCTGGAAGGCCGAAACCCCATTGGCCGACACAATGCGCTCGGCGTGGAAGTGGCAGCTCGCGCTTCGTGAAAAAGGCATAATGTAATAGCAAAATCAATATCAGACAGATAATGGAAACCCCTCAGGAAAATAAAAACACAGGTACACGCAAACTCATAATCGCCGGCATTGTCGTGGCCGTCGTGGTGCTTGGAGCCGCCGTGTGGATGGCTTGGTCGTCGCACTCGGCGCTCAAACAGGCCGAAAACGAGAAAGAGCAGATGCAGTTAGAATATGAGCAGATGCAGCTCGAAAACGATTACGACGCGCTTAACCGCGAGTTTGCCGAGTTTGAAAACTCGCGCCAGTTTGTCATGGACGACTCGGTCAAACGCCAGCTGACCGAGAAATATGAGACCGCACGTCTGCAGGTCGAGGCTCTCCAGCAAGAGCTGAAAAATCAGAAGAACAAGAGTGCTGCCGAAATAGCCAAACTCAAGAGCGAAATTGACACCCTGCGCAAGCTACTCCGCCACTACGTCGAGGAAATCAACCGTCTCAATCAGGAGAACGAGGCCCTGCGCACCGAGAATGCAGAAATCAAGGAGCAGAACACGCGTCTCAACACACGCGTCGAGCAGACATCGCGTCAGAACGAGCAGCTAAGCAAGCGCATGACACTCGCCGAGAAACTCAATGTTACAGGACTGACACTCACTCCGCTCAACAAAAAAGGCAAAAAGGAGAAGAAGGTCAGCAAGGCCACTCAGTTGATGGTCACATTTACCATTCCGCAGAACAACTCGACTCCCGTCGGCGAGAAGACCATTTATATGCGCATCGTCTCTCCTTCGGGCCAGTTATTGTCGGGCGGCGGCACGTTCTCGTTTGAGGGCGGTCAGGTCGAGTGCTCGGCCAAAAAGATAATCGAATATGCCGGTGAGGAAATAGGCGGCGTGACTATATACTGGGACGTCAACACGGCTCTGACCCCCGGCGACTACACAGTTGAGCTTTTTGCCGACAATTACCGTCTCGTCTCGCGCAGCTTTAATCTTAAATAATCGGCAATGCAGGATTTGAGCAGTCTCTGGCAGTCATTTTACGACACGGTCAACGGTGTGGAGGTCAACAGCGTCTCTGCCGTCTACCGCCTGCTGCTCAGTATGCTCTTGGGCAGTGTGGTAGGCTATGAGCGCAAGCGCAAAGGTCAGTCGGCCGGTGTGCGCACATTCTCGCTGATTGCCATGGGCGCCACTCTGGCGATGCTGCTCTCAATCTACGTGCCTCAGGAATATCTCGGCCTGAAAAACGGTGACCCCGGCCGTATAGCCGCACAGGTGCTGAGCGGCATCGGTTTCCTCGGCGCCGGAGCTATTATCCAGATGAAGGGCTCGATACGCGGTCTGACGACTGCCGCGGGTATCTGGATGGTCGCCACCATCGGCCTCGCCGTCGGTGTGGGGATGTACTGGGTGTCGATAATCGCCACGGCTCTGATACTCTTTATCCTTGTGCAGTTAGAGCGCATCGAACACCGCATAAGCCTCGGGTCGGAGTCGCGCATCATAAGGCTGAAATTAGACGGTATTGTCACCGACATTGCCGCTTACCGCTCGGCGATGGCTGCGCGTAATGTTGTGTTAGTCAACTATTTTGTCGAGTATGATTATGCAGACTCGCAGACAAGTCTCAATCTTGTTGTACTGTCAAAAGAGACAGTCGATTACATCGCATTATTCACCGTCTTTGAAAAACTTTATCCGACACGTTCGATAACCCTCACCAACTCACTCTGACCGCTCACAGCCTATGAATGTCGAAAGCCTGATTTCCGACCTCGCGTTTATCCTTTTGCTCGGCGCCGTTGTCACGGTGCTCTTCAAATGGATTAAGCAGCCTGTCGTGCTCGGTTACATCGTGGCCGGATTCCTCGCGAGTCCCCACTTCGCATACCTTCCGTCAGTGACGACTGAGGCCAATATCGACTTCTGGGCGCAGATAGGCATTGTCGTGCTGCTCTTTTCGCTCGGCCTTGAGTTCAGCTTCAAGAAACTTGTCAACTCGGGCGGCTCGGCGGTCGTGACGGCTCTGATTATAGTCGCCGGCATGATGTGCGCGGGCTTTGCCGTAGGACATGTGCTCGAGTTTGACTTCATGAACAGCCTCTTTCTCGGAGGTATGCTCTCAATGTCGTCGACCACGATTATCATCAAGGCTTTCACCGACCTCGGTCTTCGTCAGCAGAAATTTGCCATACAGGTGCTCGCCGTGCTCATCGTAGAGGACCTCTTTGCCGTCGTAATGATGGTCATATTGTCGTCGATAGCCATAAACAAGACTGTGGAGGGCTCCGAGATGCTATATAGCGTGGCCAAACTCGTTTTCTTCCTTGTCATGTGGTTTTTGGTCGGCGTCTATGTGCTGCCGTCGCTGCTCAACCGCTGGCGTCGCTTCCTTAATTCGGAGACGCTGCTCATTGTGTCGATGGGCCTGTGTCTCGGCATGGCTGTCTTCTCGGTCTACTGCGGATTCTCGCTCGCTCTCGGCGCCTTTGTCATGGGTTCGATACTCGCCGGCACGAGCTATGCCGAGCGCATCGAGCACGTCGTCACTCCGGTCAAAGACCTTTTCGGCGCCGTGTTCTTTATCTCGGTCGGCATGATGGTGCGCCCCGACATCCTCGTCGAGTACTGGGCGCCGGTACTTTTGCTATCGGTTGTCGTCATCGTCGGCATGATTGTGTTCGGCACATTCGGCATGCTTGTCACCGGACAGACTCTCAAGGTGGCTATCCGTTCGGGATTCTCACTGACGCAGATCGGTGAGTTTGCATTTATCATCGCCACTTTAGGCATGAGTCTCAAGGTGCTCGAGCCGACACTTTATCCGATTGTCGTGGCCGTGTCGGTCATTACTACTTTCACGACGCCATATTTCATCAAGCTCTCTGTGCCGGCCTATGACATGGTCGAGCGTCATCTGCCTCGCAAGCTCCATTTCCTAATCGACCGTTATCAGTCAGAGGCCAATAAGGAACGTGCCGTCGGAAGCGCGTGGGCATCGGTGATGAAACGCTATGTCTGGCGCACACTTCTATACTCGACTGTCTGTATTGCCGTGATTGTTGTGGCACAGCATTATCTCAAGCCTTACGTCGTCGAGCTGCTGTCACCCGAGTTTGCCAAGATATGTTATGTCGGTGTCACTCTGCTTGCTATGGCGCCATTCCTTCTGGCTCTGATGATGCCTATTACCAAAAACGATTTCCGCGACTCGGCCGGTAATCCCATAGCCAACAACATACCGCGCATCGTCATGTCGATATTCAGATTCCTGATAGCGCTGAGCATGGTGATTTATGTGATATCACAGGCTTATTCAGCGCGTGTCGGTCTTATGGCCGCTGCTGCTGTCGCGCTGCTCATCGCCTTCTTTTTCTCACACAGGCTCAGGGCGCGTATGGCAGGTATCGAATCTAAATTTCTCAACAATCTCAACGAGCGGGACCTGCGCCGCAGCGGTAAGAACAACCGTGTGGTCAGTGATCTCCATCAGGCATATATGACCGTTGGAGCCGGATGCGCGTTTGTCGGTCAGAAACTCATGGACTCAAATCTGCGACATCGTTTCGGCATCAATGTGGTCAGCATCAACCGCGGGTCACGCATAATTCCGATACCTGGAGGCAACAACCGTCTTTTCCCCGGTGATGTCATAGGCGTTATCGGCACTGACGAGCAGCTCGAGCAGCTTCTTCCTGCCGTCGAGGCAGAGTTGCCGGAGAGCATAACGTCTGCTCCCGCGACAGATGTAAAGCTGACAAGCATCCTCTTGAGCGAGACATCTCCGCTGGTCAGTCACACTCCTCAAAGCGCTTCGTTGCGTGACCGCTATGAGGCAATTGTAGTGGCCGTTCACCGCGGCGAAGAGTTCATAGACTCTAATCCTAATCTTATCTTCGAGCCGGGCGACATAGTGTGGCTTGTCGGCAATGAACGCAAACTCTCACAACTGAAATAATACGAATCATCACATAATATAAACCTATACTAACATGAGCGATCAGCGTTATAACCTCCGCGGAGTCTCGGCATCTAAAGAAGATGTCCACAACGCAATTAAAAATGTTGACAAAGGTATATTTCCGGGTGCTTTCTGCAAGATAATCCCTGATATCCTTGGCGGAGATCCCGATTACTGCAACATTATGCACGCCGACGGTGCCGGCACCAAATCTTCACTCGCCTACGCCTACTGGCGAGAGACCGGCGACCTGTCGGTGTGGAAAGGCATAGCGCAGGACGCTCTCATAATGAATATCGATGATTTGCTCTGTGTCGGTGCCACAGACGGCATACTGCTCTCGTCGACCATCGGCCGCAACAAGAATCTCATCCCCGGCGAAGTAATCTCGGCCATCATTAACGGCACCGAGGAGCTGCTCGCTGATCTCCGCCGCCTCGGTGTAGGCATCTGGTCGACCGGCGGCGAAACGGCCGACGTCGGCGATCTCGTGCGCACTATCATCGTCGACAGCACCGTCACCTGCCGCATGCGCCGCGATATGGTCATCGATAATTCACACATCCACGCCGGCGATGTCATCGTCGGTCTTGCTTCGTTCGGCAAGGCTACCTATGAGTCGGAGTACAACGGAGGCATGGGCAGCAACGGCCTCACATCGGCCCGTCACGATGTCTTCGCAAAATACATCGCCGAGCGTTATCCCGAGACTTTCGACGCCGCTGTGCCTGACGAACTCGTTTACTCAGGCTCATGCCGTCTGACCGACCCCGTCGAGGGCACCGGCTTGGACGCCGGTCGTCTTGTGCTGTCGCCGACGCGTACATACGCTCCGGTCATCAAGGCCATACTCGACGACATGCGCTCCGATATCGACGGCATGATACACTGCTCGGGCGGTGCTCAGACAAAAATTTTGAACTTCGTCGGCGATGTCCATGTTATAAAAGACAACATGTTTGATGTGCCGCCGCTCTTCGCCCTCATACAGCGAGAGTCAGGCACAGACTGGCAGGAAATGTATAAAGTGTTTAACATGGGTCATCGTATGGAGATATATCTGTCACCCGACAAAGCACAGCGTGTCATCGACATCGCCGCAGGGTTTGGCATCGAAGGTCGTGTCATCGGCCGCGTAGAGGCTGATGATCACCGTCATCTGACGATTATCTCCGACAAGGGCCGTTTTGAGTATTGACGTAATTGTCCATAGGTATCATACATAGCAATCGTTTTATGCGTCGCTTTGTCGGCGTCTTTTTCACTCTCGCCGCGCTCGTTGTGGCGGGATGTTCCCGCGGCTCGGGCTCACGCAGCCATGAGACTGCGCCCGACACGACGATTGTCTTTGATGCCGATACATTCGACAGCGATACGTCTGTTTATGAGGTCACTGACACGCTCCGCGCCGTGACTCTTTACGGCCCGACATCTTATTTTATATATCGTGGCGAAAAGATGGGCTATGACTATACGCTTCTGCGCGATTTTGCGCGTGACAGCCGGCTTGCCCTGAAACTGACAGTGGCGCCGACTCTCGGCGCTGCCATCGAAATGCTCGATGACGGGCGCGCCGAACTGCTGGCCTATGAGGTGCCCATAACGGCACATTACCAACAGTTTGTTATCCCGTGCGGCCCGGAGAGTTACAGCACACAGGTGCTTGTGCAGCAACGTGAGAAGGGCCGCGCTCCGGTCGAGGACGTCACCGAACTTGTCGGCCATGACGTCTATGTAATCGGAGACTCTAAGTATGAGCGCCGGCTGGCCAATCTCAATGACGAGCTGGCCGGAGGCATCATAGTGCATACAGTCGACCCCGATTCGGCCACGGACGAGGACCTTATCGCTCAGGTATGGGAGGGCAAGATACCGATGACAGTCGTCGACAGCAAAATAGCCCGTCTCAATAGTACATATTACCACGGCTTAGACATTTCGACGCCGGTCTCGATGGCTCAGCGTTCGTCGTGGGCAGTCGCTCCGGGCTGTCAGGCTCTCGCCGACTCGGTCGACCGCTGGTTTGCCGAGGATGCTCCCAAGACCGTTAATGCCGACCTGCTCAAACGTTTCTTCGAGATGAGCAAGACTGAGCCATATAAGGCCTTTGACTTTACCAAGGGCTATATCTCCAATTATGACCGCATATTCAAGCGATATGCGTCGACCATAGGCTGGGACTGGCGTCTGCTTGCCGCTCAGTCCTATACAGAGAGCCGCTTCAATGCGCGGGCGCGTTCTTGGGCCGGTGCACGCGGACTGATGCAGGTTATGCCGAGCACCGGACGCGGTTATGGTGCCAATATCAACACCCTTAACAATCCCGAGACGAGTGTGTCGGTGGCTGTCAGACTGTTGCGCGATCTCGACCGATATCTGCTCGACTATGTCCCCAATGACAAGGAGCGGCTTAAATTTGTCATCGCCGCCTATAACTGCGGCATAGCTCATATCTACGACGCCATAGCGCTCGCCAAGAAATACGGCTATAACCCGCAGGTTTGGGACGATAATGTCGAGCGGGCGTTGCTGATGAAGATGAATCCCGAGTTCTATAACGACCCCGTGGTTAAATACGGCTACGCGCGAGGCACCGAGACGTCGGCCTATGTCAAGCGCATAATGCGTTTTTATGACAATGCCGTGCGCGAAATACCCGCATGAACTATGCAACATCAGTCCTTCGAAAACGTTATAATAATATAAATCGTATATTATATTTTCTAACCCTATAATTTCAACTAAGATTTATGAGAAAGACTTATCTCAGCGTTGCATTGGTTTGCACGCTTTGTGTCTCGCTGACACTCCCCTCGTGTATCGGCAGCTTCCGTCTGACCAACAATCTGCTCAGCTGGAACAATCAGATTGGCAACAAATTTGTCAATGAGCTCGTGTTTTTCGCTTTCTGGGTACTTCCCGTTTATGAAGTGTCAGGACTCGCAGACCTGCTCGTTCTCAACTCAATCGAGTTCTGGAGCGGCTCAAATCCCGTGGCCAAGGGTAAAAAGGTTATCGAGGGTAATGACGGACGCTACCTTGTCGAGTGCGATGGCAAAGGCTATAATATCACCAGTGAGACCGACGGTACGACGGTGCGTCTCGACTTCAATGACGACGACCGCAGCTGGAGCTACACTCTGCCCGGCGGCGAGTCTCAGACCATCTTCACTTTTGTCGACGACACCCATGTCAGCATGCCTTGTCCCGACGGCAGTTCAATGACAGTCGAGCTCTCTGAAGCCGGTCTCTATGCTTACCAGCAGGTAGCTACCGGCGCCAACTTCGCCATGAGATAATCATCATCTACAATACCCCATAACAGCCGTGCCGGCCTTGCGCCGCCACGGCTGTTATGGTTTAAATCCTTAAGTACTTTAAAGACCTTAACGACCTTAGGCCACTAAAACTCAAAATACAACTGCTGGCCGTCGAGGCCGTGGGGGTTGGAGACGGTAAGGCCGATGAGGCGAATCTCGTGATGCGGCCCGTAGTCGACATTGTCGACGAGCTGCCGGGCGGCCGAGATGATGTCATCATAGTCATAAAAATCGTGGACACGCGTCAGCGAACGGCTCACGTTAACAAAGTCGGCAAATTTTATCTTCAGGGTGAGTGTGTTGCCGGCAAATGACTTGCGGGCGATGCGTTCGGCTAATTCGCGGGCTTGAGCGCACAGTTCGTCGTCGACAGCCTCGTCGTCGCTGATGTCATACTCGAGTGTGTGCTCGCAGCCAATCGATTTTCGCACACGCGATTCGCATACTGGACGGTTGTCGATGCCGCGGGCAAAATTATAGTATATCGGCCCGGCTTTGCCGAACTCGCCGACGAGTCGCCGCATGCTCCACGAGCGCAGGTCGGCGCCATTGTTTATGCCCAGACGGTGCATGCGCTCGGCTGTCACGGGGCCCACGCCCCAGAAACTCTCTATCGGCAGGGCGTCGATAAATTCGAGAGCCTGAGAGGGGTGGATTGTGCAGAGACCGTCGGGTTTGCGGTAGTCTGATGCGATTTTTGCCAAAAATTTATTGTAGGACACTCCGGCCGACGCCACAAGCGACAGCCGCTCGCGTATCTTGCTTTTTATTTCGCGGGCAATCTCGACAGCCAGACTCATACCGGGTTTGTTGACAGTCACGTCTAAGAAGGCTTCGTCAATCGACAGCGGCTCTATCAGGTCGGTGTATTCCCGGAAGATATCCATAATCTGCATTGACACAGCCTTGTATTTTTCATAGTTGCCTTTGACAAAGATGAGACCGGGACAGCGCTTGGCGGCGATAACCGACGGCATCGCGGAGCGAACACCGAAGCGGCGCGCTTCGTAGCTCGCCGTTGCGACGACGCCGCGACGCTCGGGCGATCCGACCGCAATCGGCTTGCCGCGCAACGACGGATTGTCGCGCTGCTCGATGGCCGCAAAAAAAGCGTCCATGTCGATATGAATTATTTTACGGAGCGGTGTGTCCATAGTCTGCGGATGCGAAGATACGAATTTTCCGTGAGCTTTAATGTGAGATTATACGGCCTAAAATATTAACTTTGCACCATCGCATGACAACTCGCACACACAGCATGGCACACGGCGCCCTGACAGCGCTGATTGTGATGACGGTTGTGGCCTTAATCGCAGGCTGCAGCTCGACCAAACATGTGCCTGAGGGAAGTTATCTTTTAGACAAGGTGTCTATCGAAATCGACGGTGATAAAGCACGCAGTGACGACGAACTATATTACTTTCTGCGTCAGACGCCTAACCACAAAGTGCTTGGTTTCGCCAAACTGCAACTTGCCACTTACAGCCTATCGGGCCGCGACTCGACCAAATGGTATAACCGCTGGCTGCGCAACATCGGCCAGCCGCCGGTAATCTACAGCGAGGAACTCACAGAGGCCTCGACGCGTCAGCTCCGTCAGGCTCTGCTCAACCGTGGATACATGGATGTCGAGGTTGTGGCCGACACTATAATAGAAGGCCCGCGTAAACTTGCACTCAACTATCGCATCATTCCCGGAGAGCCTCACTACGTCTCGTCAATCGACTATGATATTGCCGACAGCACCATCCGTCGCATAGTGATGGCTGATACGGCGTCATTGGACATCCGCCCCGGTGCGCTTTTTGACCGTTCGGTGCTCGACGGCGAACGTGCGGCCATTACCGAGCGACTTCGCAACCGCGGCTACTTCGCTTTTAACAAGGATAATATCACCTTCATTGCCGACACCACGGCCGGCTCAAAGGAGGTGGCTCTGACTATGACAGTCCGCGCTCCGCGCTCGATGCCGTCGGTGGCCGTCGACTCAGTGCCGCGCCATGTGCAGTATCGTGTCCGCAATGTGACATTCTTCACTGATTTTGATACGCGCTCTGATGAGACAATCGACAAGGACACGGTCAGATATCAGAATATCGCTGTCGTTTACGGCCCCGACCGCTATATCAAGCCATCGATACTTGATGAGAAGTGTTACCTGCGGCCCGGCCGCATCTATTCGGCGCGTGATGTCGATCTTACATATCAGGCTCTCGGCCAGTTAGGCATACTTAAGTTTATCAATATAGAGATGCATCCCGTCGCTGAAGTCGGCGGCGAAATATGGCTTGACGCCGACGTGCTGCTCTCTCGAAACAAAAAGCAGGGCATCACCGTCGAGCTCGAGGGCACAAATTCAGAGGGTGACCTTGGTTTTGGAGCAGGCATCACTTATCAGCACCGCAATCTCGCCAAGAGCTCCGAAATGCTTACTGCCAAGCTGCGAGGTGCTTACGAGAGTCTGTCGGGCGATTTTGACGGACTTATTAATGACCGCTACACGGAGTTTGCCGGTGAGGTAGGCATAACATTCCCTAAATTCGAATGTCCTTTTCTCTCTAAAAACTTTAAGAAACGCATGCGTGCGTCGACCGAGTTTGCCGTCTCGTTTGTGCATCAGGAACGTCCCGAGTACACGCGTATCATCGCCGGCGCCGCATGGAGGTATAAATGGATGATGCAGCGACGCGATTTTGTCAAGCGTCATACGTATGACTTCATTGACATAAACTATGTGCGTCTGCCTCGCTCAACGCTGAATTTTATCGACGAGATAGCCCCGTCAAATCCTCTGCTGCGCTACAGCTACGAAGACCACTTCATAATGCGTATGGGCTATACATATTACCGTACCAACCGTCGCATCCCGACGGCCACGCTCAACGCTTTCGCCATACAGCCGTGGGTTTCTACACTGCGTGTTTCAGCCGAGACAGCCGGCAACCTCCTCTACGGCATATCGTCAATCGACGGTGCCCGGCGCCATGATGATGCCTACAAGATTTTCGGCATACAGTTCGCTCAGTATGTCAAGGGCGAGCTCGACTATACCTATACGCGCAACTTCAACTCACGCAATGCTTTGGCGGCGCATGTCGGATTTGGAGTCGCATATCCTTACGGCAACTCGTCGATGGTGCCGTTTGAGAAACGTTTCTATGCCGGCGGCGCCAATAGTGTTCGAGGATGGGGCGTGCGCACGCTCGGCCCCGGCAGCTACGACTCGCGCAACTCTGTCAGCGACTTCATCAACCAGTGCGGCGACATCAGCTTGGAGATGAGCCTTGAGTATCGCGCCAAACTCTTCTGGGTGCTTGAGAGCGCCCTCTTTGTCGACGCCGGCAACATTTGGACAATCAAAGCCTACGAGAATCAGCCCGGCGGCGAGTTTAAATTCAACCGCTTCTATCGTCAGATTGCGGCTGCCTACGGCATCGGTCTGCGCATGGACTTTACATACTTCCTCCTACGTTTTGATCTTGGCCTCAAAGCCGTCAACCCGGCGACAAACCAAGAGCGCTGGCCGATTGTTCATCCAAAATGGGGGCGCGACGCCAATTTTCACTTCTCTGTCGGCTACCCGTTCTGATGTTACATAACTATCGAATTTGGAAAAATGGCAAAAACACTTGTAATATTTGACCTTGACGGTACACTCCTCAACACTATCGACGACCTCGGCAACGCCACAAACCACGCTCTCGTCGAGCTCGGGCTGCCCCAGCATCCGCTCGTAGCATATCCCCGCATGGTCGGCAACGGCATAACCAAACTCATCGAGCGCGCCCTCCCCGACGACATGCGCCGTCCCGAAATCATCGCCGACGCACGCCGACGCTTCGTGGCCTATTACAACGACCACTGCTGTGACGCCACGCGTCCTTATCCCGGCATACCGCAACTTCTTGCCGACCTCGCCGAGCGTCATGTCAACGTAGCTGTCGCATCCAACAAGTATCAGGACGCCGTCAACCGTATTATTGCTCATTTTTTCCCCGACATAAAATTTGCCGCCGTATTCGGCAACATCGAGGGTGTGCCGACCAAGCCCGACCCGTCGGTCGTCTTCGAGGTGCTGACCCTCTGTCCGACGCCCAAGGACGAGACGCTCTATGTCGGCGACTCAGGCATCGACATCGAGACCGCGCGCCGTGCGTGCGTCGAGTCATGCGGCGTCACATGGGGCTTCCGCCCCGAGCGCGAGCTGCGCGAACACTATGCTGACAACATCATCTCTGACCCCGACGAAATCCTCACCATCGTCTCCCGCAAAGACTAATTAAAATAAAAGCCCTATCCGCCGAATAAGACCGATAGGGCTTATAATATTAACTCTGTAATAGGATCATATATTCAATTTAAATGTGCGGTGGCCTATGCGAAGGACAAATGTTCCGTGGCTGTTTACGTTAATATCTCGTTCTTTGCCGGAATAAATCTTAAGACCGTCCAAATTATAGAGTTCTGTAAGGGCGGCGCATTGTGTCCCTCTGATGTGTATTGTGCCGTCTGTGACAGTGACGCGGATATCATCTAAGTCGCTGTTTATGTCATCTACACCTGTGGAGATTTTTCTTTCAAACACAACGTTGAGGTGGTGCGCTGTAGCATTTGCACCATCAATGGTATAGTTGCCCTCGGCATCAAGCTGCTGCTTTACGTCTGTATCATTATGGGTGACCGAGTGGATGGTCCATTCATCGTTAGCTTTGATATTCACATTCAGAGGAGCGACTTGCTCATAGACAGTAAATGCGGCGTAGTCGGGTATACTGACACTTACAGCATGTGGCCACGACTCCGTGCTGTCACTGATAAACGATAAATTTTTCCATACATCAGCCCGGCTATATGCTCTTACGCTGCCTTTTGGTACGTTTAAAGCGGCCGGAGTGTCAGTGGCGGGACGTGAGAATGTGTGGGGCTGCAGGGAAACAGGATTTTCCCAATGCACTGTAATTTCTTTAAGATTAAAACACCAGTCGAAAGTATAATCATCTATTCTGATATTTTCATCGGTGCCTCTAAACTCAAGCGTTTCCAAAGCAATACAAGAAGCAAAAGCATATTCTCCAATTGATTTTACTGATTCTGGAATAATCAGGGATTTGAGCTTCCTGCATTTTTGAAAAGCCATTTTGCCTATTACCTCAAGTTTAGAAGGTAATTTAAGCTCCGTAATATTTGTGAAGTCACCAAAAGCATTATAACCGATGTTTGTGATGTTGTCCGACATCTCAACCTTATCAAAGCGGATTCCGGCATAAGAAAAACCATTATTACCCACCTCAGTCATATTGTCACCGAGAATCAATGCGGCCAATGGAGCGTTACCTTCGTATTTGAATGGCGATTGGTATTCTTGTCCGCGTTGCCATGTGAAGTTACGGTCGAGTTCGAAACTCGTAAAAGGCACATTGCCGAAGCAACGGTCACCGAGATATATGTATTCCTCGCCGGGCTGGATTACTATTCTTTTAATCCGTTCATTGCCGGCAAAAGCATCATTCCAGATATGACGGATGGGATGAATCTCGCCTTTATAGGTGAGCGAGCCGGGAATAATGAGAGTCTCGCCGATTTCATCAGGGAAAAGCGCGCCATCGACTATTACCTGTCCCTCTTTAAATCGGCGGTCATCAAGTCTGTACAAAAGTCCATCGACCGTAAAAAGAGCATCAGACTCCGCTATACAATGGAATTTTTTCCACCCGCTCTCCTTGGCAAATACGGAGAGGGTGCCGGCAGGAACTGTCAGAGTGACATTCTGAAGCGTCTCGAAGCCGAAGGCGTCCTGAATATTGACATTTTTAAGAGCATCTGAATACAGTTTAAATTCTTTCAGATTTCCGCAGCTTCCGAAAGCATTCGGGCCTATATTTTCAACATCACCGTAGAGGGTGATTTCTTCAATCCCCGTCCCGTAGAACGCATACTGTTTGATGTCTGTTATTTCTCGTCCCAACTGAATGGTGGTGAAGCGCCCGGCGCCTGAAGCTGAAAGTGCATAACTGCATATTTCTTTCATATTTTCACCAAATGTCACTTTAGCTTCGGTTTTGGCGGTCTGTTCGTCTGCAAAGAAGGGATGTCGGGCGGCGTCTCCTTCATCAGCTATCAGAAAATCGCGGTCAATCTCAAGGCTTGTGAAAGGAATATTGGCAAAACAACGATTGCCAAGGATGAGTTTGCCTTCTGCACGCGAGAATATCACACGTCCAATATGGGAGCAATCAGCAAAAGCATTTTTTGCTATATGAGTGACAGGGATATCTGTATTCATGAATACAGGTTTTAGCGTAGCGGGTATATTCAATGTCCACGACACCTGAGTATAATGCACTACTTCTCCGAGAATGGAGATGGCGGAGCGGGTATCGTCGGTGAACTTGCATTTAAAATTGTCAACATAAAACATTCCGTCGGGCATGGTGACATTGACAGAGATAGATGTCATAAAAGGTTGACCTGTATTGTTGTCCCAGTCTCCCATTATGAATATGAGGGTCGAACCTTCGCCTACTGCCGTGATAATACCGTCATCCGACACCTGTGCTATTTTATTGTCATTTGAATTATAAGAAATCCTGTATTCACTGTTGGCAGTGACTTTCATTCTTATTTTGGCTGTTTCTCCCGCAACGAGATTGAATTCATTCGAGGTTAACTCTATATTTGTGATTTCGGCTACAGATGAGAGCGAAGCCATTATCAGCAGAAACAGTGTGAGAATCTTGGATTTCATTGTTGTGCAGTCTCTGAATAGGTGATTGTAATAACGCTGTCAGATGTGATAGCAGTATCGGCATTGTCCGGATTGTTGAGCGTCAGGCAGCCGTCATCGTCGAGCCGGGCGGTGATGTCGAGTTCTCCGAGCATAACACTGCCGATGGTCTTGCCCTCGGCACATACGATTCTAATTTTTACAGGGTCTGAGCCGACTGCGATAGAGAAATTGCCGCCATCGTGCATCTGCACAGTGACTGTATGGTTGTTATAGCTGACAGTTGTATTACTGTCTGAAGCTATTAACGGCAGTGGCAACACTGCGATAAACAGAATGAGTAAAAATTTGTGCATATTGATTGGTCTTTGATTGTTTGCAATTAGTCCGCAATTAGTCCTAATGTGGCGAAAAAGAATACGTGAGTAACTATGCCACGTCTAAACTGATGGTCGTAGGGAACCTTTGATGCAGATGTAACAATAGCGACCCACGCATATGCGTGAAAACCGCTATGCCATCTCTTGCATCATTTGAAAATTTCCTACGTTTTCAGTTTACAAGATAAGCATAACGCTTCTTTTTTATCCAAAAATAGCGGCAAGCAGCAACTTGCCGAAACAAAGTTAATGATAATCTTAGAGAAAAGGAACTCTTTAGGTTGAAAAATATAATGTGTAGAGTCTACAAGCAGGGTGCAGGGCAAATATTAACTCTGTGGTTTGGCGGGGTGGGGTTAATTTGTTAACTTTGCCTTAGTTGCTGCGCGGCGTTGGCCGCGGGCCTTGATTCTGACTAATTTTCATCACATGACTACCTTGAAATCTTTTGCTATCGCCGTTATTACGGCCCTGATTATGCCTGTCGGTCTTAACGCGGGCAAAAAAGCCGATGACAATCCGCGCTACACGATTGACCTCAACGGTCCGCAGTGGCATATGATGCGCGACACCGCCGCATCGTGGGAAAACGACCGTCTATATCTGCCCGACGAGGCTACAGACCTCAGTGTGCTGCCTGTCAATCCGCCTACCGGCGGCTGGGCTGTGCTTGATCCCGCTAAAGCTTTGTCTGTCAGCGTGCCGGGTACGGTCGAGGAATATCTTACCACGTCAAAACGTCCGTCTCCCGACGATTTCCGCGGCGTCAGCTGGTGGTTTACGACTATCAAGGTGCCCGAGTCGATGACCGGCCGCAAGGTGACGGCTCACTTCGAGTCGGTGCGCATGCGCGCCGAGGTCTATCTTGACGGCAAGCTCGTGGGCTATGACATCGTTGGCGAGTCGCCCTTTGACGCTGATTTGACCAACGCCGTCGTGCCCGGCAAGGAGCAGACGCTCGCCGTCAGGGTTACCACTCCCGGCGGAAACTTCCACTGGCAGGACTTCACTCAGATGCGTTGGGGCGAGTATGCTATACCCCCCTCACGCTCGTTCAGCGGTCTTATTGGCCGCGTGCGCGTCGATGTGACCGCCCCGGTCTACATTGAGGATGTCTATATGCAGAATCAGCCAGAGCCGCGCCGCGTCAAAGCCATCGTCAACGTGCGCAACACCGCCTCCAATGCTGTCAGCCGCACGCTGAGTTATAAAGTCTCGTCAAAAGATGACCCCAAGGGGGCAACAATCCTCGCCTCGAATCGCAAGGTGCGCCTCGAGCCCGGCGATAACGAGATAGTTTTTGATATCAATTATCCCGAGGCCACGCTGTGGTCTCCGGCCACGCCCAAGCTCTATCGCTGCGATGTCACCGTTGCTGACGGCAAGAAGCCTCTCGACCGCGACGGCCGAGTCTTCGGTTTCCGCTGGTTTGCTCCCGACGGCATCGGCGAGGAGGCCCTAGTCCGTCTCAACGGGCGCCGTATGATGCTGCGTTCGGCCATCAGCTGGGGCTACTGGCCCGCGACCGGCCTATATGCCACACCCGAGATGGCTCGCCGTCAGATTGCCACCGCTCAGTCGATGGGTCTAAACATGCTCAACTTCCACCGTTCAATCGGCTCGCCCGTGGTGCTCGAGCAGGCCGATTCAATGGGTCTGCTCTACTACGAGGAGCCCGGCGCCTTCCACTCAGCCGACCATAATCCGTTTATCCGCACAATTGTCAATACAAAACTGCAGCGCATGGTCAAGCGCGACCGTTCGCATCCGTCGCTCGTCATCTTCAACCTCATCAACGAACTTGGCGGACCCCGTGCTGCCGACAAAGAGCTGATGGCCAAGCGCCGCGACGACCTCGTGGCAGCTCATGCAGTCGACCCCTCGCGTGTGATGACCCTGACTTCGGGCTGGGCCTCAAACGAGCAGGCAGAGGAGGACTCCAAATATCACATGCGTCCGTTTGATCCGACTCCATATTTCCGCGGATGGTATGACAACCACCGCGCCGGCGGACCCGCCACTTGGGAGGACGGCTATTACCGTTCGCGCCGTGACAACCTGATGTTTACCGACAACCACACCGAGGTCTACATGCGCGGCGAGGAAGGCGCTATTTCGACACCTCCGCGTGTCGCTCTGATAGCCAAAGAGGTGTCCGCCAAGGGCAAGGACGGCTGGGACGGCGCTTTTTGGCGCGACCAGTATGCCGCCTTCGAGTCATATTTCAAACAGAAAGGCCTTGAGCGCAACTTCGCCGACGTCGATGAACTCACACGCGCCATGGGCGACATACAGCTCTATCATCAGGGACGCCGCATACAGACGATGCGCATGGAGAACATCGGAGACTGTTACGTCATCAACGGATGGGAGAGTATGCCATATGACAATCATTCGGGCGTAATCGATATCTACCGCAACTGCAAGGGCAATCTTGAGACTTTCGCCCGCTTTACAGCGCCCCTGTTTGTGGCCGTTTCGCCCCATACTCAATTTGTCAAGCTCCCCGGCAAGGTCGATATTGACTTTCATGTCGTCAATGAGGCCGACCTGCGCGGCGACTATAAAATGAATGTCAGCGTGCTCTCGCCTGACGGTCAGCTGACAAAGGCTGTAAGCCGTGACGTCACCGTCCGTGGCGGCGACGAACTCGGACAGCTGCTGGCCGAGGCCATGCCTGTGGCTTTTGACGGCAAAGGCGGCATGTACCGCGTGATTGCATCGTTGGACGATGCCTTGGGCAAAACTGTGGCCACCGGCTATGAGGAGGTACTCGGTATTGACCCTGATTATAAGAATCTGCCGGGCCGCGGTGCCATCTATGGCTCTAAGGACGACCCCGTGGCACGTTACTACAAGGAGGCTACCGGCCGCGAACTTCCGGTCTACGATCCGTCAATGGGTAAACTTGACTGGCTGATTGTCACGCGTCCCGCCTTGGATGAGGCTCAGCCGATGCCTGACGCCGTGTTTGGCCGCGAGGACGGCAAGCCCGCTTTCGACGCCACATGGTTTAAGGATAATGATATCAGCAATCCCGCCGGCACAGTCGGCGACAGCAAGATAAGCTACCGCTTTGTGGGGGGTGCCCAGCCCAACCCGCTCGTGCCGGCTAATCAGAAATTCTCTGTCATCTGGCGCGGCGAGATGACCATTCCCGCCACAGGCAACTATCTGCTCGGCGTCCACACTGACCGCGGTGTGCGCATGGAGGTCAACGGCCAGCGCATCGCCGATGAATGGGGCAACAACAATGAGCGCACCATCACCTCGCCCTTCTACTTCGAGAAAGGCGAGAAGGTCAATCTCGAGGTGCATTATCGTCAGGACAAGCCCGACGGCATGATAGAGCTCGTCTGGACAGAGCCCGGCACATCGGCCATCGCTCCCGAGACCATCGTGGACCGCGCCACTGCTGACGGTACGACTCTGCTGCTGCTCAAATCGCCCGAGTCATGGATGCAGTTCCTTAACCCCACTGCCGGTATCGGCTATAAAGGGCTCTATGCAGTGGGCGACAACTGGGTCGGCGGCGTACATTTCGTGGCCGAGCATCCGGTGCTCGCCGGTCTGCCCGTCAACGCCGGCATGAACTGGCCCTATCAGGAGCTTGTCAAGGAGGGCAATCTGCGCCTCGGCTTCTATGTCGACCGTGAGAATCTGATTGCCGGCTCATACCGTTCGTGGCCATTCCATCTCGGCACCGCCATGGGCGAGGCGCCCTGCGGCAAAGGACGTGTGCTGTACTCGACGCTCCGTCTCTCCGAGAGTCTCAATAACCCCGAGCCTGCAGCTGAAGTCGGTCGCCGTCTGTTCGCCAATATCATCAGCTGGGCCGCCAAGCCTGCCGAATAAGTCATTATGGCCACGCAGACAGAAATCATAGAGATAGAGTCGGCCGCCGATCCGCGTGTGGCGGTCTACGCCTCGCTGACCGACGCCGAGCTCTCAGACCGCCGGAACCCCGGTCGCGGGCTGCTGATAGCCGAGAGCCCCAAGGTCATACGCGTGGCGCTTGACGCCGGCTACGAGCCTGTGAGTCTGTTGTGTGAGGACAGACATATCGCCGGCGATGCAGCCGACATAATCGCACGATGCCCCGCAGTGCCGGTCTACACCGGCACTCGCGAGGTGCTCGCCTCACTGACGGGCTATAAGCTCACACGCGGAGTGCTCTGCGCCATGCGGCGTCCGCAGCAGCCGTCGGTCGAGGACGTGTGCCGCGATGCGCGGCGTGTGGCCGTCATTGATGATGTCTGCGACACGACCAATATAGGCTCTATTTTCCGTGCGGCGGCCGCTTTGGGCATTGATGCCGTGCTACTGACGCCGACTGCTTGCGACCCGTTCAACCGCCGCGCCGTGCGCGTATCGATGGGGTCGGTTTTCCTTGTGCCGTGGACGCGCCTTGACTCATACGACACACTGCGTCGTCTCGGCTTCCGCACGGCAGCAATGGCCCTGCGTGACCGTTCGGTGCCGATTGATGACCCGGCGCTTGATGCAGAGGAGCGTTTGGCCATAATCCTCGGCACTGAGGGCGAAGGACTGCCGGCTGCTACGATTGACGCGGCTGATTATGTCGTGAAGATACCGATGTCGCACGGCGTCGACTCGCTCAACGTGGCCACAGCCGCAGCCGTGGCCTTCTGGCAGTTGAGAGTCAGCCATAATTAAATAATATACGTATGGAGAAGATTAAGATTGCCGTGTTTGTAAGCGGCGAAGGAACCAATTGCGAGAATATCATCAGGTATTTTCGAGACAGTGAGTGTGTTGAGGTTTCTGTTGTCGTGAGCAGTAAAGCCGAAGCCCGTGCGGTCGAAAGGGCGCAGCGTCTCGGTGTGCCGACGGCGGTAATCAACCGGCATGATTTAAACGATAATCCTCAGCTCGTGGAGCAGACCATAGGGCAGTGTGATATTATTGTATTGGCCGGTTTCCTGCTGTTCATACCTGATTATTTGCTCAGTCTCTTCCCGCGACGTATTGTCAACATACACCCCTCGTTGCTGCCTAAGTTTGGCGGAAAAGGGATGTGGGGACGCCATGTGCATGAGGCTGTCAAGGCAGCCGGGGAGACGCAGACCGGAATCACGGTGCATTATGTTGACGGTAAACTGGATGCCGGAGAGCACATAGCGCAATTCTCCACCTCAGTCTCGCCCGACGATACGCCTGACGATATCGCCGCCAAAGTGCATCAACTTGAGCAGCAGTATTTCCCTAAAGTGATAGAAGAAGTTGCCTTTGAACGTGGCCGACGCGACCGCACAAACGCGTGAAAACGCTTGTGCGGCCGTTTAATCATCAGTATGACCAGACCGACGGGTCGATGCGTCCGTTTTCGATAAGTGAGACGAAAGCCAGCAGGCGCGCCGAGTGGTCGGCGACGATGGCGCGCACCTCGTCGCTACGACCGCAGCCGTTGCTTTTTGGCAACTGCGTGTCGTACGTTAATACAAAAAAATACGTATTTTTGCAATCTTATGTTTGTTTATTACACTTATATGTCTGATAATGATTCTGTCAATACCGGTACTTTCTGATATTGAGAATTTATATAACAATTACCGTAATGCGCGTAAGCAAGATAGGGAGTCTGTTTCATTTGCCCGCACTGTTGTATATGTTATAAAGAATCTGGCCGAGTATGGAGGTCTTGAGACACGTTTGATAGCTTATGCCGACGCTTTGAGTCAGAGAGGCTGTCGTGTGGTTTTTGTAACCGAGCGAAATAGAAACCGTGTTATCAGGGAGCGTCATTGCTGCATACATCTTAATTTTCATGCTTGTAATTTCCAGCGGTCGCTTGTGAAAATCATCAGAATGTATGGCGCTGATTTGGTCGAATTTCAGATTAAGAACAGACGGTCTTTGCATAGGCTGGATATTGAGAGTCTTAAGAAGTATTGCCGTACCGGCTGTGTGATTCACGGAGAAGTCTACAATATAAATCCGGAGATATTGCGCCGGATGGACTACCGTGTAATTGTGTCCGACCTGCTTTGTACTATCGATTATGCCAATATCGGCAGCTATCGTGTAATCCCCAATGCCATACATGCCGGGTCACCTGTATGGTCTTACAGGGGGCAGCGGCGTGCGCTTATTGTCAGTCGGCTTAGAGATGATAAATATCGGCAAGTATGTGCAGCCATAGACTATTGTCTGTCTCACGGTGTGCCTTTTGATATTGCCGGCTCGCCTGTAGACGGGAGGATGGTATCCAGATTGCGTCGACGTTATTCACTTTCGTCCGATAAATTTGCTCTCGGCGCCATCCCTACTCGTGAGTTCCTTTATTGTAATAGTGACCGCTATCTGTTTGTGGCAGGGGTAGGACAAGTGTTACTTGAGGCCGGAGCCGCCGGTTATCCATGTATGCTTGCTTCGGATTTGGGTGCCGGTTTCTCAACGTTTCTGACAAAGTATAATATCAGGAATAATTTCGGGCGTAATCTCACACTTGCTTATTTTAAGGAAAAATTGCATAATGTGCGCGTGGAAAGCATAAATATAGATTGCATAGATGATTACAATATTTCCGGTGCAATATGCGAGCTTTTTTCGTTCGATGACAGATTCGGCGAATATTACGGATATGTTTATCCGGATGAGATTGAGGCCTGACGGGTTTTCATTTTAATTCCCAGACCGACGGGTCGATGCGCCCGTTCTCGATGAGCGAGACGAAGGCCAGCAGGGCACCCCAGTGATAGAAAGCGTCAGAACGCACCGTGTCATCGCCCTCGCCGCTGTCGGGATTGTAATTTTCAAATATATGTCCGTCGGCGAGCCATGATTTGAGCAGCAGCGAGGCCGATTTGCGGGCCAACTCAGCGCGTGTGTCGGCGATGTTGTCATAATTGCGCATACCCATATAGACAAGGTAGTTGAGCGGAGCCCACACGCGGCCGCGCCAGTAATCATTATCCTTGTAAGCTCCGTCTTTTTTTGGACAGGCAGGCAGGGGGTAGGCCGTCCAGTATTCGTCGGGGTTGAGCATATGGCGGCGCGTCATCTCGGCAGCCTGCTCGGGCGATGCGGCGCCGGCGAGCATGGGGTAGAAACACGTGGGCGATGTGCGGCGGTTGAATTTGCCGTCGCGGGTCGAGCGGTTGTAATAGAAGCCGTCTTCTGCGTCCCACAGCTCGCCAAGCTTGAGCGTGTAGGCATCGGCACGCTTGCGCAGTTCGCGGGCGTCTTTCTTTTTGCCGAGGACATCGGCGATGCGTGCGAGGTAGCGGCAATCCATGATGTATAGTGAAGTCATGCCGACGTCATGCTGCTCAAGTAGATGTGTCTGAGGGTCAAATGTCGCGGCGTCATACATCGGCGAGTTGTCAAGACCCGACTCAAGAATTGAGCCGTAGCGTGTGTTTGAGTCGTATTCGTTGCGGAAGTAGGTGATTTTTTCGTAAGGGCTGCTTCCGAGGCAAATCAGGCCGTCATGAGTGCGGTTGTCTCGCCACCAGCGGTTCCACGTCAGCAGGTTGTCGTAAACATATTCCAATAGCCAGCGGTCGCCGTATTTGTTGTATAGGCCCCAGAATGTCAGGGAGCCAACCGGCGGCTGCGAGCGGTCGCACGATTTAAAGCCGTTGCTGTAATAGCAGTTAGGCACAAAGCCGACACCGTCAGACGCTTTGGTCATTTCGACGGCGTTGGCATAGGCGAGGGCGCGGTTGTCGGTCGAGAACATCTGGGCCGAAAAATAGGTGTCCCAGCAGTAGAGGCAAAAACCGCCGAAATCCTGCGATGCGAAGCGCTCGGTGTTCCAGATACGTGACACAGGGGTGATGACGCGCCGGATCGTCGGGTCGTAGATGCTGTTCCAGCCGAGGATGCTCTGCATGGCGTTGTAGCAGTCGAAGTCGTCGCCGTAGCGCTCGCGTCCTTTGGCGAGCAGACGTTCGGAGTGGTGTGTGAGTATGGCACGCACCTGTTCGACGCTGCGCTTACGGCCTATGCTTATGGCCGACGGGCGGTCAAGCAAGAGGGTATATGAGCCGCGGTTATAGCCGACGATGTCGGCGTCGAACGTCCCGGGCAGCGTCAGCGTGCGGTCCCAGTTCTGCAGGCGGAAGGAGGTGCTGTCGCAGTCGACACGGTTACCGCGCATCCATATCGTGCGCGGTGTGACATTGAGTGTGCCTTTGGCGCAGCCTTCAAGCGGTGTGATGAGCATCACGAGTTCGTTGGAGTCGACCGCGGCAGTCTCGACGCGCAGTTTGAGACCGTGCCAGTTGAAGTCGAGGTCGGTATAGTAGCCGTCATAGCTGTGCTGGCGCGGATGTATGCGCGGACTGTCAGAGCCGCGGTCACCGATTAGATAGCGCGATGGACGGCGTCCGGTGCTGTCGGCGACATATAGCTGCACGGCCATGGCCTCGGGCAGCAGCACGTGGGTCATGACGGAGCGGGTGTCCCATGTGTTCCATCCGCGGGCCACGGAGTCCTGCATTGCGAGATATTTTTCGGCCGGAGTCGGCTCCGGCGCTGCTTTGGGTTTGGCGGAGACAGCAGGTTGACAGAGTAGTCCTGCGAGCGCCACGGCGCAGGCAGCTAATGTTTTGTGTATCATCGTGTCAGAATTTTACGGTTGCGGCTTTGCCGTTGTAGGAGACCTTTTTGATGCTGTCTTTGGCGCCATCGACGCCGCGCAGTCTGACGGTGAACTCATGGCGCGGGGCTTTCGCGTCAGCTCCTATGCTGAGTGTGCGGGCGGCCTCGTCCCATTTGAGGGCGATGTTAGAGTATTTGCCGTCAAGGTAGTCGAGTGAGCTGCCGTCATCCTCATAGAGCGCGAATTCGGCGTCGGCACCCGGCCATATCTCGATGACGTCACCGGCGCGCGGTATCACGGAGCCGGCGCGCACATAGAGCGGCATCCATTCGCGCGGAGCATCGGCCGTGACGGTCGTGCCTCCTTTCGATGTCCGAGTGCTGCGATAGTCTATCCAGTCGGCACCGGCGGGGAGCACTACCTCGCGCGATGTCGCGCCGGCTGTGGTGACAGGGCAGACGAGGAAGGCGGGGCCGTACATAAACTGGTCCTTGATGTCGAGGACGCGGCTGTCGCCGGCGAAGTCAAAAGCCAGCAGGCGCATGGGTGTGTAGCCGTCCATCGTGACGCGCGCGCTCAATGAGTAGATGTAGGGCATCAGATCGTAGCGCAGGGCTATGTAGTCGGTTATAATCTGCTGCACAGTGTCGCCGTAGCTCCATATCTCGTTGGGTCCGTTGGTGTTGAACGGGTGACGGCGTCCGTGGTTGCGGAAGACGGGACAGAATGTGCCGTACTGAAACCAGCGGGTGAAGACCTCGCGGTAGGCCGGGCTTTTGGGGTTGCCCTTGAGATAGCCGCCTATGTCAGTCGTCCAGTAGGGCACGCCGGCGGCCGTGAACTGCAGTCCGGCGGGTATCTGCTTGGATAATTCGTCGAATGTTGTCGGGATGTCGCCGCTCCAGACAGCAGTGCCGGTGCGCTGCTGGCCGGCCCATGCGCAACGTGTCAGCATGTAATGACGCACGCCGGGGCGCTGTTTGTCAAGCGCTTCGCGAAAGTTTGAGGTGTGGACCAACGGGTAGGCCGAGCGCACGAGTGTGGCCGGGCCGTCGTGGGTCACGGTCGGCAGGAAGGAGTTTTTGTCGTCAGGCTCGACACCGTCCAAAAACCATCCGTCGATACCCGAGTCGATGATATCGGCTATCATCTCGCGGTAGAGGCGGCGTCCCTCGGGGTTGAACGGGTCATAGAGCACGCCGTCTATGGCCTTGGCGCCGTGGAGTATTGCGCCGGCCGAGTCAAGGCGGTTATAGTTGTCGATGCCTTCTTTGAAACAAGGCCACATGGTGATGACCGAGTGTGTGCCGTAGTCGTCGCGCAGGCGTTTGGTGAGCGCCTTGATGTCGGGCCAGAGCGACTCGTCGAAACGGTGTGAGCCGGTGCCGTATTTGCCCCAGTAATGATAATCGATGAATATCGAGGCCATGGGCACACCGAGTTCTTTCATGCGTGAGGCAACCTCGACGAGCTCTGCCTCGTTGTGATAGCGGTTGCGGCTCTGGTGGTAGCCGAAGGCCCACGCCGGCAGCATGGGCTGCGCGCCGGTCAGCGAGCGGTATGATGCTATGATGTCGTCAGGTTTATCACCGGCGAAGAAGTAATAATCGATGATGTCGCCACGGTCAGAGCTAAAGCTCATGCCCTCGGGCGTGTCGCGGTAGACTGTGCGTGACGGGTTGTCCCACATCAGGCCCCAGCCGCGCGTAGACCAGATGACCGGCACAGCCGACTGGGTATTGAATTGTATAAGTTCACGTTCTTTGCCGCGGAGATTCATGTAAGAGTCGCGGAATTCGCCGAGTCCGTATAGTGCGTCTGCGTCGTCAAGCATGAAGGTCTGCGACGGTGTCACCGAGTCATTGACGGCCGTGAAGGGACGGCTCTCGTCGGCGAGCTCCATCACGAGCAGATCCTCGGTCGGCGAGAACAGACCGACAGTGGCGTCAAGAGTGCTGACCGAGACATTATAGCGCGGTGTGACAAGCATGACCTCGTCGCCGGTGTCGCGCACGTCGTAAGAGATGAGCTCGGGGCGCTCGGGCATGATGTAGCTGTGGGTTTTGGCGATTGCGGCCGGTGTGCCTTTGGTGACACGTACGGAGCCGTCGGCGTATGGCTGCAGACGTATGACTGTCGCTTTGTCATGCATGTTTACAATGAGGCCGTCAGGAGTTTTCTGCCAGTCGGCGGCAACCGCCGACAGCGATATTGCGGCCATCAACGCCGCAGGCAACAAATGTGATGATAGGTTTCGCATGGTGAAAAGTTCTTAATCGCTACAAAGATAATATCTTTTGGCGAGAAAAAGATAGCTGAAATAGCGAATATAGCTAAAAACAACGCAAGCGCCGTCGGCGCTTGCGTTGTTTGTGATCCATACTGGATTCGAACCAGTGACCTCCTCCCTGTCAAGGAGGCGCTCTAAACCAACTGAGCTAATGAATCATAATATGTTAAGTGATCCGGATGCGACTCGAACGCATGACCGTCTGCTTAGAAGGCAGATGCTCTATCCAGCTGAGCTACCGGACCGACCTTGTCGTTTCCGTCTGCAAAGTTAAGTAATTTTTATGATTTATGCAAATCACTTTTACGGCATGGTTTTTGTAAGTTTAAATAGTGTGTCTCATAGGGGACTTTTATAAACTATTTTTTGTGTGCCGATGTTATATATTTGGAAAATTTTTAAAACGCAATTATATGAACGATTTTAATGAAATGATAAAAGACAGCAAGCCGACGCTTGTTGATTTCTTTGCTACATGGTGCGGTCCGTGCCGCATGCAGGGTCCGATTCTTGCCGACGTAAAGACAAAGGTGGGCGAGAGCGCCAATATCATCAAGATAGATATTGATAAAAACGGAGAGCTTGCACAGCGTTATCGTGTGCAGTCTGTGCCGACTCTGATACTTTTTGTCAACGGCGAACCCGTATGGCGCGGTGTCGGTGTTCATCAGGCCGACCAGCTCGAAGCCAAAATCCGAGAGCATATCTCCTGACACTCATTCTCTCTCACTCCTCAAATAATAAAAGAAGTTCGATTAAGGCCGCTCGGCGGCTGAAATCGAACTTCTTTTTGTGTCAGTATATTCGGCGTGTTTACGAGAGGCAGAGTATCAGAGCCTGTGCGGCGACGACACGCAGGAACATCGTCAGAGGGTAGACTGTCGAGTAAGCCACGGCCGGAGCGTCATTGCCGGTGGAGTTATTGGCGTAGGCGAGGGCAGGGGGGTCAGTGCAGCCGCCCGAGAAGAGACCCATAATCGACAGGAAGTTGATTCTGTCGCGGCCGCGGGCGATAAGACCGACAACAACCAAAGGTACGACGGTAATCACAAAGCCCCAGATGACCCACCACATGCCGGTGGTGTTGAAGACGGCGTCGGCAAAGCCTTTGCCGGCCGAGATGCCGACTGAGGCAAGGAAGAGGCAGATGCCGAGTTCGCGTAACAGCAGCGACGCCGACGATGAGGTGTAGGTGACCAATTTGGCCTTGTAGCCGAAGCGGCTAAGCAGAATTGCGACGACAAGCGGGCCGCCGGCCAGGCCTAATTTCATACCGAAACCGATATTAATCGAGCCGAGAATGATACCGAGGATTATGCCGACGAAGATAGTAATGAGGTTTGGCTGGTTGAGGCGTTTCATCGAATTGCCGAGGCGGGTGGCGAGGCGGTCGATGTCCTCGAGGTTGCCCACGACAGTGATGCGGTCGCCCATCTGCAGACGCAGGTTGGGCGATGCGAGCAGGTCCACGCCGGCACGGTTGACACGTGTGGCGTTCAGTTTATAACCGTTGTGGAGACGCAATTGACCGAGGGCCACTCCGTTATACTGGCTCTTGGTGACGAGGATGCGGCGAGAGTAGACGGGCATCGGTATAGCTTCCCAATCCATATCGATTTGCGGACCGAGCACGGCCTTGAATCGCTCAGCGTCGATGGCCGAGCAGACTATCAGCAGGCGGTCACCGACATGTATCTCGGTCGACGATTTGGGGATTGTGACTTTGTCATCAGTGGCCATGAGACGAGAGACGACGAAGTTGCACTGTATGACGTCGTGGAGCTGGAGCAGGGTTTTGCCGTCGACAAGCGAGTTGGTGACCTTGACTGACAGCAGGAAGGGTTTGAGCTGTGAGTTTTCCTGTTCGGTCTCGATTTCCTTGATTTCATCTTCGACTTTGATGTGGAAGATTGCTTTGATGACAAACATCGAGGCAATGATGCCGATTACGCCGAGGGGGTAAGCTGCCGCATAGCCCGAAGCCATGAGATTAGCCTGTTCGGCACCATCGGCCATGGTCGAGACAGCCTGTTGCGCGGCGGCGAGGCCGGGAGTGTTGGTGACGGCACCGCTCATTACGCCTACCAAGGCGCTGATATCGTTGATGTTGCCGAAGTAATAAATGCCCAGAACAATAGCGACATTGAGCACAATGACGAGTACGGCGAGCATGTTGAGCCGCATGCCCCCCTGCTTAAAAGCAGAGAAAAATCCGGGGCCCACTTGCAGACCGATGGAAAAAATGAAAAGTATCAGACCGAATTCTCTGACAAATTTCAATACACTGTCGTTGACGATGTAGCCGAAGTGCCCCATCAGGATGCCGACAAACAGCACGAATGTTACTCCGAGTGATACACCGAAAATTTTCAGCTTGCCGATGTAGATACCGGCTGCAATCACAAAGGAGTAGAGCACAAGAGTGCTTGCTATCGACTCATTGCCGGGCAGTAGCAAATCTGTAATCCAATCCATGAAAAATATTATATATAAATAGACAAACTGTTACCTTAGAGTAATTTATGCTACGGCTCGAGGCCGTCGGATAATCGTGTCTCCAAATATGACTGCAAAGGTAGTCATTTTATCTCATCTGCACAAAAAACGTTAAATATTAATTGTGAAAAATGACAATATCCCGGAGAGATTACATGCGCTCTGCTGTGCCGCATATCTATCTCTACGAGATAGGCATCCATGGTGGAATCATCTCTCCAAAATAGGCCTCTACGGCGGCATAATGTGTTATCCCGGAGGAATTACATGCGGCTGCAGGCCGCTTACAGCCCCATATTAAGCGCAGCGTATATGGGGTCACGCGTGACGCGAGGCGGTTTATTCTCGGAGAGAATAAACCTTAATCATCAGAAAGAAAATTATCTCGCCAATCGTATCCCATTTTGATACACAGTTCTTTAAGCTCGTCTTCAAGACGACGATGTGCATGGTGCGTTTCCTGACCGTCAATATATCGTGAGACACTCTCGATAATCGACGGATTTATACTCATGGCAAAGTATTCTTTTCCCCACGACTCATAATTCGGAAAATCAGGATTCCCGTTGAGCCACATGCTCGAGCAGCGTTTCAACTCTTTGACAAATGATGATAAAGCCGCGGTCGGGCTAAGTCTAAGCAAAATATGGATGTGATTACCTATGCCGTTAATTCGCAGTATCTCACAGCCTTTGTTTATCGCTATTGTGTTTAAATAGCTGTAAAGCGTACGTTTTTTATCCGCCGGGATTGTCATGCGAAGGCAATATGTGTTTATAACTATATGAAAGACTGAAAATACTTTGCTCATTTCGCAAGAGGTTTATGATTGCAAAGATAATCCATAATTTAGGTTGGGGGGTTATTCTCTCCGAGAAAAATTTTGTTGGTGGTTTTGTTTACCCCAAATACGCGCTTTCGCGCTTAATTTGGGGTTGGAAGCGGCCCTTACGTGCCGCATATCTACCTCTCCGAGATAGACATCCATGGTGGAATCATCTCTCCGAAATAGGCACCTACGGCGGCATAAAATGTTATCCCGGAGGGATAGGTCCCGTGGTCGCAAAAATGGTATATAAAGTGTTATCCCGGAGGGATTACATGCGGCTGCAGGCCGCTCACAGCCCCATATTAAGCGCAGCGTATATGGGGTCACGTGTGACGCGAGGCGGTTTTTTCTCGGAGAGAATAAACTCTATCCTCCTCATTCCCATAACAAGTCTTGTGTGTTGCATAACCATCCCAACAATTCGCCTGCCTGAAGTGTCAAAGACTTCTCTCAGACACATATAATAAAAAGAGGCTGCGCCTTTTGACACAGCCTCCCTCGTCGTTTTATAAATAGATATTCAAAATCTTAATCCGCAGTAACGACCTGTACGCCATCAACATAAACATTTGCCTTAGAACCCTCATATAATGTATAAAGTTTATCAAACCCAGTTTGAGTACAATTTGAAATCTTAACTTCATAAGGAGTATTGGGTATTATACAGATTGGTGCAGTCCCTTGACCAGCATAAGAGGAATGAATGTCATTTCCTTTGAATACGCAGTTAGAAATTTCAATAGATATGGTTTTCTGCGAATCAATGACATAACCAATACAGATTGCATTACCCATTTTAAAAGCATTGCCACCTTCGAAGTTTGTCATTTGGGAACTTCCTGTAATATCAAATTCACACTTGATGAATTTTAACCCGGTTAATCCAAAGTCTTCAATCGGAACTATCAAAACTCCAAGAGGATAATCGTCGGATGTAATGAATTTACACTTTTCATACACTGAATTTTGCACTGCCATTAAACAGCCATTTATTACAGTACAGTCCTTTACGTATACATCAGAAGACATCAAGGTAATCTCCGCTGAACTATCTTTCGAGAAATCTATAGTACATGAAGAAAAAAGAAGAGCTTGTGATAATTCACCATGTCCTGATAACGGATATACTTTTGTATCTTCACCAACTCCGTTAATAATTAGTTTTCCATCAGACAACCCCGAACTCAAATCAAACTCACCAGCAGGAAGATTAAGCGCAACAGTATCAGCCGATACATTCGTTAAGACCTCATCCAAATTTGTCTGATCTGACTTGACTTCAATGACTTGTATTCCGTTGTTGTATGAAGGCTGTGTAAACTCGTTGTCAATTTCGACAGTGAAGTTGACCTTAGATGTCAGCAGTGAGCCGTAGATATTGGTGCGGTAGTTGCGCTGCACGGGCACGGCTGCAATCTCGAGAGTGTTGTACTCGGCATCGCCGTTGAGCACGGTGTATTTGAGGTCGACGACGTCACGGTCTGCGCCGACGAGCACATAGCTCATCGACATGT
>CBCSTG010000029.1:0-38485 GCA_965143025.1 uncultured Bacteroidales bacterium
ATATTAAGGGTTTTCGTAGATAAGTGTTGTGTGGCGGATGGTCAGCGTGTAGGTTCGTCGATGTTATCGTCTATATCGGGTGAACGCATCCAGAATTCAGACATTTTTTTGCGCAGTTTGCTGAAAATATTCTGACGGTCGGGGTCATCTTCTCCGGGGTATGGCTCGTCGCCGTTGCCGCCGTTGTAATTGTCGTCGACGGGCTCGTCGATGTCTTCGCCGGCACGGTCGTCATATCGCGGCTCGCGCACGGGTCGACGGTCGCGCGATGAAGTGCCGCGCACACTCTGGCGTGACTCGCCTGCGTCGTAGCGGTCGTTGTCGTCATCGTCGGGGTCGTCGTTGAGCAGGTCTTCGTCGTCGACATAACGGCGCCGGCGGTCATAGGGTGAGCCGCCGTAAGGCTCATTACGCGGCTGACGTGTGTCGTAGGCCGGCTCGTCGGCCTCGCGGGCGTCAAAGTCGTCGGTGATGACGGGGGCGGGGGCGGTGAGGCAGTCGATATCAGACGAGTCGGCAGCATACCGCGCTATGGCGAGCACGTCGATGTTGTTTGAACGGTCGATGTCGAGTCCGCGGAAACGGGCTGAGCCTTCTAAGGCGGCGTTGCGCACTTTCATTTTAGACTGTTGCTCGACGAGACGGGCGAAGTTGCGCAGGCGTGCACCGCCGCCGGTAATGACGAGGCCCGCAGGGAGGTCGGCGGTCTTGAAACCGGCCAAGTCTATCTGATGCAGTACGTTGGCTATGATTTCGCCGGCGCGTGCCTGTATGTAGCCGTTGATTTCGGCGCGTACGGGGTCTGAGGCGTCTGAGGCATCGGCGACGGCTGTGCCCTCGGTGGTCTTGGCGAGTTCGGCACGTTCCTCGGTCATGGACATACCTGACATGAGGTCGCGGGTAATGTTGCGCGAGCCCATGGGGAGGGTGACGATATGCTGCAGCACGTCGTCTTTATAGATTACAATTGTCGTGGTTTCGGCGCCGAAGTCGACAAGGACGACACCGAGCTGTTTCTCGGATGAACTGAGCGCTATCTCTGCCTCGACGATGGGTCGAAGCACGTAGTGACGGCCGATCTGACGCTCATCGCTGTCAAATTTTATCATCTCGAGGTTGCGGCGGTTGACAGCCGAGTAGACGACAGCCGAGAACTCGCCGCGCAGTCGCGAGCCAACGGTGCCGACGGCTTTTTCAGCCTTGATGTTGTCAACAAAAAATCTTTTGGGTATCATGGCGAGGGCCTCTTTGTCAGAGACTAAAGAAAAGCCGGCCTCGCGTTTGAGACGTTCGATATGATCTTCGGTAATCTGTATGGCGGCAGGGAATGAGTTCTGGGCTGATGCCGGGATTGTGGCGAACGTGCGACCTCCGAGGCCGATGAATACCTCTGATACTTTGCGGGGCGCTATACGCGGGTGATTCTCGAGTTTGCGTATTATTTCGCTTACCCGGGCCGAGACTTCCTGTACGTTCTGTATCTTGCCGTAGCGTACACAGTTGTTGAGCCGTGTTTCCTCGCAGGCAATGATATTGATGGTGCCGAGGTCGTCGACGGCTCCGACGAGGCCCTTTATCTTAGAGCTTCCGATTTCGAGTGCGACGATATATCTGTTGTCCATATCGAGTGTTTTATATGATGATTTTTAGGCTGTTATCTTTTTGTTTTATCTGAAGGCGTGTCAACTGAGTCAGCGGTGAAGTCGTCGGTTGTCATTGTCTCGATGTCGTCGATGTCGTCAAAGTCTGCGTCAGCCGCTACGAGGTCGAGAGCTCCGAGACTGTGCTGGCGGCGTGTGGCCACGACCTGTCGGGCCCATTTGACCGAGATTGTGTCGTAGTAGTTCCAGCCTTTGGCGCCCATAACCTGACGGTAAAACGATTTCAGACGGTCGAATTTGTCGGCGACGGCCGATGTGTCGCCGAAATTGATGACCTGACCGCGTATGACGGGGATAATCATTATGTCGCCCGAGCGAGAGGCGGTGATTGTCGACACGAGGGCGTTGGCTGTGGGGTCGGCTGCGATATGTGATAGCATCGGCAGGAGACTTGACGCATGGTATGTCGAGTCAAATCGGCCGATTACTACGGGCACGTCGACATGATAGCGGACATCGGCGTCGACACGTTTGTCTGATGCATTAATGTAGTAGGAGCGCCCGGTGCCCGGTTCGAAGACGCGTGCGACGGGTATCATGGGTGTGACATCAAGTCGCAGAGTCCCGTCATTAAGACGGCAGACATTGGCCGACTCAATCTGGGGCATCTCCATCAGCCGTCGCTCGATAAGCGCCAGAGGCAGCGAGTCAGCGGGCAGCGTGGCGACCGCGTGCATCAGATTGCCGCATACGCGGTCTATGTCAGCCTCGGTGACAAAGCCCGAGCCGAGCGAGTCGCGCAGCTCGATGTGCAGGCCGCTGTAGCGGTCGGCACGCTCGGCGGCTCTTGTCATCGAGAGAGTGACGACAAGATAGACGGCCAGCAGGACCGATAATATCAGTTTTATGACGCTGTCTTTTTCCATCCTTTATTTTGTCCGGTCTGCGGCGCTGAGTTCGGCGACTAATTGCGGGATGCTGAAACTGAGGTCACCGGCGCCGGCTGCCAAGAGGATTTCAAAGTTACTGTTTTTTGCGGTCTCGACAAAGTCTTGTTTGGAAATCATCACTTTATCGGCGCATTTTATGCGGTCGAATATGATTTTTGATGTCACGCCGGGTATCGGCTCCTCGCGCGCAGGGTATATGTCGGCGAGAATGACGCGGTCGGCTAAAGACAGAGCATCGGCAAACTCGGGGGCGAAGTCTCGTGTGCGCGAGTAGAGATGGGGCTGGAAGGCAACGGTCAGCTCGCGGCCGGGATAGAGGGCGCGGACCGAGAGTATGCTCTGACGCAGCTCGTCGGGGTGGTGGGCATAGTCGTCGATTATAGCGCGCCCGTGCTCGCCCGGCTCTTTGAGCCAGAACTGAAAACGGCGTTCGGCACCCATGAACGACGCCATGGCCTCGCGGGCCGAATCAGGCTCGAAGTCTCCCGTCAGCCATACGGCGGCAAGGGCGGCGACCGCATTGTCGATGTTTATCTCGACGGGCACCCCGAGCTCGATGTCGTTCAGGCGTCCGCCGGGATAGACAAAGTCAAAGAAAATCGTACCGCCGCCGTGACGTATGCGGTCGGCGTGGAAGTCGCCGCTGTCGCGCGAATATGTATATGTCTCAACCCCCTCGACGGGACGTGGGCGCAGTTTTAGACCGGTGTGGACAAGCAGTTTGCCGTCGGGGCGTATAAGTTCGGTGAAGTGCGCGAACGACTCCAAGTAGGCCTCCTCGGTGCCGTAGATGTCGAGGTGATCGGGGTCGGTGGCTGTAATGACGGCGATATAAGGCGTCAGCCGATGGAACGAGCGGTCATACTCGTCAGCTTCGATGACCGAGTATGGCGAGTCGGGAGCAAGCAGCAGGTTGCTGTCATAGTTGCGCAGGATGCCGCCGAGAAAGGCGTTGCAGCCCTTAGGCCCGCAGTGGAGAATATGCGCGGCCATCGACGATGTGGTGGTCTTGCCGTGCGTACCGGCAAAACACAGGCCGAGGCTGTTGCGTGTGATGTCGCCGAGCACTTCGGAGCGCTTTTTGATTTCAAAGCCATTATTACGGAAGAAACTCAGAGGCACATTGTCGTCGGGTACAGCCGGCGTGTAGACAACTTTTGTCACCGCAGGGTCACGGAACGCGTCGGGCACGGCGTCCATCGAGTCGTCAAATGATATTCTGATGCCTTCGGCGATGAGGGCATCGGTCAGTGGCGTCGGTGTGCGGTCATAGCCGGCGACGTCCCACCCTTGAGATAGAAAATAGCGTTCGAGAGCGGCCATGCCTATGCCGCCGGCGCCTACAAAGTATATTTTTTGAGCCATTTAAGTCTTGTGCTTGGTTATAATAGGTTGTATTTTATTTGTCAGGCTCATCGGCGGGGAGGGCGGCCTCCTCGACCGCGTCGACAATCTTCTCGTCGCTGTCGCGGAGAGCCATGCCGGCGATGGCCACAGAGAGACGCTCGCGTCGCGCGGGGTCGGCGATGAGAGCGGCGACTGTCGGAGCGAGTTTTTCGCAACACTCGTCGTCAGCGACCATTACGGCGGCGTCGCGCTCGACGAGGGCGAGGGCATTTTTGCGCTGATGGTCTTCGGCGACATTGGGCGACGGTATGAGTATAACGGGTTTGGCAAGGAGCTGCAGCTCGCTGATGGAGCCGGCTCCGGCACGCGAGACGACGAGGTCGGCGGCGCGGTAGGCTATGTCCATACGGTCGATAAACGGCGTGGCTTTGACGTCGTCATGTCCCTCGGCGGCACGTGCGGCCTCGTCGGCTCCATAGGTCTTGCCGGTCTGCCAGAGCAGCTGTGTGCCTCCGTCGGTAAGGGCGTCAAGCGATTGGGCGACTGCGCGGTTGATGGTGCGTGCACCGAGGCTGCCTCCGACGATAAGTACCAAGGGGCGCTGCGGGTCAAAACCGAGGGCGCTTTTGGCCTCGGGCTGAGTCATCGGACAGTCAAGCAGCGATGCGCGCACCGGGTTGCCGGTCATGACGATGGACTCGGCCGGGAAGAAACGTTCCATGCCTTCGTATGCCACACAGATGCGTTTGGCCTTGGCCGCGAGCAGCTTGTTAGTGACGCCGGCATAGGAGTTCTGCTCCTGTATCAGAGTGGGGACGCCTAATTTCTGCGCGGCTTTGAGTGTGGCTCCCGAAGCGTAGCCTCCGACGCCGATGGCAATCTGAGGACGAAAGTCGCGTATGATGCGGCGCGCACGACGCATTGACTTAATCAGGCGCCAGACGACCTTGATGTTGCGCAGCGGGTTGTGACGGTCGAAGCCGCTGACCGTCAGACCCTCGATGGGATAGCCTGCAGCCGGCACGCGCTCCATCTCCATGCGGTCGGCTGCCCCGACAAAACGTATGTCGGCGTCGGGGTAACGACGGCGGATGGCGTTGGCGATAGAGATGGCCGGGAAAATATGGCCGCCGGTGCCTCCGCCGCTGATGAGCACGCGCTGCAGGCGCTCAGGCTTATTATCTGATGATTGTGTCATATATGAGTCAGTTGGATGTTGTTGAGAGTCAGTGTGCTAAAGTTGAGACGGGTTTTCGCTCTGAATATTTGCAGGCAGAGCTTTGAGCTCCTCGCGGATTGCCTCTTTATCGCCTTTGAAAGCTGCGTGGCGGCTGATGGAGAGCATCACGCCGAGAGCCATGGATGTGACGATTACTGATGTTCCGCCTTTGGAGATGAGCGGCAGGGGCTGACCCGAGACGGGGAAGACGCCGGTGACGATGGCCATGTGGAAAAGGGCCTGATAGACAATGTATATGGCGCAGCCGATGACCAACAGGCACGGCAGTGTCTGCTTACATTTCGTGGCTATGTGGCCGGCACGAGCGAGCAGCCACAGGTAGCAGAGAAGGATGAATATGCCGACGAAGAGGCCGAGCTCCTCGATGACGATGGCGTAGATATAGTCTGAGAAGGCGAGGGGCAGGCGCGCGTTCTCGCGCGAGTTGCCGGGGCCGACGCCGAAAAGTCCGCCATGAGCCTGTGCGATATAGCTCAGCTGCTCCTGTTTGTTGAGGTCGTTTATATCGTCGAGATGCTTATTGAGGCGGAAATGGCGTGAGATACGCCCTTTCCACGTCTCCGAACGGTCTCCGGATGCTGTTGACGGGTCTTCGTGGTTGAGCTGCGCAATCTCGATAGCCTCAGGGGTCGGAGCACCGCTGCTCTTGAATTTCATCTTGTAAATCAGGGCGCCTCCTCCGACGACAGCGAAGACGCCGACTACGCAAAGAAATTTGCGCATGCTGACACCGCCGATAAGCATCATCGACATGCAGATGGCCATGAGCAGCAGGGTGTTGGTCAGACCGTGGGAGAATAGAAGACCGCTGCAGAAGAGCGTCAGAGCCGTGGCGTAGACCACGCCGCGGGTGGTGACGTCACGTCGGCCTTTTATCTGATTGAGACTCAGTATATAGGCCACTCCTACCGCCGCCGCGAGTTTGAGAAACTCTGCCGGGAGGATGATAATCGAGCCGAACTGCAAGCCTCGGCGCGCGCCGTTGATGTTGACGCCGACCAAGAGCACCAATATCATGGCCGCTATCGAGCCGATGACAAAGGCCGGGATGAGTTTATAGATGTATTTGTAGTGAAAGCGCTGTATAATAAGCATCAGCACAAGGCCGATTGCTAAAAAACGGGCATGACGGATGATAGGGCCGTAGATATCGTTGATTTCGATTTCTTGGCTCGATGCGCTGAATAGCTCGATGACCGAGACAATTAGCAGAAAGATGTATATGCCCCAGATATGGTGGTCGGTGCGCACCTTCGGGGCGATGGCTTGCAGATCTTCGGCGGCGGTGTTCATAGTCGTAATCAGATTTAGTGTCGTCAGACACTGTTTTTATTTATGTTCGGCGAGGGCCATGACGGCGTCTTTGAAGCGGCGTCCGCGGTCTTCGTAGCTTTTGAACAGGTCAAAGCTGGCGCAGCAGGGCGAGAGCAGCACGGTGTCGCCGGCGGTCGAGAGCTCGCGGCAGGCTGCCACGGCCTCGTCAAGCGAATGTGTGTCGCGTATCTCGGGGACTTCGCCTTTGAAGAAGTCGATAATCTTGCGGTTGTCGACGCCCATGGCCACGATTGCCTTAACTTTCTCGCGCACGAGCGGCAGAATCTCCGAGTAGTCGTTGCCCTTGTCCTTGCCGCCGAGTATGAGCACGGTGGGAGTCGTCATAGAGTCGAGAGCATACCAGCAAGAGTTGACGTTTGTTGCCTTGGAATCGTTAATCCACTCGACACCGTCTACGCGTGCCACATGCTCGAGACGGTGCTCTACGCCTTTGAAGTCTGCGAGGGCGTCGCGAATGTCGTCGCGGCGTATGTTGAGCAGACATGCCGATATGCCGGCGGCCATCGAGTTATAGAGATTGTGTATGCCGTTGAGCGCGAGGTCGGCGCGGGGCATTGTGAGCGAGCTTGACGGAGTGTTGATTATCAGCTCGTTGCAGGCGTCGATATATGCCGCCTGATTTTCCTCCTCGAGATGTTCGCCGAAGGGATACATACGGGCCTCGGTCTGAATCTGACGGAGCTGGGCCGTGACGACAGGGTCGTCCTGCCAGTAGATGAAGGCGTCGGTCGGTGTCAGATTCTGCAGGATGCGGAATTTGGCGTTGATATAGTTCTGCATCTTGTGGTCGTAGCGGTCGAGGTGGTCGGGCGTGATGTTGAGTATGACAGCGATGTTGGCCTTGAATTCATACATATTGTCGAGCTGGAACGAGCTGAGCTCGATGACATAGACGTAGTGAGGGTCACGTGCGACCTGCAGTGCGAGGCTCTTGCCGACATTGCCGGCGAGGCCTACGTTGAGACCTGCGTGGCGCAGTATATGATAGGTGAGCAGGGTGGTGGTCGTCTTGCCGTTACTGCCGGTGATGCAGACCATCTTGGCGTCGGTGTAGCGGCCGGCGAACTCTATTTCAGAGATGACCGGGATGTTTTTTGCAAGGACTGCCTGCATGACGGGTGTGGTCTCGGCGATACCGGGACTCTTTATGACAGTGTCGGCGGCGAGGATGCGCTCCATGGTGTGGTGCCCTTCCTCGTATGGTATCCCCTCGGTCTCAAGCATCTCGCGATAACGCGGAGCGATAGAGCCGAAGTCGCTGACAAAGACGTCCATGCCTTTGTCTTTGGCAAGGACGGCGGCGCCGCAGCCGCTCTCGCCGGCGCCGAGGATGACTATGTTTTTACAGTTCATGATTATGCTGAATATAAGTTGATTAGCGTATTTTGAGCGTAACGAAAGTTACGACGGCGAGTATGATGCCGATAATCCAGAAGCGGGTGACAATCTTGGCCTCGGGTATGGGCTGTATGGGGCGCTGTATCAGAGCCTGATAGCCGGCGTTGCCGGGTTTCTGGAAGTGGTGGTGTATGGGTGTCATCTTGAAGATGCGCTTGCCGCCTGTGCGCTTGAAGTAGGCCACCTGCAGGATGACCGAGAGGTCTTCGATGTAGAATAGGGCGCAGAGTATCGGTAGCAGCAGCTCCTTGTGGATGAGGATGGCAAAGACGGCGATGATGCCGCCGAGGGTCAGCGAGCCGGTATCGCCCATGAAGACCTGTGCCGGCGAGGCGTTATACCACAGGAAGCCGACTAATGCGCCGACAAAGGCGGCCATATATACGACAAGTTCCTCCGACTGCGGTATATACATTATATTAAGGTAGGCCGAGTATATGATGTTGCCTCCGAGATAGGCCATGACGGCGAGTGCTACGCCGCTGATGGCCGATAGACCGGCGGTCATGCCGTCTAAGCCGTCATTGAGGTTGGCGCCGTTGGATGTGGCGGCCACGAAGAAGATGACGAAGAAGAAGAATACTATCCAGCCGCCGGTTTCGGCGTGTGAGCCGAGGAAACGGGTGAAAAGCGAGTAGTCGAAGTTGTTGTTTTTGAGGAAGGGTATAGTGGTCTGAGGTGATTTGACGGTCTGGTCGGCGTAGATGACTTCCTCGACCAGATTGGTGTCGACGTCGACGATCTCGCTGTTCTCGACAATGACCATGTCGGGGTTGAGAAACATCGTCACGGCGACGATGACGGCGATGCCTACCTGACCTATTATCTTGTATTTGCCTTTGAGACCCTCTTTGTTGCGGTATTTTATCTTGCGGTAGTCGTCGAGGAAGCCGATTGTGCCTAACCAGAGCGTGGCGACGAGCATAAGTATCATGTAGACATTGGTGAGATTGCCTACAAGCAGGCAAGGCACGAGTATCGAGAGTATGATGATGACTCCGCCCATAGTCGGTGTGCCTTTTTTCTTTTCCTGTCCCTCGAGGTCAAGGTCGCGGATGATTTCACCAATCTGCATTTTTTGCAGACGGTCAATGATGCGGCGCCCGACAAAGATGGCGATGATGAGAGCGAGAACGAAGGCACAGCCCGAACGGAAGGTGATATATTCCATCAGACGGGCGCCGGGCAGGTCGAAGTCTTTGAAGAGTTGAAAAAGCGAGTAAAACATTAGTGTCGTGTAAAAGTCGTGTTGTCGTTATGTCTATATGATGCCGAGAGCGGCGCGTACCTCCTCGCGGTCGTCGAAGTGGTGACGCTCGGAGCCGATAATCTGATAATCTTCGTGACCCTTGCCGGCGACGAGAATGACATCGCCGGGACGGGCGAGGGCGGCGGCTGTGCGTATGGCCTCGCGGCGGTCGGTGATGGAGAGCGTGGTGCGTCGCGCCTCATCGTCGAGTCCGGCGAGCATGTCGTCGATGATGGCGACAGGGTCCTCGCTGCGCGGGTTGTCGGAGGTCAGTATGAGACGGTCAGAGCGCGAGGCGGCAGCGGCAGCCATCATCGGACGCTTGCCCCGGTCGCGGTCGCCTCCGCAGCCACAGACGGTGATGACACTTGCGTGTCCGCGGCCGACGATGTCGCGGATGGTGTCAAGGACGTTGATGAGTGCGTCGGGGGTGTGGGCGTAGTCGACTATGGCCGTGACGCCCGAGGGCGAGCGGAAAGTCTGGAAGCGTCCGGCGACAGGCACGAGAGCGCTCATGGCCTGTGGCAGACGCTCGGGGTCAAAACCTAAAAGGGTTGCAGCTCCGTAGACGGCCGTCAGGTTTGAGGCGTTGAAACGGCCGGTGAAGAGTGTCTCGACCTCGGTGCCGTTAAAGCTTATGAGCATACCGTCGAGACGGTTTTCGATGATGCGCCCGCGGAAGTCGGCGTCGGCGCGCACCGAGTAGTCAAAGACGCGGGCGCGGGTGTTCTGCACCATTACGGCTCCGTTGCGGTCATCGGCGTTGGTCAGGGCAAAAGCCTCGGCCGGGAGCATGTCGAAGAACGACTGCTTGGCGCGCAGATATGCGTCGAAAGTCTTGTGATAGTCGAGGTGGTCGCGCGTGAGGTTGGTGAAGATGCCTCCGGCGAAGTGCAGCCCGGCGATGCGGTGCTGGTCGGCAGCGTGGCTGCTGACCTCCATGGCGGCTATCTCGCAGCCGGCGTCGACCATACGGCGCAGCAGCGAGTTTAGCTCGATGGGGTCGGGCGTGGTGTGAGTCGCGGCCACACGCTCTGTGTCGACGATGTTGACCACGGTCGAGAGCAGACCTGCGCGCAGACCATAGAGGCGTGAAATCTCATAAATAAGCGTGGCGACGGTAGTCTTGCCGTTAGTGCCGGTGACGCCGACAAGACGCAGTGAGCGCGACGGGTCGCCGTACCAGCGCGAGGCGAGCCGGCCGAGGGCGATTGAGGGATTGTCGACGATGACTGTTGTTACCGTGTCGGGCAGTCCGTCGGGCATGTGCGAGCCGACGACGGCACGTGCGCCGGCCTTGACGGCGGCATTTATGAAGTCATGGCCGTCGACGCCCGTGCCTTTTATGGCGACGAAGAGAGCACCGTTGCTTACGCGTCGAGAGTCGGCGGTGATGGCGCTCAGCTCGAGGTCTGTCGGGCCGTTGACCCGATAGCCGGGTGCGAGTGACTTAAGTAGGTCTGAAAGACGTGGCATGTTTGATTATATACTTAGCTGACAGTTAGTTCTGTTGTAGTGTTATGTTTACGCGCGACCCCTTCGGAGCGGGGGTGCCTCCGGCCGGCGACTGTGTGGCTACATAGCCGGTGCCGCTGAACGAGACGTTGTAGCCCGATTTCTCTAACTTGACGACGGCCTCGCGGATACCGAGACCGCGCACGTCGGGAATGTGGCCTGCTTTGGGCTCTGCATGGGTCTGTATGACTGTGCCGTGAGGCATATTTATACCATCGGCGAGACGGCGGTATCGCTCTGTGTCATAAGATGCGTAGAGAGTCGGCCCTGACTTGGGAGTGTCGCCCTCGTGATAGTCCGGCGTGTTGCCGAGCATGCCTCGCGAGTAGAGCTTGAGGGCGACATTTTTCAGGACCATGCCCGATGTGGTGGCGGCGCCGCGGTAGGCCGGTGATGGGTCGTTTATGAGCACCATACAGGTATATTTGGGCTTCTCGTAGGGGAAGAATCCGCAGAATGCGAGGCGATATCGGCCTTCGAGATAGCCGCCGGGTTTACGTGCCGGAGCTTGTTCCCGGCCTTTGGCCTTTGCGCTGTCGGCGCCCGTCTTTTTGGGCGCGGGGGGAGCCTCGACGGCTATGCGGCAGGTACCGGTTTTGCCGGCGATGGTGACGAGGTCGTTTTTAAGCGCCTTGGCCGTGCCACCTTGACCCCAGACGACTTCATGGAGCATGTGGCGCAGCTCGGCTGACTGTGCCGAAGTCAGGATGCTGTCGCGCACATAGCTGACAGGGATGACCGAGTCGCGTCCGTCGGGATGACGCAGGCCTTTGACGAGACGGGGGCGCACGAAGCGTCCGCCGTTAGCCACGGCGTTATACATGGCGCAGGTATAGAGCGGCGGTATCATCGTCGAGTAGCCGAAGACCATGCGCGAGAGGGCGATGCGGCCGCCCTTGTTGGACGGCACACGGGGAAAATAGGGTGTGCGCTCGCGCTCCATGCCGGTGTGGAAGCGGTCGAAGAATCCGATTTCTGACAGCGCGCGTCTGAACGAGTCAGGCTCCGACTCAAAGCAGCCGGTGAGCAGCTTTGTCATGCCGATGTTCGACGAATACTCGAGGAAACGGTCGACCTCGAGGGTCGACGGCGAGTGGGTGTCATTGATGGGACGTCCGCCGCAGTAGCGGTAGCCGACGCCTTTAGGCTCGATGTGGAAAGTCTTGCCGGGGGTGACGAGGCCCTTGCGCATGGCCACAATCATCGAGATGGTCTTGACGACCGAGCCGGGCTCATAGGCGAGTACGGCGCGGTTCATGCCCTCGATGTAGCGGTGTGAGCCGGGCACGGTGTCGCGCTCTAAGTTTGAGATGGCCTTGATGTCGCCGGTCTCGACATCCATAATTATGGCAGTGCCCCACTCGGCCTCTGTGGTGAGCAGCATCTCGCCGAGCTCGTGCTCGAGGATGTCCTGCATGGTTATGTCGATAGTAGTGGTGACGGTGTAGCCGTTGCGCGGTTTGCGCACGGTCCAGTTGGCGATGCGGTCGGTCATCAGCACGCGTTTGGCGATGCCGGGCTCCCCGTAGAGCAGCGAGTCGAGGGCGCGTTCCAAGCCTGAGGCACCGCGCACGTCACGTAGGGCGACTTCGCCGACTCGACCTATGGACAGCGCGGCCATCTCACCATATGGGTATTTGCGCTTGAGCACCCTCTCGCGCACGAGGCCCGTGCGGTTGGCGTTGGAGCTGCGGCGAAAATAGGGGAACTGTTTGACAAGGCGCACGGCGTCGTCAGGCACCTCCTTGAGCAGCAGAAACGACGACGAGCGTTTTGAGCGCTCTTTTTTGAGTGGCGCGCTGAGATATTCTTTCCATTCGTCGCGGGTGCGTCGCGGGAAGTGGTAGGCGAGGCTGTCGCAGAGGCTGTCAAGCGACGCCACATACTCGCGTATCAGGCAGCGCGTGGCCTTGACGTCGAGGCGCAGGTTGAAGGAGTTGAGGTTGGTCGCGAGGAGAGAGCCGTCGCTGGCAAGGCTGTCGCCGCGCAGCGGTTTTATAGAGACGGTGTCGTCGAGATGACGCTGGCCCTTTTCGTTCCATGCCGACGCACGTATGATGGTGGTGTTTACGGCCATGAAAATGATGGCGCCGGCGACTAAAAGTATCAGCAGCGATATAAAGCTCAGACGTGCGAGGATATATGCGCGGCGGCTGCGCTGGGGGCCGTCTGTCGGCCGACGGCGCTCAGAGGCTTGCTGTGTGCCGCGGCCTGTGGCTTTGGTGTTATCTGTCGGCGTCATCTTTAATCAGGTTTATGCGGTAAGGCGGCTGCTGCTGTATGCCGAGGTTTAGGTGGAGAGTGTCGACAAGCTGCTGCATGGCTGACTCGCGTGTCATCGACATGTATGACGAACGCTGGTTTTGCAGCTCTGTGCGCACGATGTCAAGCTCTGACTGCAGGGCGTTGATGGTCTCCATCCCGGTCACGCAGTCATAGCGGTTTGATATGTAAATCAGTATCAGACCGACGATAAATGTGGTCTGGAACAGATAGCGTTTGAAAAAGCGGCTCGAAATTACACGGCCGTAATATGTGCGGTCGAGTGCGTCGTTGAGATGCCGTCCGGTGTCTTTTATTTTGAATTTTGATAAGGCTGACATGATGGTCTTGTGTGTCTGTTCAGTTTTTTATGGCTACGCGGAGTTTTGCGCTGCGGCTACGCGGATTGCGCTCAATCTCTGCGTCGTCAGGGACGATGGGTTTGGATGTGACAAGAGTAAACGGAGACGAGACGCGTCCGAAAAAGTCTTTTGTGATATCGCCGCTGAAGTTGCCCGAGCGCATGAAGTTTTTGACGAGTCGGTCTTCAAGCGAGTGGTAAGTGATGATGGCGAGACGTCCGCCGGGTCGCAGGCAGTCTAAACTCTGAGTCAGGAAGTCGCGCAGGGCATCTAACTCGCCGTTGACCTCGATGCGCAGCGCCTGAAAGAGCTGTGCGAGTTCTTTTTTCTCCTGACGGGGGTTTATGAACGGCTTGACGATGTCTAAAAGGCGTCCGATGGTGTCGACCGGGGCCGTGCGTCGTGCGTCGACGATGGCTCCGGCGATGCGGCGAGCTTGTTTGAGCTCTCCGTAGAGGCGGAATGTCTCTGTCAGACGGTCGATGTCAGCGTCGGCGATGAGGTCGGCGGCCGAACGGCGCGCGCGTCGGTTCATGCGCATGTCAAGCGGGCCGTCTGCGCGAAACGAAAAGCCGCGGTCTCTGTCATCGAAGTGATGAAACGACACGCCGAGGTCGGCGAGTATACCGTCGACGGCATCGACTCCGTAGTAACGCAGAAAATTGGCCATGAAACGGAAGTTGCCGTAAACTACCGTGAGCGCCGGGTGGCTGAATGCGCGGTTGACGGCGTCTTCGTCCTGATCAAAGGCGTAGAGACGTCCTCCGTCGGTCAGTCTCTCGGCGATAGCACGCGAATGACCGCCTCCGCCGAAGGTCGCGTCGACATATGTGCCGCCGGGCTTGATGTCGAGTGCATCAAGACATTCCGGCAAAAGCGCAGGTATGTGGTAAACTTCCTGATTCATAGGGTTTTGCTGTGACTTTGTAAGGCTTGTCTTTTGAATTGTAAAATTAGTCAATTAGTGATATAGTTTGCAAATATAAATTGCTAAAAATTAAATTATGCGACAAGAAGTTATCAACATCCACTGATTCAGCGCTTAGAGGGCGGCAGATGAGGCGTGCGGGCAGTTTGCATTTGCAAACTGCCCGCACGCATAAATTGTCGTCTGATGTCGGTCAGAGTGATTTGCGCCATGCGCGGCGACGGCGGTGCTGACGGTGCTCGAAGTAGTCCCACTGGCGCTGCACGTTCTCGTTGTCCTCAAGCTCGATGTTTGACTCGGCATACTTGAATCCGAGGCGGTTGTATGTGCGTATCAAATCGCAGAACACCAAGGCGTTGACGCCTTTGCTCTGATACTCCGGCTTGACGGCGACGAGCATAAGATCGACGGTGTCAGTCTTGGCGCGCAGGGCTTTGAGCAGATGCCACCAGCCCATGGGGAGCAGACGCCCGCGTGAACGGCGAAGGGCCTCGGAGAGCGAGGGCATCGAAATGCCCACGGCCACGAGTTTGCCCTCGGCGTCGGCTACGGCCGAGACGCAGTCCAAGCGGATGATGTCAAGATACTGGTCGACATAGTAATCAATCTGTCGCGGCGTCAGCGACGTGTAGCCGTAAAGGTCTTTGTAAGCCTCGTTTATAAGGTCGAAAAGAGGACGGCCGTACTTTTTCTTGACTTCTTTTCGTGAGGTGAGGGGTACGGTGTGCAGTCCGTATTTCTTGGATACGATGTCTGCTATGCGTGCATATTTGTCGGGAATATCCGAGGGAATCTTGATGCGGAACTCAATCCAGTCGGCGTCTTTGACAAAGCCGAGGCGCTCCATGTGGTCGCGGTAGTAGGGGTAGTTGTAAATCGTGGCCATGGTGCCCATCTCGTCAAAGCCCTCGATGAGCATGCCTTCGTGGTCCATGTCGGAGAAGCCCATCGGACCGACGATAGAGTCCATGCCGCGTTGGCGTCCCCACGCCGACGCGGCGTCAAACAGTGCGTCGACGACCTCGGCGTCGTCGATGAAATCGACAAAACCGAAACGCATGTCGCGTGAGCCGAACTTGCGGTTGGCGTTATGGTTGATGATGGCCGTAATGCGGCCGACTGCTTTGCCGTCGCGCTCGGCGATAAACGATTGTGCCTCGCAATGGTCAAAGGCCGGATTTGATTTGGGCGACAGGGTCGCCATCTCATCGATTACGAGCGGCGGCACATAGCAGGGGGCGTCTTTATAGAGGTCGATGCCCGTGTGGACATATTTTTTTAGCTCCGAGCGTATTGGCTTTATGGGTCTGACTGTCAGTGTCATGGATTTGCGGCGGGGAAAGCCGGACGGTAGGGCGACTGCAGCCATGCGAGCAGTGCCACCATCACGATTAAGAATATTATAATGATGAGATAAAGACGGTTTGAGCGACGGTTTTCGAGCGCCATGCGCAGATGGTGGACATCGCGGATGCGTCGCGAGGGATTTCGGTCGACGCAGCGCTCGGCCACATGTCGCAGGTGCGGGTCATGGATGCCGCTGCGGTCGAGAGTCTCGAGAATGATGCGCCCGTAGTCGCGTATGTCGTCGGCAGCCTCGGCCGGCGTCAGCGACGGACGCTGCTCGAAACCGACATCGATGAGCTTGAGGTTACCGATGTTTTCGGTAAATATGATGCGGTCAGAGCGCAGCTGATGATGAGCGATATGGTTGGTCTGGATGTAGTCGATGGCGCTGACAAGCTGGTCACGGAGTTTGGCCACATGGGCTTCGGTGAGCTTGCCGTTGTCCAAGAGTTTGCGTAGTGAGTCGCCGTAGACATCGTCGGTGATGATGCAGCGACCGATGCCGGGCACATCCTCGAAGTCGTTGATCATTACGATGTTGGGATGCGCGAGATTATATCTGACATCAAATTCGCGTTCAATCATGTCGGCATACTCGGGATTGTCGCGATACTTGGGTTTGAGTGTCTTGAGCATGACCCATTTGCCGAATTTTTTGGCGGTATAGACGTCATAAAACTCTTCGTCCCATTCGGGCAGGTGTTCGATTTCGGTCCAACGAGGCTGTGAATTATCCATTATCGCAGGGGCTGAATGGTTTATAATCCGCAAAATTAGTAAAACCCCGCCGCCGACACAAGCCCCCGGCCCGAAAAGTCAAATTTAAGTCTGAAAACTACAAAAAAATAGCCCCGCCGGGTGAAACGGGCGGGGCTAAAAGAGGGGTATTTGCTTTTGTAGCTATTATAGCTGTCTTAGCTGTTTTGGCTTATTTATCGGCTTTGGCTTTTTTAGGGGCTTTAGGCGCTTTAGCGGGTTTGGTTTCCTTAGCTACTTTAGCTGTTTTAGCTGCTTTAGCCGGTTTCTCGGCTTTCTCGGCTTTGGGTTTGGCCTCTTTCTCGGCGAGGGCGGCGCGACGGGCGTGCTCCTCGTTGAAGTGCTCGATGTTTTTGCGCATCGAATTTACTTCTTTATTGAGAGTCTCGATTTCGTCAGCCTGATTGCGGATAGTGGTGAGCAGCGAGTTAAGTTCTTCATTCTCAATTGAGAGAGGATACTGTTCCTCAACGCGGACGATGAAGTCGGCCAGCACGTTCATATAGTTTGTAAACGCTTGGAACGGTGTCTCATAGGGGCTGAAGAGGCTGTGCACGGCGCCGTCGGCCATGTGTTTGGTCGACATATAGTAGAAATGGTCTGATGCCTGCAGATACCACCAGTCTTGTTTGAGACGGCGGTCTGAGCACAGTCTGACGCGCTCGGCAACCGAGTAGAGTTTGTTGAAGGCCTCGTTCTGGAGCTGATTGCCGAGCCATGCCGATGTGTCACGTGCCTCGTCGGCGCCCGAGATGGGGTGAACGACAGAGAGTTCGCCGACGGGTTTGAGGCGTGTGATGGCCTCGGTCGGCGTCCAGAACTCGATGCCGCGCTCACGGGCGAAACGTGGCAGAGCCTCGAGGAACTGGAAGACTCCCGAATTGGCCGGCTGCAGGCCGCCGAAGGTCTCGAGATTCATGTAGAGGTTGATAATCTGCTCGTCGGCCGGTGTCGATGCAATCCAGTCGATATATTTGTCGGCGGTGAGGGGATAAGCGTCCCAAGACGTGTCGCTGAAACGGAACGATATATCGTCGCTGAGCTTGGAGTTTTTGAGCAGCAGCTTGAGTTTGGGCGCTGTTGCGGCGGTGTAGACATAGTTGGGAGATTTCCATCCGAGGATGTGTTTTGCGCCCTCGGTCAGTATACCTTTGAAACCCATGGCGGCAACTTGCGGGGCAATGTCATCGTCGTAGATAAGCTCGGTGTTGCGCAGCACTTTGGGCTTGACGCCGAAGAGCGCATGTAGTCTGTCGCACTCGACCTTGACCTGCTCGGCAAACTCCTCGGGATCAGTCAGCGAGGCGAGCGAGTGAGCGTAAGGCTCGGCTACAAACTCGCAGCAGCCTGTGTCGGCGAGACGTTTGAGCAGATCAATGAACTCGGGCACATACTGCTCGATCTGTTCGATGGCGGATCCGGTGATTGAAATCGAACATTTAAAAGCGCCCTTGTTGTCTTCAATCATCTTGAGCAGCGTTTGAGCGGCGGGGATATAGCTGCGCTCGGCGATGCGGGTGATTATATCGTCGTTGAGGAAGTCGTCGTAGTAATAATGGTCGTTGCCTATGTCAAAAAAGCGGTAACGTTTGAGGCGGAACGGCTGATGGATTTCGAAGTTGAAACAGATAGCTTTCATATCGTGTTATGGTGTCTTAAGATTGACGGTTTAGAACTTTGTTATAGATGTCGATTACCTTGCGGCCGGCTTTCTCCCATGTAATCTGAGCGACTTCGGCCAGACCGTCCTCGCGCAGCTGTTTATACATGGCCGGGTAGGATATAATCGAGTGTATGGCGTCGGCCATGGCGTCGATGTCCCAGTAGTCTGTCTTTATGACATTTGTGAGAATCTCGGCGCAGCCCGACTGTTTGGAGATAATCGACGGCACACCCATCTGCATGGCCTCCAAGGGCGATATGCCGAAAGGCTCGGACACCGACGGCATCATGTAGACATCAGATGCTTTGAGCATCTCGTAGACCTGTTTGCCTTTCTGGAAGCCGGGGAAGTGGAAACGGTCGGCGATGCCGCGCTCGGCGGCAAGTGTAATCATCTTGTCCATCATGTCGCCGGAGCCTGCCATGACAAATCTGACGTTGTGGACTTTGGAGAGCACCTTGGCAGCGGCCTCGACGAAATATTCGGGTCCCTTCTGCATGGTGATGCGGCCGAGGAAGGTGACAATTTTCTCTTTAGGCTTGTTTACCTCGACATCAAGCAACTCGCGGCTCAGAGGCACGACGGCGTTGTGGACGGTGGTCACCTTGGCCGGATCGATGCCATAATGGTTGATTACGGTCTGACGCGTGAGATTGCTGACGGTGATGATGTGGTCAGCGTGTATCATGCCGTCGCGCTCGATGTTGAACACCGTCGGGTTGACATTGCCGCGCGAGCGGTCATAGTCTGTGGCGTGGACGTGGATGACAAGAGGCTTGCCGGTGACCTGCTTGGCGTGGATACCGGCGGGGTATGTCAGCCAGTCGTGGCTGTGGATGATGTCGCAGTCGACGGTGCGGGCGATGACTCCGGCCGTGATTGAGTAGTTGTTGATTTCCTCAAGGAGATTGTCGGGATAGCGTCCCGAGAACTCGATGCAGCCGAGGTCGTTGGTGCGCATATAGTTGAAGTCGGCGTATATGTGGTCACGCATGCGGTAGTAGAGGTCGGGGTCGATAAGACGTCCGATGCGCTGCTCGACATAGTCGCGGTTGACGTCGCGCCATGCGACGGGCACCTGCGAGGCGCCGATTATGTGGGCGAAACTCTTGTCTTCGTCGCCAAAAGGTTTGGGAATCACAAAGGTGATGTCCATGTCACCACACTCCCACATGCCTTTGGTCAGACCGTAGCTTGCCGTGCCGAGACCGCCGAGGATATGAGGGGGGAATTCCCAACCGAACATTAATGCTTTCATTGTGAGTCAGTTTAATTCTTAGGTATTATGATTCGGCTCATTGTGTCAGACGGCGGTCATTGGTCGACATTGAGCTTTTTGAGAGTGCGTAGAGTGCGTAGCACTTCGGCGACATTTGTGGCGTGAGAAACGGCGCCTCGTCCGGCGAACGGCGGGTTGCCGTCGTAGAGCTGCGACAGCGAGCCGATGCAGCCCTTGTCCATCTCGTCTTCGAAGCCTATGAGCATGCGGTCTATGTAGCCGACACCGCTCATGCCGAAGACGCGCAGATAGGCGTCGGCGTAGAATCCCATAAGCCATGGACGCGCCGGGCCCTGATGCAGCGCCATCTCGCGTTCGTCGGGCGAGCCGAGATAGAACGGACGGTAGCCGTAGCTTTTTGGCGAGAGCGAGCGCAGACCTTTGGGAGTGAGGAGCTCGCGTGTGACGACGTCGAGCACTGTCTTGCGCTGACGGCGGTCAAGCGGCGAGTAGTCGAGTCCGATTGCGACAGCCATGTTGGGACGCACCGACGGGTCGGCGTACATACCGTCGACGTAGTCGTATAGATAGCCTCCGTCGTTGAGGAAAGTGTCGACGAATGGCTGCTTCATTTTCTCTGCGGCCTCTGTCCAGCGCTGACGGCGTTCGGCGAGGTCGGGATTAGTCTCTGCAAGCATCGAGGCAAACATCAGCGCGTTATACCACAGTGCGTTGAACTCGACCAGATAGCCCGAACGGGGGATGACCGGGCGACCGTTGAGAGTCGAATTCATCCACGAGACGGGGTTGGATGTGCCGAGGGTCGACACTAATCCGTTGGTCGCATCGACGTGCAGATTGGGATGGCGGTTGTCGAGAATATAGTCGATTATTTCGGTCGTCAGCTCCATATAACGCTCGCGGGCGGCGTCGGTGCCTACGCTCTTGGCATACTGCTGTATGGCCCACATGGCCCATAACGGTATGTCGGGCAGGTCTATGCCCTGTATGCGCGATGAGAGTTGGCCGTCAGCCATATAGCGCAGCAGGGCGCGTGAGGCTGTGTCTACGATGGCCTCGAAGTCGGCCCGATGGTCGATGGCGAGTGTCAGGCCGGGCACGGCCATGAAGGTGTTGCGTGCGAGCACGACGCCCCACGGGAAGCCCGAGATGACATACATGTTGTCGCCGTCTTTGACATAAAATTGTTTGGCGGCGTTTTTAAGACAGTTATAGAATGATGTGCGGCATGTGCGCGTGGCGATTTCCGCCTCATACATTTTGGCAAGCGAGCGTGGCTTGACCTCTGAGATGCCCGCCGAGAATATTATGGACTCGCCTTTCTTGATAGGTATCTCAAAGTAGCCGGGCACCCACAGGTCTTCGGTGTAGGGGACTCCGCGTTCGAGGTCTTTGACATACTCGATGTCTTTGTACCAGTTAGGCTCGTCGACCCAGACCGGTTTGCGGTTGAATTGCATGTAGAGAGTCGGGAAACCCTCGTATAGACACGAGGCGACACCGTTATCGACATGGCGCAGCTCGCGGTTGATGGCGTCGTTGGCGATGCAGAGGCTGTTGCTCTCACGGAAGGCGAGGAACGGTCGGAAACGCAGGGTCGTGGCCGAGTGGGCGTCGACGAGGGTGTAGCGGATGAGTATGCGGTTTTCGTGTGAGATAAAGACTTTTTCTTTTGTCAGAATCACGCCGCCGACACGATAGGTCATCCGGGGAACGCTTTCGCAGTCAAACTCTCGTATATACTTGTGGCCGTTGGGGCTGTAGACGCCGCCTTTATAGCGGTGCAGTCCCAAGTTGAAGGGCGCTCCGTGCTGTATGACGGTTTCGTCTAATGATGAGAGCAGTACATGGGCTTTGTTGCCCATTTCGGGAATCGGTATCACCAGCAGGCCATGTTGTTTGCGTGTGTTGCAGCCCGGCAGGCTGGTGCAGTGGTATGCTCCGGCCTGATTGGTGCGCAACATCTCTTTTGGCAGTGATTGGTCGAGGTTGATGAGCAGATTCTTGTCGAATTTCAGGTAACTCATTTGCTCTAAGAGATTTTTAATTATGGTTATAGTTAAGTGTTTATGTCGTGGTATTTATAAAAGGCTCTCAGCCGCCGCTCCCGTCTGACACGATGTGGAGCCGAGGGCGCGGAGTCTGTTGGAGTGTCACGAATTTAATAACAAATTTTGTTAATGTGAAATTTTTTTGATGGTAAAGGTCGAAATCTGTTGAATAACATATAAAAACAGCATCACAGACCGCTTGCACCGGAGATGGCGGCGGCTTGTGATGCTTTGTGCTGATGATGGGGCGCTCTCGCGCCGTGGGATGGCTCCTTGCGTTGTTGTGATGAATGGAGCGGGAGACTTAGGTGCGGTTTATGGGCCTGCTCAGTGCATAATTTTGACTGATGCCGACCGGCCCGATGTCGTCGTGGCCGTGACTATTGCGGCGGTTGATGTCGAAGGTAAAGCGATGTCGGTGTGGTCGAGACCGAGGGGGCTGTCGACGGTTTGTCTTGCGACTGTGCGCCCCGACATATCGGTCATAGTGACAGTGAGTTTGTCGCCGGGACGGGCAGACGGGCAGACGACTCTGACGCCTGTGGCTGTGGCGACGATAATCGGCGCGCCGTCGGCCGCGGTCTCCGGTGCGGTAATATCTCCGATGCCTGATGTCAGGCTTTTGCCGAAGCTGTTTTTATATGGCTCGCCGCGTTGTATTGGCAGAGATACGAGCGACTTGCAGCCGTGCTCGTCTACGACCTGAAGCGTGTGCTCCAAATCGTCAGAAATAGTGCGTTCGGGTCTTGAAAGTGTAATCTGACGTTCGGTGCCGGGGTCCCAGATATATTTGGCAAAGCCCTTGGGCCCGCGCACTTTCATGCTCTTGCCGTTTTCAAAAGCGTCAGGGTCGTAGACACGTATGACCGGGCGCATTTTTTTGAGACGCTCGCAGTTGTCGGCGTCTGTGGCGGCGTAGTGTGATGCGAGCCAGAATTTACGCGACTCTATCCATTCGAGCATCCAACGTATATGGCCGCGCGAGGTCGTCGGCTTGTATGTGCCCATCGGGCTTGTAAACTCCGACAGCATATTGGGCCAGCGCTCGTTGTCGCGGCGTATGCAACCGGTTTCTTCCAACTGTGTGTAGTTAGACCACAGGATGACGGGAGCGAGGTCCATCAGTGGCAGCAGTTCGTCGAAACGCTGTTCGATATTTTTGGCGAAGTAGGGGTCACGCCACAGGCGGTTCCACCAGCCGGCACGTTTAATCCACAGTTCGTCTTCATAGAGCGGGTCGCCGTCGTGGCCGATATTTCCCCACGAGAGGTCAAAGTCCCACGGAGCGCTCATGCGTATCAGTCCGTTACGGTCTTTCTCGACGAATACTGATGCGTGAAAGAGATTGTCGACGCCTTTTGACAGGTCGTGGAGTATAATCCAGTCATAAAAGCCTTTAGGGTCGGCGTATTTGCGGTAGCCCGTTTCCTCGGAGTAGTCTTTGTTCCAGAGGGCTTCCTCAAATTTGTCGAGATAGGCTTTAATCCAGTCTATCTGTGCCTGCGTGGCGTTTTTGGGCTTGGGATACTTGAAGATAAAGCCATGGTTGCCGCGCTCGGTTTTGAAGTAGGTGTTTACTTCGTCTGATTTGCATCGGTCGTAGGGGATGACCTCAAGTATGTAGCCGCCCGAGATGCCGTTTTCTTTGGTTTCGTCAAGTTTCTTGACGTCGACGCGGTCAGACGAACGTTTGATTTTCTCGACAAGCATATACACACCGCGATAATCATCGTTGAGATAAAGCTCGACGTAGCGGAAACGCGGCGAGTAGTTGATGCCGTCAAACATGCGGCCGAGGAAGTAGCCGAACGGATGGCGCATGTAGCTGCGGTCAGTCCAGAAAGCCACGAGTGCCCATTCCTCGTCGGCCGGCATGCCGAGCAGCGAGGCGGGGTTGTCTTCGCCGAGGGCGTCTACGAGGTCGATCGAGTAGGGGCGTTTGGGCAGATTCCAACTCGTGTTACCGCGTCCCTTGATTTCAATCAGTCCGTTGTAAAGCTCTGTGTCGTCGTAGGTCGAGCCGTTAGAGTTCTCTATTACCATGTTTGCCGAAAGTTTCTCGGCCTTGACGTCTTTTTCGTCACGTTTGATGTCGTCGATTTGTTTGCCGTCATTGAGGTTGATGCGTACAGTCGCAATGCCTTTTGGCGAGAACAGATAGTCGGGGTTGAGCTCTGTTGCTGCCGCGTCGGGTCTGTTCGGCGACAGACTCATGGCCATGACGAGTAAAATTAAGGAGTAAAGTTTTTTCATGGATAGTGATGAAGTTTTGCAATGAGAATAGTTCGAGGCCAAAGTTAAACAACAAAAACAGATGTGTCGCTTAATTGCCGCTTAATTATCAATTAATTCGAGCATTTCGGGTTTTTTACGTCACAGAACGTCGATTCTCTTATTATATAATATGTATGTAATAGACGCGAAGGTGTTTTGACGGTAACTCAAAAATTTATAAATTTGCTCTCCGAAACAAATATATACAGCGACTATGTCACGCGAAGAAAACGAAATAAATGAGCTGACACTTCTCGGCAATACAGGAGTCAAATATCCGACTGATTATGCTCCTGAAATGCTTGAAACTTTTGAGAATAAACATCCTGAGAATGAATATGTCGTGACATTTGACTGCCCCGAGTTTACATCGCTTTGTCCTAAAACGGGCCAGCCTGATTTCGCACGCATTGTGATAAACTATATCCCTCGGCGCCGCATGGTCGAGAGTAAGAGCCTCAAGCTTTATCTGTTCTCGTTCCGCAATCACGGCGACTTCCACGAAGACTGCGTCAATATCATCCTCAAGGACCTTGTCAGACTGATGGACCCGCGTTACATCGAGGTCACCGGTATTTTCACGCCGCGCGGCGGCATCGCCATATATCCGTTTGCCAACTATGGCGACAGCGACCATCAGTCGCTTGTGGCCGAACGTCGCGTTGCCCAACTCGCCGCAGCCGTGACGCTCAAACGTTGACGTCCTGAAGATTGCATATATACATCTATATCATACAAATCACACTTTCGAAATGGAAAAAGACGCTTTGATGGTGTTGTCAGGAGGCATGGACTCCGTGACTATGCTCCACGAATACGCCAAGAGCATCGAGCTCGCTGTTACATTTATTTACGGATCAAACCATAATGCACGCGAGCTTGAGTGTGCCCGTCTCCACTGCCGTGAGCTCGGCATAGAGCTTGTCGAGATTAATCTGTCGTTTATCGGCGATTACTTCCACAGTTCGTTGCTTGAGGGCGCCGAGGCTGTGCCCGAAGGCGATTACGACTTCGATAATATGAAGTCGACGGTCGTGCCGTTCCGCAACGGCATCATGCTCGCCGCTGCCGCCGGTCTGGCTGAAAGCCGCGGCCTGAAGGCTGTGATGATAGCCAACCATGCAGGTGACCACGCTCTCTATCCCGACTGCCGCGAGAGCTTTATCAAGGCTATGGGACGCGCCATCGCCGAGGGCACTTACGACGATATCGAGCTGCGTGCTCCCTATACGCTGCTGACCAAAGGGCAGATAGCGTTGCGCGGCAAACGTCTCGGCGTTGACTATACGACCACATATTCATGTTACAAAGGCGGTGAAAAACACTGCGGCCGCTGCGGCACATGCATCGAGCGCCGTCAGGCTCTCGCCGAGGCCGGCATCGAGGACCTTACCCCTTATGAGGACTGAGCGTGTCGAACCGTGACAGTCCGATAATCGTTTTACCATAGATACATCACTTCCAAATATCAATGACTGATATACAGACATCCATGCGTGAGATACTGCGCGCCGAGAGCGCGGCTGTAGCCGCCATACCGGTCGTCGACGCTTATGACGGAGCTGTCGAGGCCATCGTCGAGCATGTTCACCGCCGCGGAGGCAAGATTGTCACCGCAGGCATGGGCAAGGCAGGTCAGATCGCCATGAACATCGCCACTACCTTTGCATCTACAGGCTCGCCCGCTGTCAATCTCCATCCGAGCGAAGCGCAGCACGGTGACCTCGGCATACTTCAGCCTAACGACATCATGCTGCTGATTTCAAATTCCGGCAAGACAAACGAGATTATCGACCTTGTCTCGTTGGCAAAAGGTATCTATCCGCAAATACCTCTTATCGTTATAACCGGACGCACCGACTCTCCGCTTGCCGAGCTCGCGGATTATACGCTGCCTACCGGTAATGCTCCCGAGGTCTGTCCTCTCGGTCTGACGCCTACCACATCGACCACTATGATGACCGTAATCGGCGATGTGCTTGTGGTAAACGTGATGAAAAAAATCGGATTTACGCGTGAAGACTATGCCAAACGACATCATGGCGGTTACCTCGGGTCTGCAGCGCGAGGTGAGGTCAGAGGCAAATAACTTGTAAAAGCCGTGATATGAAAAAAATAATATGTGCGGGCGAATGTGCCCTTGATATAATTTTTGACGGGAGCAAGCCCGTGGGCTCAATGCCCGGCGGACGCATCGCCAATGCGGCTGCCATACTTGCCCGTGCCGGGCTGCCCGTGAGTCTCGCCGGAGAGATTTCGGCAGATAAAGTGGGCGATATACTTGCCGAGTTTTTGACAGAGGCCGGAGTCGACATGACATCAGTCGACCGTTTCACCGAGGGCCGCACACCGCTCAACATATTTACGACCGAGAGCCAAGGTCTGTCTGACGTAACCCGCTACGAGCAGTATCCTGATAAATGTTTTGACATAATATGGCCGCGTATCGACGAAAACGACATAGTGGTCTACGGCGGTTTTTACGCTCTTGACGCACGCATGCGCCCCGGTCTGTCGCAATTGCTCGACTATGCTGCCGAACGCAAGGCAGTCACTGTCTACCTGCCGGGTTTTCTGCCTCAGCAGGAGCCGCGCATCACACGTGTCATGCCGGCCATCCTCGAGAATCTCGAATCGGCTGATGTGGTTGTGGCGCGTAACAATGACCTGAAACTTATTTTCGGGGTTGATGAAGGCGAGCGTTGCTACCACGACCATATCGATTTCTACTGCCGCTCTATGATCAACATCGACACCGCCTGTCAGCGTATCTGCTATTACAGCGGCAGGGAGGTCACTGAGGTGGGAGTGCCCGCTTCGACCTGTCAGTCGATGATGTGGAATGCCGGCGCCGTGGCCGGTGTCGTCGCCGCCCTCTATGCGGCCGATGAAGCCAAGACCCGCGTGGCAGCTCCCGACGACGATTTTCGTCGCAAAGTCATCAGCGAGGCCGCCCGCATGGCCGTCGACGCCTCCGCAACCCTCGTCCACGACTGGCAGAAACAGCATTAAGGGGCATCGTATCTAAAACTTTGGTCTGTTTTATCCGTTATAATTTTAATAAAGATATAATAATGTCAAGTTCAAATCCGCATAGCGCCCCCAAGGGCAGACTTCCTGAAGTAGACGGTTTCAGAGTGGCGATAGTACGCGCCGAATGGAACGGTCACATCACATCGGCATTGGTCGACGGCGCACTCGCCACACTCCATGACGCCGGTGTCAGCGACGACGACATCAAGGTTTTTGATGTTCCCGGGGCCGTTGAGCTCACCTATGCCGCCTCGCAACTGATCGAAGCGAGCTGTTTTGACGCTGTCATAGTCTTAGGATGTGTGATACGCGGCGGCACACCCCATTTTGATTACGTCTGCCAGAGCGTGACACAGGGCGTTACGGCCCTTAACGCCGACTGCGATACACCCGTTATATTCGGTGTGCTGACCGTCGACTGTGAGCAGGACGCGATAGACCGCGCCGGAGGCCGTCTCGGCAACAAGGGCTCCGAGGCCGCCGAAGCCGCCATAAAGATGGCTGCGTTTACACGTAAGGTAAAGGACATGGATTGACCTTCGCTCAAAAAATTACTCTCACCTCATAAAATTAATTATCATGTCAATTAACAGTAATCGAAACTCTAACACATGGATGTGGGTTGTTATCGGTTTTATAGTCGCCGCACTCTTGGTCGGTGCGCTCTACTATATCGGCTGGTTTAACGAAAAGACCCATGTAGATACACCTGCAGGTGACAATGTCGAGGCCACATATGAGCCCGAAGACCCCTTGTCACCATCCGAAGCCGCTTGGGATAACACCGCCGGCGAGTCACTCGATGAAGTAATAACCGAGCCACCGGTCGAGCCTGCAACTCCTCCTACGGGCGAATAATATATGAATATACTGATGCCGGGTTATAAACGTCTTAATATCTTTGCAGTAGTCGCGATCTCCGTGATAGCCGAGACATTTGCGGCCTGCAGTGACTCACACTCTGACTGTGACCCTGTGGCGCGTGCCGAGACATTTCTTGACGAGAGACGTTACAACGCCGCACAGTCGCTGTGCGACAGTCTGATTATCGGCGACAGCTATTGCAATCTGTCGGTCGATGACCTCTGCCGTCTGTCATTGGTCTTTGTGAGGCTGTCGGAGCAGGCTAACGAAGAGGCTAATTATGCGTTTGCGGCCAAGTCAATGCAGGCTGCCGTCAGGCGTGACGCTGACTCGGTGGAAGTATTTATCGAGAATCTGCCTGTCGACGAGCGCTCACAGACGCTTGTGCTGCGTCAGCTGTCAAATCAGCTTGACAATGCGGCGCAGCAGGACATATACGACGATTATGTCGATAGTGTGGAGACGGTTGAGGATGTGGCCTCGACGATTGAATCGGTCGGCGAAATCTGATTGTATATGGCTGAAGACTGGCGTGACGCACTTAAAGCACTCGGCGAAACACTCCCCGCCGGCGACGATACACCTGCTGAGGAAGTGACCTCAGGCGAAACAGCAGACAAAAAGAATAAATCGGGACGTCTGACTGTATTTTATGAACGCAAAGGCCGTGCCGGCAAGAGCGTGACCATAATTTGCGGTTTCGCTGATGACGAGACCGCGGCCAATGTCGCCTCCGAGCTCAAAAAGTCTCTTGGCTGCGGCGGCTCGGCACGCTGCGGCGAAGTCCTTCTTCAAGGTGACCGTCGCGAAGACGTAAAGCGTCTCCTCACCGCCAAAGGATATAAAATTTGAGCCTTGAGTACACTCTTTTCAATCACAGAGTGCATTTTATCGTATCATTTATAGTGCTATTTATCATGTCATTTTTGTGACTTGATAAATTCTGGCGCATAAAAAACGAAGAGCCGTCCGCTTTAGCGGTCGGAGCCGCGTAATAGCGCCTGCGGCGCGATTTTTCTACAACCCGCGGCGAGCGTCGGATAGGCGCGTAGCCGTGGGATAACGGTATCTCCTGTAGTTCCGTGACAAGCGACGGAGTCCGCGCTGTCACGGCGAGGCGATACCCAAGGCTGCTGCAATGTGGCCGGCGCCGGTGCACGACTGCACATGCTCCGCGGCTTGTCGCGCCGATTTATGCTGCGCCCTCCTCCCCCGGCTTCGCACTGCGTGCTCCGCACGGGGGGTGTAGAGGACTCGCGCGTCCCACGCTTTTGGGCAGCCCTCGGCATGTATCGGGTGCAAAATACTGTGTTATATTATTCCCCATCAATAAACTCGCGGGCGCGGGCGATGTCTGAGGCGTGGTCGACGTCGATGATTTTCGGGAAATCGTAGGCGCGGAGTTTCAATCCGGCTGCAATCAGCGCGCGCTGGTAATCACGCATGCGGTTGACGCCGGCTGCGACACAACTGCCCAACACGGTGAGCGCGGGGCGTGTCAGCCCGTAGATGCCGCCCGACACATGGTCGACGCCGTCAGTCGGTCGGTCTAAAAAGCCGAGGATTAGGCTGTTATCGGGATCGATGTTGACATAGAGCGGTTTTTCGTCCTCGATGTATGACGTGACGGCCATCATACCGTCACAATCGTCGTCTGCGTTTTCAAATGCGTCAACGTAAGCCTTGAAATCATCTTCACGGAAAATCGTGTCGACTGTCGTGACGATGAAACGACGGCTGTCGTCCAAAAGCGACGTCACTTCGGCGAAACTCTCCATAGAGCCGGCCGTAGTCTTGACAGTCAGGCAAATTTCGGGCCCGTCGTGTCGCGAGCGCAGGTAGTCGGCTACTTCGGTCATCTGCTCGTTGACAATGACTGCGACACGGCGTGCGCCGCAGGCGGCGAAAATATCAATCAGACGCCCGATCATCGGGCGCCCGTCAAGCTCGACGAGCGGCTTGGGGCGGCTGATACCCTCGTCGACGAGGCGCGAGCCCTGACCGGCGGCGATTATCGCGAAATCCATCTTGCAGAGCGGGTTATTCGTCGCCCGTGAGGTCGAGCACGACATTGTCGGCGCCTTTCTCATAATACTGTCGACGCAGCGGGCGGCGTGTCGCCTCGTCTTCGCGACGGCGGTTACGGTAGATGTCGATAGCGGCGTAGATGGCCGAGCGCATTGATTCGGCCGAAGCCTCGTTACGCCCGACGATGTCATAGCCGGTGCCGTGGTCGGGTGAAGTGCGCACATAAGGTAGTCCTGCCGTAAAGTTGATGCCCGAATCCATGGCGAGCGCTTTGAACGGAGCGAGACCTTGGTCGTGATACATGGCGAGGATGCCGTCAAACTTCCGGTACTGTTCGCTGCCGAAGAAGCCGTCGGCTGCATACGGGCCGAAAGCGAGTATTTTTTTGTCGCGTGCGTCTGCGATGGCGGGCGCTATGATTTCCTTTTCCTCTGAGCCGAGGAGGCCTTCCTCGCCGGCGTGGGGGTTGAGCGACAGAACGGCGATGCGTGGCGACGGTATGGCGAAGTCGCGGCGCAGCGAGCACGCAAGAGACTCTATTTTGGATAAAACCGACTGGCGTGTGATGGCGGCCGGTACCTGCGCCACGGGTAGATGAGTCGTGGCGAGGGCCACGCGCATGCGTTCGTTGCATAGTATCATCAGTGCCTTGTCGCCCTCCTCGCCGAGCGACGCCTCGAGATACTCGGTGTGACCGGGGAAAGTGAAGGTCTCGCTCTGGATGTTGTTTTTATTGATGGGAGCGGTGACGAGCACGTCGACACGGCCGGCACGGAGGTCTGCCACTGCGGCCTCAAGCGCTGTGAAAGCTGCTTGTCCGGCCACATCGGTCGACTGGCCCGGGTCAAGACGTGTGTCCTCGCCGACAACGTTGATGATGTTATATGCTCCGTCCTTTATTTCGTCGGATGTGCGGCATTGGTTGAACTGGATTGCCGGCATCTCGAGGAGTTTGCGGTAGTGGGCCGCGATTTTGGCCGAGCCGTAGACCACGGGCGTGCAGAGTTCGAGGATGCGGTTATCCTCGAGGGCTTTGAGTATTACCTCATAGCCTATGCCGTTTATGTCGCCTTGGGTGATGGCGACGCGTATCTTGTCGTCTTTCATATGGTAGAGTCTGTTAGAGTGTTCTTGTCTTTGTTCTGACGGCCGGCGAGCATGCCGCATGCGGCCATGATGTCTTCGCCGCGCGAGGCGCGTATTGTGGCTGTGACGCCGGCGGCGTTGAGGCGGTCGCGGAAGGCCTCCATCACTTCGCGTGAGGCCGGTCGCAGCGTCGAGCCGGGGATGGCGTGGAAACGTATGAGATTAACGCGGGCCGAGGTGCCTTTAATCAGCTTGGCGAGAGCATCGGCGTGGGCCTCCGAGTCATTGAGTCCGGCCCAGATGATGTACTCGACAGAGAGGCGTCGCTGATGGGCGAAGTCATAGCCGCGCAGCAGCTCGAAGACCTGACGCACGGGCCATGCGCGCTCTACGGGCATCAGCGAGGCACGCTGCTCGGCGAAAGGGGAGTGTACCGATACGGCTATGTGGACGCGTGTCGTGTCAATGACCTTTTTGAGCTCGCGCAGCTTGCCGATTGACGACAGGGTGATGCGTTTGGGGCTCCAGCCGAATCCCCAGTCATCCGTCAGTATCTCTATGGCGTCAAGCACGGCGTCGACATTGTCAGTCGGCTCACCCATGCCCATGAAGACGAGATTTGTCAGGCTCTCTGACTCGTCAATCGACAGTATCTGATTGATAATCTGCGCGGTCGTGAGATTGCCGTGGAAGCCCTGACGCCCTGTCATGCAGAAGGCGCAGTTCATCTTGCAGCCTGCCTGTGATGACACGCAGAGCGTGGCGCGGTCGCGGTCAGGGATGTAGACGGCCTCGACGTCACGTCCGCCGACGCCCTCGAATAGATATTTGACCGTGCCGTCCTTGGAGCGGGCGGCCGCTTTTGGCTCCTCGCGCCCGACGGTGTAATGCTCGGCGAGGCGTTGGCGCGCCGTTTTTGACAAATCAGTCATCGACTCGATGTCGGTGACACGTTTCTGATATAGCCAGCGCGCAATCTGTCCGGCGGCGAAACGGGGCATCCCGAGCTCGGCGACGACGGTGCGCAGCTGATTGAGAGTCAGACCTATGAGCGGTTTTAATGACTGTGAATCCATCTTGAAGGCATGTTGCTGTCACAAATTTAGTGATTATGGCTTAAAACACAAAATCGCGATGCCGTCGGGCACCGCGATTTCGTAAATGTGTCACGTCAGATGCTCTGACGAGAACTGATTATCGCAAAGTTGTGATTATTTGTTGTAGACTTTCTTGCCGTCGATGATAATCAGACCCTTGGTGTCGGGAGCGACCTCGATGCCCTGCAGGTTGTAAGCCTTGCCGGTTTTGTTGGCGTCGCTGACTGTGATGTCGCTGATGCCCGATGTGTTGGAGTTGTAGAGGCTTACGCTGATACCGCCGTCGGCTGCGTCAGCGAAGGCAACGTTGGCGCCATTGGCTGCAACGGCGATAGACTCTTTGTCGAGGGGAGCTGTGGCTGCAAACTCTGTGCCGTTGAAATAGTAAGTGCGGACAGTGTTGGCAAAGTCACCGTTTTCGTAAGCGGGCTCGACACCGTCTGCTGAAACTTGATTGTAGCAACCGAGAGTGCTGAGTAAGAATTCGCCGGGAGCAACCTCGGCTGCACTTGCGACTGAATTATAAGAGATAACGCCGTCAGCTGCGTCTTTTACAACGAATGTCGGCTCGAGAGTGGCGACGGGAGCATTGGCTACGAAGAGGTTCTGATAGTTGGTTGTTACGGCCTCGGCGGTTCCGGGATTCTCGGTCTTTGAGGTATACATAGAGCCTCCGAAATAGATTTTATCGGCAGCTGCTTTGACAAAGCCGAAGCTGTTGTCGTTAGTCTTGGTTGCAGTGAATTCCCATGCTTTGATAAATGACGAAGTGAGAGCATTGTTCTTAATAGCAGCGATGGTATACTTCTGAGGTCCTTCGGTAGCTTCATCGATGATAACTGTATTTTCTCCGACAGAGAGTGATGCTTTGCCGGCTGAGCAGAAGGCAGCATAAATCGTACCGTCCGAAGCTACATCAAATTTGCATGAGTAAACTTCAGATGCGCTGTCTTCATCAGCTCCGTTTGCGCCATTGTATTTAACAGTAGCAATTGACCGGCAACCTGTGAGGTCACTGCTTGAAAGCGAAAAGACAGAATATGTCTCCTGTGTCCATACCATGAAACCCCATAAGACGATATGGCTTGCGGAAAATGTGGTGTCGCCACATTTTGTTTCGCCGGTATAACCTGCTGAAACATATACTTTGTCACCGACGACTTTAAGATCTGAAATGTCAAAGAATATATCGCCGTCCTCGGGGTAATACGTGGGATTGTCGTTCAGTTCGGCAATTTTGTTAGCCACGAAATCGGCGACAGCAACGATTTTGCCGTCAGCGTCATATTTTGCAATAAATGACGAGTTTTGTATGACAGTTGCAGCGCCGTCAATCATCTGGCCTGTCTTGGTGATGGCTGCGCCTGAGGTGGTGCCGAACTCTACTTCGTCAGCGAATGTGCCGGCTACATAGACGTTGCCGGTGGCATCGGTGGCAATATTTGTGACAGTGGCAGAACCGGTAAGAGCTACGGCCCATTTTGCTGTGCCTTTGTTGTCATATTTGGCGATGTAGGCGCTTGTGCCGAGCGCGGTGAGCTGAGCGCCGGCGAGAGTCATATCCTCGGTGAACGCACCGGCCACGATGACGTTGTCGTTAGCGTCCAAGGCCATGGCTGCGTGGTAGCTCTTGGCATCCTTGACAGCTTGGTTGATGTCGGCTGACCACTGTTTGGTGTAGTCGCTGACTGCGGCCTGCGACAGAATGGCTGTTGCTGCGCAAATGGCGGAGAGTAAAAGTTTTTTCATAAGCTTTTGTTAATAAAGTAAATAAATAGTGGATTGTATATGGAATAGACCATTTTGTGATTAAAATCTGCAGGAACGTGCCTTTGGCACGTATAAGGCGTAAATTATGGCACGTCCCTACATTTTGAGGTCAGTCGGCGAGACCGGGATTGGCCTCGATTGCCGACGATGGGATGCGGATGGTATAGCGCGGGTCGTTGGCCTCGAGCACATACTCCTCGCCGCGATAGGTGCGGACGATGCGCGGACGTGTGGTGCGGCGCAGGTCAAACCAGCGATGACCCTCGAAGGCGAGCTCGCGGGCGCGCTCCTCGAGAATCTCGGTGAGCAACTCGTCGTCAGTCATGGCGGCCACGGCAGACTCTTTGGCTGCGCCGCCGTCAGTGAAGCGTGCGCGCTGCAGTGTCAGCAGATAGCCTTCGGCCGCCTCTCGGTCATCGCAGTGCCATGCGGCCTCGGCGGCGTTGAGCAGCATCTCGCCGGTGCGAAGGGTGCAGCTGTAAGTGTTGCTGCCGCCTTTGGTCAGCAGGATGTTAGAGGCCGACACCTGATTGAAATATGTGCGGCGGCGCTTGTCAGCCGAGGTGTATAGACGGTAGAAATCGCGGTTTACTTTGAGGGTGCGGGCGTAGCTTGCTGTCATCACCTGCTCGAGAGCCACGATGTTCTCTGCGGAGTTGTAGGCGTTGGGCAGCTCCGAGCTGACGTCAGAAAGCTCCGAGCGCACGGCAAGTACACGGCGCGCAGCGGCCAACGAGCCCTCGTAGTCGCCCATATAAAGAAGTACGCGCGAGCGCAGGGCGTCAGCCGATATGACGTTAAAGCGGTAGTTGTAGCCGGGCTGCCATGTCTCGACGTTGAGATAGTCTTCGGCCGAATCGAGGTCGTCGCATATCGACTTGTAGACTTTGTCAAGATAGTCGCGCTTAAGGGTGGTCTCGACGTCGCTGTCAAGCTTGAGCGGGATGGCGAGCGTCGCGGCCGGGTCGCAGGCGGTGTAGGCCGGGGCGTGGAGATTGGCGAGCATGAAGTGCATATAGGCGCGCAGCATGTATGACTCGCCCACCATTTGGCGTATCTCGGGTTTGGTGCCTCCGGTGATCATGTTCTCTGACTCGATGACATAGTTGGCGATAAAGAGCACGTGATAGAACTGGCGCCAGCTGAATGTGGCCGTGTTCTCGCCGGGCGCCGAGTCATTCCAGCGCCAGATGTCGAGATATGAGTTGAGGTCATTGGGCGACATGGTCGGGTCCATGAGCACTTCGTCACTGCGGAACGATGCGAGCCCGCGGTCATCGGGAACATATGAGTAGGCCTCGGTCAGCAGCGAGCGGAATTCCTCGGCTGTCGTCGGGATGACCTTGCCGACAGGCTGTATGTCGAGAAAGCTGTCGCAGCCCGCGGTGAGGGTCATCACTGCGGCGATGGCGGCCGAGCTTAATATTTTGGTAAGTTTCATAAACGTAGATGCTTGAGTGTTTGTGAGTTGAGAGGGGTGTCAGAATTTTGCGCTCAGACTGAACGTGAAACTTTTGGGTATCGGCTGTGCAAAGGGATTGCCCATTGTCTCGGGGTCGAGGAAGTTTTTGTAGTTGGAGCCGAAGACCCAGATGTTGCGTGCCTCGAAGGCCACACGCAGGGTCGACAGACCTAATTTGTGGATTACTGTCGGCGGGATGTTGTAGCCGAAGTTGATGCTCTGCAGACGGCAGTAGTCAGAGCGTTTGACCCATGTGTCGAGCATCGAGTAGAGCTGGAATTCGGCATACTGAGTGCGCTCGGCGGCGCGTGGCGAGGTCTCGGGAATGAGAGCCGGCAGCGTCGACGAGGTGTTTGACGGCGTCCAGCGGTCGAGGATGTCGCGGTTGGTGTTCATGCCGCGGTCAAACCATGTCGACGAGTAAGACGGCTGGATGCGTGTGAACATTTTGAGGTTGAAGGCGAAGTTGACCGTAAGGTCGAAGTCGCGGTAGTAGAAACTGTTGATGAAACCGCCCGTCCACAGCGGGTCGCCCGAGCCCATATATGTATATAAGTCGCGCTGTTGCTCGGCCGTGAGAGTCGAGGCGCCGGCGGAGTTGAGCTTGAGCAGCTCCTTGGCGGTGACTTTCCGGCCGTCTTTGGTAAGGAACAGCGGGAAACCGTCTTCGTCGAGACCGGCTGTGCGGTAGGCGAAGATAGAGTTGACCGGATAGCCTTCACGCGACGGTGTGGTCTGGTTTGAGGGCACGGTCTCCTGAAGCACCTTGTTCTCGTTGTAAGCGATGTTGAAGTTTGTGGTCCAGCGGAAGCGAGCCGTCGAGATGTTGCGTGTCGACAGGGCGAACTCTATACCGCGGTTGCGCATCGACGCCCAGTTGACGAGTGTCGACATAAAGCCGGTTTCCAAGGGGAGCATCTTGAGGGCGATGAGGTCATTGCCGCGACGGTAGTAGGCGTCGGCCGAAAGGGTGATGGCGTTGTCGAGCACAGAGATGTCGAGTCCGGCGTTGGCTGTATGAGTCTTCTCCCAGCGCAGACGACGGTTCGGCGGATTACCGAGCACAATGACATCTTCGGTCACGCCGGGGAGCAGAGAGATATTGTTATACGAGCCCATTACGTAGCTCGAGGTGCTCTTGTCGATATTGCCTTGTATGCCGTAGCTGGCGCGCAGCGCGAGGTTGGAGATGGCGGTGACGGGACGCATGAACGGCTCATCGGAGATGCGCCACAGTGCGCTGAACGAGTAGAGGGGCAGGAAGCGGTATTTCTTGTCTACGCCGAAGAGGTCGCTGCCGTCAAAACGCACCGACGCTCCGAGTGTGTAGCGGCGCATCAGCGAGTAAGACGTGGTGGCGTAGAACGAGGCATAGGCGTTTTCGCTGACAGACTCGGAGTGGAGCGGGAATGTGCGGGCCCATGACTCGTTGGGGAAGATTACGGGTTTGGATGTCAGCGTCTTGCGGTCGTAGCCGTAGGCTGTCGCCGAGAAGTAGTCATACCAAGTCTTGCGTATCTCCGTGCCGGCCATGGCTTCGAGTTCGTGGTCGGGGGCGAGACGTTTGCTGAACTCGACCTGAAGTTTCCAGTTTATCTGTTTGTTGGTCGATTTGCTCTGATAGTGGCGGCCTCCGTCGGGCAGGAACGAGCGGCGTACGCCGTCAGACCCCATCACCTCCGAGCGGTAGAACTCCTTGCGCATGGCGTAGGTGTCTTTAGAGGCAAAATTCTGCAGGTCGACATGGTCGAGTTGGAATCCGACCTGAGTCACGGCCTTGAGCCAGTCAGTGAAACGGAAGTCGGCGTCGACGAGAGCCGTCACACCGGTTGTCTCCTGAGTGTAGTCGGTGTTGTTGCGCTCCTCGAAGATGTTGAATTTCAAGTCGCTGTCTTCGCGGCCCTGTATGTCTGTGTCGTAGATGTAGTCGCCGTCGGCGTCGTAGGGTGTCTGATAGGGGTTGGCGCGGCGCGAGTAGTAGACCGGGTTAGTGAAGCCGTCATTGTCGGTCAGATAAGTTTTGTTTTTGCGTCGGTTTGCAAAAATAGATGCTCCAACCTTGAATTTTGACGACAGACGGTATGAGGTCTTGGCCACGAAGTTGAGGCGATTCATCGACACGCCGGGCACATTGCCCTGCTCGTCCTGAAAGCCGAGCGAGGTGTAGTATGTTGCTTTGTCGGAGCCGCCCGAGACAGAGAGATTGTACTCCTGATTGAATGTGTCGCGGAAGAGGATGTCGTTCCAGTCGGTGTTGATTACGCGCAGGGCGTCGATGGCGGCGCGGGTCTCGGGGCTGACTGCTGCAAGGCCTCCGGCGCGGTAGGCGTCGAGCATGCCGGCTGCCGTGAGTATGCGCGAGACGGCGCCTTTGCCCTCGCGGTAGGTATAGTCAGAGCGGAGCAGCTCGAGCTCGAGGTTGACCTTCTCGTCAGCGTTGAGCAGGTTGAGGCGGTCGATGTCGGGCTTGGGCGAGTAGGTCAGGCGGGTCGAGAAGTTGACCTGCGGCTTGCCTTCCTTGCCGCTCTTGGTGGTGATGACGATGACGCCGTTGGCGGCACGTGTACCGTAGATGGCTGTTGCGGCGGCGTCCTTGAGCACGGTTATGCTCTCGATGTCGGCGGGGTTGAGACCTGCGATTGACGACTGATAGAGATTGTCGATATCCTTCAGCTCGTCGGTCGAGGGAACGTCCGTGCCGTTAAGAGGCACACCGTCGATGACCCACAGAGGGTCCTGAGTGCCCTGCAGCGATGCTGTGCCGCGGATACGTATCTTGAGAGGCGCACCGGGCGAGCCGCTGCTCTGTATTGCCGACAGACCTGCGACCTGACCTGCGAGGGCTTGGTCGATATTCATGATTGAGCCGATGGCATTCTCGTCGACATCGATCTTTGATATAGAGGCGGTCAGTTTGCGGCGCTCGATGGTCTGATAACCGGTGACGACTACGTCTGAGAGCACGACCGACGACGGGTCGAGGACGATGTCATATTTGTCAAGGCCGTCGACGAGCACGATAGTGCGCGGATTGTAGCCTACCGAGCGACACTCGATTTCGGTGACGCCTTTGGGCACGGTGAGCGAGAAATTGCCGTCGATATCGGTGACAGTGCCGAGAGTTTTGGCTTTGCTGCCGGCGTTTTTGAGCTGTGTCTCCGACACGGTGACTGAGGCGCCGATAAGCGGCTCCTGTCCGTCAGACGAGACGATGACTCCGCTCACTGTGCGCTGTGCGTATGCTGTCGCCGAAAAAGCCACGAGCATCATCGCTATCGCGAGGAGTTTGTTGAGGTATGTTTTCATCGCATTTGGGAGAAACTGTGAATAGACAATGAATTGGATGCTTGATTTCTATGTGGCCGTTTATGTGGGGCCCGATTTTTGTGATTGGTTAATTATGTCAGTTGGATTTTCTTGATGATCGGTTGATTATTGTTTAAGCTGGGCGATGCCGAGCGCGGTGTTGATGCGCATGACAAGGTCGTCGTAATGGTAGCGGGCGTCGCGCGAGGCCGATGAGCGTCGGCTGATCAGCAAGTCACGTATGCGCATCAGTTCGCCGCGTTTGAGCGAGATAGCGTCAGAGACGCGGTTGCCCTGCGAGCCGTAGAAATTGAGTATGCG
>CBCSTG010000030.1:0-37486 GCA_965143025.1 uncultured Bacteroidales bacterium
AGGGTGCCCGTGGCTTTTGAGACAGATGCGAGGTCATAGACCGTCGTGGGGGTGACACGTGCACCGCCGCGTGTAATCAGGCCGAAACATTTGTCATAGACAACGTTGCCGTTTTTGGCGACAAGCACCTGACAGCCGGGCATACCGCCGTCGGCAATCAGCTTTGTGCATATAGAGTCGATGGAGTCAGTGAGCGATGCCCGCATATTCTCGGCGAGCGGCGAGGAGTAGCCGAGACGGTTTTTCTTGAGCGTCATGCCTGTGCCGACCGGTGCGACCCCGGCAATGCCGACCGGCAGCTGCCCGTCGACGTCGATGCCGCCGAAGACGGCCTGTGCGGCATACTCTTGGGTGTAAGGCGTGTCCTCGTAAGCTGCTACAAGGGCTGCGGCAGATGGAAGCGACGAAGCGAACTTGCTCATCTTATAAGGGTTGACAAACATCACTGCGACAAGACCGCGACAGTCTTTCAGCTGATCGAGGACGGCGCGTGCACTGGCGTTGCCGTTATAGACGGCGGCGATTACAATGTCGTGGGCCTTGATACGCTCGAGGTTTGCATGGCTGAAGACAGCGCCGGCTGTGTGGAAGACCTCGGCGTCGGCATAGCGTCGGCAGGTGCGGCTGAACTCGTTATCGGCCGGAGCGCCGATGTTGACCACGGCAATTTTATTCTTCTCGAGACCGCTGACAGGCAGTATGTCACCTCGGTTGTAGACTACAGTCATAAGCGCGGCGGCGAGGCGACGGTTGACAAGGTCGGCCTCGGGTGAGTCAAGCAGCTGTCTGACGGCTTTAGCATCGGCCGGCTTGAGCTCGGGCAGACCGAGCAGATATTTGTATCTGAGCACACGCTTGCAGTGGCGTTCGATGTCGCTTTTTGAAATTTCGCCGCGTTTTACGGCTGCCATTATCGAGTCGATGTCGGTCACCGGATGGCCTGATGACTCAAGGATGTCGGCTCCGGCTTTGAGGGCCATGACGGCATTGTTGCGTCCGGCGATTTTAGCGCCTTTCATTTCGAGTGCGTCAGTGAAGACGAGACCGTCGAAGCCGAGACGCTCGCGCAGCAGTTCGGTGGATATGGTCTGAGAGAGAGACGAAGGCAGCCCCGAGGCGTCGATTGACGGAACGATGATGTGACCGGTCATTATGCCGGAACATCCGGAGTCTATATATGTCTTGAAAGGCAGCAGGTCGATGCTTTCGACTTCGGTCGCACTATGAGGCACGGTGGAGTGTTCTTTGTGGGTGTCGGTGCTTGTGTTGCCGTGGCCCGGGAAATGTTTGGCGACAGCCATCACACCTCCGCTCTCAAGACCTCGGGCATAAGCAGTGGCGAGACGGCCCACACGCACGGGGTCTTCGCCGAACGAGCGCTCGCCGATCACGGGATTATCGGGATTGGAGTTGACGTCTAAAACAGGCGCATAGTTGACGGTGATGCCTGCGAGGCGACATTCGCGTGCCATCTCGCGGCCATAGTCATAAAGTACGGCGGGGTTGCGTATGGCTCCGAGCGCCATGTTTTTGGGGAAACGCGGAGTATCTTTGATGCGCATCGAAAGACCCCACTCGCCGTCGAAGGTCATTAGCAGGGGCACATCAGCCAACGACTGTGCGTAGTTGGTGAGCTCGATATACTGGTCGATGGTGCCTGAGGCAAAAAGCAGCGAGCCTACTTTATTGACGCTTACATAGCGTCTGATGGCCGCACGGCTGTCGGCGCCTTTGTCGACGGCTATTTTAGGAGATATCAGCTGGGCCACACGCTGCCGTTCGGTCAGAGAGTTGTAGACAGAGTCGACCCAACGGTCGCAAGCCGGGTTTTCAGCTTCGGGTTTTGTCTGAGCGCCTGCTGTCGATGTGGCGTCGGCCGACATGCAGCCTGCGGCCGCCGCAGCAAGCCCGATGAGTGAGAGGATCAGATGGCGTTTAAGGTTCATTTGTGCTTTATAGATATTATGGTTTGATTTTTAAGTCTGAGGCAGGATGTTGTCGTCAGCCGGCGGGGTGCATGCGCACTGTTGACGACGGTTTGATTGTCTTGCCTTTGAGATAGCCCTTGCGGAAGGCATCAATCAAAGCCTGATATAACACCTTGTGGCTCTTGGCGACCGTTGTGCCGCGAGTGAGCGCTGTCATGTAGTCGCCCCCTTTTGCAAGATAGTCTATTGTGGCGATACGGTATGTACGGTCTGGGTCGAGCTGTCGGCCGTCGACGGTGACAGACAGGCATTTGCCGGTCACAGGGTCGTAGACGGCGTCGACGCTTTCGCTGACGCCGTTGCCGTCGGTGCGTGCCATGACGTCAAAGACTTCCAAGAGATCTTTGCCTTTGACGTCCAGAACATTTACATAATTGTAGAAAGGAAGCATGCAGATAAGTTCACCCTCAGTGATGTTGCCTTTGCTGAGGCCGCGGCGCAGACCGCCCTTGTTGACGATGGCGAAGTCGACGCTGTCGGCGAGCTGACGTCCCTCGGCGAGTACGAAGTCAGAGGCAAAGTTGAGCAACTCCTGACTCTCTTTGGGCAGGTCGATGGCGCTGCGGCCGACCGGGAGGGCCATGAGGGAGTCTACACCTGCGCGGTAAGGCTTGATTTTGTCAAGCAGCGACTTATCCAATCGGTTGTCTAAGCGGCTGTCAACGCGGATGAGACTGTAGTCTGTGGTCAGCGAATCAAGATCAATCTCAATGCGGCCCACATATTTGCCCTGTTTGCCTGTCTGAGTGACGAGCACGTCGCGTCCGTCGGCGTTGGGAACTTCGGGATTGAGTCCCTTGTCGCTGCCGTCAGGCTTGATAAGGTCGTGGGAGTGGCCTCCGATGATGACGTCGATGTCTTCTGACAGACCGGCGAGCATCTTGTCGCCGGGAGGCATGGCCGGGTCGTAGCCGATATGAGTGACAGCAATGACGGCGTCGACTTTGTCGATGTGCTTGAGCCACCATGCGGCGGCGTTGGCGGCCTTGACTGCGTCATTATAGACCAGCCCGTTATAATTGCCCTCGCTTATCATGCCCTTGGGATCGAGATTTATAGCGATGAAACCGACGGCCTTGTCACCGAATTCGCGGATGGTGAACGGTTTGAACTCGCGGGCGAGCGGCGTTGCCGAGAGGTCGTAGTTGGTCGCCAAAAGTTCGCTCTCACTGTCGGCAAGGACGTCGGCGAGTTCGTCTATGCCGTTGTCAAACTCGTGGTTGCCGAGGATACGCAGGTCGTAGCCGAGGGCGTTCATCATCTCCTGCTCGACTTTGCCGCGGTAGAGGTTGAAGTATAGCGTGCCCTGCACGAAATCGCCCGCGTCGATGAGCATGACGTTTTTATCGGCGGCGCGGACGCTGTCGATGATGACCTTGCGGCGCGCTATGCCACCGAGACCGTCGCGCTCGTCGGGGTCAATCTGCGAGTGAGTGTCGTTGGTGTGGAGTATCACGAGCTTTTCAGCACCGGCCGGCGAGAATGACATCACGGCCATGGCCGCGGCAACAAGGATATGGAGGTAGGGTTTCATGTCAGAAAAATAAGGACGGATGCCCGGCGCGGACACCCTGTTTATATGTATGCGAAGTTAACAAATAAGACTGACAGTTTCCCTTGTTTTTTAGTTAAAACTGAAAAAAATAGGAGCGCGTCGGATGACATTGCCAAAAATTATGACCAAATTTGCAGAAAGCTCCGGCCTTAATGTCCGCATGATTAAAGATGATAGTAATTGCTCCGGATAAATTCAGAGGTACGCTCACAGCGCGTCAGGCGGCCGTGACGATAGCCGATGCATTGCGCCGGCGCGGTGTGAAGTCACCGATATTTCTGTATCCTATGGCTGACGGAGGTGAGGGAACGGGTGGGGCTCTGGCGGGCGACGATGTAGCAGAAATCTCGACAGGAATAAGACGTTTGACGACGGGTGATTATGTGGTGACTTCGGCTGACGTTATCGGTCACGGCAGCTTTGCGGACGATTCTGACCCGTTGCGGCGCTCGTCTGCGGCACTCGGACGTGTGATTGCCGATATAATGAATCAGGACACCTCCGGCAGTCGCATTTATGTCGGCATCGGCGGCACTGCGACGGTCGACTGCGGCGCCGGCTTGCTTTATGCGCTCGGAGCACGTTTTGTCATGAAAGACGGATCGCGACGTGAGTCGGCGCCTACAGTTTATGAGTTTTCGGGCATAGAGTCGGTTGATTTTAGCGGTGTCGATATCGATATGCTGCGCCGCCGGGTCGTGGCGCTCTGTGATGTACGCGCGTCGCTGTTGCCTGACGGCGACGGTCTGTCAATGCTGTCGTTTGCCCGTCAGAAAGGAGTGGATGGCGAACATATGCCGGTGCTGCGTGAGGCCGCAAGATGCTTTAAACGTGCAGTGGGCTGTGGAGACGGGATTTACGACGGCGCGGGTGGAGGAACGGGTTTCGCCTTAACCAATATCTTAGGATGTGAGGCACACGACGGTGCGCGTATGATACTCAGCCGGTTGCCGGTTGATTCTGCCGAGATAGAGTGCTTTATTACCGGCGAGGGCCGTATCGACGCGCAAACGAGCGGCGGTAAGGTTGTGGCGGCGGTTTTTGAGCGCGCGGCTCAATTGGATGTGCCGGCCTATGCCTTCGGAGGCTGTGTCGAAGATCCGGTGGATGTCAGGTGTATATTCTCGACCATGCGTCCGGGCGAAGAGCCTCCGGCGTCGTCGGAAGAGGCTCGTCTGAGGCTTTGGAAAGCTGTTTTTGAAGCACCTGTGAAACTATAGACAGCGTATTTTGTTACATTAATAATAACTTAAAACTAAAAAGTATGATTAAGAAAATATTACTGAGCGTTTTGCTTGTTTTCGGACTCGCGGCTGTTGCCGTTGCACGTGACGATTATAGCCGTGACGCATCTGTCTTGCCTGAGGCTGCACGTACGACAATCTCCAATAATTTCAAAGCCAAAGTCTCTTTGATAAAGATAGACAAGGATTTCGGGCGAATCAGCGAGTATGAGGTTATTCTCACTGACGGCTCAGAAATCTCGTTTGACAGCAAGGGCAACTGGCGACAGGTAGAGACTAATGCAAAAACCGCAGTCCCGCGCGCATTTGTGCTCGAAGGCATCAGAAATTTTGTTAAGAAAAATCATGCGGGACAAAATGTGGTCGGCATCGAGAAAGAGCGTAACGGCTTTGAGGTGGAGTTGGCCAACGGTATTGACCTCAAGTTTGACTTGAACGGCAAGTTTATCAAATATGATGATTAAATAATTGTTATACATGTAATTATGGCCGCGGTGAGCACTATCTCCTCCGCGGCCGTTGTTGTTCCCGACGAAATTATTTCAAAAAATCGGGCGAAAATGTTTGACAATTCGACGAATTGCATTAACTTTGCACTCGCAATCGCAAGATAGCAATTGGCTCATTAGCTCAACTGAATAGAGCATCTGACTACGGATCAGAAGGTTACAGGTTTGAATCCTGTATGAGTCACAAACAAAATCGGCTCATTAGCTCAACTGAATAGAGCATCTGACTACGGATCAGAAGGTTACAGGTTTGAATCCTGTATGAGTCACCATCACAGACCGCCTCAGTTTAAGTCACAAACTTGACGATGCGGTCTTTATTTTTATCCTTATGTAAAGCCTCTGCCGCCCGTGCGGCACACTCAACCGCAAAGCCATGAAAAACCTGATTATCACTATTGTTGCCTTATTGTCAGCGGCTTTTGCCGTGAAGGCCGAGAATTATCCTTATCGTGACGATATGTTGTGGGTTACAGTTCCTGACCATGCCGACTGGATTTACGGCCGCAACGAGAATCCGACTGTCGAAATATCGCTCTATCGCTATGGTGTGCCCGTGGCCGGTGGCCGTGTAGATTATGAAATCGGCGATGACCACCGTGACGGATTTGAGACAGGCTGCATCAAACTCGACGACCATGGCCGCGGACATGTCACGATGACAGCGCCGGGTCGGCCGGGATTCCGTGACCTGCGGCTTAAGGCTAATGTCGACGGGCAGACAACGTCGCATCATATCAAACTGGGTTTTGACCCTGATAGTATAAAGCCCTACGTGGAGATGCCCGGCGATTTCGATGAGTTTTGGTCGGCAAATCTTGCCGAACTCAAGAAACTTCCGTTGCGATACACCATCACCGATGTGCCGGAATATTCGACCGACATAGTGCGTGCTTATCTTGTCAAAATTGAGACGGGACGCCGCGGGCGGTCGATGTACGGTTATCTGTATGTACCCCGCGATGCCGAGCCCGGCTCGTGCCCCATAGTCATGTCGCCTCCCGGGGCCGGCGTCAAGCCGATTCGCAATCCGCTGGCGCACAGATTTTATGCCGAGAACGGTTGCATACGTTTCGACATGGAGATCCACGGTCTCGACCCGACCATGGATGAGAAGCATTTCGGCGAGGTCTCGGCTGCGTTCGGGTCGTATCTTAACTTCGGCCTCGAAAATCGCGACAATTACTACATGAAAGGAGTCTACACGGGATTGGTGCGCGCCATCGATTTTCTTACGACACTGCCCGAGTGGGACGGCCGCAACGTAATCACGCAGGGAGGCAGTCAGGGCGGAGCGCTCGCCATTGTCGCCGCGGCGCTTGACGACCGTGTGACGGCGTGTGTGGCTAATCATCCGGCTCTTAGCGACATGTGCGGTTACGCGGCCGGCGGTACGGGCGGCTATCCTCATTTCTTCAGCCGCGGCGAGCCGGTCGACGAACGTGTTTTAGAGACTTTAAAATACTATGATGTGGTCAATTTTGCGCGTCGTCTGAAAGTGCCGGTCTATATGACGTGGGGTTTCAACGATAACACCTGCACGCCCACGACGAGCTATGCGGTCTATAACTCTATCACCGCTCCGCGTGAGGCGCTTATCACGCCCGTCAACGAGCACTGGACTTCAGACCGGACTGAGCGGGGGCATCTTGAGTGGATAAAGAAACATCTTTTATTTTAAATCCTATCCACGCCATAAACAGCGACATCAGCGGCGAAAGAACGTTGAAGATGCAGAACGGCAGGTAGGAGAGGGTTGCGACACCGAGCACCGTGGCTTGAGTGACACCGCACGAGTTCCACGGAATCAGCACGGACGTCACCGAGACTGAGTCCTCAAGCGTGCGGCTTAGCAGTCGCGGCTCGAGATTGTTGCACGCATAGACATCACCGAACATGTTGCCGCCGATTATGAGCGACAGATACTGGTCAGCGGTGCATGAGTTGAGAAACAGGCCGCCCGTGACGGTCGATGCTACAATCGATGTGCGGCGTCTTAAGCGTGATGTGACGGCACGGGCTATCACACGCAGCATGCCGGTGCCGATCATGGCCCCGCCGAAAAGCATGGCGCAGATGACGAGCATCACCGTCGGCAGCATCCCGGTGATGCCGCCTGTTGACACGAAGGCGTCAAGTGTTTCGTTGCCGGTGTGGAGATTTGTTTCAGACCATAATATCGACAGGGTAGAGACGATGCGCTCGCCGATGCCGGCCGAAGCGCCGCCTGTGAGTTCGGCTGCAATTGACGGCTGAAAGATGAATATGCCCGCGATGCCCATGGCCGAGCCTACCAGCAGTGTGTAGAGCGTCTTGACCTTAAGTGCGATTAAAATGCCGGTTACAAGCGGAATAATCAGTGTCAGCAGCGAGATGTCGAAATTGGCGCGCAGAGCTGAAATAATTTCGCCTGTCGAGTTTGCACTGCTCTCCGGATCAAGATAAAAGCCCATTAAGAGAAAACTGAGCAGAGCGATGGTCATGGCCGGGACGGCGGTCAGCATCAGATAGCGGATATGGTCGAACAGGTCGACTCCGCACGACGATGAGGCGATGACGGTCGTGTCGCTCAGGGGAGATACCTTGTCGCCGAAATATGCGCCCGAGATGATGGCGCCTGCAATCCATGCTTCGTTGTATCCCATCAGTGAGCCGATGCCGATGAAGGCCACGCCGATGGTGGCGATGGTCGTCCATGAGCTGCCCGTCAACACCGAAACCAAAGCGCAGACCGCGCAAGTGGTGACGAGGAAAAACCGCGGGTTGAGCAACTGCAGACCGTAATCAATCAGCGTGGGCACGACACCTGACAGCATCCACGTGGTCGAGATAAGAGCAATCAGCAGCAACAAAGGCACAGCAGGCAGAATCTGCGTGGCGCTGCGCTTGAAACCGCCGATTAGTTTTGTAGGCTGCAAACAACCGCTGACCAAGGCAAGAGTCACGGCGAGCATGGCCGAAATCAGCAGGCTTATGTGGCTGTAATCAGAGATGGCGTCATTCCCCATGAAAACCATTATCATAATGAGCACAGCGAGCAGAAACACGACCGGGATGGCTGACAGCCAGACTGACGGGTGACCGTCTGATGATGCTTTAAGCTTGGGTATATTCACAATAGATTGAAAAGATGTCTTATTAAAGATGAGAGTATGTGTAATGATTGTGGAGTCTAAAGATTGCGACTCAATTAGCGACTGCAAATTTACTAAATATTCACTTTGGATAAGATGTTGATGTATGTCAGTGAGTCTTATTTGGGCATTTTTGTGAAAGAGCACGAGCAATTATGCTTAAATATGTTAAATAGATATAAAAATTGTAGGACTATTAGTGTGCGTCTTTGTTATTATAGTAATTTTGTATCCTACGGTTTGCAGCTACGCGAGCCGTTGTCTCCGGGGTTGACCGGTTTTGACAGCGTGTAGAGGTGGTGTGTAAGCGTGCAGAGCAATGATGGCTACGCTCTTTAATCAGAGACATCAGCAATTTTAATTGGCGAAAATAACTACGCTCTTGCTGCTTAATCGAAGTACAGTAAATTAAGCTTAATCTCCGCAACAGTTGCAGAGACAAGACATCGCCCGATTGTCCTTTTTCCGAGACGGATCGATACGGCGGTGCTGGTAAATCGGGAATAGGAGTCAGAGAGCCTCGCGAAGACTCCGAAATTTTAGAGGATAAGGCCCCGGTTGGTCGTCGTTCGCCTGCCGGAGCACGAAAACCAAGCAGCGACTACGCACGTAGAAAGCTCATTAGTTCCACGTTTGGACGGGGGTTCAAGTCCCCCCAACTCCACAATTGCGCTTGAAAATCAAGCAATTGTGCAAATTATGCACAAATATACGCACAAGGGCATAAAGGCAGAGCATTTTCCCGAATGTTTTGCCTTTATTTTTTTGCGTCCGCAGATTGGGCAGGTTGCGATAAAGTAAGCATTGAACATTTTGGTTATAAATGTGTTACAATAGGTGTTAAGATTGTTATATCCCTTAAATTAATCCGGCCGGCTTTGCAGGGATAAGATTCCTTATTTTGATTTGAATTTAACGGTTAAAAAACTAAAAGTGATGGATACGACGAAATATTGTAAACCCATTTCGATAGCTTTTTTTATCGCTGCATCGGCAGGCATGTCATTAAATACAGATGCTTGTACGCGTGCGGTATATCTTGGCCCGGACAGTATGGTCGTGACAGGACGTACAATGGACTGGAAAGAGGACCCTCAATCAAATATTTATTTCTTTCCGAGAGGCATGGCTCATCGTGGCGGCCTGACAGACAACTGCGTGAAATGGACATCGACTTATGGCAGCGTTGTTACAGCCGGATATGACATCGGTATCTGTGACGGAATGAATGAAAAAGGTCTCGTTGCCAATCTGCTTTTTCTGGCCGAATCAGATTATCACAGACCTGATGATAAACGTCCTGTAATGGGTCTGAGCATCTGGACCCAATATGTGCTTGACAATTTTGCCACTGTAGATGAAGCCGTGGAGGAACTCGGTAAGGAATTATTCCGTATCGATGACCCTGATTTGCCGAACGGTGCTAAATCGACCCTTCATCTTTCAATTTCCGATCCGACTGGCAACAGTGCGATATTTGAGTATATAAACGGCAATCTTGTGATTCATCATGGCCGAGACTGTCAGGTGATGACAAATTCTCCCTCCTACGACAAGCAGCAGACGTTAGATGATTATTGGGACCAGATAGGTGGTCTTGTCATGCTGCCGGGTACAAACCGTGCGTCAGACCGCTTCGTGAGAGCATCATTTTACATTAAAGCGCTCCCACAGACATCTGATTATCGTCAGGCTGTGGCCGGAGTGTTCAGTGTGATGCGTAATGTATCAGTGCCGCTTGGTATTTCAATCCCGTCACAGCCTAACATAGCATCTACACGATGGCGTACTGTGGCAGATCAGAAAAATCTTGTATATTATTTTGAGTCAACATTGAGTCCTGATATTTTCTGGATAGATTTAAAAAAGCTTGATTTCAATGCCGGCGAAAAGGTCAGAAAACTCACGCTGACCGGATGCGAAATCTATGCCGGCGATGCAGCTGACAAGATGCAGGTTTCCGAGCCGCTTGCGTTCCTTTTCGGCATCTGACTGATGGTAAGGCCATCTCCTGAAAGTAGACCGAAACAACAAATATATAAGAAAACAAATTTTACCCGAGCACCCCGTTTGATGAATTGTCACAAACGGGATGCTCGGTTAATCTTTAATTGCTATATATTCAGCTCGTTTTATCGTGCCGTTGTAATAATTCATACATTTTTAAGACAGGTTGGTACATCGGGGAGTAATTGTTGGTATATAATGGATTAGCGAGACGTATTTTTGCGAAAAAACACGAGTTCATTGTTTACATCGAAGTCGATTCTGGTATATAGATTTGTCCTTGTCACATTGACAGACATAGTTTTTCGATTAACATCACTAATTCAAAACCACAATGGGATTTTTTACAAAAAAGGAAGAAAAGGTAAACCGTGAGAAAACCGTTAATCCTGACGGATTTGATTCGCCGGTTGTCGACGACGATGAGTTTTGCTCTTATAATGCCCCTAAAAACATAGGCAAACTCGACATGGTGATTGCTTTTGATACCACCGGCTCAATGGCGCGATATATCGGAGCTGTGCGCAAAGAGGTGTCAGGACTTATTCCTCAGCTTTTCAAAGACAATGATGATTTACGCCTCGGCATAGTCGCTTTCGGCGACTACTGTGACATGAATAATGCTCAGGATTTCGGAGACGCCTACCAAAGTATCGCGCCGACTGACAATGAGAATGAACTTATAAAATTCGTACTCAACTCACACGACACCTCAGGGGGTGACGGACCGGAATTTTATGAGCTTGTAATCAAGAAGATTGTTGAAGAAACACCTTGGCGCGAAGGTTCGACGCGGTCAATACTGCTTATTGCCGATGCCGTGCCTCACGAATTGGGTTATAATTACAAGGACTATGTGATCAATAACCGGATAGACTGGCGTGCCGAGGCTCTTAAAGCCGCTGAGATGGAAATCGCAATCGACACGGTTACGATAACCGGTGACCCGTGGTTTGTCGAATTGTCGGCAATTACCGATGGCGTTTGCGTGCCATTCCACACCGGCCGTAAAACAAGCCAACTGGTGAAAGCCTCTGTCTTTGCGCGCAGTTCGCATGCTTGCCGCGCTATGTTTGACAAACTGTGTGACGAGTGTGATGACCCCGAGATGTCAGACGTATATGCCTCTTATAAAGATGTACGCGACACGTATTGATTCTTAATCCGATACATACACACTTCACCGGCAATGCGGCAGATTTTTACGACAGTCCGCCGCATTGTTTTTAGCCGATAAAAGTTTTATACAGCCATCCGGGTATTTCATACAACGGGTGATAAATAGTCTTGCCGTGAGTTTTGCACACGTAAATTTTGGGATATAAACAAATTTCAAATCATCATATTATGCCGTCAAAGATTTCATTTGTCCGAAAACCGGTTATTGCTTTTTTGATTCTTGCCTCAGTCCTTACTGCGGGTACACTCCTGATCATCAGTTCTTGTAGCTCACGCCTGATGTCACGCGAAGAGGCTTCGCGTTGGATTGCGGCCTACACGCCGGCACAAATAGATCAAGATTCGGAAATCAGAATTGAAATGACGGATATGATGAAGTCTATGATTGACACTACGAGGTCATTAGTGGGAACATTTGATTTCTCGCCCGGACTTAAAGGGTCGCTCCGTTATTCTGCCGATGCCCGGAATATCGACTTCATTCCGTCAGAGAGTATGGAGCAGGGACGCCGATATAAATGCCGTGTCGACATGAGTGCTATCACCGGTGTGGATACGTTAGCCGATTTTGCTTTTGATTTCTATGTTGTCAAGCGAGAAGTGAGATTTGAGGATATTGCTGTCATGATAGACCCTGATGATATCTCGCGGATGTGTGTCAGCGGACGGATTGAGTATAACGTCGACGCCGGTGACAGCATAACCGCTGATTCCGAGTTTATCCGTTGCGATTGCCCCGGGGCAAATGTTGTCATGGAGCACAAAACATTGGATTGCAGCCGCGAGTTTAAAATAACCGGGATTGAGCGGCAGGCAAAAGACCGTCGTCTCACTCTGTCCGTAAATCCGGCTTCAGGATTTACCGGCGAAACTTATGAGTTGACGATACCTTCGGCGCATGAATTCAAACTATTGAATGGCAGACGTATCGAGGCACCTGAGCCATATATCAATTTAGAGTTCAGTGCGCCGTTGTCGCAGCAGCAGGAACTCGACGGACTCATCACCATCGATAAAATTGATGATCTCCGCATCGAGTGCAAAGGTGCTAATGTCAAACTATACTATGGCCATAGTGGTCTGACTGATTTGACTCTGCGTGTTTCTGATTTGGTTAGAAACAATAAGGGCGACTGTCTCGGAGAAGAGATAGAACTGCATTTCAGTCAGGAACTTATCCCTCCGGCAATCAAAATCCCGATTAACGGCAACATCCTTCCTGACGACCGCTACCTCAAACTGCCGTTCAGAGCCGTAAACCTTGCGGCAGTGGATGTAGAGGTCGTAAAGATTTTTCCGTCTAACGTTTTGTCTTTTCTGCAAGAAAACATTATTTCCGAGACTTCGCAACTGCGCCGCTTCGGCCGTCTGATTTATCACCGCACGGTCAGACTTGACAAGGACAAATCGCTAAATCTACATCAGTGGCAGGACTTCTCTATAGACCTAAAAGACATGTTTGCCAAGGAGCGCGGCGCAATCTATAATATAAGGCTGACGTTCAGAAAAGCTTATTCTCTATATGGCAAAGACACGGTTGAGGACTTCGAGGAAGTCACAGGCATTTCTGACGATGAAAGGGCGATGTGGGATGAAACATACCCTTATATTTATCGAGATACGCCCGATTATAGTTGTTCTGATTTTAACTGGGACGAACAGAATGATCCGACTAAAGAGTCGTACTACATGTTTGAGTATGACCGCATGCCTGAGGTAAATCTCGTCGCGTCAGACCTCGGTGTGTTGGTTAAACGAGGTGCCGCCAATGACATAAAGGTTGTAGTGACGAATCTGATTACGGCATCTCCGTCCGGCGGAGTCAGGCTGACGGCCTATAATTATCAGCTCCAAAAGATAGCTGCGGGCGTGACCGATGCGAATGGAGTGGCAGACCTCAAGCCCTCGAGCGAGCCCTTTGTAATTGCCGCTACAGACGGCAAGAGCACGACATATCTTACGGTCAGGCCCGGCTATGAATTGTCTACGAGCAATTTTGATGTGTCGGGTGTGACCATAAGAGGCGGTATAAAAGGTTTTGTTTACGGTGAGCGCGGTGTTTGGCGCCCAGGCGATGACATACACCTGACTCTCATCATCGAGGACAAGGAAAAACGATTGCCAGACAGTCATCCGGTTGTCATGGAGCTCTATAATCCCACGGGACAACTGTATGACCGTCAGATTCACGCCAAAGGTGTCGACGGCTTTTACACATTCACGGTGTCGACAGACGAAACTGTACCGACCGGATTGTGGAAAGCAAAAATAAAGCTCGGAAACGAAACTTTTGAGCATCCGGTCAGAATTGAAACCATCAAGCCTAACAGACTGAAAATAAATATACGCACACCTCACCGAATCCGAGCCAACGAAAAAGTGCGCATCGGTCTCGGGGCGCAATGGCTCACAGGCCCGTCTGCCAAAGGTATGGACGCTTCATTGGATATGGCGCTTTACGTCGACGAGAATCCGTTTGAAAAGTTTAAAGATTATACGTTTAAAAATCCCATCTTGTCATATACGCCGACGTCAAGAGGTTTGTTTGACGGACGTTTAGACGAGAATGGCAATATTCAGCGTGACTGCATTATTGGTGGTGATGTCAATTCGCCGGGAATGTTGCTCGCCAATATAACCGCAAGAGTTACCGAACCCGGCGGTGATGCAAGCATAACAACCAAGTCGGTGCAGTTTTCACCCTTCGGCGTTTATGTAGGTATCAATTTGGGGCAAAAGGAGTTTGAAACTGACCAAGAACTCCGTTTTAATATCGCGGTCGTGAATCAGGACGGCGCACGTCTCAAGGCCCGCGAACTCGAATATAAGATTTATCGGCTTGACTGGAACTGGTGGTGGGAAGGCTCAGCTGAAGACATGCAGCGATATGTGCGGAGTTCGTCAGCAGACATTGTTGCACATGGTAAAGTCAATGCCGTCAACGGTCACGCCGTGTTGCCGTTCAAAGTCGAATATCCCTCCTACGGCAAGTATCTCATTCACGTCAGAGACATCAAGGGTGGCCACGCTACGGGTGGTGTTGTCGCGGTCGATTGGCCGGAATGGCGCGGTCGAAGCAATAAGTCCGCGCCTGCGGGAAGCACCGAACTGGCGTTTATGCTCGATAAAAAACAATATGAAGTAGGCGAGTCGGCGGCTGTCTATCTGCCCGCGTGTGACAGTGGGAGAGTACTGCTGTCGGTTGAAAACGGCACGAAAGTGCTCAAAACCATGTGGGTAAATCTTTCGGCTGACAAGGAAACAAAGTTCTCTTTGCCGGTAGACAAGAGTATGGCGCCAAACTTCTATGTCTCGGCGACTATGCTTCGCCCACACAGAGAGACTGATTTCGAGACGCCTATAAGACTCTTCGGCATACAGTCGGCTATGGTTGTCAACCGACAGTCGGTGCTTCATCCGGTCATAGATATGCCTGATGAACTTCATCCACATCGGCAGTTCACTATAAAAGTCAACGAGCGCGACAGCAGACCTATGACTTATACGCTCGCCATAGTCGACGAAGGTCTGCTCGACATTACAAATTTCAAGACTCCGAGACCGTGGGGCGCCATGAATCAGAAAGAAAAGGCCGGTGTAAGGACATGGGACATGTATGATGATGTTATCGGAGCCTTCGGCAGCAATTTCCGGTCGGTGCTGAGTGTAGGCGGAGACGAGGCCCTGCGCAAAGCAGCCGGCAAGGAGAAACGTTTTAATCCTGTCGTCAAATTCTTAGGGCCGTTTACGACAGATGGACGTCCTCAGAAACATAATATTACATTACCCGACTACGTCGGGTCAGTCCGTGTTATGGTCGTGGCCGCTCATGACGGCTGTTATGGCAACTCAGACCAGACGGTAAAAGTGACAGCGCCGCTGATGCTGCTCCCTACATTGCCGCGAACACTTGCAAACAGCGACACGGTCTCGATGCCGGTCAATGTCTTCGTTATGGACCAATCCATTAAAGAGGTATCTCTGCGAATTGATGCCGACGGACCTGTTAAAATTACAGGTGACAAGACTCGGTGTGTCAGTTTCTCCGGATCGGGTGAGCAATTGGTCAATTTCGGATTAGTTTGCGACAAGACCCGTGAGGGTAGAGCGCGAATCATAGTGACAGCCACCGGCAAAGGTCATGTCGCCAAAGACACATCCTTTATAGATATCAGCAATCCGATGCCCGTAGTGACAGAAATAATGGAGAAAATTTTGAACGGTCCCGGCTCATCTGAGCTCTCATGGACTCCCTTAAAATCGGGAACAGTCACACTGCAGGTCGCAAGGATGCCAATGCCCGATTTTAACGGCATGACAATTTTTATGGAAAACTATCCGCATCTCTGCACCGAGCAACTGTCATCAAAGGCTCTGTTCATGCTTTTCGGCCGTAGGTTTCTCAATGCTGAAAGCCGCAAGAAATGCGAATCGGAGTTGCCGCAGATAATTAAAACCGTGCAGTCGCGACAGCTTGACGGTGGCGGATATGTCTATTGGCCGGGTCAGTCTGATGAAAACGAATGGGTAAGTTCGCTGGCCGGCATGGCGCTCTTTGAAGCACAGCGTCAAGGCTTCGGCGTCGACAGAGTCAGTCTTGAAAAGTGGATGAAATATCAGCAAGCCCGGGCTCGAGATTACCGTTACTCGGCAGACACGGATTTGATGCAGGCTTTCAGACTTTACACATTGGCGGTCGCAGGCGCGCCGTCAGTGTCGGCAATGAACCGTCTGCGTGAGTCTAAAAAGCTGAGTCGGTCTGCTGCGTACAGCCTTGCATCGGCTTATGCCGAGGCCGGTCGGCGCGATGTGGCCTTAAAACTCATCGAGAGGGCTGAGAAAGCACAGACTGCAAATTCAGACGATATATTTTATTCGCCGACCCGCGACTCGGCGATGGCCTTGGAGGCATATACCCTTTGCGACCTTCAGCACAAGGCTATGCAAACAGCCCGAAAAATCGCTGCTGTGTCCGGTGCGATGTATGTCACTCAGGATATCGCATTAATGTCTATTGCATTTAGCCGGTTGGCTGAGTCGACGCCCGAAGGCCCTATGTCGCTTAGAGTTACAGAACGCGACAAAACGCCTATATCTGTAATTGACAACGGGTGCATAAGGAATCTCGTCCTCGATCCTTATGGCGGGAGTGTGAAGGTGGAGAACATGCAAAGTAAGGGTATGCTCGAACTTTCGCTACTCACTTCTTATCGCCCTGCAGCTGACAAGACCGTTGTACCATGCACAAGAGGCGTTAAGATTATGGTCAACTATGTCGATATGTTCGGCAAACCGATTGATATCAGTCATCTGCGACAAAATACAGACTTTAAGGTAATAATAAGGGTCACAAATCTAAGCGACGATGTTGAAAATATGGCGCTTAGCTACGGCATACCTTCGGGTTGGGAAATATGGAATGACAGATTATATGGCTATAATGCAACCGGTCTCGACAACCGCGATATAAGAGATAGTGCTTCAAATTATTATTTTGGATTAAAAAGAGGTTGCTCCAAGACTTTTGAAATCAAACTGAGAGCAGCTTATGCGGGCAAGTTCCTTCTACCCGCGGTCGTATGTGAGGACATGTACAATCCGGCATGTCGGGCTATGACATCAACTCGCAGAGTCTCGGTAAATCCATGACGGGTAGGAAAATCAGAATCATGGCAGCCGTGGCAGCCGGAGTTATCCTACTGCTTTGGCTGTTTTGTCTGCCTGCGCAACTCTTTGACGACGTCAGCTATTCGACTGTCGTAACTGCAAAAGACGGAGAGCTCTTGGGTGCACGTGTGGCTGACGACGGACAGTGGCGCTTCCCGACCTGCGATTCACTTCCCGAGAAATTCAGGGCGGCGATTATAGAATACGAAGACCGTAGTTTTTACTCTCATTGGGGTATAAGTATCCGCGGTATTGCTCGAGCCTTTTGGCAGAACATCTCTAACGGGCGCATAGTCAGCGGCGGTAGTACCATCAGCATGCAGACCATCAGGCTGTCGCGTCGCGGGCGCCGAACTATAGCCGAAAAGCTGATCGAGATGTTTATGGCGACTCGCTTGGAGTGGCGATACTCCAAGGATGAGATACTCAGATTGTATGTCTCGCATGCGCCTTTCGGCGGCAATGTTGTGGGCTTTGATGCGGCTGTTTGGCGCTACCTCGGCAATAATGGCAAAGATATGTCGTGGGCCGAAGCTGCGACTCTTGCGGTCATGCAGAATGCACCTTCGTCCGTCCATCTTTCAAAAAATCGTGACCGCCTGTTAGCCAAACGCAACCGCCTGCTGAAACGACTGTATGAAAAAGGCGCGCTGACAACCGACGAATATGAACTCGCTGTCGACGAGCCGCTTATCGGCGAGCCATATGCTATGCCTCAGATAGCGCCTCATTTAGTCGAATGGTTAAACAAGACGCGTCATGGCCGCAGTACGCATACCGACATTGACTATCACTTACAGAAGAGAATCGAGACGCTTTTGACTCAATGGAGGGATGAATTATCGTTGAGCGGAGTTAATGACCTCGCGGCTATAATCACTGAGGTGTCTACAGGCAAAACTGTTGCCTATTGCGGAAATGCCGATATTGAATCTGACCGTAGCGGCCGATGGGTGGATATCGCAGCCGCGCCGCGTTCGTCGGGAAGTATTCTCAAACCGTTACTTTATTGTGCCGCCATGCAGGATGGCATAATACTTGAGCATACTATTCTGCCTGATATTCCGACAGACTTCGGAGGTTTCGTCCCTAAAAACTTTGACGGTAACTTTTGCGGAGTCATAGGAGCCTCACAGGCCTTGGCCTTGTCGCTTAATGTGCCGTATGTGTGGCTGCTAAAAGAGTTTGGCGTCAGCCGGTTTGCGTTATTGTTACAAAGATGCGGATTCGGTACATTGACACGATCTGCTGACCGTTATGGTCTGTCACTGATTTTGGGAGGAGCTGAAGTATCCTTGAGAGACGTTGTCGCGTGTTATGCTGATTTGGCACGTTTCCGGTCGGATTATCCTCTGAATGACAGTGTGGCAATATACGCGATGTTCGATGCTATGCGTGAGGTTAATCGTCCCGATCAACTTGACTTGAGCCGGGTTAGCTCTGCGCAGAACATCGCGTGGAAAACCGGCACGAGCTACGGGGCGCGAGACGGCTGGGCTGTCGGTGTGACCCCCGGTTATGTCGTAGGCGTATGGGCCGGCAATGCTGACGGCTCGGGCGTAGCGGGACTTACCGGTGCCCGGACTGCCGGTCCCGTCATGTTTGATATTTTCAATCTTTTGCCTTCGTGCGGATGGTTTGCAGAGCCGCACGGTCATGAAGAATTGGTTTGTGAACATTCGGGTCGACTCGCCGGAAAGTATTGCAGCGAAACCCGACGCTGCAGGGTCGCTGCTAATGCTCTTAAAAGCAGGCGGTGTACCTATTGCACTCAGATACCGGTCTCGTCAGACGGCATGCGGCGTGTGGCTGATGCAAAAGAACCGATGGTGATGAAATCTTTCTTTTTGCTGCCGCCGGTTCACAAGTATTTTTATAAACAATATCATGCCGATTACATTGAGCCGCCCGCAGATACTAATGACAACGAGTCAAATCTTCGCTTTATTTATCCATCTGACGGTTCGGTTATATCATTGCCCAACACTCCCGACAGCCATCCGTCAGCTCTTGTCTGCAAGGCAGCGCATGCCAACGCAGGCGCTGAACTTTTCTGGCATCTTGACAATAACTTCGTGCGCTCGACTACCGACATTCATCAGATTGAGATTACTCCCTCCGCAGGCTCGCACAAACTGACTGTCTATGACAACACCGGTTTAATGAAGAGTATAGAAATAATAATAAGGTGATGCAGGCTTTTTTGTGTGCTTATGTAGGTGTAAAAAACTGTCCCCGGTTTTGATATTTCAGGCAACAAAGTGTGTTTCTCTAACCGGTACATCGCCGACGATGCCCATAATATTTATACATCCTTTCATACTTAGAGTTCTTGATGAGGGGCTATGAAAAATGAAAGTAAATATAATTTCAAAGATAACCGATATTCAGCTAAATATTCTGAAAGAACGTTACGGCTGAGCCGTGTCGGTGCTGTCGGCTTCGGAGAGGGCTTCGTCCTCGAAAGCTTCGGCTTCTTTTTTGGACACTTCGCCTTGGAATATGCCGAGGCGGTCATATTTAAGTTCCTTGCCGTTTGCGAGTCCGATGATGTAATAGAGTGACGAGCGGCTTATTTTTACAATTGTTTCATCGGAGTATTTTTTTGCTACGCTGTTTCGAATGGTCTTCGGCACAAGCGACTCGGGCACGCTCTTTTTCTTGCAGTCTACGCTGGTCCAGCGGCCTTTGTTGCTGAACTCGATTTTGGTGCCGTTGGTTAATCTGACGTCGTAGTCTGTCTTTTTGAGGAGATGGCGGTCGACCTTCACCATGCTGACTTTTGCTTTGGGGAAGTACTCGTCGAGCATCTGCTGTGCCTCCTCCGGTAAATCCTTGCGGTTGATGCTGTATTTATCGAAGGGAAGGGCTGCTGAGGCCGAAATCACACCAAAAATCAATGCAATAATTGCTAAAATCTTTCTAATCATAGGTTTACGTGTGTTTTAAATAAAATTATGCGTTTACTATTAAAGTAACGCCCGACGAGGACGCATATTTAATAGTGAACGCAGTTTTATAATAGATTAACTGTCTGCCGCCGGCGCTCAGAATCCGATTTTGGCGCGGGGTGAATTGTCAAGGCGTTCATGGCGGCACGAGGCGATAATCTCGTCGAGGTTTATATCCTCATTTCCTGAAAGAATGGCGTTGACAGAGTGTTTGCGTGCGATGTTTTCAATCTCGCCGCCCGAGAGGTCAAACTGCGAGGCAAGCGTCTCGGCCTCTTTGTCTGACAGCCCGTTGAGCATGGTCTGCCATATTTTGGCACGCGACCCGACGGTCGGCTTGTCAAAACGGATTTTGTAAATGAAACGGCGTTCGAAGGCTTTGTCGAGATTTGTCGTGAGGTTAGTCGTCGCAATCATTATGCCCTCGAGTGACTCCATCTCCTGCAGGATGATGTTCTGGATAGAGTTCTCCATTTTGTCGACAGCGCTTGATGCGCCTTCCATTCTGACACCGAGCACTGCATCGGCCTCGTTGAAGAGCAGAATCGGCGCAAGCGTCGAGTTCTTGCAGATGCTGCGGTAGCGGTCAAAAAGCGACTTGATGTTTTTCTCGCTTTCGCCGACCCAGCAACTTTTGATTTTATCGACGTCGACACGCATTATGTCGCGGCCGGTCTGACGAGCGAGCTGATAGACAGTCTCGGTTTTGCCGGTGCCCGGCGCGCCGTAGAAGATGCAGCAGAATCCGGGCCGCATGCCGGCAGCACGCAAACGGGTCTGCACTTCGTCAAAACGCTTGGCCGAAAGGATAGATGCAAGCTCGCCAATCTCTTTCTCCTCGGCAGAGTTGTAAATCAGCTTTTTGGCGGCAAGTGACGACGCCTTAATCAGTCCGCGGTCTGACTTGCCGAGAGAATTGAGTTTGAGTTCGCCGAGCAGCTCCTCTTTGGCTTTGTCAGTGAGTTTGAACGCATCAGAGCGCGCCATGCCGTCTTCGTTGACATTTTCGATAAGCTCTTTTGTAAATAGTTCGGACTCGTGATTTCGCAGACTGCGCTTTTGCCAGCCGGGTATCTCGTCATCGTCATAGATGTTTTCGATGTCGCTGAATACGATATTGTTGTCATCGTTCTCGACGAACAGATGGGCCATATAGATAAAAATCAGCTTATGTTCAGAGTCAAGGTTGTAGCGTCGCAAACCGGTGGCAAATGCCGTATGACGAATTTCTTCGAGCATCTCGTTTGTGCGCTGCATCAGGATGTCATGTGTCAGTTCGTCGTCATCCATTTCGTCCATCAGACAGTCAAATCTGTCGAAGAAAGTCTCTGTGTCGGCAACGGGCTCCTCGGTGTAGACGTATGGCTCCCCTTTGCGAAGGGCTTTCAGAACATCTGAAGGCACACGATAGCTCAGTGACTTGCGCCCGCGGGCCGCACGGATATAATGCTTGGCCTCGAGTACGTCGATGTCATCTGACAGACGCAGCAGCTTGGTCGTGCGGCACCCGGTGTAAGCGGCAATTTCCGAAATCATGATGCGGCTGTCCTCGCTACGGTCGACAAACATCGAGAGCAATACGACCTGCATGGGAGTGAGCTTAAGTTTGCGCCCGGCATATCTGATGTGCGTGGCCGCCTTATCGAAGAAGTCCTTGTCTAAATTTGACTTCTCGGCCAATTCGACTATATATTCAAAAGATTCGAGAATACTCTTCGGCCGGGCGTTGCGGGCCGCGTCTTTCTGTTTTGTTTTGTCTGCCGAGTCGGGCTTTTCTGCTTTAGGAAATTCAAATCCTCTCATAGTTGATGTGTTTTTTTAGCTTGCGATGGCAAAGTTATGTGTAAGATGTATCATTTACAGGTACATGTTTGGAAAGTTATAGCGGTCCGCTGAATTTCTTTACCGGCGCGCCTCTTACGAGCGAGTCATGGTTGCTCCACTGTCTGACGCGGGCATCGGCTATGGCTGAATCATTGATGGCGCGAAGTTTAAGCATCAGACGCTCGCGTGCACGGGACTTGTTCTGAGCTTGCGAGCGTTCGTCAGAGCATCTGACCGTGATGCCGGTCGGTGTGTGGATGGCTCTGACCGAACTCTCGACCTTATTGACATTCTGTCCGCCATTGCCGCCTGAGCGACAGGTCTCATGGACTATATCGGCCTCATTGATTTGGGGCAGCTCGACTTCATCGATGAAATTGACACCGACAAACCAGTTGCTGCGTTTGTGGCCCGGGCGATACGGATTATGGGACGAACGCCAGAGCACCGTGCCCTGCCAGTTATCTTTAATGCTGTTGTCAATGGCCTCGTCGGCAGCGAATGTCAGCGACATATAGCAGTCGGCAGCCTGATTGTGAGGCTCGCTTTCAACGAGTTTGAGGCCGGGGATTTCGTTGAGTAATTTGCGGGCGACGAGTGTTACGGCCCGTGCACATTCCACGGGGCCGCGACCGGCTGTTATCTGTATGTATTCTTTCATCTTCCGTTGTCTTTAATGTTTATTCTCGGTCTGACCATCGCCACGACATCGACGGTCGGTCTTATCATTTCGAGGATTTCATCGGTCGGTTTATAAGCCATAGGCGCTTCGTCAATCGTGCCTTCACAGACCGATGTAGAGAAAATGTCCGACATCGTCTGCTCGAAGTCCTGCATGTCAATCTGTTTGCGCGCCTGCGCACGGCTCATGACTCGGCCTGCGCCGTGTGGCGCGGTGTTGAGCCACTCCCGGTTGCCGCGTCCGACACATATGGCGATGCCGTCTCGCATATTGAATGGGATGACTAACTTTCGTCCTTCGGAGGCATCGACAGCACCTTTGCGAAGCATGGGCTGCTCTCCGTCAAAAGAGATGTAATTGTGAGTGGTGAATATCGACTCGGTGAATTTGGCGTTGCTCAGTTTCTTGAGGATGGCAAATATGCGGTCGCGGATGACATAATGGTTATACATGGCGTAAGCCTGCGCGATGACCATATCCGAGATATAACCGCGTAAGGCGTCGTCACACAGATATCCGGCATATGCGCCATGGCGCGGATTCGCGGCGATATTGTGCCAGTAAGAGGCGACTTTGACTCCGAGATTACGAGAGCCGCAGTGTATTGTCAGCCAAGCTTCCTCCGACTTGTCGTCCACTCCGTATTCGATGAAATGGTTTCCTCCGCCGAGTGTGCCGAGACTTTTATAGAAGACGCCTTCCTGAATTTTGACACGTCGGCAGAAATCACTGATAAAGCGCCCGTCTATGCGCTTGACTTCGTTGATGAGATCGGGTGCGACCGAGCGTGCACTCTGATAGCGTGAATTTATAAACGCCATGAACTCCTTTTCGTTTAATGAGTTCTTGTCGCAGATTTTGTTGCCGGTGGGCACAGCCTCGCGAATACGGTGGTCTAAAAGAGCATAGTCGTCGGGACAGACCGGCGCCGAAAGTTTATGCATCGAAATCGTGCAGCCTATGTCGACGCCCACATGGTCGGGATTGACAAACTGCCCGACCGGATAGGCCGTGCCGACATTGCAGCCACGGCCGGCGTGCACGTCAGGCATCTGGACGACGGGGACGCCCTGCATGCACGGATGGTCGCAAAGCTCTTTTGTCCATTCGAGCGCAGACACCTCGATATTCGTTGTAAATATTTCAGCGGTGGTGGTTTTTCCTTTAATTATCATATTATTGAATTTACGCTGCAAAGTTGGGAGGGTGGTGCGCAATATATTTGCGCAGTGAAATTAAAATGATTATTTTAGCAAAAAAAATTCCATTATGCCACTCAATCGCGCCACACTGATACGCATCTCGACCATCGACCGCTGCCTGCAGAATCATTATCGCCGCTGGACAATCAACGACCTCATCGATGCGTGCACCGAGGCGCTCGCCGAGTACGAAGGCCGCAGCAATCCCGTCAGCCGCCGCACGTTTCAGAATGATCTGGCGTTGATGCGCAGTGACAGACTTGGCTATAACGCGCCGATTGTGGTGCGTGACAACAAGTATTATGAATATGATGACCCGGACTACAGCATAACGCATCTTCCGCTCAATGACGAGGGGCTGGAGGCGCTCAACTCGGCGCTCGATATCCTGCGACAGCTGCAGATGTTCCCGCAGCTGTCGTCGTCAATCGACATCATCAGCAAGCTCAACGAGCATATCTCGCGGCAGACAGGCACATCTGTTCCGGCCATGGATATGGAGACTGTCGCGGGCTATCGCGGCGCGCAGTTTATAGGTGCAATATATGACGCGGTAAGAAAGCAACAAACCATCGTGATAGAGTATCAGTCGTTCAAGGCCCGACATCCCGAAGCACTGACGGTCTATCCTTATTTATTAAAGGAGTATCGTAACCGTTGGTTTCTGATTTGCGAAAAGGTGACAAACCGCACGCCGCAGGTCAATATCTTTGCTCTTGACCGCATACACTCGGTAAAGCCTGATAAAACGCATCCGTTCAGAAAATGTGTTGATTTTGACCCGGAGCACTTTTTTGACGATACGATAGGGGTGACGAAACAAATCAGGGACAAAGCACGGCGCATAGTTATTAAGATTGACCGTGACCAAGCTCCGTATGTCGAGTCAAAGCCTTTTCATAAATCGCAGAAAGTCGAGCAACGATTCAGTGACGGCAGCATACAGCTGTCGCTGAAAGTTGTCATCAACAACGAGCTTGAGCGGCTTATTCTCGGCTACGGTGGCCACGCCGAAGTCATCGCTCCGCCCGAGTTCCGCGCCAAAGTAGCCGAAAGCGTCAACAAAGCGGCCTCGCGCTACAAAAACTAATCATCGCCGTCTTTTACGCCCCATAGCCCATTTTCGGCTTGAAAAAGGGTCAAAGGCTTCAGCCTTGTAAAGTTCGGGCCTAATTCAGGTTTTGGTTGATATTTCCCCGGCTGATGTCGTCTTCGTTTAGGCATCTCAGATTACGATTAAATTCGGTTGATTAAGAATAGTGTAATCGACGTTCATTATAGCTCCGTTAGAGTAGATTGTCCCTGTGGTATCTTTCATGCCATGTTGGGCGTGGATGTGGCCGAAGAGATGGGCGCGAAGCTGTAGCGTGGCGATTTTGTCAAGCAATTCGGGCGAGCCGTAGTTGATATTGTCATCGAAGTCAAGTATTCCATATGCGGGAGAGTGAGTAATCAGAATGTCGGTATCGGATGGGATTCGTGCATAGTTGCGACTTTGTCTCTCAGTCACGCAATCGCCCATGAACATGGGGACGCCGTAGAATTTCAGTCCGTCAATCTCGATAGCCGAGTTGCATAAATAGTGCACATTATCGTCAAGACCGTCGATGTTTGCGCCGTATAGACAGTCATCATGGTTGCCGCAGATAAAAATCTTGTGACGATATGGCAGGTCACATAACCAGTTTAGGAAATCTAGCGCTTCGCTCTCGCTGCCCACCATGCAGAAATCTCCCGAATGTACCACCACGTCGGCGTCGGGCAAATCCCGAAGCCGACGATGGCATCCGTGAGTATCAGAGAGATGTAAAATTTTCATATGACTATTTTTTTGCAAAGATAATATGATTATTGTATCAAATTTTGACACATGTTGTGATTAACTTTGTCGTGGAATATAAAACAATCTTTTATGAACCAATTGCAGAAATATACATGGCTGATTAATACTATCCGCCGGGGCGGCGAAATCAGTCTTAAAGAATTGTCTGACAAGTGGGAGCGTGCGACAGATTACAGCGACGGCAAGAAATTGCACCGCTCGACGTTCAATCATTGGCGCGATGCCATCGTCGAACAGTTCGGCATCATCATCGACTGCCGCAGGGTGGGCGGCTATCTGTATTCGATAGCCAACCCCGAGGACATCGATGATGACAAGCTCAAGAAATGGATGCTCGACTCGTATGCCGTCAGTGCAGTCATCGGGGAGAATATCGCACTTAAGGACCGCATACTCGTCGACGAGATACCGTCGGGACGCGAGCATCTTACCACTATAATTGAGGCTATGAAAGAAAACCGTGTCGTCGAAATAGCCTATCGTTCGTTCGGGCGCGAACATCCTTCATCTTTCGCCATAAGGCCTTACTGCCTCAAACTTTTTGATAACCGCTGGTATGTTCTTGGGTGCAATAACCGCGATGAAATAAGATTGTACGGCCTTGACCGCATAGAGTCAGTAATGCTGACAGACGCGACGTTCAGACTTCCGGATGATTTCGATGCGGAGAGCTATTTCACAAATGCTTACGGCATCGTGATCGGTTACGATGTAAAACCGCGGACCATAGTGCTGCGCGCATACGGCGAACACAAACATTATATGGCCTCGCTGCCCTTGCATCACAGCCAGACCATGATAGCCGACGGCGACGAGTATGCCGACTTCGAACTTTTTGTAGCTCCGACTTATGATTTTATAATGAAACTGCTGCAATTCGGTCCACGCGTCGAGGTCATGCGTCCTGCCGAACTTCGACTCGTGATGAAAGAGGAGCTTAAAAATACGTATGACTACTATAAGAACGATTGACTATGTTGGGTGAAATAATAGGAGGCCAAAGGTTTAGCGCCGTCAGGTGCGTCAGCGCTGCGTGGCAGCGCCGTATGTGAGCCTATGACAAGCTGACTGTAGGTCAGCGCAGTCATCGGTAATAGAACAAAAGAAATTTCGCAGCCTGTAGGGCTGCCGCAAGGGAGCAAAAATGGTGTTGGCGGCCCACCTGCAGCGTGCTAAATTAAGGGTTGGGCTTTATACCACGGTTGCGCAGACCTACGGCCTGCTTACCGTGGCCTCATATGCTTGTGCCGCTAACGCGGCTCCGACCGCTACGCGGACACATGCCCAAGCGTGACCATACACATCCCTGTTATGCGGACAATACGATTATCTGGCTGAAACTTCCAATTGGTAATAATTGTCAAAAGGTGTTGCCGGTGTTTGTTTTTGCTTACGCGGAGCGTTATATTTGTATTGATTAATCCAACTTATGACCTCAGGTATGAAAAATTTTGAATCTAAGGCGTGGATGCTTCCGCAGCCTGTTTTGATTATCGGTACATATAACGCTGACGGCACGCCTAACGCGATGAACGCCGCTTGGGGCGGCCAATGGGACTATAAGGAGATTTTTATCTCGATGGGTGCTCACGCCACGACCGAAAATCTCAAGCGTTGCGATGAGTTCACTGTGGCTTTCGCTACGGTCGACACTCTCCCTGCAGCTGATTACGTCGGCATAGTCAGCGCACGCAATACTCCTCACAAAATGGACACCACGGGCTGGACGCCTACCAAGGGCGAGCACGTCAACGCGCCGGTTTACAGCTGTTTCCCCATGACGATGGAGTGCCGCATCAAGACCAAGCTTGATGAGTCGGAGACAGGCTGCTACATCATCGCCGAAATCATCAATATAGTTTGCGATGAGCGTTATCTCGCGGCTGACGGCAAGCCCGATGTCGAGAAGATGCGCCTGATTACTTTCGACCCCGTCCATAACGGCTATATCGAGTTAGGTACGAGGGTTGGCAACGCCTTTGCTGACGGCAAAAAACTTAAGTGATATGGATAACGATTTTGAAGGACTGAAATTTACTCCGGAGAATATCACCCACCTTGATAAAGATGAGGTGTTTGTGTTCGGCAGCAATCTTGCCGGTAACCATGCCGGAGGAGCCGCCCGTACCGCTCTTTTGCGTTTTGGCGCCAAGATGGGGCAGGGCGAAGGCATGCAGGGGCAGTCGTATGCCATCCCGACGATGCAGGGTGGTGTCGAGACCATCAAGCCTTACGTCGACCGGTTTATCGACCTCGCATATGAGTGGGACCAGACTACGTTTTACGTCACACGCATAGGCTGTGGCATAGCCGGCTTCACTGATGAGGAAATCGCGCCGCTCTTTGACCGTGCGTATGATTTGTATAATGTGCGTCTGCCTGAATCATTTGCCCGTATAATCCGCGAGCGCCGCAGGCAAAACGAAAGCAAATGTGCCGAGCGCTCCGGTGGCGATGACTTCGAGCAGCTCGGGCTTGACTCCTGTGGTGACTGAGCCGGGGGTGGACGCCTATTCGTCAGCCGATGCTGCAGCGCATTTTGGACAAATGCCTTTAATCATGTAGTTGACGGTATGTGCCGTAAACCCCTCGGGCATATCAATCAGCGGAACGGTGACAGTCTCAAAGCAATATGTCTCCCGGCACTTTTCACAATAGAAGTGGACGTGCTGGTCGGCGATGCTGTGTCGGTCACCGCTGTGGCATAATTCGTATTTGAGCGAGCGGCTACCGTCCTCAATCACATGCACCACGTCTTTTTCAGCGAAGAGCTCGAGCACTCTGAAGATGCTTGCTTTGTCGATGGTGAAGCCCAAGGCGCACTCCAAATCAGCGAGGCTGACAGGGTGTGACGTGTCCATCAGCTCGCGAAGGACAAGGATACGGTTGGCCGTAGGCTTCACGCCCTTGTTGGTAAGGATGATTTCGATATCGGCGGTATTCATGACATTTCTTTTCTACAAAAGTAACACATAAAAATTGCAAACGGGTTGCAAAAAGGATAGTATAATTTTGCACTGAGAAAGCAATACGCGGCAAATATGCCGGTTATACTATAAACAGATATGGAACTCTTAGACTCATTAATTTTCATGCTCAACGAGATGTCGCCATACATCCTGTTGGGATTTCTTATAGCAGGTGTCATGCATGCCTTTGTGCCGCAGCAGACCTTCGCTCGACATCTGTCGGGCACCGGCTGGCGCTCGGTCGTCAAGTCGGCGGCCATCGGAGTGCCTCTGCCGCTGTGTTCGTGCGGTGTACTGCCCGCGGCCATCGCCATGCGGCGTAACGGTGCGTCGCGTGCATCGGCCACGTCATTTCTTGTTGCCACGCCTCAGACCGGCGTGGACAGCATCGCAGCCACGTGGTCGCTGCTTGGCCCGGCGTTTGCGGTCATCCGCCCTATTGCGGCGCTCGTCACAGCTGTGTTCGGCGGCGTGGCTGTCGGCCGCTCGGAGCGAAATATGCCGAAGGCTGAGACATGTCAGGACGCGTGTCAGACCGACGTCAGCCATAAAAGTTTGTGGACAAAGTGTGTCGATGCCCTGCGTTACGGCTATATCGACCTCGTCGAGAGCATCGGCGGCTGGCTGATGGCCGGACTGCTCATCGCGGCACTCATCACGGTCTACGTCCCGGCCGACTTCTTCGCGGTTATCGGCGACAAGCCCCTGCTGACCATGCTTATGGTGCTGATTGTGGCCATACCGATGTATGTCTGTGCCACAGGCTCCATACCCATCGCGCTGTCTCTGATGCTCAAAGGGCTCTCGCCCGGCACAGCATTAGTGCTCCTGATGGCCGGCCCCGCGGCTAATTTTGCCTCGTTCACCCTAATATCCAAGGAGATGGGACGACGTCCGGCTGCGATATACCTTGCGTCAATCGTCATCGGTTCGATAGCTTTCGGACTTATGATTGACTATTTGCTGCCCGGCGAGTGGTTCCGACCCGCCGGCATGGCACACGGCGCCTGCCACGCTCACGGAGGTCTGAGCATATTCTCGACAGTCTGCTCGGTCATCCTTGTGACGCTGCTAATCATAACATTTGTAAAACGACATAAACATCATAAACTTAAAACCGTCTCAGCCATGACAAAAGAATATAACATCAAGGGCATGAACTGCCCTCACTGCCAGGCCACTGTCACCAAAAGCATAGCCGCTGTCGACGGCGTCAAGCAGGTTGACGTCAATCTCTCGACCGGCAAAGCCGTCGTCGAGGGTGAGCACGACCCCGAGGCCGTCATCACAGCCGTCCGCAGCGCCGGATTTGACGCAGAAAAGGCCTGACATCTCTTCACGGGCATCAGGCCTCATCAGCTTATAACTTTTCAGCGCAACGTCGGGTCGGGAGTCGACCCGGGGTTGCGTATCCATTTTGCGGCCGCGCTCATCTTGGGCAGCAGCCTGCCCGGTGACGGGCTGAAGCGTGCGAATAGCAGTATCAGCATCATCACGGTGCCGGCCAGCACGAGGTAGCCGAAACATTCCTTGACTGCCAGCATGATGTTTTGCGTTGTGAAATAGTCGCCAATCCATGCGCCGTCGGCTGTCGTGTATTGTAGGGTCGATGATGACAGCATGACATTCTTGGCCATCGACCAAGCAAACAGCCGTTCGACTATGGCCGCGGCTGCAGCGGTGCCCGTGCCGCATCTGACGATGCCTATTATGGCCACGTTCATAAACGTGTGCTGAAACGGTATGTTGGTACATATCATATATGTCGCGCCTGACTCCATCATTACCTCGGCCAATCCGAAGGCAAAGAGCGGTAAATCAAACATCGCGGCCTCTGTCGACGGGTCGATGAGGAAGTAGGAGCACACGAGATAGAACGTCGTCAGCACGTAGCATGTGAAGAAGTAGGTCTTCATGCGCCACCGCCACCTCACGAGAGCGAAATAGGTCAGTACGGCGCCGGCGACTATACCGTAAATCTCGGGATAGTTGAATGCTGTGATGGTGAAGTAGTCATAGCCGGCGACACGATTCATGAAAATCGGCTGTAACACATGTGCCGATGCCTGCAGCACGGCGATGCCGAAGAGCACGGCGCAGGTCTTCCATGTCAGTGTATATTTGAAGGCCGATAGCTGCATGTAAGGATTTTTGTGATAATATGACTCTATGAGAGCCGCGGCAGTCACGACGATGAAAATCCATGTCGCCGTCCATATCTCGCGGCTGTCCCACCAGTCATAATGCTCTCCGAAATTGAAAATCCATGTTGCAATGCAACATGTGGCCACCCAGAGCACATGGCCTGTCCAGTCCACGCCCTTGAGTGGGATGAACGGAGCGCCGCGGTGGTCGGGATTCATCATGAAGTAGACGATAAAGTCTATGACAAGCATCAGCTCGACAATCACGAGATAGACATAGCGCCAGTTATAGTCGTAGGTGATATAGGCTGTCAGTAGGCCCGACACCTGTATGGCGCCGCAGACGAGGATGTAGACAACTGGAAAGAATACACCGAAATTGCGCGTCGGAGAGATGTTGAGCTGTATTGTCGACATGCAGCCGAACATGCCCATCATCTTGAAGTAGCCGGCAAAGAGACATATAAGCCACAGCACCCATGCCACAGAGGTGTATGGTGCGGCTATGGCGCAGACAATCGAGCCGATGCTCGACACAAACCACATCTGGCGGCTGTAAAAGTAGAATTTCCACCTGAAAAGCACAGGAAAAATCATGTTGAGGCCTATCAGCGAGCAGTAACTTGCCATTGTCACGTCTTCGCTCAGGAAGGCGAGTTCGCCAACCATCTGGCTGATGGCGGCGAGATAGATACCGCCTGACAGCTGATAAAAGAAGGCAAACATGATTATCAGCCAGAAGCGCAACTGCCGGGGCACCCATAGTTTATAGACCAACAGACGGTTGTTGGTAAACGGGCTTGGTCCGTGTCCCATTATCTGATTACTTTACATTCGACATTCATGCCCGAGCGCAGCCGGGCCATGGCTTCAGCAGGGGTGTCGCCGGCAAATCTGATTTTTACCGGTATGCGTTGCTCGACCTTGACGAAATTGCCCGTGGCATTGTCCTGAGGAATAGGTGAGTACTTAGACCCGGTAGCGTTAGAGATGGCCTCGATGACGCCTTTATAGCGTATGCCGTCGATGGCGTCGACGTCGATGTCAACGCTGTCGCCTATGGCCATACGTGCGGTCTGCGTCTCCTTGTAGTTGGCCATGACCCATGTGTCGCCTGTGTCTACCACCGAGACGATGGTCTGCCCGGGCTGTATCAACTGGCCGGGCTGTATGTCGCGTCGCGAAGTGTAGCCGTCACAAGGCGCGAGGATGACGGTATAAGACAGATTCAGCTCGGCTAACGCCACTGCGGCCTCGGCCAGCTCTATGCCTGCGTCGCTTTGGCCGAGTCGCTGGCGGTGTTGACGGGCCACGAGGCCGGTAGAGTTTTTCTGACGGGCGAGCATGTCGCGTTTGGCTTTGAGCGCGAGATAGTTGGTTTCGACTGCGTCATACTGCTGGCGCGTTACAGCCTCTTTTTGCAAAAGGTCTGTGTAGCGGTCGATATCGCGTTTTGCGTTTGCAAGGAGCACTTCAACCTCGGCGAGAGCTGACTCGGTGACGCTGATATCGTTTGTCGAAGTCGATGCTGCCGATGTGGCTACATCCTTGCCGGTCAGCGCGTTCTGCAAGTTGGCACGGGCCTGTGCGAGCTGCAGGCGGAAGTCGGCGTCGTCGATGACGGCGAGTGTGTCGCCCTTGTGCACGGGTGTATAGTCATCAAAGCGTATCTCGCGCACGAAGCCCTGCACACGGCTGTTGACGGGCACTATGCGTTGGCACACCTGAGCGTTGTCGGTGTATGTTGATGACGAGAATCCGATGAATTTCACGGCTATCCATGCGAAGCCGGCGAGTATGAGGATGATGACACCGGCGTTCTGCAGCCGACGACGTGTTTTCTGTTTCATAATGTTGCTAATGTTCCTGCTATGTAATGAAGTTGATAATAGTAGTATCGTGTTGATATTTCAGCGTTTACAAGGCGCACTCCGGCGTCTATACGGGCGTTTGATGCGTCGAGCATATCGGTGAGCAGCGCGAGTTGATTGTCAAAACGGTTGGAGACGACCTCGTAGTTCTCATCGGCGAGCTGCACGTTTTTGCGCTCGATTTCGAGGCGTTCGACAGCCTGACGGTAGAGCGTCACGGCGCGGTCTATGTCGCGGCTGACGGCATCGCGGCGCGCGGCGCATTCGTCTCTGATGCGCGCTATCTCCAAGTCATGTCGGCGCGTAGTCTTGGGAGTCGTGAAGAGCGACGAGATGTTCCATCTGACGTTGACGCCTACAAACCATGCGTTGTAATTCTTATTGATTGCCGGCACCTCGAATGTAACCGGACCGAGAAAATTATCGCCGGCGACGATACCCACTTTAGGTATATAATCGGCTTGAGCCATTCGACGACCGAGACGCTCCATGTCAGTGCGGATTGAGAAAGATTTCAGCGTCGGGTCGTTGGCAGCGGCTTGCTTGCACCATGTCTGCTGACTTTCGGATGCTGTCAACTTGCCGTCGGCCTCAATGTCGGGTACGATTTCTGAGCCCGGCTCCAAGCCGAGGAGCGAGACGAGGTTATTATTAAAAATCGAGATGGCGTTCTCGGTTGCGAGTTTGTCGTATGAGAGCGACGACAGACGCAGCTCGTAGCGCGTGATGTCATTTTTGAGCACTATGCCCTCGTCGTGTTTTGCCTTCATGTCGTCGATGAGGCGCTCTGTCAGCGCTATGTTCTCGGTGTAGACGCGCAGCAGGTTACGATGTTTGGCGAGTTCAAGATAATTTGTCACGATGGACATTCTGACGCCGTTGACTGACATTGCGCGGGCATTGATGGCCATTTCGGTCTCTTTTTCGGCCATGGTGATGCGTGATGTGATTGCGCCTCCGGTGTAAACGGGCTGATAAAGCTCGACGCCGAGGGTGTTGCTGAAATGAGGCAAGCGGTCGCGTGTAGCGTTGCCGAAATTGCGGTCGAGAATAGTGCCGTCGCCCAAATAGCTGAGAGTCAGTGATGCATTGATCTGCGGCAAACGGTCGTTGCAGGCCACCGAGACGGCCTGCCGCGAGGCGGTGACGGCCGATTCTGCGGCGCCGATGTCAGAGTTCTGACTGTCGGCAAGAGCAAACATCTCGGTCATTGACATCTGCCGGCTTTGCTGCGCATGGACGCAGTAAGGCGACAGCATGACAAGCACCGCTAATATTCTGCAAGTCTTTGTCATTTGTGATATATGTTTTGGTTAAAAAATCCGGGTTTGCACACGAAAGTCGTCGCCGATGCCTTTTGCGGGCATGGCGCATCAAAGATTAAGACACATCAGTGTGTCTTATTGCAAAGTGTTCCAGAATGGGATGGGATAAACGGGGGTGAAAACATGCGGAGCGGTTTTGTCACAAAACCCGCAGACGCAATGCCTCACGTATTCAAGCAGCTCGTAATGTGTTGAATCTAAAGAAATTGTATGCATTGTTGACCGGCTGTCATCAGCGGCTCCGTAGCCGTCGAATCGTCGGTTTTCGGTCACAAAATTACAAAAATTCGGCGAAAAAACAAAAAATCGGAAGTAGGGACATGCCTTTGGCATGTATTATGTGGCCGTTTATATTTGCGCTATATACATGCCGTCGCTCGCATAGCTCGCTTTGGCATGTCCCTACAAATTAGGCGTTTATATTTACTTCTTGAGTATCTTTTTGCCGGCGACAATGTAGATGCCTGATGGGAGAGAGTCGGGCTCGGAGTCGACCTTGACACCGTCGATGCGGTAGACGCATTTGTTACCATTGGCGGCGTCGGCTGCGACGGAGCCGATACCGCTCAGACCTGATTTATAAGTGGCGAGCACCTGTGCGGCGCGGGTCGTGATGGCGTCGGTCAAGCGGATGTCTGATGACGACGAGCCCACCATGATGTCGACCGTACCGTCCTCGACTTCAAAATAATGTGTCGAGGGGTTGTACCAGCGCAGGTCGCCGTGGCGCAGCTCCATGGTCACCGTCTTGGTTTCGCCGGCCTTTAGCTCGACACGGGCGAAGCCTTTCAGCTCTTTGACGGGGCGCTCCACGGCCGAGTTAGCGTGAGTGTAGAGCTGGACTATCTCGGCGCCGTCGCGCTCGCCGCTGTTGGTCACGTCAAATGTGACGGTGAGTGTCTCGTCCTTGTCTAAGGTCTTGGTGCTCAGCGACAGATTGCCGTAGTCAAAGGTCGTGTAGCTCAGGCCGTGGCCGAAAGCGTAGAGCGGCGTCTTGTTGTAATACATATATGTGCGGTGGCCGGCGCGGATATCATAATTCTTGATGTCGGGCAACTCTGAGTCAGAGTTATACCACGTCGAAGTCACCTTGCCCGAGGGATTGAAGTCGCCGTAAATGACATCGGCTATTGCTTCGCCCTGAGCCTGTCCGCCGTACCAAGCCTCGAGGATGGCAGGCACGTTTTCTTCGGCCCAGCTGACGTTGAGCGACGATGCGCTCTGCAGCAGCAGGATGATGTTGGGGTTTACTTCGGCGATGGCTTTGAGCACCTTGAGCTGGTCGCCCGGCAGGTCTATGGTCGAGCGGTCGTGTCCCTCGTTCATCACGCTGAGGTCAGTGCCGGCAGTGAAGATAACCACATCGGCCTTGGCGGCAGTGGCCTTGACGGCGTCAAGGTCAGTGGCCGTCACATCGACGATATTGCAGCCGCGCTCGGTGAAGAGTGTTTTGCCGGTCTCGTCCTCGACGGGCTCGGCGGGTGTCTTGGAGTTGAAGAAGCGCATGCGCAGCAGGTTGTCGCAGTAGATATTTCCGCCCGAGAACTTCAGATAGAGGTCGTGACGTCCGGCGAAAGCCGCCTCGTCGATATTGTGAGTCACGTCCTTGTAGGCCTGCCAGCCGTCGGTGGCCGGAAGCTCAATGCGGGCGAGGGGAGTGCCCTCGATTTTGTCAAGGTAGATTTCGACCGTCGTGCGCTCGAGTTTGTTGCCGGATGCTGAGGTGATTGTCACTCGGTCGCAGCCGTTGCCGAGGTTGACGCCCTGATACATGGCCCAGTCGCCGTCAGCGACATAGCCGAGGTTGCCTGTGCCCTCCATCTTCATCTTGCTGCCGTCGTTAGATTTGGTGAAAGCGCCGCAGTTGACTGTGGCCTCGGTCGGCTCCTGATATTTCTCGAAACGGAACCAGTCCATATTCGAGCAATAGCTGTTGCCCCCCGAGAATTCGAAGTAGAGGTTATGCACGCCTTTGAAACGTGTGGCGTCGACGTCAAAAACCGTCTCGGCATACTTGCCCCACGAGCCGGTGACAGGGAGTGTCAGCGTGGCGTCAGGCACAGCGCCTTTGGTGTCGATATAGATTTTCATTACGGTCGGCTTGTCGGCGCCGTTGGCTGTAGCCGAACGCACGGTGAGCACGTCGCAGCCTTCGCCGAGATCGACGTTCTTATACATCACCCAGTCGCCGGCGCGCACGTTGCCGAGATTGCCGTCGCAGCCGTTGGCTTCGGCGTTGCAGTTGCCGTGTTTTTCGTCGTAATATTCAAACTGGTTGTTGGGGTCGTAGAGTGTCACGCCGTGACGCGCCGCAAAGGCCTGCAGCAAAGTCGTCGACACGGGGCATGAGCCTGAGTAACCGCCTAATGACACGAGGTTGGTCATCGGGCCGATGAGCGCTACTTTCTTGTTCGGGTCGAGTGGCAGCAAGGGTTTCTGCCCGGCGCTGGGAGCGGCGTTTTTGAGCAGTACGATAGACTTGAGAGCGGCCTCTTTGGCGAGGGCGTTGTGAGCCTCGCTGCCGATGATTGACGGGCTGATGCCACTCCACGGGTTGTCAGAGTCAAACTCGCCGAGTGCGAAACGGGCCTCGAAGATGCGCACGAGCGCCGAGTCGACGTCGGCCTCGGTCAGCAGACCCTGCGAGATGGCGCCCATGGTGTTATTCTGGAAGACGCCGCCGCAGTTCATGTCTTCGCCGGCACGTATTGCTTTGGCGGCGGCCTCCTCTAATGACGAGGTGTAGTGGTGCGGGTCGTATATGTCCTGTATGGCGCCGCAGTCGGAAGTGACAAAGCCTTTGAATCCCCACTCTTTGCGCAGAATGTCAGTCAGCAGTTCGGGCGAGGCGCAGCAGGGCACGCCGTTGACGGCGTTGTAGGCGCTCATTACCGAGGCCACTTTGCCGTCCTTGACACACATTTCGAAGGCCGGCAGATAATATTCGCGCAGATTGCGGTCGTCAAGCTCCGACGAGTGGCTGTGGCGCTCATGCTCATAGTTGTTGGCGGCGAAATGTTTGGCTGTGGCCACCGTCTTGAGATATTTGGGGTGGTCGCCCTGCATGCCTTTAATATATGCCACCGCGAGTGTGCCGGTCAGGTAGGGGTCTTCGCCGTAATTTTCCTCGTCGCGGCCCCAGCGCGGGTCACGGCTCATGTTGATGGTCGGACACCAGTATGTCAGACCTTTGCCGTCACGATTGTTGTAGACTCGGGCCTCGTCGGAGATGGCCGTGCCGACTCGAAGCATCAGGTCGGTGTCCCATGTGCTTGACAGGGCTTTTGAGACGGGAAACTGTGTGGCGATGCCCGAGCGGGCCACGCCGTGTATACCTTCGTTCCAGTAGTTGTAGCGTTTGATGCCTAAGCGGTTGACCGGGCCGCAGTTGT
>CBCSTG010000031.1:0-27564 GCA_965143025.1 uncultured Bacteroidales bacterium
CGATGCGGTCGGCAAAGGCATCGATGGCTTTACGTTCATTCTCAGTAAGTCCGAAGATATCGAGTCCGCAGTTTGTGCAATACATTGCCTCGGACGAGTTGACATGTCCGTTTGGACAGATATAGCGACGCTCAGTCTTGAACATGCCGCGACGGTCTTCGACCGAGCCGAGAGCCGGCAATGTACGCAACCGGCGCAAAAGGTATGTCATCGCGTCGACGCTGTCTCCGTCATATTCAGGCTGATAAGCCTCAAGCAACGAAACGGCAAGCGAGATACGTCCGTCGGCGAGTAGTTCTCCAATCAGGCCGGCATCAAAAAGACGACATTGATAAACAAGCTTTCGGAAAGCATCTTCCGATGACTCCGTATCACCATAAACAGTCTCAAGGGCGTATGCGCGGTCTACAGTTTCGAGATAGACCGGGAAATTGGTTATGGCATTGAGGTGATAGTCACAGCGTTTTGCGGGGTCGAGCAAGGAAGAGACAATATATTTGCGGTAGAGACCCGGGCCGAGGCCTTTAAGAGCCCGCGAAATGATAAACTGCCAGTTTTCAGCCGAAGGAAAGACTTCGGGCTGCGACAACAGTTCGACATATCTCCGCCGAGTCATCTCTTCGCGCAACTCGTCAGCCGTGACCGAAAGCTTATGTTCTATATCTTCCATTGCTGATACCATTATTAATTGCAAACTTACGAATAATTTTCGTATCTTTGACTTCATCTAAAAATACATACAAACGACCTTATACAAAAAACATGAAATTTTCATTCAATAATCTGAAATATAGTTTGACAATCGCAGTTGCCGCGGCTTTTGCATCGCAGATGACCGCCGCAGCGTCACATAATCCCAAAAGAGAGTTTCGCGGCGCATGGATGCACACTATCTTCCAAAATCAGTATCACGACCAGAGCACAGATGAAAACAAAGCTTACCTTCGTGACCAGTTGGACAAGCTAAAGGCTGCCGGCGTAAATGCTGTCATCTTTCAGGTGCGTCCGCAGTCTGACGCCTTTTACCAAAGTGACATCGAGCCGTGGAGTCGTTTTCTCACCGATGACGGCAAAGCGCCCGAGCCATTCTGGGACCCGCTGTCTTTTATGGTCGACGAGGCTCACAAACGTGGCATGGAATTACATGCGTGGCTCAACCCCTATCGTGTCACATCTTCCCCGAAACAGACTCTGCCCGCGGGACATATTTATCACAAACATCCCGAGCGTTTTGTCAGATATGACGGCAAACTTTATTTCGACCCGGCTCTGCCCGAGAATCGCGAATACATTGCCGATGTGGTATGCGATATCGTGAGCCGCTATGACATCGACGGCATACACTTCGACGACTACTTCTATCCCTACCCCGCAAAAACCGACTTCCCTGATGACAAATCATACGCACGCTATGGCAAAGGCACCGACCGCGGCGACTGGCGACGCAAAAATGTCGATTTGCTTATAGAGGATCTCAACGAGCGTATCAAGGCCATCAAACCTTGGGTCAGATTCGGCATCAGCCCCTTCGGTATCTGGCGCAACAAAAAGTCTGACCCGCGCGGCAGCGAGACTGACGGTCTGCAGAATTATGACGCCCTCTATGCCGACGTGCTGCTTTGGGCCGAGAAAGGATGGGTTGACTATCTTATGCCTCAACTTTATTGGGAGCTTGAGCACCCTCGTGCCTCATATCTTGTACTCGTTGACTGGTGGGACAAAAATGCATCGGGACGTCCGGTCTATGTCGGTCAGGATGTTGAGAAGACCATGAAACTGCCTGACCTCGCCCCTTCAAACAATCCGACGCAACTCGACCACAAAATAGCTCTGACTCGCAAGGCCAAGAATATCGATGGCAACTGCTGGTGGCCGGCTTACTCAGTCACACGCAACTCTCGCGGGGTGGCTGATTCTCTTGCCGCAAACCAGCAATCTACGCCGGCACTCGTGCCCGTCTACCCATGGCTACAGAGCGAAGGTCCCGACGCTGTCGTTTCAGTCAAAGCCGACGGACGCAGGTTGACATGGGATGTCCCGACACTTCGTAATGCCGCGTCAGATGCAGTCAGGTTTGTCCTCTACAGATTTGACAATGACAAAGTCTTTGACCTCGAGGACAGTGATAATATCGTCGCCGTGACCGGAGAGAACAGTTATGTCGTCACAAAACCGGGCTATTACATCGTGACTGCACTTGACCGTGTCAACAATGAGTCGACTCCGTCAGAGCCTGTAAAAATCAAATGACATCGTCGCTTTAATGGATTTCAAGGTACTGACACTTGATTTGCCCCGTTTCGCCGAGGCCTGCAACAGACTTGAGAGACTTGTCACGGACGGTGATTTTGACCCTCAAATGGCAATTTATGTTCCATCAAAAGGGTCGAAAATGAGACAGTTTATGTTCACACAGACCGCCGGTGCGGAAATTGAAATCATCAGACCGTCAAAAGGCAGGATGTTGAAGTCTGTCTCTCGAATTTTAAAGCGTCTGCCAACAAAGGTTGTCGACCGCATAAGAGTCGCAGAGGCCCATTTCCTTGTAAGGCGGCGCAGTCATATGCACACTGCCAAACTGCGTTTGCCTGAAATTTCGTCCGGAGTCAGCCGCGTGATAGTTATTGATGACGCCGTAGACAGCGGTGCGACGCTACATAAAGTGATGTCAGAACTACAAGAGGCCTATCCTGCTGTCACATTCAGGAGCGCAGTGCTTACAGTGACGAGTACGCATCCGATATACCGTCCTGATTTTACACTCTACGATAATCAGACTCTTATACGCACACCGTGGTCAATCGACATGAAGAAATAAAGAGTATGCGGCCGGCAACGATTATTGACCTTGACGGCACATATGTCAGATGCAGCACGCTAAAGGCATATATGCTACACGGTTTACGCTATCTCGTATCAAAAGGACGGTTGATTAAGGCGTCTCGAGTCGCGACGCTACTGTCACTCTATGCGCTCGGGCGCATCAGCCATGTGGAGATGAAATTCAAATGTCTCGCGCTAATTCCACGCGATGAAAAGATGCTGCGGAGTTTCGGGGCAAAAATAAGGACCAAAATCAATCCTGCCGTTGTGAAACTTGTCACAAAGAATATTGCCGACGGGCACAAGATTTTGCTTGCCACGGCCTCACCCGATTTTTACATCCCTTATATCTGGGACGGCGAGTTTGTGGCTACGGCGGCAGACAATAACCCCGGTTTCACTGAATGTCGCGGCAACAATAAACTTGCGGCCGTCAATAAATGGCTTGAACAAAACGGCTGCCGATTAGACACCGTCATCACAGACCATCACGACGACGCGCCGCTGATAGCCGCCAACGCAGACGGCACAAATATACTTGTAGAGCCTGAAAAGACAACCTTAGACTTTTTCAGAGAGTTCGAGCCAGCGCATTTCCTTCTCATCGATGAGCTCGACAAGTGAGGTATAGCGCGCCGACTTCTCGGCGATATCAGCAATAGTCTCGCCACTGTTAAAGAGTGCATCCAATTCGGCGCGTTCGGCATTAAGCTGCTCTAACTCATGCTCCAAAGCCTCGAACTCCTGTCGCTCTTTGTAGGTCATCTTTTGGGCACTGCTGCTGTGTCGACGCTCAGGTTTAGTCTCAACAGCCTTTGTCGGTTGAGACTCAGCACGCAGCTGACGCTCACGCTCGTCGCTCCACTGCCGATACTCCGTGTAAGTGCCGGGGAAATCCTTGATTTGTCCCCCACCCTCCATAACAAAGATATGGTCTACGACATTGTCTAAGAAATAGCGGTCGTGGCTGATGACAATCACACAGCCTTTGAACGATGACAGATATTCCTCAAGTAGACCGAGCGTGACGATGTCAAGGTCATTGGTCGGCTCGTCGAGTATAAGGAAATTAGGCTGACGCATCAGCACAGTCGCGAGATGCAGACGGCAACGCTCGCCGCCCGACAGCGTGTGGATATATTTTTGCTGGTCGGGCACAGAGAATAAAAACTTCTGTAGATATTGCATCGGGGCGACATGCAGGCCCTCAAGTTCGATATCTTCGGCAATCTCGGTCACGGCGTCAATAACCTTCTTGTTGTCGTCAAAAGCTATGCCGTCCTGACTGTAATAACCGAATCTTACGGTCTCTCCGATTTCAAATTCGCCGCTGTCCGGCTCGCAAAGCCCCTGAAGGAGCTTGATGAACGTAGATTTGCCCACCCCGTTGGCGCCGACAATGCCTAATTTCTCATAGCGGGCGAAAACATAGTTGAAGTCATCGAGAATCACCTTATCGCCGAAGCGTTTGGAGATATGTTTTGCCTCAAAAATCTTGCTGCCGATGTAGCTCGAGCCCACAGTGAGGCTGACATTGTCGTCGCGGTAACGTACCGATGCCCGCTCTTTGAGGTCATAGTAGCTGTCGATACGGAAACGCGCCTTCCCGGCACGGGCCTGAGGCTGACGGCTCATCCACTCCTGCTCGCGGCGCAATGTGTTGCGCACACGCGCAAGCTCGGCATTCATGGCCTCGATGCGCTCGGCGCGGCGGCGCAGATAGTAGTCATAATTGCCGTCATAAATATATGCCGTCGAGTTGTCTAACTCGATAATGCGCGAGCAGACGCGGTCAAGGAAATATCGGTCATGAGTGACCATCAGTATGGTCAGACGCTGGCGTTTGAGATAGTTCTCAAGCCATTCGATTACGTCTATGTCAAGATGGTTGGTAGGCTCGTCAAGTATGATAAGGTCGGGCTGCTGCATGATAGCTCGGGCTATGGCCACTCGCTTTTTCTGTCCGCCCGACATCACGTTGATCGGGCGGTCAAAGTCAGTAATATGTAGCGACGTCAGCAGCTGGCGCACGCGGTCTTCGTAGTCCCACGCCGACATCGCATCCATACGATGAGCCGCATCGCTGATGCGCGATGCGTCGCCTGACGCACTTGCTAACTCATACTCACGCACCGCGGCCGCAACAGGGCTGCCGTCGTCCAAACAAGCCTCGATGACAGTCTGTCCGTCAGCGAAATGCGGAGTCTGCTCGAGATAGGCTACTTTGATGTCGTGCGGAAGATGACCTTGCCGCTGTCAGGTGCGTCATGTCCCGCTATGATGCTCAGGAGCGTCGACTTGCCGGTGCCGTTCTTGGCCACGATGCCCACTTTATCACCTTCCTCAATGCCGAAGGTCAGGTCGGCGAAGAGCACGCGTTCGCCGACGCTCTTGGTCAGATTTTCGAGCTGAACAAATGATGCCATGGCCGCTGCGTCACTGAATTAGCTGCTTGCCCTCGCACTTCAGCACACGCCCGCTGAAACGATCGAGCATCGCGAGGTTGTGTGTAGCGACGATGACCGCCGTGCCTGTACGGGCAATCTGGTAGAGGTGATTGATAATCTGCTCGCCAGTCTCGGGGTCGAGGTTGCCGGTCGGCTCGTCGGCGATAATCAGTTCAGGCTTGTTGAGAAGGGCGCGAGCTATGACGATGCGCTGCTGCTCGCCGCCGGAGAGTTCGTGGGGCATCTTGTATGACTTGTTGGTCATGCCCACTTCTTTTAGTACCTCCTCGATGCGCTGTTCCTTGGCTTCATTGTCTTTCCAGCCCGTGGCGTCCAAGACAAACTCCAAGTTGGAATAGACATTGCGGTCAGTCAGCAGTTGAAAGTCCTGAAACACAATGCCTATCTTGCGGCGTAGAAAAGGTATCTGTTTGCGCTTTATGGTCAGCAGATCATAGTCAAAGATATGTGCCTCGCCCGTCTCGACAGGCACCTCGGCATACAGTGACTTGAGCAGCGAACTCTTGCCGCTGCCGACCTTTCCGATGAGGTAGACAAACTCGCCTGATTCGACCGAGAATGTAACGCCCTTAAGCACCACGTGCTCCTTGCGCAAAATCTCGACGTCCTTATATTCGATTAAACTCATTATTTTGTGCTGTACGGATTGATAACACAAAAATAGGAAATTTCACCCTAATATCGCCATAGCAGAGAGCAAAATATCAACACGCGGCTACGGATTAACCATTTGTGATTTTTCTGCAACTTCTTTATTGAAGGTTTTAATTTCTTCTGTAATTAGCTGTTTAAGCTCCTTCTGAGGAACTATAAGTTTATATTCTGCAACTCCGATGGGCTTAGTGAAACCTTCGAGGGCAAGCTCGACCTCCACGTTGTCTTTTTCAGCACATAAGATTATGCCGATGGATGGATTTTCATCTTTCCCTCTTTCAAGTCTGTCAAGCAATGACAGATAGAGATTCATTTTACTGATATATTCCGGTATAAACTCGGAAATTTTCAAATCAACTGCAACAAGAGACCGCAAACCGCGATGGAAGAAAAGCATATCCACCTTATATTCTTTGCCATTATAAGAAAGAACATGCTGGTTGCCGATATATGTAAATCCCTGACCAAGTTCCAAAAGAAACTGCTTAATTTTCTCTACTAATCTTCGTTCAAGTTCCAATTCAAGGAGCGGCTCAGTCACCCCGAGAAATCCCATGCAATAGGAATCCTTGAATACTTCGTTGGCGTATGCAGCCTGACTCTGCGGAAGCGCAACGGCAAAATTATTTGCCGCGTTGGTTTCAGGCTGGTGCTTATGCATCTCTAACTTTACAGCGTTAACCAATAATGCCCGACTCCATCCTTTTTGAACTATCTTCTCGGCGTAATAAAGAATCGAATCGTCATCATCTCCAAATTTTGTAATGAGATGATTGATGTGTCCCCACGGCAAAACTACAACAGCTTGTTGTAGTTTTGGGTCTGAATTATGAAAGCGTACATACAAACGCTTCATATTCCATAAATTACTCACCGACATACCCATTTGGGGATACATTGCTTTCAAATCAGCAGAGAGCCGCTCTACTACGCTATCTCCATGCCTGCTGTCGAGTTTGCGCTCAAAAAGTAGCTGTCCGATACGCCAATGCATTTCATTGGATGTAGAGATAATCGCACGGGCAGCATTACTTCTCGCGGTTTCAATTACTGCAACAGCTTGTTGCAATATCTCATTATACTCAGACTCGCTATTAGTACGAACAATCATTTTCATATGCAAATCTAAGAAAATTAATTGATTATCAATACAAAAGTGGTGATATAAAATATCAGTAAAAAAAGACGCATCGGCAACTCCTTAATTGTACGATGATATCTTACACAAATCGTTTATCGGTCAGTTTCATATATCAGTTTGCCGTTTTCTTTATAGTTCCAGAATTTGCGATAGCAGTTGCCTTGTTCATCATAATATTTCCATTCGCCAAACGGATTGCTCAAATCATCTTCCGGATCATCGAAATACGCTATCCATCCTTCACAACGTTTGCTGCCATCTTTATATAGATAACTTATATATGCAACCGAATCAGGTATCTGCGTAATATCAGAAACAGGCCAAATCCGTAATTCATTATAACTGATGCTGTCTATTACAGGCATAATCGCATAATCCTGCTCAAAACTCGAAATCCTGTTTATAGCGGCAATCGTGTCGACATTTAATGGTAATTCAATGTAGTATATATCCGGAGCTTCGGTCCAACGTCGTTCTTCGCTGATATATTGCGTCAATACACTATCTTCAGAAGTATACTCAATGACATATTCGTTATCTCCGAATCTGATGAAGTCAAATTTAATTCCCTTATATCCATAACCCCATGCCGTTTGAGCAAAGCCTAAAACAGACAGAGTCTCCGGCAGATATTTGTTGGCTGAGACGAACGAATCAATCCTCTCAATAATTTCATCTCTGTCAGCTGCCTCTTTATCTCTGTAACCGACGACATAATTTCCGACGTCGTAAACCGATACAAGAATTAAGACAACAACGATTACAAAACCGATGACAATAGAATATGCCAATGTCGCGCCTGCTTTTCTCACTGCGATACTCAGTTTTTAAGTTTTAGAATTTTGTTCATGACAACTCCGCCAACAGTACAAATCAAACCACTGAACAGTATGTATATCGGCAATAAGTATACCTGCCCGATTATCAATGGATAAGACTCCATCTTGATAAGTCTGAATATATCAATAACAGCGATGTCAATAATATATGCAAAGATAGAAACTACAAATGTTACCACCCAAATCACAATCGGTTTTACTTTTACTAATAGCATACATCCGATAGCACTTGTTATGGCATACGACACAATTATGAGCAAAATCACAGTCATATTTTCACCATAAAACATCAAAGGCATTGCAGCAAGGAGAAGCGTTACTACAAACTCCCATATCAAAAAATATTTATCGGTCGGTTTCATTGCTCGATATTATTTTACGGCCAGTGCTTTTCGATTTATTCGGATAGTTCTTCTTGCTTTTCCGCTGTCAGGCTATGGTCATAATCCCATATCCAGTATTTACGCTGTGAATAATAGCTATAATTCTCGTCCGGACCGAATGTGACGGTCAGCCAATAAAAGCCGTCTCTTCTCGGTTCGTAATAGAAAATATAGCCCTTGTATTCATAGGTCTCATTAATTCCCTCGAAAGGAGTTCCCATCTCATTAAGCCCCATAGGCAGTCGGTTATTCCTTTTTTGAAAATCATCAATCATTCCGATAATTTCATTTCCAGCACGCTCTATATCAGCAGTATCAGTTGTCATACACCTTTTGAAAAACACGACAAGCGCAATCAGTAGTGAGATAATCAACACTACGATAAGTGTGCGCCAATTCCAAAATAGTTTATCGGTCAGTTTCATGTCAAGATTTATTTGGCGATTAATACTATAATCACTGCGAGAACGAGAAAGCCGAGAAAGCCGTTGGCGAGGTTGTTGTCGGCATGGTCTATGTTATTGAAATCTTCCGAACCATAGCGGATTTGCCGATATGAGACTTTCAGCCCTCTACGGAACATTCGCAGACAACCGTACCGAAGCCCGGCTCCGAAATGCAAAATAACTGTGCGAAGCCAATAATATGAGCCGGTAAACAGAATAGCAATAGCCGCTATGATTTTAACTATGAAAATAACTCTATTCTTCATTGCCGGAACCGTATCCAATACCGTTGTTCGTGCATTTTACAAATCAACAGTAAAGATAACAGAGCAACCTTCTTTAAGGGCGTTCTCATAAAAAGACTGAATGTTTCCACTCCATCCTAAAAGATAGTCCAAGTTATCATCATTTTTAGGCAAGGAATATTCTTGTTCTTCTATCAGATGAAAATTCTTTCGTATAATTTCTTTCAGATTGTTTTGATGCAGATAGTCAACTATCTGTATCACATCCGAATGCTTTTTTAGAGTAATGATTTCATCTTCAGTCTCGACTAAAAATTCTCCACCGAAAACGATGTTTGTCGGGATAGAATTTCCCTCTTTCCACGCTCCGCCGCCAAGACAATACTGGATACCATCCCATGCTTTATCCAACTCGCATCCACGAGGCGTATCCAATAAAGATTCCTCTATTTCCTCTAACATGTAATCATATCGTTCAGCCTGCGGCAAAGAACAAAGTTTGTTCAGCTCATCATCTTTAAGAGCATATAAAACGCCTAATCTTGACATAATTTCGTTACTTATGATTAATATTGATCGTTTTTATTTATAGTTTTCAAGTTCAACGGCTAAATCCTCAGCAAAAGTATTTGCGTTAAGATTTTACAGGTATCTTCCCCCAATATTTCATCGCTTGCCTCCTTTTCGCCAAAGAACTACGAATAATACAATGATTGATATTATATCAAGCACGGATAGAATATTGTAGAACAAAAAATGCTCTCTCATATTAAAGATGCAATCAAAGAACAAATCCTGTCCCATCTCTGCGCAATACGTTCCTGCCAATTCTGCCACAAACAGATAATCCGTTAATGCCCAAACGTGAGCAATAATCAAGACTGAGATTATTATGATGCCTGCTATTTTCTGCCACTTACTCATAATCGTAACGTGATGTGTATGATTGGTATGGAATTTTATTCATACGCAGGTAATCCTCAAAAGTCTCATATCTGTCGAGATTCTGCAAATAATCTCCGTAGGCTTTATAATACCTGCGGCAATCCTCAACCAAGTTTTCACAAGGAGGCATATTCAACTTTCGTGAAATACGCTCAAACTCATGCGTGTCTTCAATCATTGCCGGAATGTCTGATACACTTGCTCCGTCATAGCCGTTCAACACTCCCGATGGCATTTCATGTATGGAGAACTCAAGAAAATATTTGAGCGCATCATACTTATATCTGAGCGCATCAACATTATCAGGTTCATATTCAAGCAACATATCCGCCAACTGAAACGGCTGATACTTTCCTCCGCTGTGATCACAAAAAATTGCCAGCGGACTGTCAGAGTGTATGCAGGAATCTTCATGGCCTCGGAAACGGTGGAACAGAAATCTTAAGCCATCATATCCGCCAGTCTCCAAATCAGCGGCTATCGCCGGACATATAACCTTGTTTATAAACACTCTGTTCCAGCAAATGTCATTATGATTATCCCAAAAGTCCTTAATCTCACCGAGGGGTAACATTCCTCTCTCATAATCCGTTTTCTCCCATTCAGAGAGCAGGGCGTGCCGCTGTTTCCTCTCAGGTTTGCTTAGCCCGTTAGCTCGGAATTTACTGCAAATTTCAAGATAATCAGATAATATTCGGTTCATTGCGTCCCTCCTTTCCGCCAAAGGCAAATGAACATCAAAACTATAATGAGATAATTAGCCAATACGAGATACCCAACATTTAATAAGGCATCATGAGAATCGGACAGGACTCTTTCGGCAGAAGGGTGTTCTTTTATATACATAGTTTGCATATCTGACAACCCATATATTACGAAATTTATTATCGCCAAGATTGCAAGCGACACTATGCCTGATATTTTCTGCCACTTTTTCATAATCGTTACAAAGAAAAACTAAAACGGATATATTAAAGTGTTTTGTTCCCACTGTTCAAGTGTCATTTTTGCAGTAAGAGAATGTATATCCTCTCTCTGTGAGATCTCTTTGAGAACTGGAACAGCGATTTTGGGAGATGTTGACAGCAAGCCATAAGCGGCAAACATTCTTACGCCTACATTAGAATCAGACAACAATGCTTCCAATTCATTCATTTCCCCTAATCCCTTGAGATATTTGAGAATATGAATAACCCGGTCAAAGGCATTGTTGCCTTTTTTATAATCGCCACACTCCGTTGCAGCAACTTGAGTAGCTGCAGCCAAGCGAAAGTCGGTTAATGCTTTGCTGATGTAGTCAATCTGTTTCATTATTCAATCCATTCGCCTGCAGGTTTTTCCCACCTTACAAATTTACCATTCTTCTTTATATACCATGTTTCTTCACCGCAAAACCAACTTTTACTTATTTTGACAGCTATGAGATTGTTGGCATAACAGATTGTTGTAATCTGCGGAAAAGATGTGAATAACCAATAACCACACCAATGACCATGCCCACTAAGCGGTATATATTTCTCTAATGTCTTGAGATTTCGTTTATTTATCTTCTCTATCTTATCGCCATTTCTACAACCGCCGACAAAGGTCGATAAGGTTTCGCTTATATCAGAAGTCAGGTATAGTCCCCGATAAGGTAGCTGAGGTATAATGCTGTCGATTCTATATTCATTGTCTGTCAATTCTGAGTAATAATTGGGGAATCCGTAGCGAGGGTTAAAAACAGTTGTGTCAACATCCATATAATATCTTTCTACGTCGATGTATTGTGGTACGACATGATATTTCGGCACCGCATTTTTACCTGACAGACAAGTTCTCCTTTCAAGTTCCTTGGGCCGATAATTATCAGCCACCACCATGTCTATCAGGCTGTCGTTTTTCACTGCCCTCGATGCAATGCTGTCAGAATAGGCTTCCCAGTCCAAGAAAAACTCACTAAGGTTCTTCTTGGTCAGTTTCGGATATCTTGACAGAAAGGACTGCCCACTACATACGAGAGTTGACAGGGTAAGCATTATTGTTATAAATATCTTATTCATTATTGCCGATATTGTCATTAAGGTTTATTTGGCTATTAAAATAAGAATAACAGTGAGGACGAGGAATCCGAGAAATCCGTTGGCGAGGTTGTTGTCGGCATGGTCTATGTTGTTAAAATCTTCCGACCCATATCGGATTTGCCGATACGATACTTTCTTTCCGCGACGGAACAGCCGCAGACACCCATACCGAAGCACGGCTCCGATATGCAAAATAACTGTTCGAAGCCAATAATATGGATAGGTGAACAAAATCGCAATAATCGATATGGTTTTAGTGATAAATATGACTTTATCTTTCATTGCTTGCCCTAACAGAATCCACGTATGCGGCACACATTTTCATCAACGGCTCAAATTCTGACCAGTCTTTCACCTCCGGATGTGATTTCTTGTATTGACCTACGAAGTCTCCATAGCCGGGAAGCTGTTTGCATCGTCCATGTATGATGTGTGGAAAATCCCATGCCATTCCGTCTGCCATGTCGGGTCCAAATGAAATGCAGTTCTTTATTCTTTCAGTCCATCTCATTCCTTGCGGACCGACTAATTCCTGTCCGCCGATACAAGCTGTCCACAGTGTTACCGAGTTACATTGACGCACTTTTGTCATCAGCAGTGTACGGTCATGAAAATACAATACCGGATACCAATATTCAACAACAGTATCATTCGGAATTTCATATTTCAACTCTCGAATATCAGTTGCCTTATATTTTATGGCTTTCTTACCATCCGGCCCGGGCGAAACTTTGATTGTGGGGCGTTCGTGTTTGAACAGATTTTCACAATATCCATTGATAACACTGCCGTCGTTCATAGTTACAGACACTTTCCCAAGCGGGTCTTTTGCGAACGAAACACACCAAGCCGAGCATAAGGCTAAAAGGATAATTAAGATTCTCTTCATACTTACGAATTTAAAGTTACTAAACCGAGTATAATACTCACTCCAATTAAGCGAAGTTATAATGAATCATCGACAACATGCGTGACAAATGTCACATCAGCGTATGAAAATTGGCGCAGAGCGATGTTTTTTATTAAATATCCTCACTTTCGGAGGCGTCAGTAGCCAATTCAGCCTCCCGGATGCGGTGGAACTGACGGCGGGATATCCCTAAATATGAGGCAATCTCCTGAATCGGAAGAATGTGTGTAACGCCGGGGTAGCGGGAGACGAGCTCATGGAAACGTTCTGTCGGTGTCTTTACAAGCATATTCAGATAACGGCAATAAGCCTCCTGTAAAAGATTGGATGAAACATCGGCGACAAATCCGGGGTTGCGCTCCGTGATAAACCGGCGCACATCATTGACAGGCACCTGCAAAATCTTGGCCCTACATCCCGCGACAATAGAGGTTAGAGAAGGCAGGTCAAACAGAAACCCCTGCACATAATCCGTGACGACCTCGCCCTCGAATGAGAAACCTGTTACGACTTCCTCTCCCTTTGAATTGAGAGCTTCATACTTGAAATATCCCGACCTAACCACACCCACATAACGGCACAAACATCCCTGCTGAACAATCGCCTCCCCCTTTGCGTATATATGACTTTTTCCATAAGCCTCAATATAATCACTCAACTGAGACAGATCAATCCTTGCCATAAAGTCATTTATCTGCGCCATATCTTTGTTTGTTACTTTTGGTATTATTCCTCATTGGATGTGCTGACAATAGCTCGGATATTGCATCCCGTCTATTTCTGCTTTGGCTTTTTCTTATCAAAACGGGCATCAAGGGCTCTGATATTTCCGATTACCGAAACAATATCCGATGATGTAGACATGTCCGGGATAAGTGTAATAGCGCTGATTTTAAAACTTTCGTCGTCAAAACAGGCCATCAGATTAACATAATTACAAGCAGTCTCTGACCACGGCATCCCGTCATGGTTTAAATCGGTAACAATCAATAATATCGGAGACTTAACAGAGAGGTCATCGCCTGACGTAAGTCTATTATGCACATATTTATATCGTTTCTGTCTGTCATCACAATATGTCACGATAGCGCTCAGTGATTTAACCATGGCTGTATCTATGTCGCAAGCCAACTCCGATACAAAAACCGGCTTTTTAAAATCAATTCTTACAGAATCTGCCGCAAAAATGACATCATACTCCGAACGAGGTATCATGAAACGCTCGATGATACGATTGACATTTGTCGGCGAGCGGTCTGACTGAAAATACACGGTAATATCTATAGGCTTAATATCCTGAGCGTCTACATAAATATTACGTTCGAGACGATTGACAAAGCAATAATAATCGTCAAGCCTGACATATGGATTCTTAATGTTTTCGAGATTTATATCGACATCAAGTACGTATGGGCGGCCGCCACCGAAGTGCTTGGCCGGAGTGAAATCATATAATATATCAAATCTGTCAGCGAAATAACGGTTTGCAAAAGCATTATTATAAATATACTCGTCAGGGCTTTCGGAAGTACGCGTAAAGTAGGAAAATCTGCTGTCGGAATATAAGCCTACCGACGAGCCGGCATATACTTTGTAGCGCACGTTTAAAGTGGCCTCGGCATGCGGCCCCATTGCAAATTTCGTGTAAAACCATCGGCGGTTTATGGCTTCAATCGGAATACTGTCACTGAATTCGTTGTTGTCACCATAGCTTTCAACCTTAAAGCCCGCCTCCCTGACGCTTTCGCGGGCGCTATGACAGGATAACTCTTTACCGTTAAAAGTAAATGCGATATCTTTTATAAGTCTGTCATTCCAACCAATCTCATGAATGCTCTCGGTGTAGTAATCACCTGTAAACTGATAAATTTCTTTTTCGTCGGCCACAAGATAATCGACAGGGAAGCCATAATGAATCTCAGGGAAATCCTTGCTTGACTCGTTTTTTAACCTGTAAGTCACATCAAAGCAGTTATATCCGTCTGTATGCGTTATGTTAAGCTGTTCATGCACAATCCTTATTTCAGAAATTGTCAACGGCTCGGGATTGGCCACACGCTCGATCGAAGAATACTTAACCACCGGGTCGCCATTAGCATACGCCGACAGCCCTGCAAACATAAGAAATGCAGTCAATAATCTGTAAATTTTCATCGCTTGCCTCCTTTAAGTTTCTCTAATAAAGCTCTGACCTGCTTGGGCGAAAGATTACCGACTGAATCTCGCGGGAATGACAGTTGAGTCAATTTGTTATTGAAAATAGTTACCGACAAACTGTCGCCTCCAAGAATGTCAATATCATATCTCATAGAATCCTCGTAACATATTTGTTCTCCGTAATAGTTTATTTCGGCAAAATTGTCGGGATAAACAAATGTCCCGTAATAGTATGGTCTAAATAAAGGCTGAGTTTGATACAGGCGGTCTATAAGAGATGTTATATCACCGGCAAAACGATGATATCGCACGGAGTCAATGGGGCAAACCCACGCGGAAGGCCATGAGCCACAATTCAAACCATAACAACAACCTTTCAGCGTATCTACTCTGTAACAATCAATTTTAACCTTACCGTAATCGTATAATCTCAATGATTGTGGCAGTTCACGAATAAATATCCCATCCTTTTTACCTAACCGAAAATGTGGTGCAGCGGCCATAAGTCCCTTTGTGCGATATAATACATAGTCCCCGTCCTCTGCATCAATATAATGTCGTCCTACACTAAACAACAAAGGTAATACAATAAACGACGGAATAAGCGAGCCCCAGAAATCTATTCTCAACCACCATTTCAGTAATTTCGGCTTTTCAAGACCCCGACTGACCGGAAGAGCGAGCAGCCCAAGGACATAACCTATGACCATAAAGTTATTAAGTAGATTCCACCGCCACATCACGTAATTATTCGTTACGGCTATCATCATTATGATAACCGGCAAGAGCGTAATCTGGACCCACACCATCCACAGTACTATCTTATATCGGAGAGAATCTGACATAATGTCTATTCCTTCTTATGTTTGAACTTGACTGTCTTTTTGGTGTGACGTTTGGGATATTTGACTTTAATTATTATCGGGTCGTCATAACCGTCGGCCTCGATGCGGAGGGTCACTTCTTTTAACGGCCTATCTTCGTCATCAAGTAAACCGCTTTGGTAATCCCAATAAATGCGACACGGGTGTTTTTCGTCAAAATATTCAGGTGAGATATATTCGGAATCTTCCTCTCCATCTTCGTCAATCCATACTCGTTCAATATAAAGGTTATCACTATCAATCACATTCCCTTTTTCGTCAGTAACTTTGAGGTCAAGATAGTGATTGTCTTCGCCCTTGATTGCCCCGACATATACGATTTCGCCCATTAGCATATTATTATTTGGGACAAGTGTAATTGTCGTATTAACCATGTCCACGGTTACGACAATCGTTTGAGATTTGTAACCAATGTATGCTACTTCTAAAGTATCTCCAATGCAGGCAGGCAATTCGAAGCGACCGTCTATGTCTGTACTGACTCCGGATGCAGTACGTTTATTGAAAATGGATGCTCCGATTAACGGTTCTTTCGAAATAGTACCGTCGGACAATGTATCCCCACTCAGTACTATACCTCTGACCGTTATTGTATCAGCCATAACAGGAATACTACCTTTCAAAAGGCTCTGCGTTTCTTGCACGGTCTGCGCTTCGGAGGTAATCGGCATCAGCATTGCAATGGAAGCCGCCGAGATGCCGGCGAGGGCGACAGCTTTTCCTGCGATGGAGCGGGCGCGGAGCTGCTGCTCTAAAAAGCGCACCTCGGCCTCACATTTTGGGCATGTGCCGAGGCAGTCGCCCTTGTAGCGGCACTCAGATGTGACTAACTCGATGTCATTGGCCTCGGCAATCTGCCGGCGTATATCTTTAAGTATCTTGCAGGTCTGTTTCCCCCGTGCCATATTATTCAGATAATTGTTCTTCGCTCAGAGCGTCTTCTAAAACTTCTCCTTGTATGACATCCATTTCATATTCAGGGAATTCTTCTTCCTCGGGAATGTCTACGAATTCACCGTTTGTTACGATAACAGTGTCTTCGTCAACCGGCAGTTCACCCTCTTTGATGCAATCAGCTGTATCGGCTTGCTCGGCAGTTATCGCAGGCTCGCCTTGTAATGTTTCGGATGACGTGTCAGAAGATGTACCGCTGCACCCTGACATGAGAATCATGCCTGCCGAGATGCCGGCGAGGGCTACGGCTTTTCCGGCGAGAGAGCGGGCGCGGAGCTGTTGCTCAAGGTAACGTACCTCGGCCTCGCATTTGGGGCATGTACCGAGGCAGTCACCCTTATAGCGGCACTCAGATGTGACGAACTCGATGTCGTTTGCCTCGGCAATCTGCCGCCGTATCTCTTTCAGTATCTTACAAGTCTGTTTTCCTCGTGCCATAGTCAGTGTTTGCGGGCTTGATATGTGAATAAATCGAATCGGTCGAAACCGAGAGCTTCAAGAGACTTGCGGCTTACCTCTCGGTCAACATCGGTGTTATAGTCCGGTATCAGCGGGATGCGGACAATACAGTCTCGCTGTCGTCCAGCATCGGCTATCAGTCGGAGGTTGTCTATAACATGGTTGTTTGACTGCCCTGTATAGCTCAGGTAAATATCAAGATTCATATCCTTGATGTCAATAATCAAGGTATTTATCACCGGGAGTAATGCGTCGATGTTGGCAGACGGTACGTTGAGCGATGTTTCCAAATTGAGCTGCCATGCGGGGCCACACAGTTCGCGAAACTCCCGGATAAACTGAGGACGCAGACACGGCTCGCCGCCACCGAAAGTCACGCCGCCGTTTGTGGCAAGGAAATAAAGCTCGTCGATACGCGTATCGGCATATAGCTCTTCGGGGGTGTATTCGCGGAAACGGATGCCATTGCCTAATGATTGCGGATTAAGACAATAGCGGCAGCGTAACGGGCATCCGTGGAATGCAACGAGCGTAGTCACACCGTCTCCGTCAGTAGACAGGCGATGTCGGCAAATGCCTATAATCTTTGCACTCGGCTTATCCATATTGAGTTGCGTTCGCTCAAAGATAAGAATAATAATCGTCAGACCGAGTGTCAAATGTCACTATTTTTGATATTAATATAAAAATCATCCGGAGTCTGCGGTGCAGGCTCCGGATGGCTTGATAGATTGACCCTTGTTAAGAAGGGATGATGTGTCGTAATTATGCGTTCTTGACTTTCTCAACGATTGCCTTGAAAGCGGCGGGATTGTTGAGGGCAAGGTCGGCGAGCACTTTACGGTTAATCTCGATACCGCTTTTGTGGATGAGACCCATCAGCTTGCTGTAAGAGAGATCCTCGAGGCGGGCAGCAGCATTGATACGCTGAATCCAAAGTGCGCGGAAGTTGCGCTTTTTGTCCTTGCGGTCGCGGTAAGCATAGGTCAGACCTTTCTCCCAAGTGTTTTTGGCAACGGTCCAGACATTGCGGCGGCAGCCGTAATAGCCACGGGTGAGTTTTAAGATTTTCTTTCTACGAGCACGCGATGCTACGTGGTTTACTGATCTTGGCATTTTCTTTGTAGATTTTGGATGTTAGCGGCACATTGCGCTTTTTGAGCTAAGCATCCGGTTAATAAAAAGAATTATAAAATCACGAATTAGATTTGAATCTGACGATTACGTTTTCAGCTAAATCGGCCGCCTGATTATTTGAGGGCGAGGAGTGCTTTAACGTTGCCTGCGTCGACTTTGGCCACGAGACCGAAGTGGGTCAGATTGCGTTTCTGCTTTTTAGTTTTTTTGGTCAGAATGTGGCTCTTAAAAGCATGTTTTCTTTTGATCTTTCCTGATCCGGTAAGGGCGAACCTCTTTTTGGCACCGGAGTTAGTTTTAATCTTAGGCATTTTGTTTAATTTTTAAATTAATTCGAGTGGTTTATAATATTGCGTCAACTCGTGACGCGTTGTTTCATTTCTTTTTGGGCGTAATCATGATTGTCATACGCTTGCCTTCGAGTACGGGCATCTGCTCTACTTTGCCATATTCCTCAAGGTCGTTTGCAAAACGAAGCAGAAGAACTTCGCCCTGCTCCTTGAAGAGAATCGAGCGACCTTTGAAGAATACATAGGCCTTTACCTTTGCACCTTCCTGAAGGAAACCTACCGCATGCTTGAGCTTGAAGTTGTAGTCGTGGTCGTCAGTCTGAGGACCGAATCTGATCTCCTTGACAACAACTTTGGTCGACTTGGCTTTTATCTCCTTGGCTTTCTTTTTCTGCTGATAGAGATATTTCTGATAGTCAAGGACCTTACATACAGGCGGCTCGGCGTTGGCTGAAATCTCGACAAGGTCGAGCTCGAGCTCTTCGGCAATCTTGAGCGCCTCCTGAATGGTGTAGATACCTGCTGTCACATTATCGCCTACGAGACGTACTTCACGAGCTCGGATGTGCTCGTTGATATTGTTGGGATAGGCGTTGCGCTCCGGACGACGCTGGGGCTGACGGGCTTGGTTGTTACCGGGATTGGGACGAGGTCCGGCGGGATGATAGGGCTTTTTGTCCATTCAGGGGATTTATTGATTAATCATTTCGTTGACTTCTTTAGTCAAATTCTCCGCAAAGATAGCAATTTTCATCGTACCTTTATCGCCTTCGCCCTGTTTTCTTACAGAAACTTCACCATTTTCGGCTTCTTTTTCGCCTACAATGAGCAGATAAGGGATACGTTTGAGTTCGTTGTCACGGATTTTCTTGCCGATTTTCTCATTGCGGTCGTCGACGATAGTACGCACGTCGGCTGCATTGAGCTGCTTGGCGACTTCGAAAGCATAGTCGTTGAATTTCTCGCTGATGGGCAGAACGACTGCCTGATCGGGAGCGAGCCAAAGCGGGAATCGTCCGGCTGTGTGCTCAAGAAGGACGGCGACGAAGCGCTCCATTGAGCCAAAAGGCGCACGGTGAATCATCACCGGACGGTGCTTCTGGTTGTCAGCACCTGTGTATTCAAGCTGGAATCGCTCGGGTAGGTTATAGTCGACCTGAATAGTACCGAGCTGCCAACGGCGACCGATAGCATCCTTGACCATGAAGTCGAGTTTGGGACCGTAGAACGCAGCTTCGCCAAGCTCCTTGCGGGCTTTAAGACCTTTCTCCTCGCAAGCCTCGATGATAGCCTGCTCGGCAAGGTGCCAGTTCTCGTCACTGCCGATATATTTCTCTTTGTTGTTGGGGTCACGGAGCGAAATCTGAGCCTCGAAGTTGTCAAATTTGAGAGCCTTGAAGATATAGAAGATGATATCCATAACTTTGAGGAACTCGGTCTTGATCTGGTCAGGGGCACAGAAGATGTGGGCGTCGTCCTGCGTAAAGCCGCGCACACGTGTCAGTCCGTGGAGCTCGCCGCTCTGCTCGTAACGATAGACGGTGCCGAACTCGGCGAGACGCAGTGGAAGGTCACGGTATGAACGCGGGAAGGCGCGGAATATCTCACAGTGGTGAGGGCAGTTCATCGGTTTGAGCAGATACTCCTCGCCTTCTTCGGGTGTATGGATGGGCTGGAACGAGTCCTTGCCGTATTTGGCATAGTGACCCGAAGTGACATAGAGCATCTTGTTGCCGATATGAGGAGTGATTACCTGCTGGTAACCATACTGTTTCTGAATCTTGCGGAGGAACTGCTCGAGACGGTCACGCAGAGCGGCACCCTTGGGAAGCCACAGAGGCAGACCGGCACCGACATTCTGAGAGAATGCGAAGAGCTCCATCTCTTTTCCAAGCTTGCGGTGGTCACGTTTCTTTGCCTCCTCAAGCATGACGAGATACTCGTCGAGCATCTTCTTCTTGGGGAACGAGATGCCGTAGACACGCACGAGCTGGTTGCGCTTCTCGTCGCCGCGCCAGTACGCGCCGGCAAGCGATGTTATTTTTACAGCCTTAATGGGGGCGGTAGTGGGGATATGCGGACCACGGCACAAGTCTGTAAACGAGCCCTGTGTATATGTGGTGATGTGGCCGTCTTCAAGTTCTGAGATGAGTTCGCATTTATACTCCTCGCCACGGTCGCCGAATAGTTTGAGAGCGTCAGCCTTTGAGATGTCTTTTCTGACAATCTCATTTTTCTGCTGAGCCAGCTCAATCATTTTTTTCTCAATCTTGGCGAAGTCGGCAGAAGTAATCTGATTCTCGCCCGGGTCGATGTCGTAGTAAAAACCATTCTCAACAGCGGGACCGATGCCGAATTTCACACCGGGATAGAGCTGCTGAAGGGCCTCGGCCAGAAGGTGAGCCGAGCTGTGCCAGAAGGCGTGTTTACCCTCTGCATCGTCCCATTTGAAAAGTTTAAGGCTCGCATCGCTGTCGATAGGACGCGTGAGATCCCACTCCTCGTCATTGACCGAAGCGGCGAGAACGTCCTGAGCGAGACGCGGGCTAATAGACTCGGCAATCTGAAGGGGCGTAACACCGGCCTCAAACTGCTTTACGCTATTATCAGGAAATGTAATGTTTATCATGAGTTAATATGTTTATTATCAGCATCAAGGCCTGCCGTCAGGCCATGTTGACGAAAGTCAGCGGCAAAGATACAAAATTATTTAAATTTTAAAAACTCAAACTGCGCATAAATTCGTCTCTGAGCAGATGATTTTCAGCGAAAACTCCGCAATAGTCGAGTGTAGTGGTCGACGAGTCCTGTTTCTCGACGCCGCGCATCTTCATGCAGAGATGCTGGGCGTTGCAGACAGCAATGACGCCCTTGGCGCCGGCCGTGCGCATAATCTCGTCGCAAATCTGGGCTGTCAGACGCTCCTGCACCTGCAAACGACGGGCGAAGACATTGACCACACGGGCCACCTTGCTGAGACCGATAATCTTGCCGTCAGGTATGTAGCCGATGGAAATGCGGCCGAAAAACGGGAGTATGTGATGCTCGCACATAGAGTAGAACTCAATGTCCTTGACAATCACCATCTGCGAGCCGTCATGGGCGAAGAGAGCCTGCTGCATAAGCTGCGAAGGGTCGACGCGATACCCCTGCGTAAGATAATACAGGGCCTTGGCAGCGCGGACAGGCGTTTTGACAAGGCCTTCGCGCTCGGGATCTTCGCCGAGCAGGGTAATAATTTCTTTGATATGTTGCGAAATCAGCTCGATGCGCTGTTGTGCATCGTCGTTTGATGTCATCATTTTCAGTTAATATTGATGCGGTCTCTGACAATCCTAATCTGACGGGCCAGAGCGGGAAATGCATGTTTAATCTCGGCCATGGCAGACTCGGCCTCGCCGCGGCTGCGGAAATCGCCGACTTTTACACGCCAATAAGGCGAATTAAAACTCACGTAAGTCTTAAACTCGGGGAAACGCATCTCTATCTGATGCTGACGGTTACGTGCCTCCTGTTTGGCAGTACGCACATTATTATCATCGAAGACCTGAATACGGTATCCGGCCTTGACACGATGTGCGACACGCGGCTCCGATGCTTCATCTTCGTCAGATTCGACCGCGGCACTCTCCGCTACGGCATGACGCAGACGAGCCAACATTGACTCGGGCGCGATGACCCTGACAGTGTTCTGAGGCTGATTGATATGCGAAACTATAGTAGTGGAGTCGGCGTCGTCAGCAAAAGCCGCCGAGGCGCAAATTGACACTAATATGGCAGATGCTGTTAGTCTGAGTTTCATGCCTTGTAATGTTATATTATGCTATTTCCCGTAGTCAATAGATATAATTAGGCCACAAAGTTACAAAAAAGTAACCTTGCGGCCTAATTTTTATGCTTATTTAGCTATTTGTCAGCCTGCAAATCAGTTGAAAGCCTCAACAATGCCCATGAAATCGGCACATTTGAGCGAAGCACCACCGATTAGACCGCCGTCAACGTCAGGCTTGGCGAAGAGTTCGCGGGCGTTAGAAGGCTTGCAGCTGCCGCCGTAGAGGATAGATGTGTTCTCAGCAACCTCTTTGCCATATTTGCCGGCAATGACGCTGCGGATGTGGGCGTGCATATCCTCGGCCTGATCAGCTGTGGCGGTCTTGCCTGTGCCGATAGCCCAGACGGGCTCATAAGCGAGGATGATTTTGCCGAAGTCTTCGGCTGAGAGGTTGAAGAGGCCCTCCTCAATCTGACGGCTGACGACGTCGTTGTATGTACCGTTCTCACGCTCCTCGAGCACCTCACCGATGCAGAAAATGGGAGTCAGTTTGTTCTCGAGAGCGAGGGCCACTTTCTCGCGGAGAGTCTCTGAAGTCTCGCCGTAGTACTGGCGGCGCTCAGAGTGACCGAGGATAACATAAGTAGCACCTGTCGAAGCTACCATAGCGGCCGAAACCTCACCGGTGTAAGCACCTTTGGCATGGTCGGCGCAGTTCTCGGCGCCGAGACCGAGGATGGCACGGTCTGTTACGGCGTTGATTGATGCGAGATGTGTGAAGGGGACGCAGATGATAACGTCACAGTTGGTTTTTGCGCCTTTAAGAGCGGCGTTTACTTCCTCGGCAAGAGCAACACCCTCCTGAAGAGTGGTGTTCATTTTCCAGTTGCCGGCAACAATATTCTTTCTCATATTATAAAATTGGTTTAAACGATAATTCTTTTTACGGGTGCAAAGTTACGACTTTTTTGAGACTTTGCGATTTAAAATCGACTTCAATATTTTCGGCGGGAAATTAAGCAAATATATCACTATCATTGAGAGTACATAGATAAGAGTAATCTCGAGATGCATGCGTTCGCCGTCTGAGGGGCGCAGATTCTCAATCATTTCGTCAGTGCTGTCACATTCAGTGAGCGCATCCGGCTCGATGGCCGCCAATGAGCGTTTCCACTCAACGACACCGTCACGCAAGAAAACCAGTGCAGCATCGCCCCTCACCAACTCTTTGAGTGAGGTGTCTTCCGCCGAGTATACGTCAAATGCGGGCAGCGCAAGCTCACTCCACCGCTCCAGATTCTCTCCGTCAGCGGCAATAAGACCATCCATGTGACCACCGCGTTTCTTCATAAGATCTGCAACTTCATTGGCTAATCTCGCACGTGTCAGATAGTGGAATCCCGGGTCTGTAACTACAAGAAACATATGCTCGCCATCGACCGTAAATAGATCGGCACTTATATCTTCTTCGCCGTCATAGACCGCAGGCCACGACATATCCTCCGACATGTCATCGGGCTCGACAGAGCGGACAAACGTCCACGTACTGTCAGGCAACTCGTCCAATGCAAACGTCTCTTCCCTGCCCTCTTTTGTGTAGATAAACATCGCCTGCTCGTCAGTTGTGTCAGCATCAATCAACGCATTAAAATCAGTGCCGACAGGATATGGGCGGAAATCAATCAGCGGCTGCGAACGATAGCCGATGAAAGCGAGCGTAAAAGGATATACAAGCGACACAACAATCACGAGCCACTGGATATAAGGCGAAAAAATACCCTTGATTTTCGCTCCGTACATTATCAGGAAAACCAATAGAGCGCTAAGGGCTATATTTTTAATAAGCGTCGCCGCATTTGACAGCACGATGAAATCGCCGAAACAACCGCAATCTGACACGGGGTCAGCTACATATATATATACGGTCAGAGGCAACATGAACGCCATCATCAGCGCGCCAAACCACACAGACAAGCGTCTCAAGCAACCGGTGGCTATAAGTACGCCGATAAGAAACTCGATGCAGCTCAGAGCAATCGCCCCTGTCAGAGAAATCTCTCGGGCGACTTCCCAGCCCCAGACATTGAGATAATCGTCGATCTTAAAGACGAATCCCCAAGGGTCAATAGCCTTTGACCACCCGGAGATGACAAAAGTAAAACCGACCAAAAGCCTTGCGATAATAATCGCAGCTTTCAGCAGATGAAGCCGTTTAAGACGGATGTCACTCATCAGTCAGTTTAATAATGCCGAACACGGCATAGTTTATCATGTCGAGATAATTGGCATCGATACCTTCCGACACTAAGGTAGCACCGTTATGATTCTCAATCTCCTTAGTGCGCTGCACTTTGGTAAGAATAAAGTCAACATACGATAGTACTCTCATCATGCGCCACGCCTCGTCATAGTCATGATTTTTAGCAATCATCAGAGTGCGGGCTTTAAGGGCTACTTCGTCGTAAAGTCTGAGAGCCTCATCGTTGTCGATGTCCTTTGTATCAGCGAATCCGAGTTGCAATTGTATGATGCCGATTATGCCGTAATTGACAATTGCTATAAACTCAGGCAGTATGCCCTCTCCCACCTCGGTGTGGCCCTTGATCTGCAGCGAGCGGATACGTTTGGCCTTGATATAAATCTGATCAGTAAGGGCGGCCGGACGCAATATGCGCCATGACGGGCCGTAATCTTTTAATTTCTTGATAAATATGTCGCGGCAGAGCGCGAGAGCTTTGTCAAACTGACTGTTTGTGTCTTCTGATGCCATATGGTTAGTAAATGTCTTGTGCAAAAGTAACAAATAATGCCAAACTGACAAAATCAGTAAAGACAAGCGCCGGCCTCTCGCAATTGAGAGGCCGGCGCCGTATTTACCACGGTAAATCAACAGAGGCGTTACCGTATGTTATCAATTCTGGAGACGCTGCTGGGTCTTCTCGAGATTTACTTCGTCCTTAAGGTTGTAGTAAACATTCTCAAGATATTTGAGAGCGTCTAAGTTCTCGTTGTCGGCTGCATAGGCTTTTTCAAGATAGTCGGCTGCCTCGAGAAGAACGGGACGGATTTTATCATTGAAATACGCGTCAAGCAGAGCGGGATCAGACGGACCCTTGTCGCTCAGCTCGTAAGCATCTTCACAGAGGTCTTTGCCATAATAGAAGAGGGCCATGCTGTCGTCGGGCTTAAGCTCGATGGCTTTCTTGTAGGCGTCCTTTGCATCGGCACGTTTGTTGTCGTTGTCATAGATGACACCGAGCACAACATAATACTGAGCATTCTGCGGGTCGTTGGCGATAGCCTGATTGATGGCCTGCAGAGCGTTGGGGAAGTCTTTCTTAATCAGATAATCGTTGATGATATAACGGATATAGAGAGCATCCTCGCTGCCATACATCGGGAGAGCCTCGCGGGCAAGCTCGAGCACGGTAACCGTATCCTCGGCCTGAGCAGCTACAGAGATTGCATAGTCATACAGATTCTTTTTTGTATAGCCGTGGGCTTTTGCGTTCATGAACGAGTTAAGCGCATTTTTGAGCTCGTCGGCCTGCCATGCTGCGAGAGCCTGATTATACATGATTTCGCAGAGCAGAGTGTCGTGAGGAACGACGATGCCTTTATAGCGAGAAGCATCTTTGGTGATGTTGAGATAGATATCCCAGCATTTGTAGGCGCTCTTGAAGTCCTTGATGCCCCAGAGGTCGATGGCGGTGTTGTTGTAGTCGCTGTAATGGCCGCCGATAGTCGAGAGGATATCTTTAGAATATTTGGGTTTTACTTTTCCTTTTGCGTCGGGCAGACTGTCTAACGGCAGAGCTTTCATAAAGAAATCATAGCCTTCGATAAGGTCTTTACCCATGGTTGCTACGCCATTCTCGGGGAGTTTGTTGAAAGCCTTGAGCTTGAAGAGCTCGTCAAACTGATCATAAGCGGCTTTGCCGGGAATGTAGTAGGTCTGCGCGAGCTTTTCAGTCTCGGGATTTGTAAAGGCAGGAGTGATGATTGACACAACTTTGTCAATACCTGCTTTGTCTTTCATGGCACGCTCAGCCTCCTTGAGTACACTTTGCTGGGCGAAAGCGGTGGCACCTGTAAGGATGGCAATCGCTAAGAGACCAATTTTTTTCATAAGTTGTTAGTTAGAGGTGTATATTAGGTTATTTAAGATTCGATGTTTTCGTCGTCTGCATCAGTTTCGTCTGCGTCTGCATCGGCTTCGTTAAAATCTGTATCGGTCATCTCAGGGAGTTCCTCACCCTCGATTACTTCCTCGACCTCTTCCTCCGGGTCAGACTCTACGCAGCATACTGAAGCTATAACGTCATTACGCTTGTCAAGGTTTATCAGGCGCACTCCCTGTGTGACGCGGCCCATAACGCGAATGTCGGCCACATGGATGCGCAGGGTGATGCCTGATTTGTTGATGATGACAAGGTCATTGTTGTCATTGACCATCTTGAAGGCTACGAGTTCGCCGGTTTTTTCGGTGACGTTCATAGTCTTCACGCCCTTGGCTCCGCGGTTGGTGGTGCGGTAAGAGTCGAGGACCGAACGTTTGCCGAAGCCCTCCTGAGTGATTACCATGACAGTGTCCTCAGAGTCAGCCGGAGTCGAGATAAGACCTACGACCTGATCATCACCGCCGTCGAGCTTCATGCCGCGGACACCGGTCGAAACACGACCCATCGTGCGAAGTTTCGATTCGTCAAAACGTATAGCTCGGCCGTGTGCATTGGCGAGAAGTATCTGCGAATTGCCGTCAGTGAGTTCAACACCGATAAGTTTGTCATCGTCGCGTATAATGATGGCCTTCTTGCCTTTGGCGAGGACACGTGCATACTCTGCGAGCAGAGTTTTCTTGACAATACCGTTCTTGGTGGCGAAAACGAGATAGTGACTGTTGATAAACTCCGCGTCATCAAGCTGCTTGCAGGCGATGTAGGCGTTGACCTGATCTCCCGGCTCTATATTAAGCAGATTCTGCAGCGCGCGTC
>CBCSTG010000032.1:0-26847 GCA_965143025.1 uncultured Bacteroidales bacterium
GAAGATGAGCCACTGCAGGCGGTAGGCCGTCAGTCCGGCGCCGTGACGGTCGCTGAGACGTCCGCCGCTGTATGTGCCGACACACATTGAGGCGCCCACCAAGAGCATGAGCACGGGCATGAAGGTCTCGGGCAGGTGACTGACGCCGGTGATGAGCGGGGCGATGTAGCTGTAGAAGCTGAAGACGCCGGCGTTGCCCGCGAGTGTGGCTCCGCATAGTAGCCACGGAGCGGCGTTGCGCATGAATCTGAACTGGGCGCGAGCGGTGGTGCGCGGCAGGCCTTCCAGCCACGGTATCCACACGCGCAGCATCACGAGGGTGACGACTCCCCATAGGGCGGCGAAGCCGAAGATGACGCGCCACGACAGCACCGAGGCGAGCCATGAGCCGGCCGGCACGCCGATGAGGCAGGCAACGGTCATGCCCATGCACATCAGAGCGACGGCCGAGGCGGCGCGGCCCTGTCCGGCGATGCGGCTGGCGACGAGTGCGCCCGTGCCGAAGTAGGCGCCGTGGGGTAGTCCGGCCATAAAGCGCGAGGCTACGGCGAGCAAGTAGTTTGGCGAGAGCGCGAAAGCGAGGTTTCCGGCGATGAAGATAGCCATGAGGAGCAGCAGGATGTGCCGAAGCGGCATATTGCGCGCGAAGAGCACGATGAGCGGTGCGCCGACGCAAACGCCTAAGGCATAGGCTGATATTAGGTGGCCTGCGGAGGTTATGCTGACATCAAATTGCGAGGCGAGGTCAGGGAGGATGCTCATCATCACATACTCGGTGATGCCGAGGCCGAATGTGCCCGATGCGAGTGCGAAAAGTGACTTGGATGTTGAGAAGTTGGTAGTCATTATGCGCTGATAATCAGAGTGCTAATGTGTAAAAGCAAATTCGTTTCAAACCGGTGCAAAGTTAGTGAAAAAAAGTTTTTGCACAGTGTGATAAAAACACTAAATTTGTTACTTGATAAACCAAATTCCGGGTTTTAAACATTTGATAAGTTCTTTAGTATTCATCCAATTACCTTAATTGCCATGAAAAAAGTAGTATTGACGCTGTTGGCGGCATTTATGGCCGTATCCGCAGCGTTTGCTTCGGGCCGACTGACTATCGGCCTCAGCGGTCCCGGCTGGCATCTGTGGCGTGACGCCGATGCACAATGGGCCGACGACAAACTCTATCTGCCCTCAGAGGCAACAGATCTGACAAAACTTCCGGTCAACGCGCCTACGGGGGGCTGGAGCGTGCTCGAGGGTGAAGGGCCCGACGGCACGTTGAACGTCAGCGTGCCCGGCACCGACATGGAGTATTTGGAGCCGGCCGCCAATCAGCGCGAGCCGCGTCCCGACCATGTCAAGGGTGTCTGCTGGTGGTGGCGCACGATCACCGTGCCCGCCACGGAGGCCGGCAAGAAATTCATGCTCGACTTCGAGGGTTTCCGCCAGCGCGCCGAAGTCTATGTCGACGGCGAACTCGTGGCCTATGACATCGTGTCCGAGACTCCGTATGCGGCTGACATCACCAAATCTATCAAACCCGGCAAGACACAGACTCTCGCCGTGCGCATCACTAACCACGGCGGTAACACCTCGTGGGGTGACTTCACGCTCGAGCGCTGGGGCAACACAAGCCAGATGATGCCCCCGAGCCATGGTTTCGGCGGTATCACAGGGCGTGTCAACCTCCACTGCATTGACCCCAAAGCTGAAATCGCTGATGTCTGGGTGAAAAACAAACCTTCGCAGAACTATAATACGGTCGACGCCGTTGTCACTCTCGGCGACTACAGTGACGTGAAGACGGTGCGCGCCTCAATCACCGATTATGACAATGCCGACAACGTACATCTGACCAAGAGCGTGCCGGTGGCTGATATCCGCGACGGACAGCTGACGCTGACCGACCTGACGTTTGACGGCGCCAAACTGTGGGATCTCGAGCATCCCAATCTCTATCGCCTGCGCGTCGAGTTGTTAGACGGAGCGGGTAATGTGCTCGACGACAGCACCCGTCACTTCGGTTTCCGCTGGTTTGAGGGCAAAGGTTTCGGCGACAACGCCAATTTCTATCTAAACGGTAAGCGCGTTGTGCTCCGCTCTGCCATTTCGTGGGGCTACTGGAGCAAGGGCGGCATCTACTCGACCAAGGAGCAGACCATCGCTCAGGTCAACGCAGCCAAGAGCCTCGGTCTCAACGGTCTCAACTTCCACCGCAACATAGGCGGTCCCCTTATGCTTGAGACCGCCGACGAGATGGGTCTGCTCTACTTCGAGGAGCCGGGCGCCTATCACAGTGGCGTCGACGACTTCAACCGCGGCATACTCTTTGAGAAGGTTGCGCGCATGATCAAGCGTGACCGCAGCCATCCGTCGCTCGTTATTTATAACCTTATCAACGAGTTCTTCGGCGACCTCCTTCACAATCAGCCGCTTATCAACAAGCGTCTGAACGATATGCGCGAGTTCCACAAGATTGACGAGACCCGCTTTTTGCTGCTCTGCTCGGGCAACACGCCCGGCGTAGGCAATCAGACGGGCGAGGAGCTTCACAAGACACATATGCGCCCCTATGACGAGACACTTTATCAGGTCGGCTGGCAGGACGTGCATCAGGCCGGTGCTCCCGAGACATGGAAAGAGGGCATGTATCGCGGTCCCGACAACCTGCAGGGTGTCAAGGACTATAACCCCAAGGACGACTATGTCACCAAAGAAATCTGGGTGCGCGGCGAGGAAGGTGCTCTGAGTACACCTCCGCGCATCGAGAAGATTCATAACACCATACAGCAGACCGGCGAGTTGGGCTGGGACGGTCTATACTGGGAGAATCAGTACAGCCGTTATCAGCGTTTTTTCAAGGAGCAGAATCTCTATAAATATTTCGGCTCAATCGACAAGCTGACAGAGCTTATGGGCAATGTCAGCATGGACCATCAGGCACGACGTATCACAAACTTCCGCATGCGCAACTGCGGCGATATGTATGCTATAAACGGCTGGGAAAGCGAGCCCTATGACAACCACAGCGGTGTCGTCGACATCTATCGCAACACAAAGGGCGATGCTAAAATCATGAAGGAGGCAAATGCGCCTCTGTTAGTTGCTGTCAAGACCCGTAACCAGATAGTCAAATCGCCGGCTACGGCCATCGTCGACTTCTATATCATCAACGAACAGGTGCTCCCCGCCGGCACTTATACGCTCAAGGCCAAGATGGTCAGCCCGACGGGCGCCGTCGTGCAGACTATGCCCGAAAAGAGCGTGACCGTGTCGGGTGGCGACGTCTACGGTGAGCTGCTTGAGAAGGGGGTTGAGTTCAAGATTCCCGAGGGCGGAGAGGGCACATATCAGGTGCAGGCCGAGCTCACGGGCGGCGCCGAAACTGCCAAAGGTCATGACGAGATACTCGCCGTGAAATATACAGCCGCTGACTTTAAGGGTGCCGGCGCTTACTACGGCAGCGGATCGGCCGTGCCGCAGTTCTACAAGACGCTGACGGGCAACACTCTGCCGCAGTTTACGACAGATATGGGTCAGCTTGACTGGATTATCATTGACCGCTCGCAGTTTGCCGAGGCCGCCACAATCAGCGCCGCCGATTTCAGTGAGCTGAAGCGCACATGGTACTCTGACGCCGACTTCACCAAGGTGATACGTACTGAGGATGTCGACGTGATAGACTTCTATTGTAACAACGGCGCCCAGCCGGCAGCCGACGTGCTTGCCAACGCGTCTTACTCCATCCGCTACGAGGGCAAGATTACTGTGCCCGTTGACGGCAAGTTTGAGTTTGTGGTCAACACACTGCGCGGTCAGGAAATCTATCTTCGCGATGCTTCCGGCAAAGAGCTGTGGCATGAGCAGTGGTTGGGCAATACCAACGCAAACACTTACACCAAAGAGCTCAATCTCGAGAAGGGTCAGCAGCTTAGCGTCGAGCTCAAATACAAGCACAACGACGGAACGAAGGACGGCAAGGTGCAGTTGGCATGGTCACGTCCCGACATGGTTGCAGTCAACGCCGACGACATTCTCGACCGCGCCAAGAATGACGGAACAACAGTCATAATCATAGCCAACGCCGATAAATGGTTAGGCAAAGTGGCCGAGGTCACAGACGCGCGCTATGACGGCAGCTACACCATCGGCAAAGACTGGGTCGGCGGCATACACTTCAACATTGATCACCCGCTGATGAAGGGTCTGCCCGTCAACATTGGCTTCGGCTGGCAGTATCAGGCTGTGGTAGACGACGGCAACAACCGTCACGGCTACTATATGCAGGGAGCCAACCTTGTAGTTGGCTCGACGCGCACATACTCGTTCCATCTCGGAACGACGGTCGGCGAAATCGACTACGGCAAGGGTCACATCGTCTTCTCTGACCTCAAGATAGCCGACAACCTGCTGTCGAAGGAGGGTCCGGCCGAGGTCGCCAAGAAACTGCTCATCAACTACACCAACTACAGTCCAGCCGACTATTTCGAGGGTGTGACACCTGAAAGCGGACGCCGCCCTTTTCGCGATAACGTCGTGCCGGGAACAGTCGAAGCCGAGGATTTTGATTACGGCGGCGAGGGCGTTGCGTATCACTACAAGAACGGTGAGTCGCAGCGTCAGGAGGCCATGGACAAGAACCGCAACGACGGCAAGGGCCGCGACTATGTCTACCGCCGCGAGTGGGTGCGCATCAACGAGACCCCGGGCAGCATACAGAGCCTCAGCGGCGGCGACTGGTTTGAGTATACCATCGATGTGGCCGAGGACGGCGACTATCAGTTGGAGACTGTCCTCTCGACCGGTGGCGCAGGCAGTTTCCGCCTCTATGTCGACGGCGAAGCCATGTTAGGCAAGCAGGAGTTCACGGCTCCCGATGTCGAAAACAAGTGGGGTACATACTTCACGGTCGTGAGCAAGGCTCTGTCGCTGAAAAAGGGTAAACACATCTTCCGTTTCGGCGATATCAACACCCTTAATCCCGATAAATTTATCTTCACTCGTATCGGTGATTACGGCACTATCGAGGTCTTTGACAACAAGGTGCCCGGAAAAGTCGAGGCCGAGAATTTTGTCACGGGCGATTATGAATTTCACTTCGGCGACGCCGGCAACTACAAGGAGTATCGCAAGGACAAGGGCGTGGCCATCAGCAAGGACGGCGATGTCAACGGCAAGCATCAGATCTATGTCGGCAACATGTCTGACGGCGACCGTCTGGCTTATGAGTTTGAGTGTACGGAGGCAGGCGATTATGACGTGCGTGTCTGTCTTGCCACCATCGGCAACACCAAGTTGGTCGTAACAATCGACGGCGTAAGTTATGGTACTGATGCCGAGCCTATTGTGATAAACCGCGAGGATCTCGAGGATGTCGCTTATTTCGGCGGCGAAATCAACGATTGGCACGGCTTCGGTCTGGTGACAATCATCCCGGCGATGCATCTTGCCAAGGGCAAACACCGCATGGATATTGTCTTCAGAGTCGCCAACTGCAACTTCGAGAGTATCGTCATCGAGGGCGAGCCCGAGAATTTCAACCTCAGTGTCCCCGGTAAAATCGAAGCCGAGAATTATGACGAGGGCTACGGCAAATATTACTGGAAGGACGGCAAGATCAACGGCAGCTACAAGCAGTATCGCCGTGACCGCAATGTAGCCGTCAGCCGCTCGGTCAACGGCGTGAACGGAGCGTCAGGCCCGGGTTATGCAGAGGGTGACGAAATCATCCACTTGGGCAACAGCAGCCCCGGCAACTATGTGACCTATACATTTGAATGTAAGGTAGCCGGCGATTACACATTCTCGACATGTGTGGCCACGATGGGTCAGCATAAGTATTATATCACTGTCGACGGCGTTGACTACGGCTCGGAGGCCAATCCGTTTATGGTCAACACGGGGCTCAACGAGTGGCAGAAGTATCAGGAGTTTACGGCGCCCAATGTGACGATACCGCTCACCAAGGGTACGCACAAATTAGTCTATCACCTTGTGCATGCGTCGTGTAACATGGATTATTTCCGTTTATCCACTGACGCCGCCAGCGGAGTCGATGACATCGTGGTTGACGCCGAGGACGAAGGCCTGTGGTACACAGTCGACGGCATCGCACACGACAAGCCTGTCAGCGGGGCCGTCAATATCCACAACGGCCGCCGCATTTATGTGAAGTAAATAAGTTTTATATATGTAAGCGAGACCGGGGCAATAAGGCCTCGGTCTCGCTTTTTTGTGTAGGAGTGGGCTTTTGTCGGACAGTGATTATGATGTAAAAATAATAATATGTAAATAATTGATACACAGAAAGATGATGGGGGGGGGGTAGAGTGCTTAAATTTATAATGGAAGTGCTTTGCGATTGATTGAAAAAAAACTAAATTTGTCGCGAAAAAACTTATTTTAATCAAACAATTTATATGAAAAAGATTATTTACAATGCTTGCACTTTTGTGTTTATGCTGAGTGTAGCTGCCGGTTTCACATCGTGCAGTGACGACGATGACCCTCAAAATCCTATAATCTGTCCTGTCGAGGATGTTTTCCCTGAAGGCGTGCCCGCACAGGTCGGCGACGCTGTCATCACCACCAATGCCGACGGCCGTGTCGCATCAATCAACGACGGCGAGGATATATATACATTTGAATATCTTGCCGCACCTGTCGACGGTTATAATGTAATCGTGCGCGAAAACTCTGTCAGCGCCAAGAGTCGTGCAGAGAACGACGGCGCTACATTCCGTCTGCGTGTCAACAACGCCGGCTTTATCGAGCACTGCTATGAGACGGAGTATGATGAGTATGACGGCGAACTGTATGAGCAGACATGGGATTTCGAGTACAACGCAGCCGGACAGCTCTCAAAGATGAAACGCAGCGAGGGCGACAATGAGGTTACTGTAATTACATATAACGGAGACGGTGACATTGTGAAGGTAAGTGTTACTGATGATGAATCTACCAAGCCTTTCGAGTCTGCAATCTCCTACGGTACGACGCCGATTGTAAACAAAGGCGGAATCATGCTTTTCGACCAGTGTTTCAATATCGACATGGACGAAATGAGTGTGATGTATTTTGCGGGACTGCTTGGCAAATCTACGACACATCTGCCGACAGAGTGCAATGAACTTGAGGGTGAGTATTCATCCCGCTATACATTCACTTGGGATCTCAACGCTGACGGGCTGCCCGTAAAACTTACGGAGAAAGAATATTATGCCGGCTCGACAGAGGATTATACCCAGACAATGACATTCAGATGGTAAACGCCGTCTGACCGATCACCTATACAGCAACATCGCCGTGCAATCTCTGTGATTGCACGGCGATGTTGTGTAAGAACCTTTTTACTGTGTTATTTGCCTTTTTTGGCGGCGACGAGTGATTTCCAGATGAATACGGCGAGGAGTGCGCCTGCAAGCGGACCTACGACCATAATCCAGAAGTCGCCCCAAGCGTTGGGCGAGAAGAGGGCGGGACCGAAGCTGCGGGCGGGGTTGACCGAGCAGTTGTCGACGGGAATGCCCACGATATTGACGAGGCCGAGTGCGAGACCTATGGCGAGTCCGGCGAAGTTGCCGTAGCCTTTCTTGGCGTCGGTGGCGCCGAGGATGACGAGCACAAAGAACATCGTCAGAAGTATCTCACAGAGCAGAGCCATGCCTTGGCTGACACCGGGCTGGCATACGTTAGTGGCGAGATAGTTGCCGGATATGTCGGTGATGCCGCCGAAATTGAAGCCGTTAGCGAGCCCGAGCGACCAAAACCAGTAGAGGAGGGCGGCGCCGGCAGCTGCACCGGCAAGTTGGCTGACAACATAGCCGCAGAAATCGCGGCCGTTCATGCGGCCGGCGCACAACATCGCAAACGAAACGGCAGGGTTGACATGGCAGCCCGAGATGTTGCCGATGCAATAGCACAGACAGACTAAGACGAGGCCGAAGCAAAGGCCGATGCCGAGACCGCCGATAGACGGACCGGCCAGAACTGCGCTGCCACATGCGAGGAGCACGAGAAACAATGTTCCGAAGAACTCTGCAAGATATTTTTTCATGACAGATAAAATAGGTAAATAAATTAATATAAGCCGGGGCGTCCCGGTTTTCAAATTTATATAACAAATCGGCACGGCGGTTGGTTTAAAGATATTTTAACAAAAGATTGTTATTTCTTTGACGGCATTTGCTTGTCCGATGATAAACTTTGAGTATATTTGTGATAGGGAGTCAACGTGATTCCCGATTAATTAAACACTTAATTATCAGATATGAAAAAGAAATTTATTTGTACCGTTTGTGGTTATATCCACGAAGGTCCGGAGCCCCCGGAGAAATGTCCGCTGTGTGGTGCTCCCGCCAGCAAGTTCAAAGAGCTTGACGAGAGCGAGGCCCTGAAGTTTGTCACCGAGCACGAAATCGGCGTGGCCAAAGGCACAGACGAGCAGATGATTGCCGACCTGAACGCTCACTTCAACGGTGAGTGCACGGAGGTGGGCATGTATCTCGCGATGTCGCGTCAGGCTGACCGCGAGGGTTATCCCGAAATCGCCGAGGCTTTCAAGCGCTACGCTTTTGAGGAGGCTGAGCACGCATCGAAGTTCGCCGAACTTCTCGGTGACTGCGTATGGGACACCAAGACCAACCTCGAGAAACGTATGGCTGCCGAGGCCGGCGCCAACGCCGACAAGATGCGTATCGCACGCCGTGCAAAGGAGCAGAATCTCGACGCCATCCATGACACCGTTCACGAAATGGCTAAGGACGAGGCCCGTCACGGTCAGGGTTTCCAAGGACTTTACAACCGTTATTTTAAAAAATAAGGTCTGGACGTCCTTCTAAACGGTATAAAGAAACAATTAAACAATAAAAAATCCGACTCAGCCGTGAGGCAAGAGTCGGATTTTTTATTAGGATTGAATATCTTATCTGCGGCGTTTGCGGACGGAGCGGACGGCCGACGAGGCGGCGTTGCTCTTGGTCTGCTTGGGCTCTTTGACTTTCTTTGACGAGCGCTTGGTCGAGCGTTTGGTCGAGCGGACGGCTTTGTCGACCGATTTGTCAGAAGCAGAGACGGTGGCTGTGTCGCCTCGCTCGGCTGCTTCGCGGGCCTCACGGGCCGCAATGACTTCCTCGCGCGAGGGCACCCAGAGTTTGTCCTCCCATTTGTCGAGACGGGCCTGAATACTGTCCTGAGCGCGACGGCGGTCGTCGGGGTCTGGATAGAGCTGCATCATCGACTTGTTGCGCAGGTTGCGTGTCTTGTAGATGTCGCCCTTATACATGGTGAGATTGAAGAAGTCGTCGTAGCTGCACGAGGGCAGGTTGTTGTCGTCGTCGATGAATATGGACTGCTGAGCGAGCCACGGGCGTATGTCAGAGAATTTTATCCAGAACATGGGGTATTTGACGGCCTCGCCGCCGAAGTCGCCGGCTCGGTGAAGCACGGGGCAGATGGCCTCGACGCGCGGGCGCAGGCGGTTGTAGCGTGTGTCAAACTCCCAGCGCTCGATGATGTAGTAAGAGAGCACTTCGTTAGAGGGCACGTCGCTCTCCTCGATGACGAAACGCGGGTTGCGCTCTGTAGAGCCTTTGGCGTCTTTGTAGAGGATGTGGAAACGGTCGAGCAGGTCGCGCACCTTGATTTTATACTGGTCGGTAAAGACTTCGCGGCCGTCGAGGTACTCGTAGGCCGAGACCTGATTGTTGGCAAGCAGACGCATGATGATGCGGAAGAGGTTTTCCTGACCGTCGATAGTTTCCTCGGGGTAGTACAGGGCGGCGTTGGAGGCGCTGTCGAGGTCAATCTGACGGTAGATGACACGCATCCACTGGCGGTCGGCGTCGCTGAGCGATGCGTCGCGGTCAGTCTCATAGAAGTTTTGCATGCGGTCGGTGACGACGGGTGCGCCGGGCTGAGCGTCGCGGGCGCTGCGTCGTTCGTTGCCTGCACGGCGGCGTGTGACGGCCGTGCCCTGATCGTTGTTGTCAGCCTGACGCTGAGCGTCGGCGCAGGGAGCGAGGCTCACGAGCAGGGCTGCTGCAATGGCATATTTCTTAAGCTTATCTATCATATCGTGTAGTGCTGTAGAATTTGTATGAGGATGTATCTGAGGGAGATCAGTTGACTATTACTTCCATGGGCGAAAGGTCGCGTGTGATGCCGTCAGGGCCGAGGGCCTTGATGCGCGAGATGTAGAAGCGTTTGCCGCGCTGGAGGCGCTGGAACGACTGACGCTGACGGGCCGAGAAGTTGGCGCCGTCGCTGACCTCGGGGATGGCGTTGCCCATCGAGTCAAAGAAGACGGTCTCGAAGCTGACGACTTTGAACTTGGTGTCTATCAGGCCGTCGTCAATGGCAGCCTCGATGCCGGGAGCCTGCAGCAGCAGTGTCTTTGCGAATGGGCGTCCGCCGCGATAGTGGTCGATGTTGCCCTTGCCGTCGTTGAAGGCTATGTAGGCTGTCGGGTCGGGCAGTTTACGCACGCGGAATGTTGTGGTGGCGACTGTGCTCTGGCGGCCGTCGATTGTGGCGGTGACGGTGATTGTGGCGTCTTTGCCTACGGCCTGCGGGCGTGCTATCCAGTGGTCGCCGCTGCGGGTGAGTGTGCCGTTGGTCATCGATGCGGAGATGTCGTTCATGGCCACGCCGGGCACTGAGATGCCGACGGGGTTGTCGATGCCGGCGTAGAGCACGTTCATCATTGTGGCCGATACGGTTGCCATGGGCTCGATGACGGTGTATGACGAGGTGAAGTCGTGGCGTGTCTTGGAGCCGTCGCCGTGGCTGACCTCGAGATAGCCGCTGTAGTCGAATTTACCGGTCGAGGTGGCGTTGAGTTCATACAGGCCCATATTGTTGTCCAAGGGCTTGTCGCCGATAAAAACTTTGGGACGGGCAGTGGTGTCGACTGCGGCGAGGACGATGTTGGCCGAGTATTTGCCGCCGCGCATGACGAGGCGTGACTGGGGGAGGACGAAGGCGTTGAGTTCGTTGACTCTGACGTCGCCGGCGTCGACGCTTGCGAGAAGCGACGTGAGGGCTTCGCCCTCGGCGTACAGGATGTCGTTTTTGAGCTTGGCGAGGAGGGTGACGGCGGCCACGACGGGCTGCTGGTCAAATTTGGCTTCCTCCCAAGTCTGCGGGGTCAATGTGCCTTTGCGTGCGACGTCGGCGGTCGACAGAGCCGAGGCAATGCCGGCGGCCTTTACGGAGTCGGGCACAAGGGCGGTGATGTAGTTGCGGTAGAAGTCGATGGATGTGCGCAGATTTTTGCCGAGGTTGTTGCCGGGCGCGAGCATCACGACAGCAGCGGCCTCGAGGTCGTCGCGGTTGATGATATTGGCGGGGTCGCCGTCTGCGCCGTCGGCCTTGCGCACGATGGCATATATAAGAGAGTCGACCGACGAAATCATTTGGTCGGTGAGTCGGCGCACATCGGTGGCCTTTTCGAGCCATACGGCACCTTTGTCGGCGTTCTGTCCGGCGAAGTTCTCGAGACGGCGGTATATGTCGTTGTTGCGCCGGCTGACGTTGGTGTTAGAGCGGTTGAGGCCGTCATGGACCTGCGTGAAGCCGTCGAGCACGTCGCTCGAGACGTTGAGCGCGAGCATGGCGGTCAGGACGATATACATCAGGTTTATCATCTTCTGACGCGGTGACAGCCGGTTGTTGTTTGCTCCCATTTATTTGTCTGTTGTCGCTGTGAGTCTAAATTATTGGTTTAAGGAGAGGGATTTATACGGCGGGGCTGTCAGATGAGGGTGACTGCGCGGGCTGTTCGGCGCCCATCATGGGGCGATACATGTTGACGGTCATAGCCGTAATCATCTTTTCGTAGACTGAGTTGAGCTGCTGCATGTAGCGGGCCATCTTCTCGGTCTCCTCGCAGTAGCGTGCGCTCTGGCCGGCGCTCTTCTCATACATGTCGCGTATGTCTTTGATGCCGCGGTTGACGCGGTCGATTGAGTCGAGCTGTGACGAGATGCTCTTGAGCTGAATCTCGTAGATGGTGTTGAGGCCGCCGATGTTGCGGTTGAGGTCCTGCATCTGCTCGACGTAGCCGGCAGAGCTGCGGGTGATGTTCTCGGAGTTTTCGGTGATGGCGCGGTAGCTCTCGAGGAGGACGTCAGAGACGTTGTTGAGGGCTGCGGTGGTTTCGCGCAGGTGCTGCATCTCGGCGGCGATGGCGCCCATCTGGTCGAGGTAGCGCTGTGTGGCTGTGGTGAGCTCGGCCATGCGCGAGAGCTGGTCAGAGGCGGCGGCCATCTTGGCTATGCTCTCTGAGAGCGAGCGAGAGTCGTCGTCAGAGAGGTTGATGTCAGCGGGGATGCCGGTGGCGCGGCGAGCCTCGGCCTCGCTGACGCGGGGGAGGACGGCCTGACGGCCGATGAAGACACCTTCGCCCATGTCGGCAGCATCAGCGTCAGCCTCGCGGTCAGGGTCAAGGGCCGGAAAGACTTCTTCCCAGCGGTATTCACGCGGCGGGCGGTCAAAGGCTGTCAGAATAAACATCAACACCTCAGTGCCCATGCCGACCGACAGCAGGGTGTTGCCGCCGGGGAGGTGGAGTATCTTGAAGAGGGCGCCCCATATGACGATGGCGGCGCCGATACTGTATGCGAAATTAAAGAAACGCTGACCTTTCTCGCTGCTGATAAAGGCGCTTATGATGTTGCGGTAAGCTTTTACTTTTCCCATTTTATGAAAGGAAGTGTAGTGATGATGATATCGGGGTTATTTCTTGACTTTGCCTGATTTTGTGCCGCGGGCGAAGCCTATCTGAGAGCGGACGCAGCGGAAGCCGATATAGCTGCGCTGCTCGTTCTGGTACTCCCACATGCGCAGGTCGGAGCGTACGTTGTGAGCCACGTCTTTCCACGAGCCGCCGCGGATAATCTTGCGCTTCATCTTGTAGGGGTCTTCCTGAGCGGCGTCGTAGCGGTACTCGGGGTTGAGGTCGGATGTGAGTTTGCCTACGCTCTCGGTGTAGGCCGTCGATGTCCACTCGCTGACGTTGCCGGCCATGTCGTAGAGGCCGAAGTCGTTGGGGGCATATGTGCCGACACGCGAGGTGATGACGTGGCCGTCTTTGACGTAGTTGCCTTCGTTGGGCTTGAAGTTGGCGTAGAAGCAGCCTTTGTCGTCGCTCAGGGCGAGGTCGCCCTCCCACGGGTACATGTTCTCGTTGACACCGGCGCGGGCTGCGTATTCCCACTCGGCCTCGGTCGGGAGGCGATAGGGCTCGACGTAGATGCCGTCACGGCCGAGCGAGCGGCGCAGGAAGTCGGTGCGCCAGTTGGCAAAGGCGTTGGCCTGCTCCCAGCTGACACCGACGACGGGATATTCGTTGTAGCCGCCGTGTGAGAAGTAGAGGCGGACGTAGGGCTCGTTGTAGGCGTTGTCAAAGTCGTTGACCCAAGCTGTGGTGTCAGGGTAGACGTTGACGATATAGGTGTTGAGAAAGTCGTAGTCGCCGGTGAGGCCGCGTGTGATGGTTTGGCGGATGATTTCGCCCTCGTCGTTGATGTAGGCTGTATCTTTGGAGATTACGGGGACGTCGGTCGGAGTCGGCATATCGGTGTTGTACTCACGGCGACGCGGGTCGAGACGGTTGCGGCGCTTGGCGGCCTCGGTGTGGTTGTAGACCTCGTAGCGGTAGTTAAGCTGCTCGCCGTCAAGCTCGCGGACACCGGTGATGGGGTTTGTGCGGTAGACGCTCTCGATGGCGCGCTGCTCGTCTTCGTTGGGGTTGCGCCAAGGGATGGCCTTAGACCAGTTGAGGTGGGGCGTGACGGGGTTGCCGTCGCGGTCTTCCTCAATTTTGAACTCCTCGTTGCCGCCGTAAGCGGGGTCGGCGAGACGCTCGCGGATGATGGAGTCGCGCACCCAGAAGACAAACTGTTTGTATTTGCTGTTGGTGATTTCGGTCTCGTCCATCCAGAAACCGTCGACCGAGATGCCTCGTGCGTCGGCTTTGAGATTCCACGCGCTGTCGGCTTTCTGTGGGCCGACCTCCATGGAGCCGCGGTCGACGAGCACCATGCCGTAGGGCGTGGGCTCGGCCCAGAATGAGCCTGAGACGCCTGTGACTTCGCCTCCGCCGGCATTGCGTGAGCCGGTCGCGCAGGCTGTCGTGAGAGCCATGACGGTCAGAGCGGTTGCGATGATATTTTTGCTTGTCTTCATATATTGTCGTGAACTTGAGAGAAATGTTGCTTTTGTATCGGTTTATATGTTATGTTGATGCATGTGCATCTGCGTTGTTACATTATGCGTATATTTTTGTGCTTATGGCGGTTTTTGTCTGACATGTCTAATTTTAGACGGTAGCCGGCCATGATTTCGTGGCTGCCGCTCGATGCCTTTGAGATGGCCGAAGTGGCGTAGTCATAGCTGTAGCCGATAAAGATGTTGCGGAACTCGGCGGCGACTGTGGCGATGATGGCGTCACGCCAACGATAGCCGAGGCCGAAGGTCAGAAACTTGTTGTAGCGGCCGCGCACGGTCAGCTCGCCTCCGGTAAACGAGAAGTCACTCTTGACCATCAGGGAGGGAACTATTTCAAATAACGTGTTTTTTATCTGAATATTGCTTTGGGCCATAAAATAGAGGGTGCGCCGTGCCTTGAACTCGTAGTAGCGCTCGGTTTGGTCTGATGTGGCTTCGGCAGTCATACGCAGTGTAGGTGCGGTCAAATGGGTGGCCGAGAGACCGACGGAGAAGAGGCGGTGGGTGTACCACAGTCCGGCGCCGAGGTCAAAGGCCGTTCCGTGGATGTCGGTTGTCGGCAGTCCCTCGTCGTCAGGGTCGTGATAGTCGTTGTCGTCGGGAATGTAGACTTCGGAGCCTTTGAACCCTTGGTCGAAGAAGCCGAGCTGCAGTCCGGCGGTGAATTCGCCTTTGAGGAGCTTGAATTTATAGCCGAGCTGGGCGCCGACATTGACTGAGTTGTAGAGGCCGGCTTTGTCAGTGTCGAAGACGACGCCGAGGCCGAAGCGTTTGCCGAAGAGGCGCAGGGGCATGTTGGCCGTGGCGATGAAGTCTCGCGGAGCTCCGTCGATGCCTACCCACTGCATGCGGGCTCCGCCGCGGATGTGGATGAAGTCGGTCAGGCCGATGGCGGCTGGGTTGTAGTATGAGGGGACTTCGTAGTACTGCGTGAACTGGGCGTCAGTCTGCGCGGAGGCACTTGTGGCGAGACCCACAGCGGCTGCTGCGCAGACAAGAGCTTTGGAAATGTGTTTGCCGAGCGCGTTCATCGTCATTCGAAGTAAAATGTCAGCACTATCATCTTGGATGTGGCGCGTTTAAGTGACTGTGTGAATCTCAATTTGAGCGGGTCATCCTCGAGGTCGGGGCGCTCGTGCTGCAGGACGTCGGCCATGCCGAAACAGAATTTTATCTCGGGGTTGAGCTTGAAAAACGGCAGGTAGAAGTCGCAGCCGAAGCCGACGGTCAGATAGCAGTCAGCCGATTTGGTCTGTATGAACTCGCTGCGCTTCTTTGAGACGTCAAAGGCAGGCATGACGCCGCCTACCATGTAGGGGCGGCAGTTGCGGTAGCGCTGCGAGGCAAATTTGATGTCGAAGGGGAGGACGACAAATGTCGATTTGAGCGTCTGACGCTCGGTGGCGCCGTCAGTGAGGTTGCGCATCTCGAGACCGCGGCTGCCGAAGTACATGCCGGGCGAGAAACGCAGTGAGAAATAGTTGTTGAGTCGCAGGTCGATGAGGCCGTTGACGCAGAAACCGGGCTGATAGTCGGTCTGCTCGATGCGCCACTCCTCGCCCGACTCGGTGATCAGGCCGTTGTGGCTGAAGTTGATGCCCTGAGTGTGTGCGCCGATAGCGAAGCCGAGATGCCAGCGGCGCAGGTCGGCATACGGGCGGTTGGCGAGCTTGTCGTTGAAGTCGCGTGCCGTGGCCGTGAGCGCCAGCAGTGATATAATGGATGTGATAATCAGTTTGGTCAATTTCATCAGCTATTTAACGCGGGCGATTATAAATTATTGTACTTTTGCCGGTGAAAACGTTTTTAGACCATGGCTGACAATTATCTCGAGAATAAAATGGAGGAGCACCGCCGCGCGCAGGCGTCGGGGCGTAGTGCGTCGTCATATAAGGGCGCGGCGCGCCGTCAGATTTTCAACGAGCATTTTGAGCGTCGTCGCATTTTTGTGTGTGACGGGCTCAGTGAGCGCGGGCAGGCGATAGTTAGACGTCTGAGCGAGAGCGGGGCACGTGTGGCCTTCGCCGGTGCTGATGTGCGTGAAGGCACAGCTTTGGCACAGAGTTGCGGTGCACGTTTTTATCCTGTCGAAGCTGTCACGGCTGAAGCTGTGGGTGAGGCGCTCGCGGCCTTAAACGAGGTATGGGGCGGCGTTGACGTCATCGTCAGCCCGTCTGCTGAGCTTGCCGGTGAGAGTGAGGCAAGATTGATAACTTATGAGTCAGATGATGACGGCACGAGCTCGCGCCGTAACACTGTCATTGACGCTCCGTCGCTGATAGCGGCAGAGTTAGCACGCATAATCCTCTTCGCCGCCTTGGAGAGCTCCGACTCACTCGCCGGAAAGAGGGTGAGGGTGGAATAGGGTGGAATTTAAGGTCTTTAAGGACGTTAATGACCTTAAGGTCGTAAAAAATCAGTGTTTCCTCCTGCGGTGGTGGAGGAGACCGGAGAGGAGAGACCAGAGGGTAAGGGTGCCGAGGATGGTTATATAAAACCATGTGGCGGCGTTGCCGAAGAAGATACGGCCCGTGTGGGTCTCCAAGGCGACGTTCCATAGCGGCATCGGCAGATAACGGAGGCTGTCGGGCTGTGCTATGAGGTCAGTGCCGCGGTCGTATGTGACAACTATGGTGCCGCAGTCGAAATCGTCAGAGTAGCCGGCGACGGCATTGCGGCCGAAGGGCGGTCCGGCTTTTTTCTCGGCAGGGGCGCCGGTGAAGTAGTCGCGTGTCTCGCCTGTGTCGACATGCCAGCGGTATAACCCCGAGAATGAGCCTATGAGCCATTCGCCGGGGGCCATTTGTCGAAAGACAGTCGGGCCCATGACGCTGACGGGCGGACAGACGGATGTCGCGGCGGGGCGCGCATGGAGGTCTGAGAGGGTGTAGGCGCCACAGGATGTCAGCAGAAGCCATCGACGGCTGTCGGGGTCGTAACGCAGCATGCGCAGGCTGTCGTGCCACGGGTTGTCACACTCGGCGGCGGGCGTGGTGAGTGTTGCCAAGGCGATAAGGAAGGGGGGACGCAGCAGCCAGCCGGAGAAGACGCACACGACGGTGAAAATCAGCGTGTAATAGCCGATGCGGCCGTGTAACCGCATGTTTGTCTTAAGAAAGTGTGCTGCCGGTTTCACGTCGCGGCGACCGCGGGCCTTGCGGCGGATGATTCGCGGTAGCAACCATATCATGAATCCGGTGGCAATAAGGAAAATGAGCACGCATGCTACGGCGTCGACGACGAGGCGTCCTCCGGTGCCGAACATTTCGCCGCTATGAAAGCGCCACACTTTGTCAAATAGCGTCTTACGGCCGAAATCGTGCTCGTCGGGCGCGAGCAGGGAGATTTTTTTGAAATCGAGCTGCTCTATGGGCGAGACGTAGAGGTGGGAGCGTCCGGTGATGACGATGCTGTCGGAGGTGACGGACATGTTGCTCAGACGTTCGTCGGATGGGAGCTGTATGCGGCGTGATACATTTGTATCGCGGAGAGTACTAATGTATAATGCCTCGGGCGTGAGAGCGAGGAGTGTGTCGCCGTGACGTTCGGCCGACAGTATGGCGCGGGCAGAGGCTCGGTCGGGCAGCATGGTGTTAAAGTCATTGAAACGGCTGCCGCGGCGGTCGGTGAGCCAAAGGCCTGCGCTGCCGTAGACGAGTACGCTGTCGCTGCCGAGGCTGATGGTGCCGCGCATCAGTCCTTGGTCCCAGTTATTAAAATAATAGAAAGGAGGCAAGAGCCGGCGGGACACGTCGACGCAGTCGGTCACAGGCCGATGATTGAGCGCGATGCCTGACAGACACATGGTCAGCAGAAAGAAGCAGACGGTCAGCGAAGACCACCGGTGTTGCCTGCGCCAATTCATCTTTTTTTCAGACCGGCCCAAAGGGTGTAGGCGCCGAGGGTTACAAAGATAATGACAATCAGCGTCATTTCCCAAACATGCTGCATCGGGGCGACCCATATCTCATTGAGGAGGCCTATATGGCCGAGTATCTCGACAAATGTCCAGAAGACCAGCACTGTGGCTATGGCCATGCGTATGTTTGCGCCCCACGACGCTATACGTGTCTGTTTGAGGAATATGAACATCGAGCCGACAAGGCATGTTATGGCCAAGGCTATGGTCACGGGATGGGTGTCGCCGAGGAAGTCGGTGTCGTAGCAGAACATCAGCACGACGTATGATGTCCACATCATGAGGTTGAGCTCCATGAATGTCACGAGCGCCGTGTGACGTGTCATCGGACGCGCGACGATGATGTCGCGGCGGCTGCCGAGCAAGTGTTTTTGTATCCAGTTGAAAAAGTTGCATCCCGTGCGGGTGCTGAATGTATAAAGCATGAAGAACATCATCAGGAATCCGAACGAGGCCGGCAGTATGAGATATTCGGGTTGTGTCACCTTGCCGCTGACTGGGTCAGTGAAAGGCTGCATGCCGAAACGGTCGGCATAATACTGAAAGAGGAACTCGACCCATCCGGTCCAGAACAGCAGTCCGCCGAAGAGGCCGCAGAGGGTCTGTCGGAAATCACCGCGGACAAATATGCCGACGATAGTCAGCAGCATACCTGCGAAGCCCATGGCGAAGGCCGAGTAATGGAGAGGGCCGGGCGCCATCGTGTGCTCCATTATAATCATGAGCGCATGGCCGAGGGGCATCGTCAGCAGAACGAGCAGAAACGATGCGACGGCGCGGCCGAAATAGTTTTTTTTCTTTTCCATATCAGTTGAGGTCAATGCTCACGCCGGCCTGAAAGCTTATGCCGTCGGTGAGCGGGGCGTTGAGATAATAGTAGTCGGGTTTATAATTGAAGATATTGTCTAAAGCGAGGGTCAGTCTGACTTTTTTGTAGAATAGCTGCGAACATGACAGGCGCCAGATGGTATAAGCTGGATATCGCACTGTGGTCATGCCGGCCGACAGGTCATAATAGTCTTTATATTCGCTGTTGTCGACCGCCGAGAGGAAGCGTCCGTTCAGGCCGGCTGTGAGAGTGTATTTCCGCGAGAAATCGCGTGTCCAGTCGGCGCGTGCCGTCAGAGAGTGGGGTCGCGAGGGCATATACTGGTTTGACGGACGCTCGCCGTTTTTATTACGTGCCGTACGCTCGTGAGTGAACGAATAGGCGATTTTTGCAGATACACCGCAGTTCCACCGTCCCTGCAGGGTGACGTCGGCGCCGGTGATGCTGTAGCCCTTCAGGTTGACATAGTCGAGATAGAGCTGGCTGTCATCGCCGGGGAGGTAATAGGGTAGTCCTGTCGTTATTTTGTCTGTGACGCGGTTGTAGTAGGCCGTGACAGTGAAATTATAGTTGAGCCGCGTGTAATCGACCGAAATGTTGATGTTGTGGCTGCTCTCAGGCTTTAGTGCGGGATTGCCCTTGACAATCCATATGCCGGCCATGTCAAAGTCATAATACTTTTCTTTGAGAGTCGGCGTCCTGAAGCCCATGCCGTAAGACAGACGCAGGTTGAGGCGCTCGACGGGGCGGTAACGCACTGACAGTTTAGGGGTCACACGCGAAATATCTCCGTCGGAGAAATAGTCGTAACGCACCGCGCCGACAGCCTCCCAGCGGTCGTCAAAGGTGTGGTCATACTGTACGAAGGCATCGGCATTGTCCTGAGTGTGTTTGCGGCCGTTGAGCCGTGTGTTCATCAGATAGTCATGGACATAGTCGGCGCCGGCCGTGAGTATGTCGCCTCGCGGAGTGGTGTAGCTGTAGAGCGCGCGTGTCGAGTTCTGCACGTTGCTGTATGAGCGTACGTCGCGGCCTGTGAGACGGTAGAGATCAGATTTGTCGTATTGGTCGAAGGCGTATGACAGATTGAGCTTGTTGCCGCGGCCGAAAAGCCACTCTCCGCGCAGGCCTCCTGAATAATCGCGATATCGTTCGGGGGTGTCCTCGGTGCGTGTCAGCTGGCGGAAGAAATATCCGGCCCGGGCGGATAGTTTCAGCCCGTCGGCGGCGCGAAGTGTAATCTCGTCCTTGATGTCATAGGTGCGGTTGCCGTAAACAGTGGTGAACACACGTGTCGCAGGGTCGGGGCCGCTCGTGACGTCATAGTTGTCGATGTCATAATAGGTTGCCGACAGGTTGTTGCTTATGGCTTTGTGGCGGTTTGACAGAGTCAGGCCATAGCGTTGCTCGCGGTGGCGCCCGACACGGGCGTTGAGATTGAGAGCCCACGGGCGTGTGGCCTCCCGGGTGATGATGTTGATTACGCCGCCGCCGGCGTTTGAGCCGTAGAGTGCGCTCGAGGCTCCGCGCACGATCTCGATGCGCTCGACGTTGTTCATGTTCATGCGGTTGAAATCGACATCATCCATTGTCTCGCCGGCGAGGCGTTCGCCGTTTACGAGAAACAGGACGCCCTGCCCGCCGAAACCGCCGAAATTCATGTGTACCTGCTGGTTCATGGCGTATGAAAATTCGATGCCGGGCATCTCCTGAGTCAGCAGCCCCTCGATGTTTGTGGCATCGGTGCGTGCAATGTCCTTTGAGGTGATGAGCACGGTCTGTACGGGCACGTCCTTGAGCAGACGCGGGGCGCGTGTGGCGGTCACCACGATTTCATCGAGCGCTCTGTCAAAACCTGAGATTGTGTCAGGCTGTGCCTCCTCGGCGTGCATGACCACGCAGCCCGCGAGGACAAAAGCCGTAAAATGTGACAGTGACTTGTTCATATCGGTTTTGTCAGTTGACAGGTAAGGGATAGCGGTAGTTGATGGTGAGGCAGCATTTTGTGCCGGTCGGACTCTGATAGTCGGCGAGCTGTAGGGCTCCGTATGTGCCGTCGGCCGCACGCAGTATGAGCACAGAGCTGTCGAGCGTGAAGGCCGGGGGCATCGGCGGAATGTCGACACGCAGCCATGACGAGCCGACGGCGTTGACCGCGATGCCCTGATTGCCTATTATGCCCGAGAGCATGCGGTCCTGATTGACCCACACGTCGGTTTCGTTCCATGTGTCAGAGACAAAGTCGAGCGACTCGATGAGTTCTGAGGTCAATGTCAGACTGCTGATGTCGCGCAAATCGGTTGCGGCGATGGCGCCCCCGTTGGTGCGCAGATTGTTACGGTGGACGGCGAAGCTCCAGCGCTCGGGCTCAGGCTGTGAGGCTGTCGGGGCGAAAGAGCGAAACTCATAGTTTGAGATGCCTGCACCGAAGACGTCATACCAGTATGTGTAAATGCCCGTGCGGTCTCCGTCAGTTGCGTCAGCGGTCACGTCAGTCGGAATCGGCTTTTCGACCCATGCGCCGGAGGTGTTGTAGAGCGGATTGCGGGCCACACTGTCGGCAAGGGCGTCAAGGTCTATGTAATGCCATGTCAGCCAGTCTGATGCGTCGATATATAAGCGGCCGTCCACGGTGTGCACCTCGTTAGTGGCGGGCTCGTCATAGACAGACGGGAGGATGCCTTCACATGACGGGAGCAGCACGATTGCCGCTCCCGCTCCTACGATTGTAATTATCTGACTTGTAAAACTTTTCATTTTGTGCCTTCGAAAGTAGCCACTAATTCAAAGGGCATCGCACCCATTTTGAATTTATTGGTTATTTTGATGCCTGCCGCAGTTTTTTCGACGGTGATCTCGCTGCCGGGATTGAAGTTATAATCTTTGTTCATGGTGACGTTGCCGCCCTGCTCGGCTTTGAAGTGCATCGACAGGCCGTCGTTGCCGTAATCGCGGACGTAAGCGCCCGTTGTCTCGTCGTAGGCGAGGCCGGCGATGGTGTGTGCGCCGAGTGTTAGGTCGCCCATCACGGTGTTTGTGAGGACGTATTCGGGTATGTTGACGGTCAGAGTGTTGTCTGTGCCTTCGGCGATGTCGAATGTGACATTGTCGGCTGTATAAGTGAAGTTGCCTCCGACCACCACGGTGTTTTTGCCGGTGAATTGTCCGATATATGCGTCAGCCGGATTCTCGCCGTCGGTGCTGAAGGTTATTTCTTTGATATTCTCGACTTCGATGGTCTGAGTGGTGCCGTCGTTGAGCTCGATTTTCATTACTTCGGTCTGTGCGGCGGCGCCGAGTGCGATGATTGATGCAAATGCGGTGAGTAGAGTTTTTTTCATAACGGTTGATTTTATTTGATTGCGATTTTAAGTGTCTGCGCTCCGGCGCGGACGATGTAGATGCCTGTGCTGAGGCCGGTGGCCATGATGCTTTCGTAGGCCGATGCGACAAGAGTGCCGTCGACGGCATATACCTCAATCATTGAGCCGGGAGCGTTGAGCACCGAATTGATATAGCTGAGCACTCGGGTCTTGTCCTCGATTTGTGAAACGGCGTTTGTGACATTGTCGCCGAATGTGATTGCTGCCACCTCGGAGCGTGCAAACGAGGCCGAGGCGTCTGCGGTGGCGATTTTAATGATCCCGCCCTCAAAAGTCACCGATGGACGCGAGCTGAGTACGTAGGCCTCGCGGTGTCCGTCTTTGAGCTCGATTTTGAGTGCTGTCTCTGCAGCCGTAGCAGCCGAGGCCGAGAGCAACAAAGCAGTGATGAGAATCTGAAATTTTTTCATGTGTAATTGTTTTTGTTTTACGGAGGCAAAGTTACGGGCTGCGTTTCGGGCGGACAATCCCCGATTTTTGGATAAATGGCGTCGGAGGCTATAGCTATGACTAACCATTTTTAGGAGTATGCCCTCCCTCCGCCCAAAAAACTCAAATTTTTTATTTGTTTTTTTATCTACGGTAGTAGATTCATACTCATACTCATACTCATTCCCATTCTCATTCTCATTCTCAGTAGCAATTGTATAGTCTTGTATTTCGACTATACAATTGTATATATTTGTATAGTATTGCATCGGGGTGTGTTTAAAGGTTTAAATCGATGCAAATATACTGCCTGTCAGCGCCGTTAACGTCAGATTTTTGCACATCGCAGATTTTAACATTTGGAGGTGAGTAAAATAGCGCGGGACGCGCGAGTCCTCTACAACCCTCTGCGAAGCACAGAGTGCGAAGCTGAGGGATTAGATCGTCCCATAGAACTGCGCGACAAGCTGCGGAGCTTGCGCAGTCGCGCATTGGCGTTAGCCGTTGTTGTTTAGGCCTTGGCTATCGCCTCTCCGTGACAGCGCAGACTCCGTCGCTTGTCACGGACACACAAGAGTGATTTGTTATCCCACGGCTACGCGCCGTGAAGGCGCTCGCGGTGGGTTGTAAAAAAGTCGCGCCGCAGGCGCTTAATCCCAAAATATCCGGCTCTTTTCATATGTGGTAAAGGAATCGTCTATTTCTGTACGCCACTCCCCGCCTACCCACTCAAACTTTTTGTTTGTTTTTTATCTACGGTAAGTAGATATATCTTTATCCTTATTATCATCCTTATCTTTATCCTTATTATTGTCTACTCATGTATGCATTTGTATACATTGGTATACATTTGTATGGTTTCTTTAAGGACATTAAGGACGTTAAAGTCTTTAGTGATGTGCATAAAAAGCGGCCGCAGGGCGATGATGCCCCACGGCCGTGTATCGGTTTGTATTTGTCTTAAAGCTTAGTCGTTGAAAGTCATTTCGTCGAAACCTTCCTCGTCAAATTCGTCGGGATTGAACTCGGCGTCGCCGTAGAAGTCCTCGTCAAAGTCCTCTATTGTGGTCTGAGCTGCAGCGGCGGCTTTAGCGTCGATTTTTGCGTCGAATTCATCCATGTCGACGGTCTGTGCGGGAGCCGTGCCGAGCGAGAGTGTGCAGACCGGGTCTTTGAGAGTCTTGCCGGTAATGAGCTCTTTCATCTCGATATAGAAAGCTCGGTCGGTCATATAGTCGAAGACAAACAGAAGTTTCTGACCCTCGTCTTCGATAAAGTCACTGAGTATGGAGTCGTCCATCAGCCAGACATCCTGATCGGAGTCAGAGCCCATGTCTTCAAACGTTATTTCTTTTTCCTTCTCCCAGTTGCGGTCGCAGAGAAAGAACGAGCACATCTGGTTTTTGTCATAGCCGACAGAGTCACAGATAGCATTCTTCAGGTCGAGGAATGTAGCGTCCGCATCGATTTTAATCTCTCTTTTAAAGTTTGAAACTTCGTCTGAGACAATTCTAAAATTGAATATCATAGAGTTGTGTTGAAAAAAGGTGTCGTTATCAGTTCTTGTTCATTGTTTGATGATGCGAAGTTAGTACATCTGCGGCGAAAGGTGCAAATAAAATTCATAAAAATATTACAATAAATTCAGCTCGGGTCGCAGAGTGCCTCTTTCGGCATTATAACAATGTGTACTTGTAAAAGTCACATATTAAGGCGTAAAAAAACAATAAATCGGTCGTCGAGCCGATAAATTGGTCAAAAACCGCCCCGATATTGACAAATATCGGATAAATCGGTAATTTTGCGCCGCAAATAATAACAAATCATAAGACACCATACTAAAATAAGCCATGAATCGACAGAATTTTGACTCATTAGACCTTAAAATCCTGCAGACACTTGCTTTTAACGCCCGAAAACCTTACTTGGAGATAGCCCGCGAGTCGGGAGTGTCGGGCGCTGCTGTCCATCAGCGCATTCAGCGACTGACATCACGAGGTGTAATCAACGGCTCAGAGTGCCTGATTGACCCTGCGGCAGTCGGCTATGAGACGTGTGCATATGTCGGACTCTATCTGCGCGAATCAGGTAATTTCGATAAAGTGGTCGAAGGCCTGAAAAAAATTCCTGAGATTGTCGAATGTCATTACACAACAGGACGTTATGACATCTTTATAAAGATTTATGCACGCAACAATGACCATCTGTTAGACATACTGCAGCATAAGGTGCAGGGTCTCGGCATGGCGCGTACGGAGACACTTGTCTCGTTTAAAGAAGTTTTCAAACGCCCGGTGCCTATCGGCGGTCAGCCGCAGGCGGCTGATTCAGACCAAAATGACACAGCTCAGAGATAAATAACGCAGATTTTTAAGACTTTCGGCCTATTAATCCCGATTTATTGCTATCTTTGCAAGGTTATGTGCCAAAGCGGTCGCAGAGGAGACATAACACCGTGAAAATCAGTATTAACAATTAAAAATAACCTTATAATTTCTTACGCAATGGACATTTCTCATATCGAACACATCGGCATCGCCGTTCCGTCGCTTGACGAAGCTATCCCCTTCTACGAGAACATTCTCGGTTTCAAATGCTTTGCAATCGAAGAAGTCGCAGACCAGAAAGTGCGCACAGCCTTCTTTAAAGTAGGCCAGACCAAACTCGAGCTGCTCGAGGGCACATCAGAGGACAGCGCCATCTCAAAATTCATCGCCAACAACGGCGGCCGTGGCGGTATTCAGCACATTGCTTTCGCCGTCGAGAGCGGCGTGGCTCCCGCACTTGAGGAGGTACAGGAAAAAGGCTGCCGCGTGATAGACAAGGCTCCCCGCAAAGGCGCTGAAGGTCTCAACATCGCCTTCCTTCACCCCAAATCGACAGTAGGCACGCTCATCGAGCTCTGCGAAGACCCCAACAAAAAATAAAACACTGACCCTGACGGTCCGGCGCGACACACACGGTGATGCCGCTCCGGGCCGCAGTCACTGTCAGGGACTCCAAGACAATTCAAAATATCAAATAACAACCCCATTTTTTAAGCAATGAGCAGTCAACTCGAAAAAGTTAAAGAGTTAATCGAGCTTCGCGCCGAGGCCCGTATCGGCGGCGGCGAAAAAGCTATCCAGAAGCAGCACGAACGCGGCAAATACACAGCCCGTGAGCGTATCGCACAGCTCCTCGACGAAGGGTCGTTCGAGGAGCTTGACATGTTTGTACGCCATCGCTGCACAAACTTCGGTCAGGAAAAGAAATCATTCCTCGGCGACGGCGTTGTGACCGGTTACGGCACAATCGACGGCCGTCTCGTATATGTATTCGCACAGGACTTCACAGTCTTCGGCGGCTCTCTGTCAGAGACAATGGCTCTGAAAATCTGCAAGGTCATGGATATGGCCATGAAGATGGGCGCTCCCGTCATCGGTCTTAACGACTCGGGCGGTGCACGTATTCAGGAAGGCATCAACGCTCTCGCCGGCTATGCAGAGATTTTCCAGCGCAACATTCTCGCGTCGGGTGTGATTCCCCAGATTTCGGCCATCCTCGGCCCCTGCGCCGGCGGTGCTGTATACTCACCCGCGCTGACCGACTTCACCATCATGGCCAAGGGCATCTCTTACATGTTCCTCACCGGCCCGAAAGTTGTCAAGACCGTCACAGGCGAGGACGTCACACAGGACGCACTCGGTGGCGCCGAGGTCCACTCGTCAAAGAGCGGTGTCTGCCACTTCGCTGCCGAAGACGGCGAGGACGCTATCAAGATTATCCGCAAACTCTTCACGTTCATTCCTCAGAACAACCTTGAGGAGCCCCCGCTGGTAGAGTGCAACGACCCGATTGACCGTCTCGAAGACTCACTTAACGAAATTATCCCCGATTCGCCCAACCGTCCCTACGACATGTATGAGGTTATCGGCGCAATCATCGACAACGGCGAATTCCTCGAGATACAGCGTGACTACGCAAAGAACATCATCATCGGTTTCGCCCGCTTCAACGGCCAGTCTGTCGGCATCGTGGCCAACCAGCCCAAATACCTCGCCGGTGTGCTTGACAGCAACGCTTCG
>CBCSTG010000033.1:0-26841 GCA_965143025.1 uncultured Bacteroidales bacterium
ACGCTGAATACAACACTCTCGAGATTGCAGCCGTCCCCGTGCAGCGCAACTACCGTACCAATATCTACGGCTCGCTGCTGACCTCTAAAGTCAACTTCACGGTAGAGATTGACAACGAGTTTATCGGTGGAGAGAACATTCCTCTGCCGTGGGATGGTAAAAGCAAATCAGAGGTCAAACCTGTCGTTAAGACTATCGACGGCGCCGATGTTACGGTTATGCCGGTGAAGACCGCTGCAGAATACGCTTGGATTGTCGACCAAGTCAATGGCAAAAAAGACGGCGCATCAGACCTGAATATCTATCTTGAAGATGATATAAATCTCGGCGGTAAAACTATTATGCCTATTGGTCTCTCGGATGCTGCTGATTTTACTGATGCGGAAGGAGCTATATTCGGTCAGAGTAAATACACCGGCAGTGTCTATGGCAACGGGCATACAATTGAAAATGCCGTCATTAATGTTACTCATCATGGCTCCGCTCTCATCCATCAGGTGAGAGGTGCTAATAGTGTCGTAAGCGACTTACATGCTAAAAATATCACATTCAAGATTCCTGCTAACAAATCATTTGTCAAATGGATTGGCGGTCTTATCGGTTATGTCAATGCCGGCACATCTGACAAAGTAACTATAAAAGATTGCTCTGTGGAGAATGTAAAGATAGAAAGCGAAACAGCCGGTTTCTTCGTTGCCGGCGGACTGATAGGTTATATATCTTCTGTTAATTGTGACGTTGTAAATTGCAAGGTTGACAATGTTATAATAAATGGAGTCGGCTCAAATCATTGCAGTGTATCGCCTCTGATTGGTAAAATCTATATGGGTAAGAATATCAATATTACTAATTGCAAAGTTAGCAATTCGACGACATATTATGTCGATGACATCGTAAATATCAGTCTTGATGAAGGTTGTGGTGACGGCGTTTACATTGGTAGTATCCATAATTATGGCAATGGAGCCGATATGAAAATCAATATCACCGGTTGTTCTTATACAAACTGGAAAGATATTGCCACACAAGACAATAACGCTGACATCAGCGGACGCACGTTTGATTCGAACAAACTCTATCCTTATATCGGAGGATTCGATACATATAAATCAAACGGCTCATCTTCAATTATGCTTGACGGAACGCCACTCTTCCCGTTCAATTAATCAGAGAAACACATAAAAACATGCACGCTCCGACCATCCGGCCGGAGCGTGTCGTGTATTAATGGCATCTTATTTACCTGTCTTCTCCGTCGGACTTGTCTGATAGCCTGTAGATGACGATGAGCAGGGCGGCGGTGATGATGACGGAGGCGGCGTTGACGAGGAGATTGCCGTCGTAGCCGTTGATTGCACTTTCGTCAAGTCCCTGACGCGCGGCTATCCACTCACTGCTGACGTAGATTATATTGTTGAGGGCGTGGATGATAACAGGTATCCACAGGCAGCGTGTCCACACCACCAGATAGCCGAAGTAGGCGCCGAGAAGCGTGCGTGGCACGAAACCGTAGAACTGCAGGTGTACGGCGCTGAATACTACAGCGACAGTCCACACGGCGATATGAGGATTGATGCGGCCTGTTGTCATCAGCCGCAGGAATGTGCCGCGGAAGAAAAGTTCTTCACCTAATCCTGCGAGCACACCGATTATAAGGATATTCATCACCAAGTCCCCGACTGACGTGCCGCCCTGCATCACGGCGATGGTTGCGGCGGCTTGCTCTTCCATTTGTTTAAGGCTCTGTTCCAACCATGCGAGAGAGTCGGGCAGTGTGACGGCCTCGTTGAGTGCGATGAGACGGTTCATCATTGGCGTCGCGGTGATTAGAGCTGCTGCGGCGAGCAAGAGCAGTCGCAGGTCGATGCGTCGGTCTATGGCGAGGAATGTCGCCGGACGGCGTGTCACTATCATGGCCGTGGCGATGGCCGGCACGATGAGTTGGAAAAGCGATTGCATCACGGCGGCAATGCGCATGGCTGCCGTGGATTGCATGCCGAATTTTGCGATAATCAGACTCGAAATAACACCCGAGATGAAAAATCCGACGAGTGCGATGCAGATAAAGAAGATAAAACGTTGTCTCAGTGTGAGAAGCATATCAGTCAGTTTATTTCAGGTAAAAATCTTGTGTGAGGCGGCGGAAACCGTCAGAGAGGCGTCCGTCTGCAGTGCGCACGTCGAGATGTTCGTAGCAGATTGACCCGTCGGTAGGCGACAGTTCAAGCATCACTCGCGCGGGGTCGCGGCCGGCAACGGTCGACAGACTGCAGAGACGGCGCAGTTTGAGATGACGCATCTCGCCGAGCCATATAATGTCGTCGGCGCGCTCTGCCGGAGCTATCAGCGCAAGGCGTCCTGACGGTTTCAGTCGCGCGGATGCAAAGTCAATGAGCGTGGAGAAATTGAGCGAGCCTTCGTGGCGTGCTCCGGCGCGCGCGGCGTCGGGGGCAGTCTCGCCGGTGTCAAAGAATGGAGGATTGCTGACAATCAGGTCAACAGGTTTCGGCGGGTTATATGAGGTGAAATCACCTTCGTACAAGCTCACGCGGTCAGCCCACGGCGAAGCTGCGATGTTGAGGCGACAGTCTTGGGCAGCGCCGCTGTCAATCTCAATGGCGGTCACATGTTTGACTCCGCGCTGAGCGAGCATCAGGCTTATGAGGCCCGACCCTGCGCCGACGTCTATTGCGTCAGCCGCGTCGCCGACCGATGTCCACGCGCCGAGCGCCACGCCGTCAGTGCCGATTTTCATGCCGCAGCGGCTGTCGCACAGAGCAAAACGTTTGAATGTAAAACTTATTTCGCGACTGTCTTTTTTCATTGCGATGCAAATTTACGCAAAAAACTCTTGCCGCGCCGGTCTGTTTTATTAATAGATAATAATTTCTAACTTTGCGTCTCAGAACATAAAATGCAATACATACGATGATTATAAATACGGCACGATTTCTTATTTCAAGCCCTGACTGCTCTAAATGTCCCGAGTACCGACGTCATGAGTATGCTTTCATAGGCCGGTCAAATGTGGGCAAATCATCACTCATCAACATGCTGACCGGCCGCAAGGAGCTTGCCAAGACTTCGTCTACTCCCGGCAAGACGATGCTGATTAATCATTTTGACATCAACGGCGAGTGGTCGATAGTCGACCTGCCCGGTTACGGCTATGCTTCACGCAGCAAGGATGACCGCCTTAAGTTAGAGAAGATGATTCGCGGCTATATACTCGGTCGCGAGCAGATGACAAATCTGTTTGTTCTTGTCGACTCGCGGCATAAGCCCCAGAAAATAGACCTCGAATTCATGGACTGGCTCGGTGAGAACGGTGTGCCTTTCAGCATAGTCTTCACCAAATTGGACAAAATGACACCTACGGCCGGCAAAAAGGCTGTCGAGGCTTATCTCGCCGAATTGCTGAATCATTGGGAGGAATTGCCTCCTGTTTTCAAAACATCGAGCAAAGACCGCCGCGGACGCGACGCCATACTCGACTATATAGAGCAGATGAACAAACTGCCGTTACAATAGTATAATTCAGTATACAAAAGTATACAAATGGATATCAAGAACAATATACTCGAAGCCATCGGCTCGACGCCGATGGTAAGAATCAATCGGCTGAATCCTGTCTCCGATGTCAATATATTTGCCAAAGTAGAGGGCCTGAATCCGTCGGGCAGCATCAAAGACCGTATAGCGCTCAAGATGATTGAGGACGCCGAACAGAGCGGACGTCTGCGCCCCGGCATGACTATCATCGAGCCTACTTCGGGCAACACCGGCATCGGCCTCGCCATGATTGGCGTGGTCAAAGGCTACGATGTCGAGATTGTGATGTCAGAAGGCGTATCTGAGGAGCGCCGCATCATCATCCGCTCTTATGGCGCCAAGGTGACGCTGACCCCCGCAGACCAAGGCACTGACGGAGCAATACGCTACGCGCGCCGACTCGTCAGTGAGAATCCCGACAAGTATTTTATGCCCGACCAGTTCGGCAACGCGTCAAACTATATAGCGCATTACGAGACTACCGCCCTCGAGATATGGACTCAGACAGGCGGAGCGATAGATTATCTCGTCTGCGCTCTCGGCACATCGGGCACCATCATGGGCATAGCCCGTTTCCTCAAGGCCCTGAAGCCGTCGATAAAGATTGTCTGCGCACACCCCGTGCGCGGCCACTATATACAGGGCCTTAAAAACATGGAGGAGGCTATCGTACCTGACATCTACCATCCCGAAATCATTGACTCTCAGGTAATGGTGTCGAGCGAGGAAGCCATTGAGACTGCACGTCAACTGATACTTCGCGAGGGACTGTTTGTCGGCATGAGTTCGGGTGCGGCGATGCTAGCCGCGCTGACTACGGCACGCGAGGCTGAGTCCGGAAGCAACATTGTGGTGATACTCCCTGACCGCGCCGAGAAATATCTCTCAACCGTCATGTTTGACAAGTATCGCTGAGCGATTCGGCGCAGATAAAACTTTGACGCAATAAAACCTTTGTTGGCTGTGATTGTTAGTTTTGTATAAACCGAACTAATAATTATAGATATGAATAAATCTGAGAAATGTGGCTGTGGCTGTCGTAAAGACGCCGAAAAAGTATATCCCGGTGCAGCCGTCGACAAATCTGATGATGATAAAGTCAACGTTAAAATGGTTGAGAGCGAGGTGAGAGAACTGAATAATAATCCCCGTAACAACGACATCGACAATACGCCCGTCGAACAGCCTGACAAAAAATAACACTCTTTGACCGAGTTTTTCGTACAATACTTTTCCTAAGAAACCGGCCGTATGATTCGGATGCTATATCGGCAACCTGATCATACGGCTTGATATTTATATACTTTAGTTTTTGTTATTCGGTAAATATCATTAAATTTGCCTCAGTCGAATCGATTTCGTTATTTTTATGCTTACGCAAGGTATGGAGGAGAAATTTTTTACGCCCGAGGAGACGCAGGTTTTGAAACCGCTTCTGCGCTCGCTCCTGCGTCAGACAGCTGCAGTGGCGTCTAAAGATGATTTCCGTCGTCTTAAGACTGTTATTTCATCCGGAGCATTGGCCGGCCGCTGTCATCGCGACCGTTTCGGCATCAATCAGGTCATACGTAACATGACAACGGCCGAGACCTTATGTGAACGTCTCGGACCTGACCGCAGCATGATTGTTGCGATGCTGCTCTATAATCTGTGCCGTGCGGGGCATATCAGCCGTCAGGAGCTTGTCGACGCGTGGGGTGATGATGTCGCACGCCTTGTCGACGGACTTCTGAAAGTCTCGACGCTTTACAGCCATGAGGCCGCTACGGTCCGCACCGACAATTTCCGCAAGTTGCTGCTGACGTTTGCCGAGGACATCCGTGTCATCATCCTGATGATTGTCGACCGCCTGACGCTCATGCGTGCCATCAACCATCATCCCAATCAGAAATATGTCACCGACGTGGCCTGTGAGGTCAGCTATCTCTATGCGCCGCTCGCTCATCGCCTCGGACTCTACACCATCAAGTCTGAGCTTGAGGATATGTCTCTTAAGTATACCAACAGAGACATTTACACTCAGATAGCTCACAAGCTTAACGCAACCAAGGCGCGCCGCGACAAATATATCGAAGATTTCATCCGCCCTGTCAAGGAAAAGCTTGAGAAAGAGGGCATAAAATTTGAGATTAAGGGTCGCACGAAGTCTATTTCTTCAATCTGGAACAAGATGAAGAAACAGAAAAACGACCTCGACCATATCTATGACCTTTTTGCCATCCGCATCATACTCGACGTCGAGCCAGAGCGCGAGAAGAGCGAGTGCTGGCTTGTCTACTCGCTGATAACCGACATGTACCGTCCCAATCCGTCGCGTCTCAAAGACTGGCTCAGCATACCCAAGAGCAACGGCTATGAGTCGCTTCACATCACAGTCTACGGTCCCGAGCAGCGCTGGGTCGAGGTGCAGATACGTTCAAAACGCATGGACGTAATCGCCGAGAAGGGTCTCGCCGCTCACTGGAAGTACAAAGGCATCAAGAGCGAGGACAATCTCGACACGTGGATGGCAAATGTGCGTGACATCCTCGAGACTGCCGACAGCGGTCCCATGGAGCTGATGAAAAACATGCGCATGGATGTCTACGACAAAGAGGTCTTTGCGTTCACCCCCAAGGGCGACCTGTATAAACTGCCGCTCGGCGCCACGCTGCTCGACTTCGCCTTCAACATCCACACTAACGTCGGCGCTCAGTGCACCGGCGGCCGAGTCAACGGCAAGAATCAGAAAATCAACTATAAGCTGCAAAGCGGCGACACGGTCGAGGTGTTTACTTCGGCCCAGCAGGTGCCCAAGCAGGACTGGCTCAATTTTGTCGTCACTTCCAAGGCCCGTAACAAGATACGCGTCGCCCTCAAGGAGCAGGACAGCCACTCGGCCGACTTGGGCAAGGAGATGTTGCAGCGACGCTTTAAAAACCGCAAGATAGAGCTTGACGAGGCCACGCTCTCCAAGGTCATCAAAAAGACCGGCTACAAGACCATCACCGATTTCTACAAGGCCATTGCCGACGAGCGTCAGGACATCAATGAGGTCGCCGATGCCTATCAGTCAATGCTACACGCCGCCGAGTCGGAGGGCACCAAGGTGTCGGCGAGCGAGTTTGTCATGCAGCCGACAGTCGACGAGCGCGACGGCGCCTCTGACGACATACTCATCATCGGTGACAACATCAAGGGCATAAACTTCCGCCTCGCCAAGTGCTGCAACCCGATTTACGGCGACGATGTATTCGGCTTTATATCCTCAGAGGGTGTCATTAAGGTCCATCGCACCGATTGCCCCAACGCCGCCAACATACGTCAGAAATATCCCAACCGTCTGATACGCTCGCAGTGGAGCGGCAAGCTCGGCGAACAGTTCGGCGCCACGCTGCGCATCGTCGGCAACGACGACATCGGCATCGTGACCAATATAACATCGATTATAAACAAGGAGAAGAACGTCAGTCTGCGCAACATCACCATCGACAGCAACGACGGTCTCTTCCAAGGATATATCATCGTCGGCGTCAACGACACGGCGTCGCTCAACCAGTTAATAAAGAAAATTAAAACAGTCAAAGGAGTAAAAGATGTGCAACGCAGCAAGTAATAAGTTCATCACGCTCGCGGCAGCCGGTCTGCTGACACTCGGCGCGGCCGTGAGTTCATGCGGAGGCGGCGAACGCAGTGCCGCCGAGGAGTTATGTCAGAAAGCAGAGAGCGAGGTAAGTTCGGGCGATTTCAGCGCAGCCGTCGCGACGCTTGATACTTTAGACGCACGCTATCCCTCGCAGGTCGAGGTGCGCCGCAGCGCAATGAAGTTCCGCGCCATGGCCGTCGAGGGCCTGACTCTTAAGCGCATACAGGTCGTCGATGATTCACTTGCCCTACTCAAAAGCGAGCTCGACGGCTATCAGAACAGTTTCGTCTACGTCGAGAATCCCGGTAAAAATCTCGGCGGCAACTATATTGCCAAAGACCTCAAGCAGTCCAAGACTACCGGCGCGACGAGCGTCACACCGCGCATCAATGATGACGGCTATATGACCGTCTCTGTGCGTGTCGACGGCCGCAAGACAGGCATCCGCTCGATAGCTTTCGGCGGCAAGAGCGGACGTGCCGAGTCACAGTCCATCGGCGCAGACCGTTCGGTCTCGGTCGAGGGTAGCGAAATGGCTGTCATGCAGCAGGAGGAAGTCGCCGCACTTTTTGACGCCCTTGCTTCGATGTCTGACGCCGACCGCTTTTATATCATCGGGGCCTCAAAGACCGTCGACGGACGTCTGACAGCCAAAGAGCGCGAGGCTATGGTGATGACATGGGACTATGCCCGCACCATGCAGGCCTATCGTCAGGCTCTCATCGAGCGTGAGAAATTAGAGCGCCGCCTCAAAGTCGCCCGCGACCAGATTGCCAACCTCGCCGCCGCCCCCGCCGAGGAATAATTCCGGAATATTGAAGTTTCAATTTAAAATGCACCCCAAAAGTTGGACACAAAACTTTTGGGGTGCAGTTCACTTTGTAGGGGCGCAATATTTTGCGCCCACCTAAGCCCCGTCAGAACTGTCCGACACATCCGACAAGTCATTTGTCGATTTTTCTGGGTATACATGGGTAAAATTGCAATTTTTGCAAAAATTCCGGGTATACTTGGGTAAATCTGCAAATTTTGCGGATTCTCGTGGTATACTTGGGCGGTTTGATTATCCCCAAGGGATTAAATGCGGCCAAAGGCCGCCCTAAGAGGCTATTGCAAAACCTCAAAAATGTAGGGACGTGCCTTTGGCACGTATACGTATCTGATTGATTGCCAATAATACATGCCGAAGGCATGTCCCTACGATCATTTTTAATCAGAGTTTTGCAACAGCTTCGTAACGGTTGAACGGGGTAAGTTTTTCTCGGAGAGAATAAACTCCGAACAGATATAGATCAGTGTCTATTTCCCCTCAAATATATCTCGATCTCTTAGCCAATCGAAGACGGTTTGGTAGGCTTTTTCTCTGACCGCCGGAGCTGAGAGGATGAGGTCGTGCATGCCGCTGTCGACGGTGACTTCAGTCACATCCGGGCCGAGGCGACGTCCGCGCTTGGCGATATGGTCGACGTTCAGGACTATATCATGGGTCTGACAGCCGGGTGTCCAGCGTGTTACGTTGAGGCTTGAGTCGGAGTGCATCAGCAATATGGGCACATGGATATCGCCATGCTTGTCAAGATTTTTCTGCCCGCGGCTGATAGCGCGTATCCACGAGGCCTCGACTTTGTCGGGTAGGATGGTTTTCCAGTCGGTATTGTAAGTCCACTCGCCGTGATAATTTTTGAGCAGTGACTCGGCGTAGGCGCTCGTGTCGTTGCCCTGCGAAATCTCCATGCCTTTGAAAACACCGCCTAACGCAGAGACGGCCGGGATGGCCACCTTGCGCATGAACGGGCTGAAGTTCCAGTCTAAGAACGGACTGTTGAGCACGAGGCCGCGGATATCGCTCTGCGGGTGCTTGTTGAGATAATAAGAAGTGATTAGACCACCCGTTGAGTGACCCATCAGCACGATGTCTTTGACTGAGTCGGCGCGCATGATAGCGAGCGCCGAGTCTATGTCGGCGAAGTATTCGTCAAGGTTGCGGGCCTGAAATTTCTTCTGCCCCGGCAGTATCGAGCGGCCGTATTTGCGCAGATCTACGGCATAGAAATTGATGCACGAGTCGGCAAAACGGTCGCCCATCTCGCGCTGAAAGAAGTAGTCGTTGTAGCCGTGGACGTAGAGCACGCCTTTATGTGTGTCGCAGTCGGCGCGACGGCGTATGACGGTTGACACGACTCGGCCCGAGTAGTCGTCAGGCTGGTCAATGCGGCGGCTCTCGTAGGGCGCACCGAGTATGTCGGTCTGCCAGTCTGAGGCTGCTATCGAGACGGCTGCGACAAGGAGTATGACTAATGACAGAAGTTTGCGCATAAGTGTTGAGGAGTTAGTCAAACGCCTCTGCATCAGCCGAGCCAAAAGGTCGGGTCAAAATGCAGAGGCGTGATAGATGATGGTCTGTCAGCCGGGGAGAGCCGGCGATGACGGTATGATTATTTATTTTCTTCGTCGGCTTTCTCAGCGGCTTCGGCTGCTTTATCTTCGGCGATTTCGTCGTCTTTGAACTTGGTGACGCCGGCAGCTATGAGCTGATTGTACCACGAGAAGAGTTTCTTGATGTCGGTCGTGTAGACACGCTCCTTGTCAAACTCGGGAAGCACTTCGCCGAAGTAGGCGCGGATGGCCTTGTCGTCAGCAAACTGTTTCATATCTACAGGCTGAGCGCCGGTTTTGTCGGCGATAAGTTGCAGCACGTCGGCCAGCGGAATATCCTCGTCGTTAGTGTAAATGGCTACGTCGGCAAGTGAGATTACCTTGTCATGTGCATAGGCCGGTGTGCGCTTGCCGGTCGACAGAGACTCGACGATTAACATGTTTTTACCCTGACTTACAAGTTTATAGAGACCGGGCTTGCCGGCTATCGAAACAATACGTTTGATCATGATAGTCTTATGTTATGTTTTAAAATTTATAGCTGGCCGAATGTCTCGGACAAATCGGTCTACAAAAATAACAATTCGGATTGAAAAAATGATGATATTTGTTAACTTTGTAGTCTGATTTTTGAAACAGCGATGCTCAGATACCTCAAAAATATTTTTCAGCTCATATTGTCGCCCGCAAAAGGATGGGAAGACATATCGGCCGACATGACCGATGTCGACGAACTTTTACGGCGCGGATATTATGTATTGCTTGCTGTAGCGTCGCTTTCCGAGCTTGTGCGTCCGTTATATGAGCGCAATCTTTCGTGGGTTGTGGCTGTAGAGTCAGCATTGGCATTAGCCGGATCATATTTCGTCGCTCTTTTTATCGGCCGTCAGATTCTCGAGACCTATCTCAAACCGCTCGTCGACGGTGATATAAGCACTACCCGTATCAATATTTTTGCCATTTATACGCTCGGTATGCTGCTTTTAATCGAGATTATCGACAATGTGCTGCCTACCGACCTGACATTGGTCAAGTTTCTCCCCTTATTTGTCGCATTAATCATCTATAAGGCTACGCTTTACATGGCTGTCAAGCCTGACCACGAGTTGCGTTTCCTTTGTATATCGGTTGCGGCGCTGATTGTTGTGCCTATCGGCCTTTTTGCGATTTTACAGATGATAATCGGCTGAGAATGTTGTTATATATATGTTATGAAACCTAAGGATATCAATATAAAGAATCGTCGCGCGACCTTCGACTACGAAATCGGCGAGACTTTTACGGCAGGTATCGTGCTGACAGGCACCGAAATCAAATCGCTGCGCGAGGGCAAAGCCGGTCTGACCGATACATTCTGCTTTGTCAACAACGGCGAGGTATGGGTCAAGAATATGTATATAGCCGAGTATTTTTACGGCACATACAATAATCACGCTACGCGTCGCGACCGCAAACTGCTACTTAACCGAAAGGAAATCGCCCGCATAGAGAAAGCGGCTCAGGCTACGGGCTTCACCATCGTGCCGTTGCGGCTGTTTATCAACGACCGCGGACTTGCCAAATTGGTCATCGGCATTGGTCGCGGCAAAAAGGCCTTTGACAAGCGCCAGTCCATCAAGGAGCGCGAAGACAAGCGCCAGATGGCCCGCATGTTCCAGCACAAATAATTATTTTTTCATCGGCTTTGCCACAATGAGCATGCGTCGGTCACCTGTGGCGGTTAGAGCGAAGAGGCGCAGGGCGCTGTTCTCCTTTACGCCGAGACGACTGCGCAGTGACTCGGCTGATTGCCCGAAATTACGGGCGGTCACACTTATCGCCGGCCAACGGCGTGCAAATCGTTTGATGACAGCCGAGGAGTAGGGCAGTACTTCCTCGATTGTGAACACATCGCCCGGAAATTCACGGACGTTCTTAGCCTCTGCAACCGAGGCGTGAAAGAGCTGCGTGTTGGGATGAAAGCGTTTCAGCCCGAACTCGCGGGCGAGCAGCCTGAATCCTCCGGCCTTCATCATCGACGGCCACGGCTCAAACAGCAGGTCGCCGGCGTGAGGGTCGGCGCAAGCCGTTGCCTCGCAGTCGCGCTCTGCCTCAGCTGTGAATGTGAAGCTGACCTCGCGGCCGTCAGGCGTGAGCGTCACGCTCGACACCTCGGGCGTAATGTCTTGGGCGCTGTCGCTGTCAATGACGGCGATGAGTTCCTTGCACTCTGTTGTGTTGCCGAGTGCAATCAGCCGTGAGCAGCCGGGAAGCATGGCGAGTGTGCGCGTAATGTCGAGCATCGGAGAGAGTTTGACGATGAGTCTTCGGCAGATACGTTTCAGTTCGGGCAGCATGGCGGTGACGTCGGGGCTACAGTCTGTCGGGTCGAAGATGCGGCCGCCGTCAGCCGCGCGGCGCGCAGGGTCGATAAAGGCGTTGTCAAACGGCTCGCCGCTGTAGCCGGCGACAAAGTCACGGCAATCGCCGCAGACGAGTTCAAAAGCAGTGTCAGCATCAAGCAGATGAGCGGCGTTATATTGCAGGGCCTCGGCTACGACCTCGTCACGCTCCACTGCGACAGCGCGGCTGCACCCCGTGGCGCAATGAAAGAAGTCAATGCCCAATCCCGAGGTCAGGTCGATAATTGAGTCACCCTCGCGCAGCAGTGTTTTATGATAGGCTGCGAGGCGGTCTGACGTCGACTGCTCGCCTGACAGCAGGGTGGGGAACAGAAACTCCGTGTCTGCGGCAAGGGTCTCGGCAAGCTTTTTGCCGAAACGGCGGCGGCACTCGATTTGCAGTATGGCGAGCGCTGTGTCAACCGGTTCGGTCTTTGCTCCGTATTTGAGTCTCAGTTTCGCGGGGTCGATGTCTTTATTTGCGTCGACCCACTCCCAGAATGTGCTGTCAGGTGTCATTTTGTAGAAAGATAAAAAACGTTTGTTGAAAACAATTATTCCATATCATATTATACATGCCGGCGCTCTCTGCGGTTGCTTTGGCATGTCCCTACATTATTGGTTGATTATCGGATGATTGTAGGGACGTGCCAACGGCACGTATTATTTGGCCGTCAAGGTTTTCCGACCATATTATACATGCCGGGGCTCTCTGCGGTCGCTTTGGCACGTCCCTACATTTATTAAATAGAAAGAGAGGACGCTATCCGACGGTAAGCGGCAGCGTCCTCTCTCGTGATGGGGTTATATCAGGCGATTAGCCTTTGATAGCGGCGATGCCGGGGAGCACTTTGCCCTCGATGGCCTCGAGAAGTGCGCCACCGCCGGTAGATACATACGAAACTTCGTCGGCGAGACCGAACTTGTTGATGCAGGCGACAGAGTCACCGCCACCGACAAGCGAGAATGCGCCGTTCTTGGTGGCTTCGACGATAGCGTCGGCAATCGCACGGCTGCCGGCTGTGAAGTTGTCAAACTCAAATACACCGGCGGGACCGTTCCAGAGGATGGTCTTAGAGCCTTTGATGGCCTCGGCGAATGCTTTGCGTGTCTCGGGACCTGCATCAAGGCCTTCCCAGCCTTCGGGGATGTCCATTACCGAGCAAACCATGGTGTTGGCGTCGTTGCTGAAAGCGTCGGCTGCGACACAGTCGGTGCCGAGTACGAGGTTTACGCCTTTCTCCTTTGCTTTGCGCATGATGTCGAGGGCGAGGTCGAGTTTGTCGTTCTCACAGATTGAGTCACCGACCTTGCCGCCCTGAGCTTTGGCGAATGTGTAGGTCATGCCGCCGCAGAGGATGAGATTGTCGACCTTGTCCATGAGGTTTTCGATAATGCCGATTTTGGTCGACACTTTAGAGCCGCCCATGATGGCTGTGAACGGACGACGGATGTCGCTGAGGATGTTGTCGACAGCCTTGACCTCTTTCTCCATGAGGTAGCCGAGCATTTTGTGGTCGGCGTCAAAGTAGTCGGCTACGACTGCTGTCGAGGCGTGACGGCGGTGAGCCGTGCCGAAAGCGTCGTTTACATATACGTCGGCGTAGCTTGCGAGTTTCTTGGCGAACTCTTTCTGACGCTCTTTCATTTCTTTCTTGGCTGCGTCATAGGCGGGGTCTTCTTTGTCGATGCCTACGGGTTTGCCCTCTTCCTCGGGGTGGAAACGAAGGTTTTCTAAAAGGAGCACCTCGCCGGGTTTGAGAGCTTTGGCTGCGGCCTCTGCGTCGGCTGCGTCAGCAGCGAATTCAACGGGTGTGCCGAGTGCTTTGGCGACAGCGTCTTTAATCTGGGCAAGTGACATTTTGGGGTTGACTTTGCCTTTGGGTTTGCCCATATGTGACATGATTATGAGCGAGCCGCCGTCGTTAAGGATTTTCTTAAGGGTGGGGAGAGCACCGCGGATGCGGGTGTCGTCGGTGATGTTGCCGTTCTCGTCAAGGGGCACGTTGAAATCAACGCGTACGATGGCTTTTTTGCCGGCGAAATTGAAGTTGTCGATAGTCATTGGTGTTGAAAATTATGTGTTATTTATGTGAGTCAGTCTTATATAGTTTAATCTGTCTGCAAATTTAATTGTTTTCGGTTTAAGCGTCAAGTGTCTGAGGGCTAAATGATGTTAGCCGAGATTAACAATTCTTTCATTTGGGCTGCGACCTTGGCGGCCTCGGCTCCGGCGGCCTCTGCGAAGTCGTCGCCCTGTGAGGCGTAGATGATGGCGCGCGAGCTGTTGACAATCAGGCCGCACTCGTCAATCATGGCGTAGCGGCACACTTCCTCTAAGCTGCCGCCCTGCGCGCCGATGCCGGGTACGAGCAGGAAATGACGCGGAGCGACGCGGCGGATGTCTTTGAACAGTTCGCCGCGTGTGGCGCCTACGACATACATCATGTCGACGGGCGAGCCCCAGTGCTTTGACTTGTTGATGACTGTCTCGAAGAGACGGTGGCCGTTGCGGTCCTCGATCATCTGGAAGTCTTTGCTGCCGGGATTTGAGGTCAGCGCAAGCAGTATCACCCACTTGCCGTCATAGCCCATGAAGGGTTTGACGCTGTCCTCGCCCATGTAAGGAGCGACGGTGATGGCGTCGACATCAAGATGCTCGAAGAAGCTGCGAGCGTAGAGCGACGCCGTGTTGCCGATGTCGCCGCGCTTGGCGTCGGCTATTATGAACTGGTCGGGATAATTTTCGCGGATATATTTTACGGTCATCTCCAACTGGCGCCAGCCCTCTACTCCAAGGCTCTCGTAGAATGCGAGATTGGGTTTGTAGGCGATGCAGTGCTCGGCCGTAGCGTCAATGATTGCCTTGTTGAAGGTGAAAATAGGGTCGGGTCCCTCGGCGATTTTTGCCGGAATTTTCTTGATATCAGTGTCTAACCCCACGCAGAGGAATGACCCTTTGCGTCGGATGTTCTCAACTAAGTCTGTACGTTTCATTGTTGTGTTTATGCTGCTTTAGAGTTCTGATGCTTTAAGTTTCTCGGCGTTTTCGGCCACTATAAGGTGATCGATGACGTCCTGTATATCGCCGTTGACAAACGACTGGAGATTATAGACCGTGTAGTTGATGCGATGGTCGGTGATACGTCCCTGCGGATAATTGTAGGTGCGAATTTTGGCCGAACGGTCGCCGGTCGACACCATTGTCTTGCGGCGCGAGGCGATGTCGTCGATATATTTGCGGTGTTCCTTGTCGTAGATGAATGTGCGCAGACGACTCAGAGCGCGCTCCTTGTTCTTGGGCTGGTCGCGAGTCTCGGTACATTCGATAAGAATTTCCTCGGTCTCGCCGGTGTTGGGGTTGCGCCACATGTAGCGGAGTCTGACACCCGACTCGACCTTGTTGACATTCTGGCCGCCGGCGCCGCCGCTGCGGAACGTATCCCATTTGATTTCGCCCTCGTTGATTTCGACGTCAAACGGCTCAGCCTCCGGAAGCACGGCGACTGTGGCGGCCGAGGTGTGCACACGACCCTGAGTCTCCGTGGCGGGCACACGCTGCACACGGTGCACGCCGCTCTCATATTTGAGCGTGCCGTAGACGCTGTCGCCCGTGACAGATATTATGACTTCTTTGTAGCCGCCGGCGGCTCCCTCGCTGGCCGAGGTGATGGCGGCCGACCATCCGCGGCTCTCGCAGTAGCGCAGATACATCTTGCAAAGGTCGCCGGCGAATATGGCTGCCTCGTCGCCACCCGTGCCGCCGCGTATTTCTATGATGGCGTTCTTGCTGTCCTCGGGGTCCTCGGGGATGAGCAGCAGTTTGATTTCCTGCTCAAGTTCGGGCAGGCGCTCGGTGGCCGTGTCTAACTGCTCGCGAGCCATCTCGCGCATCTCGGGGTCTGAGTCGGAGGCTAATATCTCGCGAGCCTCGGCGGCCGACGATAGCGTCAGACGATATTCGCGTGTGGCTTTGGTCAGTTTCTCGAGTTCCTTGTATTCTTTGGTCAGCCGCACATAGCGTTTCATGTCGCCGATGACGGCGGGGTCGGTGATGAGTGTGCTGAGTTCTTCAAACCGGGCGTCAATGCCGTCTAAGCGTGTCAACAGTGAGTTATCGGCCATTTGCTGTCAATTTTGATGCAAATTTACACATAAAATAAATCGCACGCAAAAGTAAATAGCTAATGTAGCTATAATAGCTAAATAAGCTATACACTATTTTTTATACAGGCTCTCCAATGGCACGATATAGAGTTCGACGCGACGGTTGGCCGCGCGGGCTTTCATGGTCTCGTTTTTGGTGAGAGGCTCATCATGTCCGATGCCGTAGGGTATTACGACCATCTGTGACAGACCCGGTTGGGCGGCAATGAAATCGTCGATGGCATTTGCACGGTCAGCTGTGATCTGGTCGGCATAGATGTCATCGCCGGTGTCGTCGGTGTGCACGGCTATGATGAGTTTGAAGCGTCCGGCATGGCTTGACAGCGAGCGTAGCGCGCCGAGTGTTTCACCGGATTTTGCTGACAGTTCTGTTGAGTTTGGCGCGAATAGTGTCGAGCAGGGTATGGTAACCATCAGCACCTCTCCCTGCCGTTGCTCGGTGCATTTGAGACCGGCACGTTCAAGGTTGCGGCGTATCTGGTCGATTTTAGAGCGTACGTCTTCTTTTTTGCGTGAGGGTATCGACGGGCTGTTGATATTCTCCTCAAAACTCAGCTCGGTTGGATCCGTGTCGTTGTCGGCAGCAAAGACCGGCTGTCCCGCCATCAGGGCGGCGCAGACGGCAAATGCAATGGTAAACAGGCGTCTGTAGCGCATGGGCTTATCAGTGGTTTTAAAATTCGTCATCGAGCCCGGCTTCGTATGCCTGTTCTAAAGCGACGATTTCAGCAATCGTGTCGGGCGAATTTTTCAGCGGATGGCGGCGCTGCATGCGTTTGACAATAAAAGCGGCTATGACCTCGGGGTCGTCCTCATCGGCAACATCCTCGTCGTCTGTTTCGGCGACAGTTTCGTCGTCTAATTGGTCATAATAGTCAAAAAACAGCTCTATGACATCGAGTATTTCGGAGTTGGACAGGTTTTCGGCGATATCGCCGTCAAGACGCGTGCGGATATATTTGGCCGCATCGGCTTCGTTGAATGTAGGCATTAAAAGGTTGGTGTAAGAGTATTATGTAAATAAGTAAGGTCAGAGGTCGAGCAGCCCCTCGGGCAAATTAATGGAAATAACTTGTCTGTCAGGGTCGATGTCGTTGATTAGTTCGGCAGCTATGGGTGCATATATTTCGCGACCGTCAGCAGTGGTGACTTTCAGCAGCACATTGGCTGTCGAGTCGTCATATCCTGTTACAGTCCCGACGGTCGCGGCATCGCCGTCCAAAAGAGTATATCCGATTAGATCCGATACATAAAAGCCGTCGTCGCCGTCCTCCGCATCGTCGTCCAAATCAGAGCGCAGCGCGTATATGTCGTGTCCGCACAATTCGGCGGCATGATCGGTGTCTTTGATTCGGTCAATGGTCAGGAGGACGCTTTCAGACCCTTTGGCGCGCGAAGATGCAATGAAGAACGGCACATTTATACCGTCGATTTTGACCACGACACATCTGAGCGAGTCTATGTCGATGTCAGGGTCGACAAGGGCATTTATCTCGCCGTTGACTCCGTGGGTCTTGACGAAACGGCCTATGGGCGTTATTTCGTTGTCGCTGATCATTTCTTCTTTTTCTTCTTGCCTGTCACCGGAGCTATCACCTTGAATTCATGGAGTCTGACAGCTGCAGGGTCGAGCACGATGGCGCCGCGCGAAATTTCGCGCAGGTCCTTGAAAATCTTTGCGTCGTCGACACCGTCGCGGTTGACGGCATACATGAGTTTCTTCATGTGATTGGCGAGCAGCAGCACGAGAGCGTCGCGCTCCTCGCCGGGTTCCATCTCGGCGGCGCGTGCAATCATCTGTTCGAGATAATAGCCGTAATGACGGTGCGTGGCCGACGGTGTGCCGTAGGGCACCGGCTCGGGGACCTCGTCGAGAGAGTCTTGCCGTATCAGCTCGAACGGCACGTCGACGTCCAAGGCGAAGTCGCTCATGATGGCGATGTGGTCCCAGAGTTTGCGGCGGTAGTCTTCGACGTTGCCGTTGGCGGGGAAGAGGGTCTCCATGGTCTTGACAATGGTGCGCGCGCAGCGTGTCCGCTCTCCGCGGTCTTCGATTGTCAGGCAGTGGTCGACCATGCTCTGTATGTTGCGCCCGTATTCGGGCAGTATCAGTTTCTTAAGATGTGAGTTGTATGTCAACATTCAGGTGACTGTTGTTTATTTAAAATTATGATTCAAAGTTATTGAAAATATCCGAACAACACGTACAAAATCACCGAAAAAAATTGTTGTTTTCGCGTAAAGGCCATTTGTTTAAAGCAAGAGGCACAGTCGCGGCGGAAATCACACGATTGTTCCGCGCAGGCTGTGCCCCGTTTTATTTACTGTAGTATACTTTTACATGTTCATGCCGCCGTCGACCTGTATGACCTGACCGGTGACATAGCTCGAAAGGTCGGAGGCAAGGAAAGTGGCCACATTGGCGATGTCCTCGACCTGACCGCCGCGACGCAGGGGGATTTTTTTAATCCATTCGGCGCGGATGTCTTCGGGCAGGGCGGCTGTCATGGCTGTCTCGATGAAGCCCGGAGCGATAGCGTTGGCGCGGATGCCGCGTGAGCCGACTTCCTGTGCGATTGATTTGGCGAGGGCGATAAGGCCGGCCTTTGAGGCGGCGTAGTTAGACTGACCTGCGTTGCCGTGGACACCCACTACAGAGGCCATGTTGATGATAGAGCCTGAGCGCTGGCGCAGCATGATGGGCAGCACGGCGTTGATAAAGTTGAATGCGCTCTTGAGGTTTACGGCGATGACGGCGTCCCACTGCTGCTCGGTCATGCGCATCATCAGACCGTCTTTGGTGATGCCGGCGTTGTTGACGAGGATGTCGATGCGGCCGAAGTCCTTCTGTATTTCAGCAACGACTTCTTTCGTCTGATTGAAGTCGGCGGCGTTTGAGGCATAACCTTTGGCTTTTACGCCGAGAGCGGCGATTTCAGCTTCGGTGGCTTTGCCGTTTTCGTCGATTACGAGGTCGGTGAAAGCGATGTTGGCGCCTTCCTGAGCGAATTTGATGGCGAGGGCTTTGCCGATGCCACGAGCGGCGCCCGTGATAAGGGCGGTTTTTCCTTCGAGTAATTTCATTTTGATGTAATTATTGAAATGTTTTCAGTTAACTTGATTCTATTGTTGTTCGGCCTTGCGATGTCGCTGACTATAAAGTCGACAAACGCTTTCTGGCGTTCGGCACGCCCGGGGTCGTTGTCAGCGTCAATCTCGGCGAGATCCATGCCTTGTATGACCGGGATGATGAATGACTTGAGCATAGCGGCACGCTCGCCGTCGAAGTAGCCCTCGGCAACACCGCGGTCAATAAGAGTATTGAATAGCACGGCCTCTTTGTCGAAGACGAGACGGCGTATGCGCGACATGCGGCGCATATCGAATTTGAGCAGCGATTTGAGCGACGAATATGCCGTGCTGAGTTCCTTGCCTTGCTCGAGACGGACAGTAAGGAATTTGCGCAGCTTCTCGGGCGCTTCGTCGTCAGACTCGACAATTTGGCGCAGACGGCTGACGATGCTGTCGCTCTCGTGCTCGAGCACCGCATTGTAAATCTCTTTTTTGTTGCGGAAATATGTATAGATGGTGCGCCGTCCTTTCTCGGAGGCGTTGGCGATGTCGTTCATCGTCGTATTCTCAAGTCCTTTGTGGACAAATAGCTGACGGGCGACTTCGATGAGCTTCTCTCGTGTCTTCAGTACCATCTTTGTGCTAAGAGTCACTCGCGGGGATGTGTGACTTATTATGTTGCGCGAAGTTACAACTTTTATCTAAATTAAGAAAATGTTTCATCGTTTTTTCGTAACTTCGCCGCCTGATGATCTGCATTGCGGACCGTTTCTGTTTTGTAAATAATTAATTGGTACATAGATGTTTGTGATTAAAAAAATATATGGATGCCTGATTGCGGTTGCCATGGCGGCGTCTACGCCTTTTGTCGCGGTTTCACAGGATTTGCTGGGCATCGACGGCGAGGAGTCGACGTCGATAGGGGTGTTTATCAAGGATATGCGCAGCGGCGAGGTGCTTTATGATTATAATTCCGACCTTGCGCTGACTCCGGCCTCGGTGATGAAATCGGTCACGTCGGCCACGGCTCTCAGCCTTTTGGGCGAGAGTTTTCAGTTTAAGACACAGGTCGTCCTGAGCGGACGCCGCAACGGCACGTCGGGTTGGGCGGGCGACCTGATTGTGCGTTCGTCGGGCGATCCCACGCTCGAGAGCGAACACTTTAAAGGCAACCTCGGCTTTTGTGACTCGATTGCCGTCGCGCTCCGCCGCATGGGTGTGACCGAAATCACGGGCAATATAGTGGTCGAGCAGACACTCAAGAATGCGGGGCCGATAGTGCAGTGGGAGGTCGAAGACCTCGCATGGCCCTATGGAGCCGGACTTTTCGGACTTAATTATCGGGACAACACGTTCACCGTCTGGCCGTTGACCGGCGAGACAAAGCCGTTCGTGCCCGGGCTTGAGATAGACCTGCGGCCGTCAGCTGACGGCAACGACCTTGTCCGTGGCATTGATTCAGACCGCCTTGTCGTCTATGCCCGTTCGACAACAAATAAAAAGTGGTCGATTCAGACGACTATGCCCGATCCCTCTGCTGTTTTTGTGTCTGCTCTCAGGGAGGTACTGACGCGACGCGGCATCAAAATCACCCCCGGCGCGCGCAAGGCTGCGACAGGGGAGACAACTGCTGTATATACACACTATTCGCCGCGTTTGCGTGACATATTGCGCTCGCTGATGGTGCGTTCAGACAATCTGTTTGCCGAGGGTGTGCTGCGAGCCATCGCTCCCTCCGACTCACGCCGTCGCGCCATAGAGCGTGAGAAAGATTTGTGGACCAACCGCGGCGTCAATGCCGACCATACAATCATCAACGACGGCAGCGGCCTTACCCGCGCCAACCGACTGTCGCCCCGCTTTATCGCCGACGTGCTGCAGTGGATGGCCGAGAGCCGTCATGCCGAGACCTATGTAAGTTTCTTCCCGCGTGCGGGCATCGACGGCACGATGCGCTCTTTCCTCGCCAAATCACCGCTCAAGGGCAAAATCGCGATGAAGACCGGCTCGGTCAGCTCGGTGCAATGTTATGCCGGTTATAAATTTGACGACGAAGACAATCCTACACATATTATAGTTGTGATGGTCAACGGATTTTTCTGTAAACGTGCATCGGTCAAAGCCGCAATAGAGGATTTGCTGAGCAATACATTTTTAAATTGATATGGATAACAGACTTTATCGTATAGCCGAGCTTACCCGTGAGATTGACGAGCGTCAGCGCGAGCTAAAAGCGCTGATTGATGAGATAATAGCAGACCAAGAGCCGGAGGCCTCCGAGCCCTCTGAACCCACCGAGCCCTCTGAGCTCTCCGAGCCCACCGAGACCTCTGAGCTCTCCGAGACCTCTGAGCCCTCTGAGCCCTCTGAGCCCTCTGAGTCCTCTGAGTGCTCCGAGTACTCCGAGCCTGAGCCTGAGCCTGCAAAGCCGGTCTCTGATATTCGCAAGGCATTTACCATCAACGACCGTTTCCGCTTTCGTCGCGAGCTTTTTGCAGGCGATGACAGCGCCTTTATGGCCGTTCTCGACAATCTTGCCAAATGTTCGACTCTGGCCGAGGCCGATGATTATCTCGCCGGCATGCCGTGGGACCGCGACAGCGACATAATAGCCGAGTTTATGGCCGTGGTCGCCAATCATTTCAATGGCTATCGTCTATGAGCGGCAAACTCTATATCGTCCCTACGCCCGTGGGAAATCTCGGTGATATGAGTCCGCGTGCCGTCGAAGTTTTGCGTGACGCTTCGCTTATTCTCGCCGAGGACACCCGCACGAGCGCTACGCTGATGCGTCATTTCGGCATCGACACACCGATGGTCAGCCACCATAAATATAATGAGCACTCCACCGTCAGCGGCCTTATAGGTCGGCTGCTCGGCGGAGAGACAATTGCGCTGGTCTCTGATGCCGGTACCCCCGGCATATCCGACCCCGGCTTCATGCTTTCGCGTGAATGTCGTCGCGCCGGTGTCGACGTCGAGACACTGCCCGGTCCGACGGCGTTTGTGCCGGCCCTCGTGTCTTCGGGCTTGCCTTGCGACCGCTTTGTCTTCGAAGGCTTTCTTCCGCCTAAAAAGGGCCGTGCGACACGCCTTGCCGCTATCGCTGCCGACGAGCGCACGACTGTCATATATGAGTCGCCTCTGCGTGTCGCCAAGACTCTCGCGCAGCTTGTCGAAGTGTGCGGTCCTGACCGTCAGGCCTGTGTCTCGCGTGAAATATCAAAAATGCATGAGACACACCATCGTGGCACACTCGGTGAACTTGCCGCTTTTTTCGCCGAGAACCAAGCGCGAGGGGAGATTGTTATAATTGTCGGAGGTCATGAACAGGATCCTTCCGATAAAATTCATCGCAATAAGTTTAAAGAATAAAACATGTTTTACACTATTAAACAGACTAATATGAAAAAGATTTTGACATTATGCCTTGTTGCGGCATTGGCAATTACCGGTTGTAAAAACGGACCGAGTGAGGAGGAGAAGGCTGAAGAAGCTCGTAATCAGGCCACACGCGAGGAACTTGCCAATGCGGTCGCCGACCGTGACCAGCTGCTCACCCTCGTCAGCGAAATTAATTCGGGCATGGAGCAGATTAAACAGCTCGAAAATATACTTACAGTTTCAAACAATATCCCCGGTGAGACAGCCGGTCAGCGCGAACAGATTCAGAGTGATATCGCTGCCATTCAGAAGGCCCTGCAGGACCGCCGTCTCAAACTCGAGGAACTCGAGAAAAAATTAGACAACTCCAACCTTACAAACAACAATCTGCGCACAACCATCACCTCGCTCCGCAACCAGATTGACTCGCAGGCTGCTGAAATCGCTTCTTTAAAGAATAATCTCGGAGAGGCCAACGCCCGCATCGGCCAGCTTGATGCCGCCGTCGATTCACTTAACACGACTGTAACTACTGTTACTGACGAGCGCAATACCGCACAGGAAGAAAATGTCAATCTTGCAAACGAACTCAACACCTGTTACTATGCTATCGGCTCAAAGAGCGAGCTTAAAGACAAGAAAATCATTGAGACAGGTTTTCTGCGCAAGACCAAGCTGATGAAGGGTGACTTCGATCAGAGTTTCTTTACCACCGCTGACAAGCGCACGCTCACTCGCATTGCCCTCCACTCAAAAAAGGCTGAAGTGCTGACCAACCAGCCGGCCGGGAGCTATAACATCGCTGACGAGAACGGCCAGAAAGTCCTCGTCATCACTAACCCCGAACAGTTCTGGAGCCTCAGCAACTATCTTGTAGTCAAAATTGACTAAGCAAGCACTAAAAATATAGGGCATATAGGCCCCATATGCCCCATATGCCCTATAGGAAACATATAATGGCCCCCTATAAAAAATCCCCGAGTCTGCTTAGCAGCCCCGGGGATTTTTATTATTGTTAAGTCTTATCAGAGTATGCCCTGTGCCATCATTGCGTTGGCGACTTTCATAAAGCCGGCGATGTTGGCGCCGCGCACATAGTTGACAAATCCGTCGTCCTGACGTCCGTATTTGACACAGGCGGCGTGAATGTTGGCCATGATGTCGCTCAGACGGCGGTCGACCTCCTCGGCTGTCCACGACAGCTTCTGAGAGTTCTGAGCCATCTCCAAGCCCGATGTGGCCACGCCGCCGGCATTGGCGGCTTTGCCGGGAGCATAAAGGATGCGTGCGTCGATAAATTTATGGACAGCCTCCGGAGTCGAAGGCATGTTGGCACCCTCGCTCACTGCGATACAGCCGTTGTCGAGCAGAGCCTGTGCGTCGTCGCCGTCGAGCTCGTTCTGAGTGGCCGACGGCATGGCGATGTCACATTTGACAAGACGCCACGGGCGTTTGCCGGCGTGATATTCCAGCTCGGGGAAACGCTCGATGACCTCTGACAGTCGGCCGCGCATATAGGTTTTAAGTTCGAAAATATAGTCAAACTGCTCTTGTGTCAGGCCCTCGGGTGCGATAATCGAGCCGTTGGAGTCGCTCATCGACACTACCTTGCCGCCTAACTGCATGATTTTCTGAGCTGTATATGTGGCGACGTTGCCCGAGCCCGAGATGGCCACGCGTTTGCCGGCGATGTCGATGCCGCGGGTGGCGAGCATGTTGAGCAGGAAGTAGCAGTTGCCGTAGCCCGTGGCCTCGGGACGTATCAGCGAGCCGCCGAACGACAGGCCCTTGCCCGTAAATGACCCCGAGAACTCGCGTGTCATTTTCTTGAAATAGCCGTACATATAGCCGACCTCGCGTGCGCCCACGCCGATGTCGCCGGCGGGCACGTCTGTGTCAGCGCCGAGCTGACGCCACAGTTCGGCGATATAGGCCTGACAGAATCTCATGACCTCCATGTTGCTCTTGCCGCGGGGCGAGAAGTCGCTGCCGCCCTTGGCGCCGCCCATGGCGAGCGTCGTCAGTGAGTTCTTGAATGTCTGTTCGAAGGCGAGGAATTTGAGAATCGAGAGGTTGACCGACGCGTGAAAGCGTATGCCGCCCTTGTACGGGCCGATGGCATTGTTGTGCTGCACGCGGTAGCCCATGTTGTTGCGCACCTTGCCCGAGTCGTCGACCCACGACACGCGGAACGAGAAGATGCGGTCGGGGATGCACAGACGCTCGATAAGATTGTAATGCTCAAATTCTGGATGCTCGTTGTAGACGTCTTCGATAGACGAGAGTACCTCTTCGACTGCCTGCAGATATTCAGGCTCATTTGGAAACCGTCGTTTAAGGTCCTCAATAATACTTGAAGTTTTCATTGAGAATTGTTATAGGATTAGAAATTGACCGCACAAAATTATATATTTTTGCTTAATTTCCTATACAATTGCAATGAAAATCTTTAAAATTATTACGATTTGTCTTTACTGCAGTTCCTCGGGCGGAGTCACGGAGATGTGACCCGTGGCGCTGAGGCCGGCGGCAGTCACTATATAGTCTCCGGCCGACGAGTTGTTGTAGAATGTGATGCGGGCGCGGCCGTCGGCTCCGACGCTGACCGCCGGATTCCAGTACAGCGTACGGCGGAAGTCGGGCTCGTCGGGCAGCACGGCGCTGTAATCAAAGTTGTAGAATTCCTCCACATGGCTGTAGCCGTCAAGCCACGTCTTGCGCATGCCCTTTTTGGGTTTGACTGAAATTTTGTCGTCGGGATATGTCTCGATAAACACGGCGCAGCTATACATTGAGTCGGCCTGATAAGGCGACATCTGCGGGTCGGCATATTTGACGATGGTCGGACGGTCTTCGTTGATATAAATCGACTTGATTGCTTCTAAATAAATGTTCTGATAGAGCGTCGAGTTTGTCGAGTCCTCGGGGTTGAGATAGTAGGGTTTGTAGTCTATGACAAACATCGGGCGCTTGCCCTTGTAGGTGATGCCTTCCTCGCCGTCTGACCATGTCTTGATGAAGTTTGGGTTGAGACGCGTCAGCAGCTCGTGGATGTCCTGACCGACATAGTCACCCGAGTCGAGGATATCGTCGAGCTCGGAGCGCACGTCGTAATATGCCACTGATGACGAGCGGTTGTCATAAATCTCGTCCTGTCCCGACTTCTTGGCCGTCACGACGAGTTCGTGGAGCGAGACTTTACGGTTGTCTGGCGAGCCTCCGGCGTCGATGTCGGTGAACGCCGAGTCTGTATCGCTGAATGACGCAGCACGCCGTGCCGGGTCATAAAGCGGCGGCAGAGCCAGTTCGTCGTCGCGGTAGGCACGGGCCGAGGGACGGAAATCGCGGTCGAGCATTATGCGGCAGTCTTTTTTCTTGCCTTTCTCGCTCGCCGAGAATATAAGGCTCCATTTGCCCTCGACATCGGTTACAAACGCAAAGCGTCCGGCGCTGTCGGTTTCAAACGTATCGTAGAAGCCGCCGCCGGAGCCCGTATTGTCTTCGTCGCCGCGCTGCATGAGCATTGACGATACTGTCACGCCCGGTTTGGGCTTTTTCTTGGAGTAAGACACCACGCGGCCCTTGACCTCGACACCCTGCTCCGGCGTATAGCGCAGCTCGAAGGGCTCTGTGCCTGACATCACGGGCCAAGAGTAGCGGCGCCATCCTTGTACCATCATCAGATTGTCGAGGGCGGCGCGGCGCTCGACCGACGCGTCTGTGAAGTAATATGACGGATTGCTGACATACCCCTTGATGTCTGAGGTCAACAGCAGGTCGGTAAGCATGCTTTCGGTCGGCGAGAAGGCGTCGGCCGCATCGGCCACAGACACCGACAGGTTGGCAGGCCGCAAGGTGCTGTCGCCTTCGACCTCAAACTCCATTTCGACGCGACCGTAGGGACCATCGTCGCGATGGGCTATGCGGTGGCTGACTTTCGAGTAGTCATCGCTGCCTTCGAAGACAAGGCGCTCGGCCAGTGTCCGGCCTTCACCGTCAAAGACTATAATCTGATTGACGCCCGTCGACAGGCTCTTGCGGTCGACAGCGTGCGTGAAGTCAGTCTGCTCGTCTAACGGCGCTATAAAATAGTTGCGTAGCACGCCGCGGCCCGTCACTGCCACGCCATAGGTCTCGGGCCTTGTGGCTGCGTTGCGGCTGACGCTGATGATGACCGAGTCTGCCGACGTCAAATTGTCTACGTGCAGCACGATGCCTGACTGCTCGGGCGCCGGCAGTTCGAAGTGGCGCGTCTTGCCTTTATATTCGACCTCGGCGCGATAT
>CBCSTG010000034.1:0-25007 GCA_965143025.1 uncultured Bacteroidales bacterium
TCTGCGGCATATTTTATCGCTGAGTATTGATGGCGTATTTCTATAGGTCTTTGACCGTCTATGGCGGCAAAAAATGGCAACGTGATTCCTCGTAGGATGCATTGCGCGACATCCTATTTTGAGGCCAATCGTTTGATTCTATTCAAGATGGAATATGGCATAAGGCGCATTGTTCGGTGGCCCAATGTGCTGATAAAACGACTGAGCTGATATCGCGTTGAGTTACCTAACCGGTGAAAATAAACTGCGGTTGCCATAAGCATTTCGGACTGTCTGCGAGCCGTTTCATTTACCGAATACAATTCTTCCGGGATATCGTCAGTCTTGGTTATTACAGCAACTATACGTCCGGCATCGGTGACGGTCGTATTCACGTCGGCAAAACCGTTGAGTGCCTTGGTCACATTTATGGTCGTGTCCTTGTTCCAGAGTATCAGATTGCCGGACTCTTCCGACAGATTGAACTGGTGAAAACCGCGATAGCCCTCATTCTGCGCCTCATTTCTAAAATGGTTAAGGTATAATACGCCACCCTTCTTAAGTACGACAAGCGACTGAACGATACCTTCAAACGGATCGGCACAATGGTCGAGCGCGTTTCTGACATGGATGAAATCTGTTGAATCGGGCGCAAAAGCAGCCGATAGGCTCTCGATCATGCCGAAAGAAATAGCAGGTCTGTCGATATTATGATGTCTGAGTATTTCATTATAAAACGGAGCAAGCGGGTCGACATATACGACATGTGCATCCTTGCCGTTGATGATATTGCCGAAAGCATAGCTCAGCGCGCAGCCCACATCTAAAATCTTGGGGCTGTCTGTGTTGAGCGCGGCAATGTAGGCATCTATATCGAAGTTGTCAAGCACACAGCACTTCCCATATAATGACCAGCTGAAAAGGTCGTTACGACGCTTACGGTTTCCGTAATAACTACGCCAGAACGCCACTTCATAAGGGATGCCTTTCAGCCATCTCGTAATACTTTCTTTATCCGTTGTATTATTGTTACTTGACAGATTGTTTGCCACGCTTATATTGTTTGTTTGCTATAGTTACCCGCAAAAATAATAAAACATTGCTAAATGTTATATTGCATAGCATCAAATTTTATAATGACAGATGGTAATATGGTATGTTCGGTCGCCTACGTCATATTATGGTTTCAAATATGATTCATGCAGCAATTTCATCATTTCGTCTTCATGTATTTTAGCGGCCTCCGGAGTCCATCCATCCGGATTTCCTTTAACCGAAATATACATTCTAAGTAATTTGATGCTTTGCAAAGTCTTGTTGCGTGCCTGAGTCTCAATACGTGAGAACTTTACGTGCACATCCTCGTTGCTCTGCTGAGAGTTGAAACTTTGGGAAATCATGGCAAGATTGCCAAAAGAATCAATATCGCCTCTATCCCATGAGGCATTGTTTGCCTCATTCTGAGGATGCAGGTGTTCAATAGATCTGTTAGTACGGAAAGTGTAGTCAAGAATAGCCTGACGATACGGCCGGATTTGGCGATAATACTCAATCGTTTCATCTCCCGGTTCTTTTGGCCCGGCAATTTGTTCCCAAAGGTAATAATCAAGTCTCCAGAACCAATATCTGTCAACGTTTCCATAACTTAGTTCCGAAACCGATGCAGGATAAGGATGCTGCTCGTTGTCCCATGCCTTCAATGCAGCGAGAATATCAGCGGATGATTTGCTGTTCTGAGGATTAAGAACATATTCCAGCACTATCTTCAGCCATTTATAGTATGGAGTCGAGACGGACAGCATCGCTTCATATTGTTCAAGACAATTGTTATCAATCATATTGTCAGTATCATGATAGATGAGACTGTATTCGCTGTCCAGACCATCAATTTTGCGCCTGATTACATAGAAATCAAGCGCAATGCGCAGTTTCAGAAGCATTTCATAGAATCCCGGTACGTCGTGTGGTGTATTCAAAAGATTTGCTTTAAAGCGCTCATTAAGTTCGTCAACTTTGTAGAACTTCCAATCGCCGTTCAAGTTCCTGTAAATATCAAGCGTCAGCAGAAGGAACTCCGGGAATGAAAGAACGCTTCTCTCGTTTCTTTCGCCGAGCGGATTGTTGAATTCCTGTGGCTCTACATCTATTTCTGCTATTGACGGGTACAGGCCGTTGTTTTCTTCTGAGCTTTCTGAAATATTATTGTAGCGTATTATGGTATTGATTGCTTCATCGGTCGATTGAGAGAGCAGTTCCATATACTTATCGGAATACTCTTTATCGCTTACGTCATCTTTCTTACGCAAAAGAGGCGCGGAAAAGTCTGAGCACAAATTCCATATCTTAAGCAATTTAGTTTGATTTATTTGCTCGTTAAGCAAAGATACTTTTAATATTTCATGTTTTTCCAGATTGACGCCGGCGGAGTTTATAATCTCAAAATATTTGTTCAACGATGCCGGCTCCTGCAAATAATTAGATGGCAAAATCGAGTTTAAAATCGTGATTCTTGAAAAACAACTGTCAATGAAGACTTTTTGTTGGTCCGCGTCCATCTCGGCTAAAAAATCCTCAATAGCCCGGTATGCCTCGGCTATCAACGCATTGGCATATTTACTTTGCGTGATACCGTCGGCAAGACCTTTGAGGAATTTTGCATCATCTTCGCGGGCAAATAATTCAAGTCTGGTACCATTTTCAAAAAAAGCTTTCCATTCGGTTGATATTCTTCCGAATACACTTGCCATAATCATCAGCACTGTGCATCTTTGCTGGCCGTCTACAAGGCAATAGCGCTCCTTAAAAGGCACTGTGGTTACAACACCGAGATGATATGGGAAGTGAATTTCAGACGATTTTGCATCAGGCCATTTCTCAAAGTGGGATTTGAGGTCATAAAGCAGTTGCGACACCTCCGTTTTAGACCATGCAAACAGTCTCTGATACAGCGGTACCATGAATTTGACATCATTCTTTACAATGATTTTCGGAGTCAAATTTCCGTAATACATTTCATTCGTATTCATTTTCAATCTGTTTGACTATTTCGGCGACAGTAATGTCATTAAATGATGCGAACATATTACACATCTGTTTATAGAAGTCCCAACGTATGCCGTCGTTTATCTCATAGTCCGTTATACTTCCTCGGATGCTGTCAAGTGCCGAAGCAAGGAAAAAAGTTGGTGAAGTGGAGAACTCAATAAACTGAACAAGATTTGAATCCTTGGCACACCGCTGTACTTGCTGCTCAAGCGCTCTTACTTTCATATAGCGATGTTCGGCCAGTTTCGACATTATGCAGCACAGCGCTTCTGAAAGATATTGAGAGCCGAATTTGATAAAATAAGCAAACAGGATAGTTTCGGCCAAAGACGCATATACCTTATGACGGCGGCTGAATTTTTCCCTTAGTGTTTTTACTTGCGGAAGGGATTCAAAAGATTTAAATCTCTCATTGAAATGACTGACAAAAGCGAAAAAGTGCGCTCCGCCCTGAATCGGTTCATAGAAGTCAAATTTTTCGCCGAAAGGCGGCACGTCCTGCATCAACGGGGCCGAGCGGAATTCATCACGCACGTAATGACCGTACTCATTGAAATCATCCTTATGCAGAAGTTTTCTTAACCGATAGACATGTTTCCCTAAAGAAATCTCCACGGGCATTCTACTTTCCTCATCCGGTTGTGTGAGCTTTGTCCAGCTGTTTGCAAGATGAATCGCCTGCGGCTCAGATATAATATATCTGAGATGATGGGCTTTCAGCAGGTCATAGTCGCTAAGTTTAACGCCCTTCGAATTCTGATTCGAGAAGAACGTATATCCTAAGTCGAGATTATCGCCATTAATTACAATCACCGAAAATCTCAAAGAATTGAGAATCACTTCTAATATATCGCAATTTCTCAATTCCCTCAAAAGAGTTGATATTACGGCTTTTGCATTCTTAACATGTTTTATTGCGTCATTATTTCTAAATCGCTCGTTCAATAGCGGAATATTGCCTTCATAACCGAGTCCCCACAGAATTAACGACAAGGTGACGAGTCTTTGCTGGCCGTCTACAATCTCATATTTCCCTTCACGGTTTTGCAGGATGATGTTCCCTAAATGGTATGGCGCACCCGTTTTCATTGAGGAAAGGCTATCCCATAGCAATTCGATTTGCTTGTTCTCCCAGCAGTATATGCGCTGATAATCCGGAATGGACAGCGGCAAATCAAACAGGTCGGCTATGCCAAGATTATGAATGGAAACTTCGTCGTCAGACAAAATCTTGGCACACAGTTCGTGCGGTAAGGTATAGCTGCCTTTTAACTCTCCGGTGATTAGCTTTTCATCTCCAAACAGCTCGATGAGATTCTTATCAAAAATCTCCACAAGATGATGTAACTTCCTGATTAAATCGTCTTCGCTGTCTACCTCAGATTTTACAATACAGCTTATACAGCTGTTCCCGTAGGTAAGCCATTCTATTTCATCATATTCGCGGCTGCGACGTTTTAATTCGCGGACTTGTCGAACATATTTTTTACCGGCATAATCACCTTCGAGATGCAGACATGCATATCCGCCATAATATTCATAATGGATATCCTCGGTCGGGAGTGGAGTATAGACCTGAATCCATCTGTTATAATGACGCTTGTTATACCACTCGGATATTCTTACCCATTCCTTGTCAGGAAACAGGTAAGAATCAGGGCGGATTTCTCCTATACGGTTTTTCAGAGCTGCCTCAAGCTCCGGATAAATCAACGGATTCATTATTTGAAATCTTTCATAGCCTTGCGGAAATCGTAGTTGGCGATAAGCACACGGGCAAGTGTGTCAACAATTTTTTCTTCCTCAAAATGCGAGGGCTTTTCGAGCTCTATCCAGAACTGCGGGTTGTTAGTTATGTCGCCTTGCATCCACCCCTTGCTGTGGATGTATCTTAACTCGTCGATGTAACTCGGGAAGTAAGTTTCATTGCCTTCGTAAATCCTGCCTGTGAAGAACCATGTTTTGGTCAGAAGTGGTGCGAGAACATCATCTAACTTGTTAAGATTTTCGGCAATGACCCCTTCCATCATTAGTTCATCGAAAGATTTTCCTTTTAAACGTTCGGGGCGGCTCACATGGAAATCAAGCCACAGACGCAAGGCAATCTGCTTATTTGAATTAACAGAAGGAGAAAAAGTAACATCGAAACTGGTATTATCGTCTATCCAGAAATAGACGCCTCCATTTCCCGTATTTTTTTTAAGTTGCCATTTGTAAATATCGGGACGTAATTCATGAATATGTTCCATCACATTCTTATGGAGTTTTTGTATCAGGCTTTTCTTGTCAAAATCTTCAGCCTTAAACTCCGCATTTATACCCGTTACAGATGATTTATCCATAATTTCCTTCATCTTTTTGCCAAGCTGCTGTATACCTGTTTGATTGGTTTTCCCGAGAATATCAGTAATCAAATCCAATAGTAGTGTAATGTCATTGAGATGCTGCGTAAGATAAGCATCGGGAGCACATGCGGCTTCAAGAATATCTTCCCATTGCGTGCCTGATTCGTTATCTGCGCAATCAGCATCTACATTTATACCCATTTTCTTTGCAAACTCCATGTCCCAACCGGTAAAACCCGGATTGCGGGAAAGCATACGGTATATCTTGGGGTAACAGATTTGTATTGAAACTGTGATGAGACTCAACAACTTGTCGTCTAATGTATCATTTGTCGATTTATCGCCTTGCGGGGTGCCGCATTGAGCGATGCAATCCAATAAAGACAAAGTGTTTATCAGACGTTTGATTGAACGTGGATTTTTGCCTACTGACGCCTCCACTACAGTCGAAAACAACGATTTGACTTGTGGATTCGTGGTGTCGAATTCTGTGATGTAGCCGATATCCACGAGTGATTTCAGAACAAAATCCATAGGCCTGTAATTATTGACGGGAAGTGAAAACGGCACCTGAATGATTTTATCGAAGAACGAACGGAATTCACGCTCGTTTTTCTCTGTCAGTTCTCCGAATTTAGGTTTCAGTCCCTTGACGACAACATCATAGTCAATAGCAAGAACAAATATGCAGTTATCAAGTGTAAATATATTTTTTAGCAATTCAAGGATCTCGACTGCCACGGGAGGATTCAGACGGTCAAGATCATCCACAAATATGATAACTCCGTGCTTATCCTCGTCTGTGATTGATTTTTGCACTGCTTCAGACAGAGCTTTCTTAAGGTCTGAAAGTGACACCGTTTCATCAGCCTCTGAATCTTTAGGTAAGTCCGTCGGAACTTTAGCCGCTTCTAATCCTACAGCGAATAAACCACCCACGACCGGAGCCGTCTTCAGGCTTTCCCTTGCGCCTCTATATAAGAAACTTGCTGTACCGCGCAAAAAACGTTTTAAGGCCTTTTTTGAGTTAGGATTATCCTTACTTAATTCCTGAACTAATTGCACCAGTATTTTATACACTGTGGCCTCGGGAGAACACATCATGGAGTATTCCCATGTGTTGATTTCTATTCCGATGAACTGTGAGTCCGGACCCGAGCACAACGCCCGTTCCAACCTCGTCATCAGAGAGGTTTTCCCGCTGCCCCATTCGCCCTGCAAGGCAATAGTGATCGGAGCCGAGGAGTTTTCAATGAATTTAATTAATCCGTTCACATATCGCGCAGTGCCGAAATCGTTGATGTTTTCATTGAACGGAAGGTCTGATAAAGATGTCTTTTTCATTTTGCCGGAGAATGTTTGCCTTTGAATGAACCTAATGGATGTTTCAGGCAGTTGCCTGATATTAACGATGTGAGGGTTGACGTCGTATGTCCGCAGTATTTACATGTGTATCGTGATTTCAGCCCGCCTTCAAACGGCTTGTGCTTGCCTTTGAATGCTCCATCCGGATGATGGAGACAATTTCCTGAAGTCAGACCCGAAATGCTTGATGCCTCGTGTCCGCAATACTCGCAGATGTAGCGTGCTTCCTCTTTTCCCTCATAGAGTTTATGCCTGCCCTTGAAGGGGCCAAGCGGATGTCGCAGACAATTCCCGGATGTTAACGACTGGACCGAGGATGATTTGTGCCCGCAATACTCACAATAATAGTTTGCCATGGTAAGCAGATATATTCAGTGCCTCCGTCTGACGGTCATCGGCTTTCTCCGGTTGTATCAAAAAGAGGACACAACACTCTTTTCTTTTTCTTTTCGGTTAGGCTCTGGTATTGCCTTTGGGTCAAGAATTAGAGAAAGCAGCCTGTGCCCTCGTCAGAGGACGCACTCAGCGAGCTTTGACCTATTCCTTCGACCCATTTGTTAGATTTACCAGATTTAACCGAATCGAGATATGGTCATTGCAAGTTAATGCAAATCGTTATGTAGATATTATTGTCTTCTTGTGTTTTGGAATTTTGATTGTTATTTAATCACAAAATTACAAAATTTAGAGAGATAGAAAATATGCTCTACAACATATTTACAGGCTGCACTATCTGTTTATTTTTATGTTTACCCAGCAAAAGTATTATTATGCTGTCTCAATATTGGTGACACAATTAACGCACTATAAAATTTTTAATGCAATGGCGGCACATGCCTCTGCATCGGCGAGGGCGTGATGGTGGTTTCCCATATTGTATCCACATGCCGCAGCCGACAGATGCAGCTGATGGCTCGGAATATCGAGACAACGGCGTGATGCGGCGAGCGTACAGTGGAACTCATAATCGGGATATGTCATCCCATACTCGGCAAAGGCGGCTTTCAGACAACTTTCATCAAATGGTCTGTTGTGAGCCACGAGCGGGAGCCCCTGTATTAGCGGCTCAATCTGCGCCCATACTTCAGGGAATGTGGGTTGTCCGTCTGTGTCGTGACGAGTGAGACCGTGGACTTCGGTTGTCCAATATGTGTAATAGTTAGGAGCAGGCTGAATGAGAGAGTAGAATCTATCAACAATCTCGCCTCCGCGCACGACCACAATGCCAACGCTGCATACGCTTGACCGACGTCCGTTGGCAGTTTCAAAATCTATTGCGACAAAATTGCCGTTTAAACGAGGGCAATCTGTGCTTGCTCGGGGATTGCCGAGCGTAAGGCAATTATCCAACTTCTGCATGGTCAGTCGTTACAATATAGTTCGCTCATGTCCGAAATCCATCCCTTCATCGTCCTGCGCAGTGATGCCGGGCTCATTACCTCTATCAATGATCCATACTGGAGCAGTTTCATGACAAAGTCGTATGTCGGAGACAGATAGAGCTCAAAATCTGCATACTCTCCGCAGTCTTCAATCAAACGCTGACTATGGTGTAATGGCAAAGACTTCAGGTAATGTTTGTGATGCTCGTTGGCACGTATCACTATACGTTCCGGTTTTATATCGTAGCCGATAACAACTCCGAAGGCTGTGGCGAAATAGTCCTCGGCATCAAAGTCTTTAGGAAGCTTATATGTATCTTCCGTAACCTCGACGTCCTCAATACGGTCAAGGCCATAAATCTTGACTTCATCGCGACTGTTGTGGGCGAGAACATACCAGCGGTTTTCAAAAAGTTTCACGCAGTATGGCTCAATGGGGAAAGTTTTTCCGTGCTCTCTCGTGAAAGGGCGATAGGTGATATTGACAATCCTATTCTCTTTCATGGCGTGAAGTATAGTAGTCAAGTGGTCGCGTCCGGATGGTATTTCTTCAACTACGATACGGCCTTTCAGCAAAAGATTTTCGCCTATGAGATTACCTGCCGCGAAGGAATCAAGCATCCATTTTTTCAGCTTATCCTCGTCGATGTCTTCGGGGTTGGCTATATAATAGAGATATCCCCCAACCTTCTGGCAGTCGATTATGATGCCAAACTGTTCGAAGATAGCGTCGCGCCAACGATTGAACGTGGCACGATGGAGCGGTTTGCAGTCGCTCAAGTCTTTGTTCCTCGACCATTTGTCGGACAAATCCTTATGAGAAATTTTCCCGGCTCGACGGATTGTGTCAATCAGCCATGTGTATTTCTGCAGTTGGTTCATATATACTTTTAAATTAATTATATAGTGACCTCAGGGTCCTCACATATCAGCCGAGGGTTTATGTCGACTGAAAGCCGCCGGACAGAGGCTTGCCGCTCAGACTGAACGCAAATTTAGCCATATCCTGTCTCATTTAACGATACAGCTGTGTGTTTTATGGTATTTCCTCGAGACTTTATATCGTTGCGATAATGTTTTTATACTGCCAGATGAAGTATTGGATACGGTCTGCCGGCATCGTCTGTCGCGTCCCGTCCGACAATTCTGAATCCTTTCGAGAGGTAAAAACCAAGAGCCGAATGATTTTGTTCGTTTACGTCTACTTTTGTTACGCCTTTGCTTTTGGCATAATCAATCAGCAGTGATCCATATCCTTGCCCTATCATGTTGCTGTCGATAAAAAGCATTTCTATGGTATCAGCTCCTAATCCCATAAACCCAACGATATTGTCATTGTCGCAGGCTGCATATATGTCGACATTCGGGAAATAATCTGTAATAAGGGCTGCTTTAATTTCTTCCAAATCCGTTTCATTGAGAAAATCATGTGTGGCGCGCACAGACCGCTCCCATATTCCGGCCAGCGTCTCGTAATCATCGTTGTTGCATTTAATTATATCACACATTCCGAGTCTTCAAAATTTGATAATAAACAAAAATCCTGCAAGTTTATGACTTGCAGGATTTATTGCGGAGAGGACGAGATTCGAACTCGTGGTAGGATAACTCCTACGTCAGTTTAGCAAACTGGTGGTTTCAGCCACTCACCCACCTCTCCTTTGATGCGGGCTTTCCGCTTTCGTTGTGCAAAGGTAGCTATTATTTTTATAATTGCAAATCTTTAGATGTTTTTTTGTGGTCTTTTTTTACGGCTCATCCATTTTCTTTTTTGCATCGAACGGTACTTTTCACTCGTTACATTATATTATATCTTTTTTTGGAGGCGGTTTGTTAAAGTTGTTAATTTAAAATTCTATCTTTGCATGATAAAAAATCAGGCTGGTTGGCCGAGCGTTTATGTCGGGTTTAAGCCGTCCTGATGATTGTTGAGTCTGAATTAATTGTCGGAAATTGGGTCAAAACTTGTTTATTAAGCGCTTTGCATCAATTATTATTACAAAGAGGCGCTTCATTTGGCTTAATTTAGCATTAAATTCACATCTGTGTAGTAACTATAGATACTTAAATCATTAATAACCAATAAAATACTTAAAATCATGAGCAAAGTAGTAACTTTAGGAGAAATAATGCTCCGTCTTTCGCCTGCGGGCTGTCATCGTTTTGTTCAGGTCGACCAATTTGATGTCATCTGGGGCGGTGGTGAGGCTAACGTTGCTGTCAGCTGTGCCAATTACGGACATGACGCCTATTTCGTAACCAAACTTCCCAAACATGAGATCGGTCAGGCCGCTCTCAATTCGCTCCGCCGTTATGGCGTTAATACAGACTTCATCGCACGTGGTGGCGACCGTGTAGGTATCTATTATTGCGAGACCGGAGCATCTATGCGTCCCTCTAAAGTTATTTATGACCGTGCTAATTCAGCGATCGCAGAAGCAGACCCTGCCGATTTTGATTTCGATAAAATAATGGAAGGTGCTGATTGGTTTCACTGGTCGGGTATTACTCCCGCCATCAGCGACAAGGCTGCCGAGCTTACACGTCTGGCTTGCGAAGCCGCAAAACGTCATGGCGTAACTGTGTCGGTTGACCTTAACTTCCGCAAGAAACTTTGGACAAAGGAGAAAGCTCAGTCAATAATGCGTCCTCTTATGAAATATGTCGATGTCTGCATCGGCAACGAGGAAGACGCCGAGCTTTGCCTCGGTTTCAAACCTGACGCTGACGTAGAGTCCGGCGAGACTAATGCCGAAGGCTACAAGGGCATCTTCACTGCCATGGCCAAGGAGTTCGGTTTCAAATATGTCATTTCGACTCTCCGAGAGAGCTTCTCCGCAACACACAACGGTTGGAAAGCTATGATTTATGACGGCAAGACTTTCTATGAGTCAAAACGTTATGATATTAATCCTATTATCGACCGTGTCGGCGGCGGCGACTCGTTCTCGGGTGGTATCATCCACGGTCTGCTGACAATGCCCTCGATGGATGAGGCTCTCGAATTTGCTGTTGCCGCATCTGCTCTCAAACAGACTGTGCCGGGCGATTTCAATCTGATGAGTGTCGATGAGGTCAAGGCTCTCGCCGGAGGCTCTGCAAACGGTCGCGTGCAGCGCTGATATGCCGTTTTTTAATATTCCAATCATTAATAATAGAAGTAATGGCAAAATTTGATAAACTTTCTGTATTGAATAAATTGGCGGCCGCACCGATGGTGCCCGTCTTCTATCATAAGGACGCAGAGATAGCCAAAGCGGTTGTTAAGGCTTGCTATGAGGGCGGTGTCCGTCTATTTGAGTTCACTAACCGTGGCGATTTCGCCCATGAAGTTTTCGCCGAAGTGGTTAAATTTGCTGCTAAAGAGTGCCCCGAGATGGCTATGGGCGTAGGCTCTGTGATTGATGCCCCCACAGCTGCTCTTTATCTGCAGCTCGGTGCCAACTTCGTTGTCGGCCCGCTCTATAACCCCGAGGTTGCCAAAGTCTGCAACCGTCGTTGTGTCCCCTATATCCCCGGCTGCGGCTCTGTCAGTGAGGTAGGTTTCGCACAGGAGTCGGGCTGCGACGTGTGCAAGCTCTTCCCCGGCGACGTCCTCGGGCCGAAAATGGTCAAGGGCATGCTCGCCCCGATGCCGTGGTCTAAAATCATGGTCACAGGCGGCGTAGAGCCCACAGCCGAAAATCTCCGTGCATGGTTCTCGGCAGGCGTGTTTGCCGTAGGCATGGGCTCTAAACTCTTTCCTAAAGATCGTGTCGCTGCCGCTGACTGGGCGTATGTCACCGACAAATGCCATGAGGCCTTAGACATCATTACAAATATTTGATTGCCTATCTCTTACCATATTAAATATCATGAAACAGTTTAACGACGAGAACTTTCTTCTTCAGACTCCGACTGCTCAGCGTCTTTATCATGAATACGCAGAGCATCAGCCGATTATTGACTATCACTGTCACCTCATCCCCGAATACGTAGCCTCTGACCATAAATTCGAGAATCTCTCTAAAATATGGCTCGAGGGAGACCATTATAAATGGCGTGCAATGCGCACAAACGGTGTCGACGAGAGCTATATCACAGGCGCCGGGACTACAGACTGGCAGAAGTTTGAGAAATGGGCAGAGACGGTCCCTTACACGATGCGTAACCCGCTCTATCACTGGACACATCTCGAGCTTAAGACAGCCTTTGGCGTCAACAAACTTCTCAATCCTTCGACTGCAAAGGAGATTTATGATCATTGTTCGGCCATGCTTCAGACTCCCGAGCGCACTGCCCGCGGACTGATGAAACACTATAATGTGGAAGTTGTCTGCACGACTGACGACCCTGTCGACTCGCTCGAGTATCACATCAAGGTCCGTGACGACAATTTCGGCGTCAAGATGCTGCCCACATGGCGTCCTGACAAGGCTATGGCCGTCGAGGATCCCGCTGCTTACCGCGCTTACATCGACAAACTCGCCGAGGTTTCGGGTGTCAACATAACCAAGTTTGCCGACGTCATCGCAGCTTTGCAGAAACGTCATGACTTCTTTGAGTCGGTCGGCTGCCGTCTCTCTGACCACGGCATCGAGGAGTTCTATGCCGAGGATTATACTCCCGACGAAATCGAAGCCATCTTTGACAAGGTTTATGGCGGCAAGGCTCTGACGGCTGAGGAAATTGCCAAGTTCAAGACGGCTATGATGGTCGAGTTCGCCATCATGGATCATGACTCGGGTTGGACTCAGCAGTTCCACTACGGCGCTATCCGCAACAATAACTCGCGCATGATGGCACAGCTTGGTCCCGACACCGGTTTTGACTCTATCGGTGACTTCACCGTGGCTAAGAAAATGTCGAAATTCCTCGACAAACTTGCCTCTCGTGACAAACTTGGCAAGACCATTATTTATAATCTTAACCCGCGTGACAACGAACTTGTAGCTACGATGCTCGGTAATTTCCAAGACGGCCGTTATGGCGCAGGCAAGATACAGTTCGGCTCGGGCTGGTGGTTCCTCGACCAGAAAGACGGCATGGAGAAACAGATGAACGCTCTCTCAAACCTCGGTCTGCTCAGCCGCTTTGTCGGCATGCTCACCGATTCACGCTCGTTTCTCTCTTATCCGCGCCACGAATACTTCCGCCGTACGCTTTGCAACCTCATCGGCGGCGACATAGAGGCCGGTCTGCTTCCTGCATCTGAGCTTGATTTTATAGGTAAGGAAATTGTGGCTAAAGTCTGCTACGGCAATGCCAAGGAATATTTTAAATTTTAATGACCATGGCTAACAATTCTGCTGTCGCTACCGCTCGCATGACCAACTTCCGCTGGGTCATCTGCGCCCTGCTCTTCCTCGCCACCACCGTCAACTATATGGACCGTCAGGTGCTATCGCTGACATGGAAAGAGTTCATCTCGCCCGAGTTCCACTGGACTGACGCCAACTATGGTCTGATTACGGCCGTATTCTCTATCGTTTATGCTGTCGCCAATCTTCTCGCCGGCCGTTTCATCGACTGGATGGGTACGAAGAAAGGTTATCTATGGGCTATCGGCGTGTGGTCGGCAGGTGCCTGCCTCCATGCTGTCTGCGGCATCGCCACCGAGCATTATATCGGTCTCGATGACGCCGCCGGACTTGTTAAGGCAACCGGTGACCTCGCTGTAACCATTGCCACCGTCTCGGTTTACTTCTTCCTCGTTGCCCGCACGATTCTCGCTCTCGGCGAGGCCGGCAACTTCCCTGCTGCCATCAAGGTTACGGCCGAGTACTTCCCGAAACGTGACCGCGCTTATGCCACCGCCATCTTCAATGCCGGCTCTGCTATCGGCGCTCTTGTCGCTCCGTTCTCTATCGGTCCGCTCGCAAAATACTTCCAGAGCATCGGCTGGGGCAACGGCTGGGAAATGGCCTTCATCGTCATCGGTGCGTTAGGTTTCGTCTGGATGGGTTTCTGGATTTGGCTCTATAAAAAACCGGCCGAGAATCCTCGCGTCAATGAGGCCGAGCTTGCTTACATCGAGCAGGACGACAATGCTCCTGACGAGACAGCCGAGCAGAAAGCCGAAATTGAGGACAGCAAGACCGCTACCATCCCCTTCTTCAAGTGTTTCAAATATCCTCAGACATGGGCCGTCTTCTTCGGCAAATTCCTCACCGACGGCGTGTGGTGGTTCTTCCTGTTCTGGACTCCCGCCTACATCTCAGACGTGTTCAAGCTCTCTACATCTGAGGGTGAAGGCATGATGATGATATTTGTGCTCTATCTTATCACGATGCTCTCGATTTACGGCGGTAAGCTTCCGACTATTTTCATCGACAATGCCAAGCGCAAGGGCATAATCGTCGACGCTTACTCGGCACGTATGAAAGCCATGCTTATCTTCGCCGTCTTCCCCCTCCTCGCGCTTGCCGCACAGCCTCTGAGCTCGGTTTCGCAGTGGATGCCTATCATTATCATAGGTATAGCCGGCGCAGCCCATCAGTCTTGGTCGGCCAACATCTACTCTGTCGTAGGTGACATGTTCCCAAAGAGCACTATCGCTACTATCATCGGTATCGGCGGCATGGCAGGCGGTATAGGCTCGTCGCTTATCAACTATGGCTCGGGCATTCTCTTCGACTACGCCGCTCAGACCAACATGGCCTTTATGAGCTATGAAGGCAAACCGGCAGGTTACTTTATCGTGTTCTGCATCTGCGGTGTGTCTTACCTTGTGGGCTGGTGCATAATGAAGCTCCTCGTGCCCCGCTACAAAGCTATCGAAGTGCCCGCACAACGTTAATTAATAGAATACCTGAAAAACAATGAAGAAATTAAATCGTCAGGCCGTTGAGGTCAAACAGCGTCCTGTCAAAGTTCTGCAATTCGGCGAAGGCAACTTTTTGCGTGCCTTCGTTGACTGGCAGCTCGATATCGCCAACGAAAGAGGTGTGATTGACACATCTGTCGCTGTCGTCGTGCCCCGTTTTCACGAGAGCAAGGCGGTTGACATCCTCAATTCGCAGGATAATCTCTATCACGTCTGCCTCGAAGGCATTGAGAACGGCAAGCCCGTCAAGGCTAACCGTCTCATCACCGTCATCGCCGACGCATTCAATCCCGGCGCCGACATGGAGCGCTATCTCGGTTATGTCACCTCTCCCGACCTTAAGTTTGTAGTATCCAACACCACAGAGGCCGGCATTCGTTACGAGGAAGACGACGTGACCGTCGACGCTCCCCGCACTTTCCCCGGCAAGATTACTTCCCTGCTCCATCGCCGCTGGCGTCATTTCAACGGCGACCGTGACAAAGGTCTGTATTTTATCTGCTGCGAGCTTATTGAAGACAACGGCTCGACTCTGCATGAGTATGTCCTCCGTCACGCCCGTGAGGCCGGTCTCGAGCAGGACTTCATCGACTGGGTCGACGAGGCTTGCGTCTTCTGCGACACCTTGGTAGACCGCATCGTGCCCGGTTTCCCCCGCGACACCATCGACGAGGTACAGGCCGAGCTCGGCTACGAAGACAATGTCGTCGTAAAAGGCGAGTACTATCATATCTGGGCCATCGGCGGCAAAGGCTATGAGAAAGTTCATGCCGCCCTGCCGCTTGACCGCGCCGGTCTGCATGTGCTCTTCATGCCATCGATCAAGCAGTTCCGCGACAAGAAAGTGCGCATCCTCAACGGCTCTCACACCGGCCTCGTGCCTATCGCCCTTCAGCTCGGCTGTGAGACTGTTATGGACGCATTCAATACGCCCGATGTCAACCGTTTTGTCAACGAGATGGTCGAGCGTGAGGTCCTGCCGATGATTGACGAGGACCCCGAGGAGCTCAAAAAGTTTGCCGCAGGCATCCTCGAGCGCTTCTACAATCCGTTCATCCGCCACATGCTCAAGTCGATCTCGCTCAACTCGCTTTCGAAGTGGGAGGCACGCAATTTCCCCACAGTCCGCGACAACTTTGCCCGCACAGGCAAAATCGCCGACTACGAATGCTTCACCTTCGCCGCTCTGTTGTCGCTCTACGGTCCCGGCTCGGGCTTCGAGCCTGATGACACCCCCGAGCACGTCGAGTTTATCCGCAAGAACTGGCACGAAGGCGACTGGTCGCGCACCGTCAAGGATATCCTTTCGGGCGATATCTTTATTGAGGATTTCGAGGCGCTTGCTCCCGGTTTCACAGAGCGTGTGGCCGAATATCTCGGTCAGATCCGCTCACTCGGCATGGCCGAAGCTCTTAAAAACTTTTTAAGCACTCATTAATGAAAGAGATACTTAAAATCAATCCCGCCGACAACGTGGCTGTCGTCCTTGCCGACGACGGTCTCGCTGCCGGAGCGGTTTATCAGGACGGCAATGTCACTGTCACTCTCGTCGAGCCTATTGCTCGCGGTCACAAATTCGCGCTCCGTCACATAGCCAAGGGCGAGCCTGTCATCAAATACGGCAACCCCATCGGTTACGCTACCGCCGACATCGAGCCGGGCATGTGGATTCACAGTCACAACCTTCACACGGGTCTTAGCGACGACCTCACCTACACCTACTCGCCTGTCAGCTGCGACAACAGCCGCTCTGACGAGCAGCTGACAGTCGACGGCTATCTCCGCTCTAACGGCGAGATGGGAATCCGTAACGAACTCTGGATTGTCCCTTCCGTCGGCTGTGTCAACGGTCAGGCCAACGCCATTGTGGCCCGCATCAAGGCCGAGTGTGACCTGACAGGCATCGACGACGTCCGCGCTTTCACCCATAATTACGGCTGTTCGCAGCTCGGTCAGGACCATGCTAACACACGTGCCGCCCTTGCCGCGCTTATAAAGCATCCCAATGCCGGCGGCGTCCTTGTTCTCGGCCTCGGTTGTGAGAACAATCAGGTTTCGGGCATCAAGGAGCAGCTCGGCAAGTGGGACGAATCGCGCGTCAAGTTTCTAATCTCTCAGGAGGTTGAGGACGAGATTGAGGCCGGTTTCGAGATTTGCCGCGGTCTGCTTGAGCAGATGCGAGCCGACCGTCGTCAGCCTCTGCCTGTGTCGATGCTTAGAGTCGGCCTGAAATGCGGCGGCTCTGACGGTCTGTCAGGTATTACGGCCAATCCGTTGGTCGGCATGTTCTCAGATTGGCTGATTGCTCGCGGCGGCACGACCGTGCTCACCGAGGTCCCGGAGATGTTCGGTGCAGAAACCCTCCTGATGAATCGCGCCCATGATCGCAAGGTCTTTGACGCAACTGTCAGCCTCATCAACGACTTCAAGGGATATTTCCGCTCTTACGGCCAGCCTATCTACGAGAATCCCTCGCCCGGCAACAAGGCCGGCGGAATCACTACTCTCGAGGAGAAGTCGCTCGGCTGCGTTCAGAAGGGCGGTAAGAGCGAGGTGGTTGACGTGCTGACTTATACACGCAAGATTACCCGCAACGGTCTCAACCTGCTGACTGCTCCCGGCAATGACCTCGTGGCCTCTACGGCTCTCGCTCTGTCAGGCTGCCAGATGGTGCTCTTCACCACCGGTCGCGGCACACCTTTCGGCACCTTTGTCCCGACGATGAAAATTGCTACCAACAGCCATCTTGCCCACATGAAGTCTAATTGGATTGACTTCAATGCAGGCTCGATTGTCGAGGACGAGACCGCCGAACACGCACTTTCGCGTCTTATCGAGAAAGTACTCGCCACCGCTTCGGGCGAGCATCTCAAGCACGAGAAGACGGGCGCCAAGGAAATCGCTATCTTTAAAACCGGCGTCACCCTCTGATGATGGCTTCGGTTAGACTATATTCTGTTACAGCGGCAGGCTTAATGCTTGCCGCTGTCTTAACAGGCTGCCGCTCGTCCATGACGGTGACAGTCTCAAATCCGCTGCCGATGCAGCGCTCCGGCGAGATGGCCGAGCTGTCTTCGTCCGCCGTCACAGCGCGTTTCGGACATGATTTCGTGGTCAAAGACACTGACGGCCGTGAGCTCCCGTGGCAGCTCACGTCTGACAGCACGCTGATATTTCCCGTAGCCGTAGGACCCTCTTCTACAGTAAAATACAATATATCAGCCGGCAAGCCTGCCGAGTTTGCACCTAAGGTCTATGGCCGCAAATTTCCCGAACATAAAGACAACATGAACTGGGAGAACGACCTCGCGGCTTATGTGGCCTATGGTCCGGCTCTGCAGCAGCGTGGCGAGCGCGGTTTCGGCTATGACGTCTGGACCAAGTCGGTCGACACGCTCGTCATTGAGCGCCGCAATTGGCTGCGTGACCACGGCAAGTCGCTCCACAAAGACCACGGCAATGGCATGGACGCCTACATCGTCGCAAACACTCTCGGCGCCGGCACGGCTGCCCTGCTTGACGACGATGGCCAAATCATTTACCCGTGGGCATGGCGAGACTACCGCATCACTGACTGCGGCCCCCTGCGCTTTCAGGTCGAATTGGTCTATAATCCCATGCAGATTCCCGGCGGCACCGAAGTTACCGAGCTCCGCCGCATACGCTTGGATGCCGGCTCTGATCTCAACATGACCACTGTCAGCTATGACGCCCTGCCCTCGCCCCGCAGCATTGCCACGGGCATCGTCATCCATAAACAAAACCCTTACGGCGAACTCGCCGACTCTCGCCGCGCCATCATCGCCTACGCCGATTCGACCGACAATGCCTCTAACGGCAACGGCGTCATATATATCGGTTCATACGTGCCGCGCGATGATGTCAGCGTCACATATTTGCCTGTAACAGAGCCTGCCCGCGATGCTCTCGGTCACATCCTTGCCGTGAGCACCATCGCTCCGGGCGAGGACTTCACCTACTGGTGGGGCTCGGCGTGGTCTAAGAATCCTACCGGCCCGCAGTGTCCGGCCGAGTGGCTCGACCGTCTGCGCCACCGCGCTGACTGCATTTCTCATCCACTTATAGTTAAACTTAAATAATCTCGTCTATATCCATGAAATTCAAATCCTTGTCTATTGCTTTACTCGGTCTGCTGCTCTGCGCCGCCATGCCTGTCGAGAAGAGAAAGCCCGTGGTCTTTATGATTGGCGACTCGACCATGGCCAATAAAGACCTTCGTAAAGGCAATCCCGAGCGCGGCTGGGGCCAGATGCTGCCGGCTTTTCTCTCTGATGACATCACGGTTGACAATCATGCCGTCAATGGACGTTCTACCAAGAGTTTTATCGACGAAGGCCGTTGGGACGCCGTCGTGGAGAAACTTCAGCCGGGCGACTATGTCGTCATCGAGTTCGGCCACAATGACAGTAAGGATGACCCAGCGCGCCACACTGACCCCGGCACGACCTACGACGCCAATCTTACACGCTTTGTCAAGGACGCCCGTGCCAAGGGCGCTCAGCCTGTGATTTTTAATTCGATTCCGCGACGCAATTTCGTCGGAGACTCTCTTGTCGACACTCACGGCGAATATCTGACCGCCGCTCGCCGTGTCGCCGAGCAACAGGGCGTGCCTTTCGTTGACCTCAATAGACCCGTTGCCAAGTTTATAAGCGACCTTGGCCCGGAGGAGTCTAAAAAATATTTCATGCACATCGCTCCCGGCACAGTTCCCCTCTGTCCCGACGGTAAGACTGACGACACACATCTTAATGTGAAAGGCGCTCGCGCCGTTGCCTCGATTGCCGTCGACGCTCTCGCCGAGGCTGTCCCCGCGCTTGCGCCCTATGTGCGTCATTATGATTTCGTCGTGGCAAAGGACGGTAGCGGCGACTTCTTCACCGTGGCTGAGGCCATCGCCGCCGTGCCTGACCTCTGCGGCAAGCACCGCACCACTATCCTCGTGCGCCCCGGAGTCTACAAGGAGAAGATTGTCGTGCCGCGCTCCAAGATTAATGTCTCTCTCATCGGTCAGGGCGACGTCACCCTCACCTATGACGACTTTGCCTCGCGCAAGAATATCTTCGGCGAGGAAATCGGCACAGCCGGCTCGTCGTCATTCTTCATCTATGCCCCGGACTTCTATGCCGAGAACATTACCTTTGAGAACTCGGCCGGTCCAGTCGGTCAGGCTGTGGCCTGCTTTGTGGGCGCTGACCGTGTGACATTTCGTAACTGCCGTTTTCTCGGCAATCAGGACACCATCTACACATGGGCCCGCGGGCGCCAGTATTATGACAACTGCTACATCGAGGGCACCGTCGATTTCATCTTCGGTCGTTCGACGGCAGTCTTTGACCGGTGCACCATCCTCGCCAAGCGTCGCGGTTATCTGACCGCACCGTCGACTGATGTCGACGTCGATAACGGCTATGTCTTCCTCGACTGCAAGCTGACAGCCGACGAGGGCGTTGACCGCGTATATCTTTCGCGTCCGTGGCGTGATTATGCCAAGGCTGTCTTCATTCGCTGCGAGATGGGCGCGCACATCCACCCCGAAGGCTGGAACAACTGGCGCAAGCCCGAGCGCGAGCAGACGGTCTTTTATGCCGAATATGGCTGCACGGGCCCCGGCGCTGACCGCTCGCAGCGTGTAGCCTTCGGTCGCGAACTTGACACAGATGAGGGCTATGATGTTGCCTCTCTACTTGCCGGCGACGACAACTGGGTGCCGACAGTCGCCGACAATCAGGCTTATGCTGTTATCTATCCATGATTTTAATTAATATATGAATATATCTCGTTTGTCATTAGGCGTTGCTCTCCTTCTTACTGCCGGTTTTATTGCCGGAGCACGCAAGCCGCAGGCCACTGTCTATGAGTTTGAGCGTGAGATGCCCTTGTTTCTTGACTCGATACAGGCTTCGCTCACCTACCCCTTGGCGTGGCGCAATGACACGACGGGCGATTTTGAGCAGTGGCGACGCACGGCACGCGCCAAGATATTCGAGTGTATGCTTGAGCCGCCGACGGCTGCTGCTGAGCCGGCTCTCGAACTCGTCGCCGAGGAGCGTCGCGACGGCTATACGGCTCGTAAATATATGGCAAACATTTCTGCGTGGTCTCGGGCTGCTATATATATTCTCATGCCTGACGGCCCGGGACCGCATCCCGCTGTCATCGCGCTCCACGACCATGGCGGCCACTACTCTATCGGCAAGGAAAAGATGATACGGCCATTCGCTTGCGACTCGGCAGTCATCAAGGACGCCGATGCGTGGGCCGCACAATGTTACGGCGGCCGCTATTTCGGTGACTACCTCGCCTCGCGCGGCTATGCCGTTATCTCGCATGATGCACTCCTCTGGGGCGAGCGCGGCCGCCGCGAAGGGCCTGACGGACGTGCGCTCGAACGCATAGCCGGCAACTTCCTCATGCTCGGACGCTCGCTGAGCGGCTTTATGACTTACGATGATATTGCAGTCACGGAGATATTGGCCTCGCTGCCGGGCGTAGACCCCCAGCGTATCGGTGCTGTCGGTTTCTCGATGGGCGCTTACCGCTCGTGGATGCTCGCCGCATTGTCAGACCGCATCAAGGCTCAGGCATCGGTCTGCTGGATGACGACCACTGCCGACCAACTCTCGTGGGTCCACGGCCGTGAGAAAGGTGGTCACATTAATCTCCTGCCCGGCCTGCGCCGCTGGCTTGACTATCCTGACATCGCCTCGTTGGCTGCGCCTCGTGCCGCCTATTTCATCAACGGCGCCTCTGACAAACTCTTCCATCCCGACGGCGTCGCGGCCGCCTACGGCGTGATGCGCGACGTCTACCGCTCACAGGGCGCCGGCGATAAATTTCGTGGCGAGATATGGCCGATGCCTCACGACTGCGGCATCGCCGTGCAGGACTCTGTCGCCGCCTTCTTTGACCGCGAATTGCGCTGACCCGCTGTCAGGCGTCGGGACTCATCAGATTACAGATATAAGATTTATAGACAAACGGCGTCGCGTCGACATCGTGCATATTTTGTGTGACGCTGGCCGCGATGGCCTCGTCATAGCCATCGAGAGCCGCAAACGGCGCGAACTGTGCCGCGCGGCTGTCCGTCCCCAAGGGCTGCCGTGTGCGTGAGACATGGTGCGGCAGATTGATGATGTCGTCATAATTGCTCATGCGTTGTGTCCTCCTATCTGTGTGTTGCGTTGGCACTGTGTCGAGCCTTCGCAGTAGTTCAGGCCTTTCAGAATGGCATTTTTGCCGAAACGCTTTTTGATATTCATTATTGCATGGCAGTAGCGGCGTTCTTTGTCTAAACGCGCGGTTTCCTGCTGCTTTCGCCTGTTGATTTCATCATAGTCTGTAAAAAGCTGCAATTGTATCGGCGTGTCATGTTTGACTGTGATTTCACACTCGTTGAGCACATGGTTGGCCGAGATGTTGATGCGGCGTATTAATCACGCTTTGTTGGTTATACGGTCAAACAATTCGGCGACAGCCTCGACTATAATCTTGGTTGATGATGTAGGTGCCCCAAGATTTATCGATGAATTTGAGTGTACCGGGATTTCACGTCCGTAGCGGTCAATCGTTGTTGCTCCGTGATAAGCGGCTCTTACCGCCGGATTGTCTAATGACGCCGTGTCGTAGCCGATATAAAGCCCTATCTGGTCTGTGACTACACCCTTTTCGAGCATGTCTAATGCCAGCGAATCAGCCATTTCCAACACTACTGTTCGTGCGCGTGTGGCATCGTATGGCTCACAAAGCGCTTGTCCGCTGCATAGCGACCGTATCTCGGGTCGGTATGCCTTAATCTGGCTGATGGTGACGGGCTCCCACCCCCACGCATGGTCGATTAGCAGTTGTGCATTGACGCCGAAGAGGCGGTATAATAATGATTCGCGCTCGATTGAGCATCGCGCTATGTCGCCCATTGTCCTCATGCCGGCTGCCTCAAGTCTGCGCGCGATACCTCCTCCCACACGCCAGAAATCAGTCAGCGGCCGATGACTCCACAATAGGCGTCTGTAAGTCATTTCGTCAAGAGAGGCTATCCTCACGCCGTCACGGTCAGGCGTCATATGCTTTGCCACAATATCCATTGCGACTTTGGCTAAATAGAGATTTGTTCCCACTCCCGCCGTGGCCGTGATGCCGGTCTCCGCAAAAATCTCGCGTATTATCTTCACTGCAAGTTCGTGCGCATCCATCCTGTAGGTTTTAAGATAGTCGGTCACGTCCATAAATACTTCGTCAATCGAGTAGACATGTATGTCTTCGGGAGCGATATAGCGCAGATATATTCTGTAGATGCGAGTGCTGTAGTCTATGTAGAGTCCCATGCGCGGTTTAGCCGCGATATAGTCTACGGCCGTCGTCGGATTGGCGGCGAGCACGCGTGCCGACTGCGAGGTCTGCCTTACGCCGCCGGGACAGCGATGTCGGTTGATGTCTCTGACAAGACTCACTACCTCAAAAAGCCGCGGACGTGCGCCACAGCCGAAAGCCTTGAGCGCCGGCGACACGGCGAGACATATGGTTTTCTCCGTGCGGCTGCAGTCAGCTACGACCAAACAGGTATCTAAGGGATCGAGGCCGCGTTCGACACATTCGACCGATGCATAGAAAGATTTGAGATCAATAGCCACATATTGACGCTTAGAATCCATAATTGTGCGATTTTCAAAGTCTTGATAAATTTTGAGAACGAAATAATCATAACTTTGATTGCGAAATTACAAAATTGATTTCTAAATGCCAATTATTTTGGGCTGATTTTCAATGTTTGGTTGCCCTCAGCCCATATGATGCAACTGCGAGAAAACAAATTAATGGTAAAACGAAAGATAAATTGACAGACGGCAATCCGAAATCTGCTCGGCTGTCGATGATAGCGGCCTGAACGGGTGGCAGCAGCGAGCCGCCAAGAATTGACATAACGAGGCCGGCAGCGCCTATTTTGGCGTCATCGCCTACTCCCTCTAACGCAAGACCGTAGATTGTCGGAAACATCAGAGACATGCAGGCCGAGACTGACACGAGGCAAATCAGACCTGCGTGACCGTCGCAGAGTATCACGCCGGCTGTCAGCACAGCGGCGGCTACGGCGAGTACTGTCAGCAGACGCCGCGCATCGATAAACCGCAAAAGCCATGTGCACACAAAGCGACCGCAGCAAAAGGCCACCATAGCCGCGATGTTGTAGCGCTGCGACAATACCTCGGCTTCTGTTTCAGACATGCCCTCGGCCATGAAGATACGGCTGCCGTATTGTATGATGAATGTCCAGCACATGATTTGGGCGCCCACATAGAAAAACTGGGCGATGACACCTTCGCGATACCTGCGGTTTGACATCAGACGCGCCAACGAGCCGCGCAGATTGACCTTAGCCCCGTCGTCGCCCGCGCCTCGCGGCATTCTCACGATGGCAATCAGCACTATCATGGTCAGTATGAACAGACCGAGCAGCAGATATGGCTGCACAAGCACCCACAAATCGCTGTCTCTGACGGCTGCAAACTCGTTGTCGTCCAACAGCGCGCGCCCGTCGGAGTCGAGAGGATTGAGCCGAGACTGGATATAGTGCATTGCCACCCACATGCCGGCCAACGAGCCAATCGGATTAAACGCCTGCGCAAGATTGAGGCGTCGTGTTGCGGTCGCTGACGGGCCCATGGCGAGAATATAGGGATTGCAGCTCGTCTCTAAAAACGACAGGCCGCACGTCAGGATGAAATATGCGGCGAGAAACGGATAATACTGTCCGCTGAGCATGGCCGGGTAAAACATGAACGCACCGCCGGCATAAAGTCCGAGCCCGACAAGCACTCCCGATTTGTAAGAAAACCGTCTGATGAACATTGCCGCCGGGAAAGCCATCGCGAAATATCCGCCGTAAAAAGCCACTTGCACGAGTGAGCCTTCGGTCACACTCATCCTGAAAATCTTTGAAAAGGCCTTGACCATCGGGTTGGTGATATCATTTGCGAAACCCCACAGTGCAAAGCATGACGTAATCAGCACAAACGGCAGCATGGCCGCGAGGGTGTGAGCGCCCAACAGGCTGCTCCCGGATCTTTT
>CBCSTG010000035.1:0-23636 GCA_965143025.1 uncultured Bacteroidales bacterium
TACATCTTTAGTGTCAGTCCCTCTGCGATTTGAACGGCAATAGTCACAATGTCCGCAATCTTTTGCATTTTTCTCGCCGAAGTATTCAAGAATTATGCGGGAACGACAGCGATTCTCGGCAAATGCAAACTGTTTTATCGACTCGAGCCTCGCCTTCATATCATCGCGCCGCTCCTCGTAGACCACCCGCGGTATGCATAGATACTTTGATAATTCGCGTGATGTCGGGAAATAAACATAAGGAGTGACGCGGCGCGGAATGTAATGTATGACATGCATCCGCGCAAGTATAACAAGCGCATTTGTTACATCTGTTTCTTTGACCGATATAGCCGATGCAAGGCGTTGCTCGCTGATGGTCACGTAATCGCTGAAAAGACCGGGATACAGCCGTAAAAGAGCCTGAAGCACCCTATCGGTCATTACATCAAGTTCAAGCGAATAGAAATCACGGCGGTCGACAAGCACGATCACACGAGCATGCGTCATGGTCTCATCCACATATTCTATATATCCTGACCGCGACAGTATGGCGACAGCAGCTCGTGTCGGCGCGGGCTTCAAGCTGAATGTCATGCAGAATCTGTCGAAGTCACAATCATATACATTATTATAGCCTCCTCCGACCGTCACCCCGAGAAAGACACAAAGTTTATCGTAAACCTGTAAAATATAATCTTTTGGAGGAAAGGAATCGGCAAGACGGCGCGTAAGAAGAGCTTTATCGTTCTTGGCACAGAGAACGACAGCATATGAGTGTCTGCCGTCTCGCCCTGCACGCCCTGCTTCCTGATAATATTCCTCGATAGATGACGGCAGGTCATAATGGACAACAACACGCACGTCAGGTTTGTCAATGCCCATGCCAAATGCATTTGTAGCGACAATCACACGTGTTTTGTCGGTTTTCCACATATCCTGACGCTGGCTCTTTTCTTCGGGAGAAAGTCCGGCATGATAAAAGTCTGCACTGATTCCGGCCGCTTTGATTAGTTCGGCAAGCTCGCGCGTGCGGAGTCGTGAGCGTACATAGACAATAGACGAGCCTGACGTATTGGCGAGAACTCTAAGAAGCATTTCGTCTTTGTGCTCATTGTGGCGTACGATATAGCTAATGTTGTCGCGGACAAAACTACGGCTGAATACGCGGTGTGAATGCATTTCCAGCTTCTCGGCGATATCAGCGACAACTGCCGGTGTAGCCGAGGCGGTCAGGGCAAGCACAGGCACGTTCTCAGGCAAAATATGTCTTAGTTCCTTGATATTAAGATAAGACGGTCTGAAATCATAGCCCCACTGTGAAATACAGTGAGCCTCGTCTACGACAAGAGCCGAAATGTGCCATTGTCTTATCTCCTCTAAAAAAGACTGCTGTCTTAATTTCTCGGGGGATACATATGCCAGTTTGGATATGCCGAGGCGGCAGCGGTCGAGACTCAGCTTCTGCTCGCGGCGCGTCTGACCGGAATGAAAGTACACCGCCTTGATGCCATGGTCATAAAGATTGTCGACTTGGTCTTTCATCAGCGATATGAGAGGAGTGACCACAAGTGTCAGTCCGTCGAATATCATCGCAGGGACCTGAAAGGTCAGTGACTTTCCCCCACCAGTCGGCAAAAGGCCGATAGTGTCATGGCCGTCGAGCACAGACTCTATTATATCAAGCTGTGCCGGCCTGAAATCGTCATAACCCCAGTATTGACGGAGGATGTCGTGTGGAGAGAGAGCACACATTACTGTCAGCCGTGCTTCAATCAGTCGCGCAAATGTATCTGCTTAACGAGGAGCTGCAGTGTGGAGACTGCATTGCGATGACGATTCTCTTCAATCGTATAGCATATGTCAAACGCTTTGCCGGCGTGTATATGGTCGAAATAGCGTGACGCGTTAAAGGCTATCGCATTGAAAACCTTACCTGATGTGTCGTCGACAAGTTCGAGTTTTATGTGCTCGAGTTGCTTGCCTACAAGTTTGCTTGTGCCGAAATCTTTAACACAATGGGTGCAGAACGTAGGCTTTTGGTTTCCCGGGCCGTAAGGATTGAACAGATTGAGTGTCGAGACAAACTCCGGTGTTATCTGGCCGAAACTGATCACGGCATCAATGTCAATCTGAGGAGTCTGCTGCTCCGGCAGAATATTTGCAGCGACATACTCCTCGAAACGCCGTGTAAACTCGGCGATATTCTCCTCTCTCATAGAGAGACCGACCGCATAGGCATGTCCGCCGAAATTCTCAAGAAGGTCACGGGCCGAGTCGACAGCCTTATAGACGTCAAAGCCCTGCACTGACCGTGACGAGCCGGTCGCAAGTCCGTTGGCCAGAGTCAGTACGACAGACGGTTTGTAATAGAGTTCGGTCAGACGAGAAGCCACAATGCCGATGATACCTTTGTGCCAGTCTTTGTTATAAATAACAATCGACTTTTTGGGCGAGTGCATCTCGCCGCGCGACTCAAGAATAGCATTGGCTTCGTCGGTAATCTGTTTGTCAAGCTCCTTGCGGTCTTTATTGTATTGGTCGATTGCTATTGCACGGCGTGTAGCATCCTTCATGTCTCGCGATACAAGCAGCTCGACGGCTTCACGTCCGCTCTGCATGCGGCCCGATGCATTGATACGCGGGCCGATTTTGAATACAACGTCGCTGATTGTAATCTCTTTGCTCCCGAGTCCGCAGGTACGGATTATGGCACGCAGTCCCATGTTAGGATTTGAGTTGAGGCGCTTTAGTCCGACATAAGCCATCACGCGGTTTTCATCAACCATCGGCACAATATCGGCGGCGATGCTTACAGCCACAAGATCAAGCATACTGTCAAGTTCGGCTGTTCCGATGCAGTTACTGATAGAAAACGCCTGCATGAACTTATAACCCACTCCGCACCCCGAGAGATGCTGACATGGATAAGTCGACCCATCAAGTTTGGGATTGAGAATGGCAGCGGCCGGCGGGAGCTCGTCATCGGGGACATGGTGGTCGCAAATGATGAAATCGATACCTTTTGTGCGTGCATAAGCTATCTCCTCGATGGCCTTTATGCCGCAATCAAGTATGATTATCAGTTTTACACCCTGTTCCGCGGCCTGATCTATGACTTTGAACGAGATGCCGTAGCCCTCGTCATAGCGGGTCGGGATATAATAGTCTATTTCAGAATAAAAATTCTGCAGGTAACGGTAGACCAAGGCGACAGCAGTTGTCCCGTCGACATCATAGTCGCCATAAATCATGATTTTTTCCTTAGCTCCCATCGCACGGTTAAGGCGGTCGACGGCCTTGTCCATGTCAGGCATCAGAAAAGGATCGTGGAGGTCACGCAGCGAAGGGTGAAAGAATTTCTCCGCCTCGCTTAGCGTATTAATGCCTCGTTGATGGAGCAAGTCACTTATCGGCGCGCAATTTGCAAAGCGTCTTGACAGCTCTGTCTCGGTCTGATTGTCGTTTTGATGGGATAAGTAATTCCATTTACTTGTCATCTATATAGTTTTTTATTTTTTGCAAAGTCAAAGCAAGACGCTAAGGTCTTGCGCGCTAACGCATTGGGCAGAGGAGACAGAGAGACGGGTATATATAAAACCCTTATTATGCAAAAATAGCCAAATTAATCGGAAAAGCATCCGGTATATTTGGCCATTTAAGTTTATTTAATAATATTGTAATCGTGCTCTATGCAGTGGGATGATTTAGATGAACATCGAGCTGTGGGAACGGGAAACTGATGCCACATGCCGGGAGTTCTTTATAGACGCGTTCGTTTATCTCAAAATATACTGCCCAGTAATCGACATTTCGAGTCCATGCTCTGACAATCAGGTTGACAGAGGAGTCGGCAAGTGCGTTGACATAGACTCGCGGACTGCCATCTGTTTTAGGAAGGAGCTGCTTGATTTTATTCTGATTCTGTTCATTCCATCGGTCTATATGGGCTTTAACGGGCGACCGGTGGAAAATACGTTTCAGCCAAGACCTGTCCGGCACTTGCGACGCAGGGACGTCTGGGATGCCGTCTCCGTCGATGTCGACCATAGGCTCGTCGGCTTCGGCTCTCATCTCACGGTCATCTTCGATAGTGCCTGTGACGATGCGCGAGTCTGAGGCGAGTATTTCCAAAATAGCCTTTCGAGCGGTCTCTACATCATCACCGTATGAAATAGACACAGTCCAGTCTACGCGGCGGTAATCGGCTCGTGAGTAATTGTTTACCGAGCCGGTCGAAAGGCCGCCGTTAGGTATAATAATTATCTTGTTGTCGGGTGTGGCGATGATTGTATGGAAAATCTGTATCTCACGCACAGTACCTGCATATCCCTGCGCTTCAATGTAATCTCCTATTCGATAGGGTTTTAGAAGTAGTATAAGGACGCCGCCCGCAAAATTTTGCAATGTGCCGCTTAGCGCCATGCCGATCGCGACACCGGCCGAGGCAAACAGGGCAATAAATGACGATGTATTAATACCGAGTATGCCTATGACCGTAACAGCCAAGATAAAGTATAGCACCATGCGGATAAGACTCAATACAAACGTTGACAGTGAACTGTCAACCTTGCGTCTTATCATAATGCCGGAGACGACATTATAAAGTTTCTTTATAATAAATTTGCCGACATAAAAGACAAGAAGGGCTATCGCAAGATTTATGGCGAAACTGACAAGTCCGCTGACCATCTTGTCTAAAAGCTCGTCAAGTGGCAGCGATTTTAGCATCTGTATCTCCTCTGATTTGTCTGGTATCGAATCGGGCACCTGTGTCAAACCGGGCAATATCTGGTCTTGAGCAAAGAGCATAAGCTTATAACAAATTATAAAAGTATGGACGCGACGTCATCAAACCAAGCAAGCTGATTATAATTCTTCAGCGTGTAATCTGCATCGCTTTTAATTATGTACGTCGAAAGGCCCGAATGTTCTTTAAGGTCAATCGTATTCCACAGACGGTCGGTTGTGGATTCATAGACAATCGTTTCGGCAAGGGCGGCATCAAACTCGTCTTTAAGCGTCTTGTCGTTGCAAAGAGCATTGATGTAGCCGCCGAAATCGTAGTAATAGCATGTCGAGCCGGTCATATATTTCTGAGGGGTATATCCATCAGGGATGCCTACATCCGCACGCTCGTAAATAGCTTTGGTGGCCGCGGCAAGTCGCTCGAGCCCTGCTGTGTTAATGACTGATACCGAGCAGAAACGATAGCGGGGATTTGTCATCTGATCGTAGAAATCAAAAGTCTCCCGAGCCGCTGCCTTTAGATCAGGCACGGACTTAAAGAAATGCTTTATATTTTTGTCGTAAGGCATACCGTATGCGAGTATTTCGATGGGATAAGCTACAATATAAGGAACCGCATTACGCAATTGATAAGCGACTTCAACCGATGACATGTAACAGCAGTCCATATATAGAAAACTGAAGTCCTCATCTTCGAGAACATCAGCAAGAGTTGTAATGTTCATCCATCGGCCGTGTTCCTCGCCGTATGCGCGCTTTTTAGACGATGTTTCCTGCGAGATGCCGTCCTGCAGCCATCCGCTGCCGTGTCCCCATAAAATGAGTCCGTAGTCATCGGCCGGAGCCAATTCCTTCATATCGGCGAAGACTTCTCGCATCCGTGTTGCATGCTGCGAATAAATTTCCTCGTCATCATAGATTTTGAGTGTGTCGATATGAGTGTATCTGTTTTCATCGGCACAAATCTCTTTTAAAACAGTCTTGCCGTTACGAGATGAATGATATACGAGCAGGCGGCCGTCTGTAATGTCGCCTTTGCCAGCAGCCATAAGCATTTCATTGATATCCTGCATGTCGTAGTCATACGGCGAGACAAGACTTCCGAGAGAATTATCGGCAAGCATATAAACAATAACAGTCCGTCCGACTGTTTTAACAGGGGGCTCCGGAGTAGGCTCGTCGTTCTTGTCAGAACATGAAACAACCGCGGGCAGGAGCATAAACAAACCTGAAATAAAGTATATTATCTTTGTATTTAATGATTTCATAATACAAAGTTACAATTATTTAGCGTATAATCGAGTCTATTGTTGTAATTTTGCACAGATTTTAAAGGTTATTTATAATAATGACATTAATCCGCCCGCAAGAAATAGACATTAGTCAGTACGACTATGATTTGCCGGATAGTCGGATAGCATCACACCCTTTGGCCGCTCGCGATAAATGCCGCCTTATGGTAAGAACGTCAGACGGCAAAGTCAGTGAGCATATATTTGACACTCTGCCTTCGCTGCTGCCTGCAGACAGCATGCTTATTTACAATAATACGCGCGTCATAAACGCACGTCTAAGATTCAGGAAAGAATCCGGAGGTTTAATTGAGATTTTTTGTCTTGAGCCGTGTAGCCCAAGTGATTATGCGCTTAATTTTGCCAAGTGCGACAGATGTTCGTGGCATTGCCTTGTCGGCAACTCCAAGCGATGGAAAGAAGGAGCTTTGACTTGTCGGTTAAAAGATGACGCCGGTGATGAGACCGAGCTTAGAGCCACAAGATTGAGCCGCACTGAAGGAGGAGAGTCTATAGTGGAGTTTGAGTGGGACAATCCATCTAAATCATTCTCTGACATCATCTTCATGGCCGGCGAAATACCTATCCCACCCTATCTTAACCGCGAGTCGGAAGAGTCTGATAAAGAAGATTATCAGACCGTCTACAGTCGCGTTGAGGGGTCGGTTGCGGCCCCGACAGCCGGGCTGCATTTCACTGATAAGGTTCTCTCTGACATCTCGGCCCGAGGCATCGAGCGTCGCGAAGTCACGCTTCACGTCGGCGCCGGCACGTTCCGCCCTGTAAAATCTGCCACCGTAGGCGAGCACGAGATGCACAGCGAATTTATTTCGGTCGAATGTAGCCTAATAGAGAAGCTCGCCTCATATACAGGCAAAGTCATTGCCGTGGGTACGACGTCGGTGCGCACACTCGAGAGTCTCTATCATATCGGCTGCCTTGTAGCCGAAGGCAACTGGGACGGAGAGCTTCCACAATGGTATCCTTACGAGGAATCACATCCGCAGTTGAGTGTGCAGGGGTCACTGACCGCCCTTGCCGATTATCTCAGGGCGCATGGTCTCGAGCGACTTGTGGCCTCTACGCGCATCATAATAGCTCCCGGTTATGAATATCGCATAGTCGGGGGCATGGTCACAAACTTCCATCAGCCGCAATCAACTCTGTTGCTGCTTGTCTCCGCATTTATCGGTGAGCAGTGGCGCGAGATTTATGACCGGGCGCTTAGCTCCGGTTTCAGATTCTTGAGTTACGGTGACGCCTGCCTGTTCTTCAGATAATCGAACAAAGCAGGAGTCAAAAACATTTTAACTGTATGCCAATAAAACATATACATTATACGACGGCCGAAATCGAAGCCGATCTCAGATATCTGCAACTGCTTGCAAAATCATTTCCGACAATTGCCTCGGCGAGCACCGAAATCATAAATCTTGAGGCCATCCTCAACCTGCCTAAAGGCACAGAGCATTTCCTCACCGATATACACGGCGAGTACGAGGCTTTTCAGCACGTATTGAAAAATGCATCCGGTACGGTCAAGCGCAAGGTCAACGAAATTTTCGGCAACAACCTGCGAGAGTCGGAGAAAAAAGACCTGTGCACGCTGATTTACTATCCGCAAGAGAAACTCGAGTTTGTCAAAGCCGAGGAAAAAGATATGTGCGAATGGTATGAAATAACTCTCAACCGGCTCGTCAAGGTCTGCCAGAGTGTTTCTTCAAAATATACGCGTTCGAAGGTTAACAAGGCACTCCCTAAAGATTTCAGCTATATCATTCAGGAACTGCTACACGAGACTGAGGCCGACCCTAACAAGCATGCATACTTCAATCAGATTATTTCGACGATTATATCTACACGTCGCGCCGATGCGTTTATTATCGCTATGTGTCAGCTTATACAGCGTCTTGCCATTGACTCGCTGCATATTATAGGTGATATCTACGACCGCGGACCGGGTGCGCATATAATCATGGACACAATATGTGACTACCATAATGTCGATATACAGTGGGGCAACCATGACATTTTATGGATGGGCGCGGCTGCCGGCAATGACGCATGTATAGCCAATGTGCTGCGTATAGCTCTCCGTTACGGCAACCTCGATACTCTCGAGGAGGGTTACGGCATTAATCTATTGCCGTTGGCCACTTTCGCGATGGACACTTATAAGGATTTGTCATCGGATGTATTCAATCCCAAAATCAGTGCCGGACGCCATGTCTACACCGAGCGCGAGCGTATGATACTCACGCAGATGCATAAGGCTATAACGATCATACAGTTTAAATTGGAGGGCCGGCTTATCAAAAAACATCCCGATTATGTGATGTCAGACAGGCTGCTGCTCGACAATATAGATTTGGCAAACGGCACAGTCACTATGCCCGATGGCAGGACCTATGAGCTTTTGGACAAATCTTTCCCGACGATTGATCCCGATGACCCCTATCGCCTCAGTGACGAGGAGCTTAAATTAGTCAACACGCTCCACAACTCAATTGTCAACAGTGAGAAATTACGCAAACATCTGCTTTGCCTGCTCCGACATGGCTCGCTCTATCTGGCCCGTAATAATAATCTGATGTATCATGCGTCGATACCGCTCAACGCAGACGGCACATTCTGCGATGTCGAGGTCGAAGGTGTGAAGTACGCCGGCCGCGCATTGCTCGACCGTCTTGACGAACTCGTGCAGATAGCATGTCACCCTGCATCGGCATCGGATATCGACTCAGATGTCTATCATTATGCGGTGGATTATATGTGGTATCTTTGGTGCGGACCAGACTCGCCTCTATTCGGCAAACAAAAAATGGCGACCTTTGAGCGCTATTTCATTGCAGACAAAGAAACCCACGCCGAGGGTCGCGGCCATTATTATGACCTCATAGACAATCCTGAAATATGTGATAAAATACTCAGCGAATTCGGGCTGCCGACTGATGGGTCTCACATAATCAACGGTCATGTGCCTGTCAAAGCCACTAAAGGCGAGAATCCCGTCAAAGCAGGCGGTAAACTCCTCGTAATCGACGGCGGTTTTTCAAAAGCCTATCAGTCGACGACCGGCATTGCAGGTTACACCCTCGTATATCATTCGCGAGGATTTCAACTCGTGCAGCACGAGCCGTTCGAATCGCGGCGCAAGGCTATCGAGGAGGGTCTCGACATCATTTCAAACACAGTGCTTAATGAGTTTAAGGCAAACCGCCTGAAAGTAAAAGATACGGATAAAGGACGTGAACTGTCCGCTCAGGTCGTAGATCTTAACAAACTACTCGCCGCCTATCGTCGCGGACTTATAAAAGAACATAACTGATTATAAAACTTGACTGCTTTGTGAGCAGACAATATGAAAAGACAAAATCTATTTTAGAAAGTAATTTATGAGAAAGATTTTATTAGCGGCCGCTGCTTTGATTACGGCCGGAACAACCTGTGTCAGAGCTGAAGGCTATCAGGTCAATACACTTAGTGCGAAACAGAACGGTATGGGACATACCGGTGTGGCGATGCATTTAGGGGCTGAGAGCATGATTTTTAATCCCGCAGGTGTGGGATTTATGGATAATACGATTGATGCGGCCGCGTCTGTGACAGGCATATTCGCTACAGCCAAAGCAACGCACGAAGGTGTAACTTATGAAACCAACAACGACCCTGCAACGCCCATGAGCGTCAATCTCGGCATGAGTATCAACAAACGTGTCAAAGTCGGTCTGTCGTTCTATACTCCCTATGGCAGCTCAATAAACTGGGGCATCAACTGGCCGGGCGCCGTTTTGAATCAGAAAGTCAAGCTCACGGCTTATACGATACAGCCTACAGTAGCATGGCGTCCGATTGACAATCTCTCGTTCGGCGCCGGCTTAATGTTTACATGGGGTCAGGTCGATCTCAACAAAGGCTTGGTCAGCACTGACAGTTTCAACGCCCTGATGGCCGCGATGCAGTTGCCTGTCACTATGACAGACACTCCCGCATCAGTAAACCTCAACGGAAAGGCCACGCCTGTCGTGGGCTTCAACATCGGAGCAATGTGGGATATAAACAGACAATGGACACTCGGCGCATCGGTAAGAACAAAAATGAAAATGCATGTCAAAAGCGGGGTCGCATCTGTATCGTATGCAAACGAGACAGCCCGCACAATTCTTGAGTCGCGTCTTAATCTTATCAATAATGCCAATTTCGAGGCATCAATGCCGGCTGCGGCAATATATAATATAGGAGTAAGCTATCGCCCTACAAAAAGATGGATAATTGCGCTTGACCTCCAAATGACAGGCTGGGATGCATATAAGGAACTTAATGTCGATTTTAAAAGCGACCAGCTCGCTGAATACGACCAACATCTGACGAAAAACTATCACAATTCCATGGCATACCATATAGGCGCACAGTACTCCGCAACAAAGAGATTTGACGTGCGAGCCGGTCTGATTGTAGACACAACACCTGTCGACAAGAATTTTTACAATCCCGAGACGCCCGGCATGACCAAAATCGAGCCATCGGTCGGTCTGAGTTTCCGTCCCGCCAAGAACTTCTCAATTGATGCCTCATTGCTCTACGTTGCGGGTCTCGGCGAAGACAATGCCTCTTGCCCCTACCCCGATTTTCTGACGGGTCGTGAAAGAAGTTTTGTTGCTGATTATAAAGTACAAGCATGGAACCCTTCAGTCGGAGTCTCCTTTAACTTCTAATTTGCCAAATCAAAAAAAAATGCTAATTTTGCAGCCTGAAATATTGTAGAGCTACCATATGAACGATAACACACCGCAATTTGACCTCCTCATAGAAACAAGCTGGGAGGTATGCAATAAGGTGGGAGGTATATACACGGTGCTTTCTACCAAAGCGGCAACTCTTGTAAAACAGAATACAGATAAAAAAATAATATTTATCGGTCCGGATGTCTGGACTGATGATAAACCGTCTCCTTATTTTATCGAGAGCAAAACCCTCTTAAAAAAATGGGCGCTCAATGCAGAGCTGCCTGCGGGAGTCGACGTCAGGATCGGACGGTGGGATATACCCGGTAAGCCTGTTGTCATACTCGTCAAGTTTGACGGTATGTATGCTGTCAAAGACGAATTTTATGGCAAGATGTGGCAGCTTTACGGCGTTGATTCGCTCCACGCCTACGGCGATTATGATGAAGCATGCGCGTTCAGCCATGCGGCCGGCATCGTCGCACGCAGCCTGTTTAACTTCCACATTAAAGAAGGTCTTGTAGCAGATAAAAATAATCCGCGGTTTATAAGCCATTATGACGAATGGACGACCGGAATGGGACTCTTATATATCAAGTCTGAAATGCCATCTGTGGCAACCATTTTTACGACACATGCTACAAGCATCGGTCGTAGCATATGCGGCAACGGCAAACCCTTATACGGGCAGTTCGCCAACTATAACGGAGACCAGATGGCTGCCGAACTAAATATGCAGTCTAAACATTCTCTCGAAAAAACAGCCGCACATCAGGCCGATTGCTTCACGACAGTCAGTGAAGTCACTGCACGCGAATGTCAGCAATTGCTCGGCCGTCGTCCGGATGTTGTTACCCCAAACGGCTTTGAGGCCGGATTCGTCCCCAAGGGGGCGAAACTTCGTGACGCAAGATCCGTCGCAAGAGAGCGCATGTTGAAGGTTGCATCCTCGCTTACAGGCATCAGCTACGACGACACGACGTTTATCGTTGCTACATCGGGGCGGTGTGAGTATCGCAACAAAGGGCTTGACCTCTACCTTGATGCTGTGGCGCGTCTCGGAGACCTTGATCCGGCTCGACGTGTTCTGGCATTTATAATGGTTCCCGCATGGGTTGATGTCGCACGTCCAGATCTGGCGCATGATATAGCGCTCGATGATACGGGGCGTCTCACAGATCCTGTGTATACACATCGTCTTCATAATTTTGAACATGACGCAGTAATCAGTCGCATACATCAGATTGGTTTCACCAATGACACCAACTCGCGCGTCACGGTCATATATGTGCCCTGCTACCTTAACGGCGCTGACGGTATATTTGACATGACATATTATCAGTTACTTCCGGGCATGGATGCAACCGTCTTCCCATCATACTACGAGCCTTGGGGTTATACACCGCTCGAGAGTGTCGCATTCGGAGTGCCTACTGTTACTACATCACTTTCCGGATTCGGACAGTGGGTACTTGAGACTTTTGATAATACATTCGAGGCCTCGGGCGTCAGAGTCGAACAACGTGACGACAATAACTATCAGGAGGTTGTCGCCGAAATTGCTTCTGACCTCAAGACCCTGATCAGCGAGTCTCCGTCTGCCGCTGTCGCCATCTCCAAAGCCGCCCGCTCAACCGCGACAGCCGCTTCATGGGCTAATTTTATAACTTATTATGACAAAGCCTTTGCAATTGCTCTGTCTAATTGCAGAAAGCGCTTGTCAGCTAAACGATAAAATCCATACTAATCAATATTATATGAAATTACAAGTAAGTAATACCAATGCTCCTGTCTGGCGTGACGTAACCGTCAAATCAGAGCTGCCCGCCAAACTCAAGGCTCTCGAAGAGCTCGCCAAAAACCTTTGGTGGGTATGGAACAGCGAGGCGAAAACACTTTTCAAAGACCTCAATCCCGACTTATGGCGTCAGACCGGCGAAAACCCGGTAATGTTGTTGCAACAGCTCAGTTTTGAGCGTATCAAAGAGATTATTGCCGACGAGGCAATGATGCAGCGTATTGCAGCCGTTTACGCTGACTTCAAGACCTATATGAAAAAACCGATGCGCAAAGATGTGCCTTCGGTATCATATTTCTCGATGGAATATGGTCTCTGCAACTGTCTTAAAATCTATTCCGGCGGTCTCGGTGTACTTGCCGGCGACTATATCAAGGAAGCATCTGACAGCTGCGTTGACATGACAGCCGTCGGTTTCCTCTATCGTTACGGATATTTCACACAGACGCTTAGCGTCGACGGCCAACAGGTCGCAAAATATGAGCCCCAGAACTTCAACCAGTTGCCCATCGAGCAGGTGCTCGACAAAAACGGCCAGCCGATGATTCTCGAGGTGCCCTACCCCGGCCGCATTATCTACAGCCACATCTGGCGTGTCAATGTCGGACGTATGAAGCTTTATCTGCTTGATACGGACTTCGACATGAACAGCGAGTTTGACCGTTCTATCACCCATCAGCTCTATGGCGGTGACTGGGAAAACCGTATTAAGCAGGAGTATCTGCTCGGTATCGGTGGTGTACTCATGCTCAAGAAGTTAGGCATTAACAGCAAACTCTATCACTGCAACGAAGGTCACGCCGCTCTGCTCAACCTGCAGCGTCTCGTCGATTTCATCCATGAGAAAGGCCTCGATTTCAATACGGCGCTCGAAATGGTGCGTGCTTCGTCGCTCTATACCGTCCACACTCCCGTGCCTGCCGGCCACGATTACTTCGACGAAGGCCTCTTCGGCAAATATATGGGTGAATATCCCGCTAAATTGGGCATCTCATGGAACGACCTCATGAATATGGGTCGTGAAAACCCCAACACAAACGAGCGTTTCTCGATGAGCGTATTCGCGCTTAATACCTGTCAGGAAGCTAACGGTGTAAGCTGGCTTCACGGCGAGGTTTCAAAGAAAATGTTCGCCGGCATCTGGAAGGGTTACTCTTGGGAAGAGAGTCACGTTGGCTATGTGACCAACGGTGTGCACATGCCGACATGGGCCGCAAGCGAGTGGAAAGAGTTCTATTGGAATCGTCTCGGAGAGCAGGTTTTCACTGACTCAAGCAATCCCGAGGCATGGTCAGGTATTTTCAAAGTGCCCGACGAGGACATCTGGAACATGCGCGTCGCTCTCAAGAATAAATTCATCAATTTCGTCAAACGTGACTTCAAGGCTAAATGGCTTGCCAATCAGGGCGATCCCTCGGCCGTAATGAAGATTGTCGACAAAATCAATCCTAACGCACTTATCATCGGCTTCGCACGCCGTTTCGCAACATATAAGCGCGCACATCTGCTCTTCACAGACCTCGACCGTCTCTCTAAGATTGTCAACAACGAGCAGTTCCCCGTGCAGTTTATCTTCTCCGGCAAGGCTCACCCCGCTGATGGCGCCGGTCAGGGCCTCATCAAGCGTATCATCGAGATTTCGCACATGCCGCAGTTCGAGGGCAAGATTATCTTCCTCGAGGACTACAACATGATTGTGGCCAAGCGTCTTGTGACCGGCGTCGACATCTGGCTCAATACTCCGACACGTCCCTTGGAGGCATCGGGTACATCAGGCGAGAAAGCCGAGATGAACGGTGTGCTCAACTTCTCTGTGCTCGACGGCTGGTGGTATGAAGGCTACCGCTTTAACGAGCGTGCAGGCTGGGCTTTGACCGACAAACGTACATATACAGATCAGGCACAGCAGGACAAACTTGACGCTGCGACTATCTACTCAATGCTTGAGAACGAGATTATTCCTCTCTATTTTGCCAAGAACTCAAAGGGTTACTCACCCGAGTGGATTCAGTATATCAAACGTTCGATTGGCGACATCGCGCCTCACTTCACTATGAAGCGCATGATTGACGATTACATCGAGCGTTTCTATGACCCCGAAGCAGCCCGTTCGGCCAAACTCGGCGCACATGACTTCCAGCTCGCCAAGGAGATTGTCGCTTGGAAAGAGAAAGTCGCCGCTGCATGGGACGGCATCAAAGTATTTGACATCCGTCACTCGGGCGAGATATCTAACTCCGTAACAGGTCAGAAGGCTAAAGTCGAGATTATCGTTGATACAAACGGTCTCGGACGCGACCTCGCCATCGAGCTTGTCATCCACCGTGTCGAGGACGGCGTTGAACACTTCGTCGGCACAGAGCAGTTCAAGGTAGTCAAAGAAGAAGGCAACGTCCTAACTTATGAACTTGAAACAACGATGAAAGACCCGGGTGTGTTCCGCTACGGTTTCCGTATGTATCCCCACAACCCCAATCTGCCCCACCGTCAGGACTTCGCATATACTCGCTGGATTTAATCCACTGATTATATAAAAAACAATCGCCGGCCGCATCCATCTTTTGGAACGGCCGGCGATTTGTTTATATATGCCTTTCAAATATAGCTTACAGTCTCATCTAAGGGCTTGCGCGAGAAGTGATTAGGCAGAGGTTTGCCTTCGGACGATGCGTAGCCGAGGTCAAGAAGCATGAGTATCTCCTCATTTGCAGGCAGTTTGAGCAATGCGTGTAATTTATCAGGGTCGAAACAATTTACCCAGCATGAGTCCACACCGCAAGCCGCAGCCCCGAGCATCAGATGTGTGGCCACGATTGACGCATCCTCTATGCCCGACTGACGCTTGCCGCCGGGATAAGTATAGACATTGTCCTTGTCAAAGGCTACCACGAGCACCACAGGCGCTCCATAGCGGCAAGGAGTGACAGCATCGACCGTAGCAAGAGCTTCAGCGCTGCGTGCAACATATATGTGTTGTTCCTGAAGATTCTTAGCCGTGGGCGCATGGCGTCCGGCCTCGAGAATCCTGTCTATGACCTCCTGTTCAGGGATACGTTCAGAATAATTTTTGCACGAATAACGTGCTTTGGCGAGTTCTAAGAAATCCATGTCTATATTTATTTTGATTTTTCTATATGGCAAAAATACAAATAATATTTATTCACATCCATACCAAAAAAACAGGACTTGCATTTGATTGCCAAGATTAATTTGCTAACTTTGCACAGAAACAAAACTCATTATCATACATATGGAAATTACAGGAAAGATCATTTTGGCACTTCCCGAGCAGAGCGGCATCTCAAAGAGCGGCAACAGCTGGAAGAAAAAAGAATATGTACTTGAGACTCAGGAGACCTATCCCCGCAAAGTCTTTTTTGACTTCTTCGGTGACAAAGCCGACAAATTTCCCCTGCAGGTCGGTCAGACAATCCGTCTGAGTTTTGACATCGAGAGCCGTGAGTACAACGGCCGCTGGTTTACCAGCATCCGCGGCTGGCAGGCAGAGCAGATTAACGACGCCGCAACCGCACCTCAGCAGAGCGCACCGGCAGTCAATATCGGCACAGTGCCTCCGCCTCCCGCCATCACCCCCAACGATTCAACCGAAGACCTCCCCTTCTAATCTCACATTACGCGAAACCCTTTTACGCCGGGACATCGTCGACTGCAGACCTTGCCCCGGCAAATTGTTTCTAACATGTTTACGTGACATAATATTAAGAGTAACGGAACAAATTATGTAAATTTTGCCAATTTATGATTTGGTACATATTGACAAAATGGAAAATAATATCTAACTTTGCAGTCGCTTTTTAGCATCCCGTGTGATGGGAAATTAAGGAGCATAACAACTTAATTTTGAGTAACACAAACTAATTAACCGAACAATGGAAATTTTCAAACTTGCGGCTCAGCCCCGCACCGAGCTTGGTAAAAAAGCTACCAAAGCTCTCCGCGCAGACAAAAAAATCCCCGTAGTGCTCAACGGCGGCGAAGTTATCGAGCTCCCCTTCAAAGGCACACTCAAACCCGGTGAGAAAATCGTCGAAATCGGCAATGGCAAAGGTCTTGTCACAACCGACCTCGTTGTCACTCAGGACGCTGTCCGCAAACTCATCTATACTCCCGACATCTACGCTATCGAGCTCGATATCAACGGCGAGAAGCGCATGGCTATCCTCAAGGACATCCAGTTTGAGCCGGTAAAAGACAGCATTCTCCACATCGACCTTCTCGAAGTTAATGACAAGAAGCCTGTCGTTATCGAGGTCCCTGTTAAACTCGACGGCCACGCCGAAGGTGTTAAAGCCGGTGGTAAACTCACTCTGTCGATGCGTAAACTTAAAGTTAAAGCTATCTACTCTGCTGTGCCCGAGCGTCTCGTCATCAATGTCGACAACCTTGGCCTCGGTAAATCGCTTGCTGTCGGTGACCTCCATTTCGAGGGTCTTGAGCTCGTCAATGCCAAGAACGCTGTCGTTTGCGCCGTTCAGCTGACACGTGCAGCCCGTGGTGCAGCCGCTACTGCCGCTAAATAATCAGACAGCCGATGAAATATCTGATTGTTGGACTCGGTAATATCGGTCCTGAATACCGAAATACCCGACACAACATAGGTTTTAAAATATTGGACGCCTTTGCTGAGGCGTCCAATATTAGTTTTTCGACCGAACGCTACGGCGATGTCGCACACATGCGTCTCAAAAACAAGCAGCTTGTCCTGCTAAAGCCGTCGACCTACATGAATCTAAGCGGCAATGCCGTTAGATATTGGAAAGACAAGGAGGGCATAGAGCTTGAGAATATACTCGTGCTTGTCGACGATATCGCCCTACCCTTCGGAGCTATACGCATCAAACAGCGTGGCAGCGACGCCGGGCATAACGGCCTTAAAAACATCGCGCAGATGCTCGGCACGGATGCCTACCCGCGACTGAGATTCGGTCTCGGCGATAATTATCCTCGCGGTTGTCAGATTGACTTCGTGCTCGGCGAGTTTACGCCCGAAGAGAAAACCGAACTGCCGGCTCGCATCGAGGTGGCCTGCGAGGCCATTAAGGAGTTTGTACTCGCCGGAATACAAAATGCCATGTGTAAATTCAACAACAAATAGAACGATGGCCAAAGACGAAGTACGTATTGACAAATGGACGTGGGCGATGAGAATATTCAAGACACGCACTATTGCGACCGAAGCATGCAAGAAGGGCCGCGTGACTGTCGGCGAAGGTGATGCGGCTGTGATCGCCAAACCTTCGCGCATGATAAAAGTCGGCGAGATTGTCAATGTGCGCAAACCGCCCGTCACCTACTCTTTCCGCGTCAAAGCCCTCACTGAAAATCGCCTCGGCGCCAAACTCGTGCCGGAGTATCTTGAGAACATCACGCCACAGTCACAGTATGACCTTCTTGACGTAGTCAAGATTTCGGGGTTTGTCGACCGTCGCAAAGGCCTCGGGCGCCCGACAAAACGCGAGGGACGCGAGTTGTCGAAATTCACCGAGAGTGTTTATGACAACGACGGGTGGGATTTTGAGTTTGATTTCGACGACGACGAAAACGTATAGACACGTTACACCATTATATAGCAATGGCCGGAAAGTTATAATACAATCCGGCCATTGTTGTATACAGGCGATAGCTTTATCGCAGACGGAAACTGTTAAGCTCTTTAAGCGTCTTATGGTCTCGACGTATGCCCCGATAAGCTGCAAGAGCACATATTAGTGCAGCAAAAAGCAATAAAAGGCCACCGAAAATAATCAGCTGAGCATCGGGGATTACAGAGTATACAATGAAAAAGCCTGTTACAATAGCAGCGGCAAGCAATACCATTGAGACAAGAGTAACTGTTTTCTGCAATTTCAGGTTCTTATACAGGAAAATCGCAATGAAAAGCAACGCACCGATAAGCAAAGACACTGTCAGCAATATAGGAGCGTCTTTAGCGTAAATCTGAGTGGCCTCTGCTACAGGTCGGGAGATTGTAGCAAACGGTGTGCAACAAAACACGCCGATACATACCACGGCAAGGAGCAGAAAAAGTGTTTGCAGACGATGAATATCCATATTATTTCGATTTTTATGTTATATAATATTCTGTATGATTATTTTGTAGCATATATGATAGCATCAATCACTAATGCCATGGCCGATGTATTTATGCCGGCTTTCTCAAGATAAGGGCGGTCATTGCGTATGGCTTTGATTAACTCCTCACTGTTACCCCCGCGTTCGCTCAGCGACAGCTTGTAAAAATTGACTGCTTCTGGCAGACGGCCTCGTGCCCACGCGATGTGTCCGGCGTTAAGAAAATCATTAGCTGTAGGATTCTCGACAGCGATGACACGGCTGATATACTGCTCGGCTCCGTCTAAATCTCCTGCAAGAAAAAGCGCCCAAGCCAGTGGCCTCAACGGTTTTGAGGAATGTTCATCAATGAACTCGGCCTTATGTAAACTGTCAATTGCGCTTCTATACTTCCCGCCCTCTATATAAAGATGCCCGAGTGTAAGCACGCACGAAAAATCGTCGGGATTGACAGTCTCAAGACGTTTGAAAATATCTATAGCTTCATCAATGCGGCCAAGACGACGCAACACTGCACCATAACGTCGAAGATTCCAAAGATTACGTCCGTCGAGCAGGTCAGCCTGCTCGTAGTAACGCGCCGCTGTCTGATAGTCGCCGCTGCGCTCACAGCAATAGCCTAATTTCTGATAGCGAAGCGGCTCGAGAGGCGCCATGGAGTCAAGACGTTCGAAAACCATACGCGACGAACTGTATAACCCGATTTTGAAATAAAACTCGGCAAGCGTCGTCAACGTTTCGATATCGCTGAAGTCATCTGCAAGCATCGGAGATTCGAGTGGATTTATAACTTCGGCAAAGGGATTATAGAACTCGCTTTTGCGACGGAAAAGATTATAGAATCGGTAGATGCTCAGCACATAGTTATTTATCTCGGCCTTATGATCGGCTTTTTTTGCGGATGTTTCAGACATAGCTGCAGCTTCTTCCATCTCGCGACGCTGCATATCAAACTGTTTCATCATTGCCGCGCGCTGTGCTTCGGGCATCATTCCCAAAGACAGCATCATAGAATATTTATCGCTGTCACAGACAAACGGCATCACAGAGATTATCGACTGTAAACTGTCAATCAGGCCCTTGTCCAAACCGTTCGAAGTAACCGCACTGTGCCCCGTGCGATACGGGAGAAACCAGTTAGCCACATCATTGAAGAAATGAAACTGTTTAAGGCCCGAGAACGTAGCCATGAAAACATCTGCACCCTCCATCTGCAGCTCGCTGAGTTCTTTAAGATTATTACGGACCTGTTCGTCTGAAATCATCTTCTCCCATTCAGGATTGCCGTCTGCGCTCAGTGAATCCAAGTCGAGTTCAATTGTCTTATCCGACAGAGACTCGCCCATTTTTTTTATATCAGGGATGATTTCATCCTTGAGTTTTGACGTAATGCGTTTGGTGTCATTGGTGCGAATCAGCTCGATAAAAACCTGACGGATATCAGACGACCAGCCAGGCGTCTCTCTGACCGTAGCAAGGCGGTCACGCAAAGTTTTGCTAAAAGGACGGTTGCGATATTTATAGAACGCAAGCACAAGTCCGACTGCGGCACGCATTGATACCGTCTGATCTGACAAGCAGTATGCGTCGAGCAACAAATCCACACGCCGTTCATCAAAATACTCTAAAAGCCCGAGTGTCACAGCACTGACCGACAAGGCCTTCACCGTATCGTCAACGCTCTCGTCAGACATAAAATCCCTGAGCGCTGAAATATCATCTACTCCGAGAGGGAATGTGGTCCACAAACGGTTGAAAATATCGCGTTCGAGCGACTCACAACGCTGACGGTCAGCAGGTCTGACACTGTCGCTTCCCGACGAAATCATTTCAAATGGCGAGAGTCGGTCGGCCGCATGCTTATAATCTTGCAGAAGAGATGAGAGTGACTCGCCGCTGCGTGTGCCGATATTTCTCAGCGTATTGAAATAAAGCGTAGGAGTATCTATAAGCGAAATCTGACGACAAATCATGTCGCGAATTGCTGATGCTTCGTTTAAAAGGCTATTATACAACTCGTCACGCGTCGGATCCTCAAAGCCGTCGACAAGATAGCGCAGCATATAGCTGTAGCCTTGTTCGGCTTGCTCGATGCGTTCGCTGATATGCCAGTCAGACAGCACTCTCGCCGTATTTCGGAGCACGTCAAAAGCCTCGCCGAGACGTCGCTCAGAGAGCAGATAGTCGACACGCTTTCTGAAGTTGTTAAGTTCGGTTTCTGTCATAATTAAGTTCTTATATCAGTAATAACGCAAAGATTGTGCCAATGTTGCAGTATCAGGCCAATGTATCTTCAGAGTAGTGCGGAAGGTGCTCTTTAATAATTATCCATTCGTCAATTTCAAACGCATCAACGGGTATTTCGAGGCGTTCGTCGAGACGAGTTCCGAAAATTAAAATGACTGACCGGCCATAATCGGCATAACTTATAAATTTATCCCATGACATAAACTCATCAGGTCTGACAACTGTCTCTCCGGCATCATCAGGATAACTTATCGTCACTCCTTTCTCGTCAGCAATAAGTCGTTTCGACATTACAGAGCGGCGTGTAGCCGGTGAGAAGGCGTAATCAAACCATACCAGAGTAAGAGCCATCGGGAAAGCGATAAACAGCAGTATCAGTCCGACGTAAACCGCTCTTATATCATAGCAGGCCCATACAGCCACTGCGGCCAACGGAGCGGTTATAATCCACCATCTCGCGGCGAGCCATGACCAAGCGAGCCCGCGCATATATCTGCGGGGCTCGCTTCGAAATGTGTTCTTTGACTCTATATGCATCCTTTATGGACGTAATCAATCAGGTTTGACAGGCGTAATCTTTTTGGGCGCCTCCTTTTTGATGCCGTCGCGGATTAAAAGGGCATCGATTGTCGGGTCCTGACCGCGGAAACGACGGTATAGTTCAGCCGGATTCTCCGTGCCGCCTCGTGTGAGAATATTATTGCGGAATGAATCGGCAGTCTTGCGGTCAAAGATACCATTTTCCTTAAACGCTGCAAATGCATCAGCGTCAAGTACCTCGGCCCATTTGTAGCTGTAATATCCGGCTGCATATCCGCCCGAGAAAATATGACTGAACTGAGTCGATATCATCGTACCGTCGACCGCAGGGAAAATCTCGACCTGTTTGATGGCTTCATTCTCAAAGGCGGCCGGATTCTTGACAGGTTCGGTGGTGGTGTGCCATGCCATGTCAAGATAGCCGAAGTTGAGCTGGCGCATGCAAGAGTAAGCTGCGCCATACTGCGATGCAGCCACAAGACGCTCGACAAGTTCGGCAGGAATAGGCTCACCGGTCTGATAATGACGAGCGAAACCGTCAAGGAATTCTTTCTCAGTAAGATAGTTCTCGTTAAATTGCGAGGGAAGCTCGACGAAGTCGCGGTAGACGGCTGTGCCGCTGAGAGACTGATATTTGGTATCGGCGAGCAAGCCGTGGAGCGCATGGCCGAACTCATGTAGGAAAGTCTCGACCTCATAGGGCGTGAGCAGCGAAGGCTTGTCGGCGGTAGGCTTGGTGAAGTTCATCACTATAGTAACCTGCGGACGCGAGTTGACACCTTCGTCTGTGATAAACTGGTCTTTGAAACCTGTCATCCATGCTCCGGGACGCTTAGATGCGCGGGGGAAGAAGTCGGTATAGATAATGCCTATATAGCGGCCGTTCTCATCGCTGACCTCATAAGCCTTAACGTCAGGATGATAGACCTCGATGGCGGGATTATACTTGAACTGAAGACCATAAAGTTTGGTAGCGAGGCCGAAAACACCGCTGATGACGTTGTCAAGCTCGAAGTATGGACGCATGGCCTCTTCGTCGAAACTATATTTCTCAGCCTTGAGCTTGTTTGAGTAATACGAGTAATCCCATGGTTTTATTTCCATCTTCTTGCCTTCGGTCTTGGATGCGAAGTCGGTAAGTTCCTTGAGCTCAGCGTTAAGAGCGGGACGATAGGCGTCTCTCAGTCTGTCAAGCAGGTCGTAGACCGCTGCCGGTTTCTGAGCCATTGTGCGCTGCAGCGAGTGATCGGCATAAGTCTTTGCTCCAAGCAGGTTTGCAATCTGACGGCGCAGGTCGGCGATGCGGCCGGTGAGTTCGAGATTACTGTACTCACCCTTGGTATTGCGTGATGAGTAAAGCTTATACATTTTCTCGCGCAGGTCACGACGGTCAGAGTATTTCATGAATGCCATGTAGACAGGCTGGTCGAGGGTAAAGAGATATTTACCCTCGTGTCCCTTGGCTGTGGCAGCCTCGGCAGCAGCGGTTACAGAACTTTCAGGGAGACCGGAGAGGTCATCCTTATCAAGTATGATTTCATATGTGTTGAGTTCCTTTAGTACATTCTGGCCGAAGCGAGTGGTAAGTTCAGAGAGTTCGGCGCTGAGTTTACGGAATTTCTCGCGGTCGTCTCCCTGAAGGTTGGCACCCGAGAGTGCAAATGAGTCATAAGTTTTGGTCAGGAGCATACTGTCTTCTGCATTGAGATGCAGCCGATCTTTCATATCATAGACCGCCTTGACGCGGTTCCAGAGACCTTGGTTGAGAATAATGGCCGTTGAGTAGTCACTGAGCTTCTTTGAAGCCTCGACACTGAGCGCCATCATCTCGTCGTCGGCATCAGCCGACAGCAGCGGGAAGAAGACGTTGAGCACACGGTTGAGGTCGTCGCCTGTGCGCTCCAAAGCAACTATAGTATTCTTGAAATCGGGAGCGGCCGGATTGTTTACGATGGCGTCAATCTCGGAGTTGGCGAGCGCGATGCCGCGGTCGATGGCCGGCATCCACATGCTGTTGTCAATCTGCGAGAAAGGGATTGTACCGTGAATCGTCGAGTCAAACGGGCGCTCCAAGGGGTTATTTGCTGATGTCATAAGAGCTGCAAAAGTAAAAAGCGGTAATAAAAGTTTTTTCATCGTGATAATTTGTAAAAAAATGTGGCCTGCGGCCTATATGCAAATTTACGAAAATTCGCGCAAATAGCCAAAACCTCG
>CBCSTG010000036.1:0-22214 GCA_965143025.1 uncultured Bacteroidales bacterium
TGGTCCTGCTGCTGTTGTTGCTGTTGATCCTGTTGGTCCTGATTTTGGTCCTGATTCTGCTGCTGTTGCTGCTGGAGCTGAGCGATTCGCAGATTCTGTCGGGTCTTTAGATTGTCAGGGTTGCGGCGCAGGGCATTTTTGTAGTTATCGATGGCTTTACCGTAATCGCCGTCTCTGAATGCCATATTGCCCATATTGTAATATGACTTTTCGACAAGAGACGAGTCGGGCGATGTGCGCGCAACGGTTTCGAATATTTCGACAGCTTTGACTCTCGGATCGTTTGCGGTGCCTTTATTCTCCTCGCTTACGAGGTGGGTAAGGGTAACAGCCTGATTGTAAAGGGCTGCGTCAGAGGCAGGATTTGCCTCCAAGGCTTTCTCAAACAGAGCGAATGCCTCGACGTAGTTGCTGTCGCGGAAAGCTTTGTTGCCTTCGGTGATGTAATTTCGTTCGGCTTTATATGTTTTAGCTGAGACATGCTGTGTGTTAGCCGTTATCACGGCAAGCATGGCCACGAAGATTGTAATCGCTTTCATAGAGACATCATTTATCTTTAGTGAAAAAATTGATGTTTTTGAGCCAGCCGATTTTGCGTTCAAGCACAAATATGTCGGCGATGAGGAGCAAGAGGGCAATCCATGCAAATGTAGGGAACTGTTCGGCGCTTGCTTTGTAGTTTACTCTTTTGAACTCTGATTTTTGAAGTTTGTCAAGCTGATCTGTGAGCTGTTCGAGCGCCGAGCCCGAGGCTCCGTTGACATATATGCCTTGTCCGGCCTCAGCGATGGCTTTGCCGGTTTTCTCGTCGATGGTCGTCATCACAACTTTTCCATCAGAGTCGCGCATATAGTCGCCTTGTCGTCCGGCGACGGGTATAGGAGCGCCCTTTGCAGAGCCCAGACCTATGACGTCGACCTGTATGCCGGCCTCGGCGGCTGCCTTGGCGGCTTCGATTGCGGCGCCTTCGTGGTCTTCGGCATCGGTGATTAATATGATGGCCTTATGGATGTCAGGTGAGGGCGAGAAACTCTCGGCCGACATTTTTATAGCTTCGGCGAGCGACGTACCCTGATAAGTAATCATATTGGGAGACAGGTCGTTGAGATACATTTTTGCTGACAGGAAGTCTGTCGTGAGCGGCAGTTGCATTTTAGGCTCTCCGGCAAAGACGACAAGTCCGACTTTGTCATTTTCGAGTTTATCGACAAGACGTTCGAGTGTGAGACGTGCACGGTCGATGCGGGATATTCCGGCGGGGTCATCGGTCGATGATGCAAGCATCGAGTTTGAGACGTCAAATGCGATCATGATTTCGATACCCTTTGAGGTTGTCTCCTGTTCTTTCTGACCTGCACGCGGACGTGCGATGACAATAACGAGTGCCGTAAGTGCCAGCAACTCAAGGACGATTTTTACGGTCGGCTGGTATTTGGAGGCGTCAGGCATCAATGCTGCTATGATGTCCGGTCGTCCGAAACGTTTGAGCTTGCGCCTGCGTGCGGCTCTTGCCCAGACATACAGCAACCCGACAGCCACGACGAGCCCGAGCAGATATAAGTTTAAGGGATATGCAAAGTCAAACATATGCTATGTATATTTTTAAGCCTCAAGGTATTGACCTGAGCACGGTATAACGCAGTAAAAGTTCGAGGGCAAAGAAAGCTAAAGCGAGCCATGCCCACATCATATAATTGTCTTCGGTGTGCGAGAAATGTTTGACGTCCATCTGTGTTTTTTCGAGCGCGTCTATCTCGCGGAAGACGTCTTCGAGGACGGTATTGTCTGTCGCGCGGAAGTATTTTCCTCCGGTACTTTTTGCAATCGATTGCAGTGTCGCTTCGTCGATAACGACAGGCAGTTTGACATACTCGACACGTCCGAGCATATTGATACGCGGAAAATCGGCCATGCCGTTTGTGCCGATGCCTACGGCGTAAATTTTTACGCCCATTTCTTTTGCTACCTCAGCAGCCATCAGCGGCGTTGCCACACCGGTGTTGTTAGAGCCGTCTGTAAGCAGGATTATACTCTTGCTTTTGGCTTTGCCTTCCTTAAGACGGTTGAGCGCGGTAGCGATGCCGTCGCCGATAGCCGTGCCGTCTTCAATCATTTCTGTCGAGATGCCGTTAATATAGCTGAGGAGCTGACGGCGGTCTATGGTCATGGGTACGCCGGTGAGACTTTCCCCGGCAAATATTACAAGACCGATGTTGTCTGACTCACGGCCGTTTATAAACTTTGTCGCAACGGCTTTGGCCGCCTCAAGACGGTCGGGCTTGAAATCACGTCCGAGCATCGACGTCGACACGTCCATCGCTATGACAATGTCAGTGCCTTCGGTCTCGCTGGTGCGCCAGTTGTCTTTTAGCTGCGGACGTGCAAGCACGATAATCAGACAGCCGATAGCAAGCAGACGCAGCACAAACAGCCCGTGACGGAGGTACACTTTCCAGCTTCGGCCCATGTGTATAAACGGTGTGACAGTCGATATTGACATCGACGCGTGTGCGTCGCGATGTTTGAGCACATACCAGACTATCAGCGGTATATACACCAGAAAAAGCCATAGATATTGTGGTTGTGATAGCTGCATTGTTATACGTGATTAGGTGTTTGTTTGCTGTCAGCGGCGGTTGTGGCATCACTTTCGTCAGCCGGAGCGGGTGGCAGCGGTTTGGAGTCTTCGACAAACTTCATCGCCGAGTTGAACGAACGGACATTGTCATCAGGCAATGGTCTTACTTTTGCAAACTTCACAAAGTCGGCGATTTCGAGTATCTGCTTCATAAGGTCTGAGCCGGGACGTGTCTCTTTGTTGTGACGCAGAGTGTCGATAATCTGTGTCGATGACATCTCCATGGCGTTGATGCCGAAACGTCCGTCGAGATACTGGCGCAGAATGTCTGTAAGCTCGGTATAGTATTCTTTTTCGCGACCACTGCCGGGGAGATTGCGTGTCTGAAGCTGTTGCAGACGCTGAATGGCGAGGTCGTAGGGAGGTGTGACTTCTTTAGGTTTGGAGATAAATGTCTTTTTGCGTTTCAGCAGAAGGAATCCGATGACTATCAGTGCACCGGCTGCAATGGCAACAACGACCCATATCCACCAGTCAGGGAAAATGTCATACCATTTCGTCGGCACTTCAACTGTGCTTTCCATCGGGTGTATATCGGTGAGCGAATCGAGGTCGACTTCATGCACTTTTATTGTCAATGAAGCGGACTGTGCTGTGTCTGCACCGTTAGCAAATCTGAAAGGCGGTAGTGTCACTGTGCCCGGGTCAAAGGCTTGCAGCGTATAATTATATGTGAGCTGGTAGCGGTTGTTGCCAAGGTCGGCAGTGTCGATGCGTAGTGCCTGAAATTCTATCCCTTCAAACTCTGTTCCGTCTTCGGGCGCGTCGACGAGAGTGCCTCCAAGACCGTTCTGCAGGACTTCGACTCGCAGCGAGGTGCGCGATCCCTGCACGAGCTGAGTAGAGTCGGTCATAGCCTTGACGGTCGTGGCTTGGGCAGCGGCGTCAGCATGGCCGAGAGCCAAGGCGGCGACAGCCAGCGTAAATGCTATATGTGATTTTTTGAGATTCATCGGTCAGTCAGTGTTGGATATTCTCATATGCCTGTTGTTATCAACGTGCGCCGCGGTTTTTGAAGAGCGCCATCATGGCCACGACATAATCTTCGTCTGTAGCGACCGAGGTGTAGTCGACGCGGGCCGAGCGAAGTGTGGTCACCATGCGTTGCTGGCGGTCGTACCACCATTTGTCATAAGCTTTTCGCACCCGTGACGATGATGTGTCGACCCACTGCGCGCGTCCTGTCTCAAGATCCTGTACGCGTATCAGACCGACATCAGGCATTTTGGAGTCGCGTTTGTCGTATACCTGCAGGGCCATGACGTCGTGCTTGTTGCAGGCTATGGTGAGGGGCTTCTGATAGTCGCTCTCGTCGATGAAATCTGATATCAGGAACATGGTGCAGCGCTTTTTGAGCGCGTCGGTCAGATATCTGACGGCCATGGCGATGTCGGTGCCTCGGTTTTCGGGCTTGAAGTCAAGCAACTCGCGTATGATGAAGAGTATGTGCTTCTTGCCTTTCTTCGGCGGGATGAATTTCTCTATCTTGTCAGAGAAAAACACGGCGCCAATCTTATCATTGTTCTGTATGGCCGAGAAGGCGATGGTGGCGGCGATTTCGGCAATCATCTGACGCTTTTCGTCACCGACTGCGCCAAAGTTGCGGCTGCCCGAGACGTCGACTACAAGCATCACGGTCAACTCGCGTTCCTCTTCGTAGACTTTTACGAAGGGACGGTTTTGTCGGGCGGTGACGTTCCAGTCGATATCACGGAGGTCGTCACCGTATTGATACTCTCGTACCTCCGAGAACATCATGCCGCGTCCTTTGAAGGCCGAGTGATACTCTCCGGCAAAGATATTCTGTGAAAGTCCTCGAGTTTTTATCTCGATTTTACGAACTTTTTTAAGAAGTTCTGTTGAATCCATATTGTCGACTGCAAAGTATGGTTGTTTAACTGTGCCGGACTTTTAATCCGCCGTGTTGTAAAAGATGACTGCCGGCGGAGTGACAGGCAAACCGCCGGCAATAATCACGACATCAGGGTACCTGAATCTTGTCAAGTATCTCGGTGATAATTTCGTCAGTGGTGATGTTGTTGGCCTCGGCCTCGTAAGTCACGCCGATGCGGTGACGCAGCACGTCGTGACAGACGGCGATGACATCCTCGGGGATGACAAATCCGCGCTGATGGAGGAAGGCGTAGGCGCGGGCGGCGCGCGCAAGGCTGATTGACGCACGGGGTGATGCGCCGAAAGCGATTATGCCGGTGAGGTCCTCCATGCCGTAGTCGGCCGGGAATCGTGTGGCAAAGACGATGTCGACAATGTAGCGTTCGATTTTCTCATCTACATAAATCTGCTCGACGATGTTCTGAGCTTCAATAATTTCCTGCGGTTTAACGAGGGGCTCGACAGTGCGTTTCTCGTTGCTTATGTTCTGACGGATAATTATTTTCTCTTCATCTTTTGTCGGGTAGCCGATAACGACTTTCATAAGGAAACGATCGACCTGTGCTTCGGGCAGGGGATATGTGCCTTCCTGCTCGATGGGGTTTTGTGTGGCCATTACGAGGAAAGGCTCGTCAAGGCCGAATGTGCGGTCACCGATTGTAACCTGACGCTCCTGCATGGCCTCAAGTAATGCGCTCTGCACTTTTGCGGGGGCGCGGTTGATTTCGTCAGCGAGAACGAAGTTTGCAAAAATCGGGCCTTTTTTAACTTGAAAAGTCTCGTTTTTAACACTGTAGACCATTGTGCCGATTACGTCGGCCGGCAATAGGTCAGGCGTGAATTGCACGCGGCTGTATTTTGCATCGATAAGTTGCGCAAGTGTCTTGATGGCAAGCGTTTTAGCAAGGCCGGGCACGCCTTCGAGAAGGATGTGGCCATTGGATAGGAGGGCGATTAGCAGAGATTCGACAAGGTGTTTCTGACCTACAATCGTACGGTCCATGCCGTGAACAATCAGATTGACAAATTCGCTTTTGCTTGCAACGAGGTTGTTTAGTTCTCGGATATTGACAGATTCACTCATAAGTGCTGTATAATAGTGATATTAATAATCAAACTTCTGTGAATCGGGGCTGAACGATATTTCGAAACAGCCCCTGATTCATGATTTGTTGATACAAAATTACTATTATAACAACGAGTCGATTAAGAGAGAATGTTAATTTTAGCTTTTAAGTCTTTAACGATTTAAACTTTAACGTTTTTTTTGACAAAGCGGCGGTTTTATTCGTATCGGGCGTAAATTGCGGCTCCCGTGCGTCGCGCACGCTGCATGGTCTGTGTCTCCGAGCTGTCGCCGGCCGTGATTGATTTAAGCGACGGGATGTTGACGACTGTGCCGGGTTTTATGCGGTTGGGGTGTCCAAGCCGGTCGGCGTTTGCCTCATAGATAAAGGCCCAGTATTCCATGTGTCCGTAGTATTTACGTGCCATAGTTGTCAGGAATCGCTGCGATGTGACAGTGTCTGTGACAATCGTGACAGGCTCTTTTGCGACAGGCTCGGCTGCGGTCGATGATGTGTCTGCCTTCGTAGTCCCGTTTATTGAGTCGGATGTTACGTTAATAGTATCTGCCGATAATGTAAGGCTGTCAGTCGCAATGATTTCGGCGGTTACGGAAGATTGGTCTGACTTAATTCTCATTGCCTGAAGGTAGTCGTTCAGGAAGTATCCGAATACGGCACCGATAATCAGTCCGATGACAAGCATGAGCATGCTGACGGTCACGTGACGGCGTTGTGATATTCCGGTGAAATTTTCCGTGTGGGTGCTCTCGTCATACTCCGTTTCATCGAAGTCATTTTGTGGCGCAGGTGTTTCGACGGGGGAGTTCTCGGCCGGCTGCGTGTTTTCGTTTTCGGAGTGTTCGATGTCTACACTTTTGCCGGTCGGCTTGGAGGCGTCGGGTTTGACTTCTGCGTCAATGGTTTCATGAGCCGGCTCGGGGGCTGATATTTGCAGTTCGGGCTCGGGTAGGGGAGCGGCCTCCGCTACAGGCTCTTGCACGGTAGGCGGCGTCGGGGTGGACGTGATATCGTCTCCGTCGTGAATTGTCTCATCGTCAGTTATCACATCGTCGGCGTCTAATGAGGCGTCGATAACAACGGGCTGAAAAATAGCGAACGGGCGGTTGACATCGAGCTCAAACTCGGCGCAAGGCTTGAACACCACGGGGCTCTCAGCGTCGTTTGTGCGCGTGAATGTGCCGAGCCCCTTGATGCTGACGTTTTCGTTGACTGTCAGCCCCCGGGTGATAAAGTCAAAATATGCTATTATAAACGCCTCGGCCACGGCCTGTTCGACACCGGTTTTGGCGGCGAGCCGCTCGCTGAGTCCGGGCAGCGCTACAATCATTCGGCTCATTTTCTAACAGACTTTTTAAGTTGTGACGAAGGCTTGAAGTGCAGGCTTACAGAGGGGGGCATAAGCAGGCGCCGGCCGTTGGTCGGGTCAGTGACCACATATTCATCGTGTTTCTCGACATCAAATGTGCCGAATCCGGGCACGGCAACGGCTTCGCCTTCGGCACAAGCCTCGCGTATTACATCAGAAAGCGCCTCGGACAGACGCGCCGTTTCATTTATATCGATGCCGAGCTGGGTCGCCAGACCGGCAATATAAGCCTTATTATCCATAGTGCAGATGCTAAATTGCTCCTGACATAAGCGGCAGGTGCTTTCTGCAAAATTACGCAATAGTTTTGAGACGAGCCTCAACATTTACCGAAAATCGGATTTATGCATGTGTGCCTGATTCTCTTAAAGCGACTTATGATTACGTGGCTTTCGAACGGAAAAAATGTTTATGTCAAGTAGCGTTTTTCGCATCCGCTATTTTCGAATCGCCATATACTATTGACATAATGATGATTAAAACAAAACATAATTTAAAATCGCTCTAAAAGGCAAAAACGATTTGGAGAATGAGCAAATAATTACTAACTTTGTGCCGCAATTCTGCAAAGAGACACTCTCGAGCACGAATTCGGTCCTATAGCTCAGTTGGTCAGAGCACCTGACTCATAATCAGGGAGTCCTTGGTTCAAGCCCAAGTGGGACCACCCCTTAGAAATCAAGCAGTTACGAACACTTTCGTAGCTGCTTTTTCTTTTGCTTTGAACACAAATCTGAACACAACTCCGCGCCAACTCATTTCAGCCACCAGTGGCAGACGCCTGTGTTCATGCTCTTGTGTTCAAATTCTGTGTTAAGATAATGGCTGGTGAAAAGAAAATAATAAGGGGTGCCTTCCTTTGGACCAGTAGATTTTTCCGTGTTTGGCTTTTATTTTGCTCAGCCCTATATATTGTTTTAAGTTTAGTCGGGCATATATAAAGTTCAAGGTGCGCTTTGAAACTTTGTAATAGATAAATTTGTTGTTGATTATAAAATGTCGTAACTTTGCAATCTAAATGATATCACTATGGATATAGCACTCGAAAAGAAAGCCCATGTGTTCCGTTTGCCTGTCTATCTTCTTGACAAGCTGAAAGAACTTGCACAAAAGGATCGCCGCAGCCTTAACAACTATGTTGAGTGCTTGCTGCTCGATGCCGTGTATCACGAACCCAACGAGGAAACCATCGCCGCATTGAATGATGCGAAAGCCGGTAAACTTGAAGGGCCGATTGATACTTCAAGTGTAGAAGGCATGCTTAAATCAATGGATTTGTGAAAGAGCTTCGCTACACGCGACAGTTTAAGAAAGACTTGAAACGATTTCTTAATCAGCCTAAGAAACTCGAAGAACTAAAGATTGTCCTTGATATGCTCCGTAATGAAATTACGTTAGCGGAGAAATATCGGCAGCACCCATTAAAAGGAGAATACTCAGGATGCCTTGAATGTCATATTGAAGGCGATTTTCTGCTTATATGGTATGATGAAGAAAGCAATACTCTTGCATTGTTTAGGCTTGGCTCCCATTCCGAGCTGTTTAAGGATTAGGAATGAGTCTAACTAATCGATTCTTCAAAAACATGGTACTCTCTTCTGCCGTCTACACCTCACTACAATGAATCTGAATGGCATCCTGACACCTGCCGTTTTGAGCACAAGGTTTCAGGTCAGCCATTGTATCCGTGGCAGCAGCCTGTAAAACGTTGTGGCGATGATACTAAAAAGACTAATCGCTCTAAGATAAAGAAAGACCGCCCCGAATGGCTGAGATTTATGTTTGGGGAGACTCCTGCTACGCTTTTAGAGAAGCGCCGGCGGAAGAAGCGGGCGCGTGAAAGAGACAATGCTATTAGTTATCGGGAGTGAGCTTTTTTCGTTATGGCTGTAATTATTTGCGAAAACGAGCGTCTAATTAGAAAAACTTAAAATTCTATTAGTTATGATAGCGCATTGGTATGTTTATGTGACAATTGCTGTGATAGGTGTCATTCTATCATTGATTTGCGATAAGTTTAATATTATCAAGTCGAAGGGTTTACGTACGGTCTTAATAATTTTTGCGTCCTCCGTACTCGCATGGGTTACCTTCGATGTGATTCTCGGGACTGAATAAAGTATCTTTGATAGGATAAACTATATTTGACAATTATGGCAAATTACTTTGAACGGAGAGAAAGATTTCAAAAAGATCGAGAAAAGTATTATTGTGAAAAAACAAATTTACGATTGAAATATGCTGCTCTGATTTCAATAGGTATCTCAATAATACTTTTGTTGATAATGGCTTTCGGTTTTGTCGATTTTGATAAATCTACTGCACTATTATTTATGCGTGGGTGTGCCGGATTGTTTGCAATAATATTCGTTGTGTTAGTTGGAATCCTTGTTTACCGTGTAAACACATCATTTTTCAAGGATAAGGCAAACTCAAAGCGTAATCGAAACTAAAAGTGCCTTCTCCGGAGAGTGGGCGTTGATAGGCTCGATGCCGGGGTGCAGGGAATCATCGGGCATTGGGCCAACTTTTTGCGTGCTATCAATGTTTTATTTGAAGTTTAAAACTTATGACTATGGCAGTAAACCGTATACGTCCGATTGATGATGTTCTTGTAGAACTTTATTTGGGAGGTAAGAAAGTTGACACTTACGAAGGCTCCGGCTTTCATACCATTGACGAGGCCGTGAGGAGCGCGTACGAAAGCAGTAAGCGGGAATATGTTAACATCGAGGACTATGTGTTTCGCGTGACAAATTTTGCCGAGCATACTTCGGCCCGTTATCGTGTAAATGCGGGTGGTAATCTCAAACTCATCCCCGAGGAATAAGTCTGAGTGGGTCTTCCATATTATAATGACAAAACAGTTTGTGTGTTATGCTGACTGTTAATCTGTCTTTTCGTCTTTCAGACTCAGGCTGTAGATTTTAAAATTATCGAAGCACAAATATGTGAGAAGGATAATACTGCATAACTCAAACCATGCCTTGCCGGAATCAGGATTGTTTGCAACATTCACAATCCGTGCAATAATACATGCTAATCCAATAATGGATAAAACGAATGATATATTACGTTTTATGCGGGTGTTAATAAACATATTTTGAATTTATCTACAAAATTACGAATTTTCATTGATCATCTTACGAAATAATGACGTTATAATTCCCTCCTTTTTTGCTTGATTGAATATTAATTTATATTTTTGTCGTAAACCAATTAAATCATAACTATTATGTCTCTTCCTTGGTACGCTTATATGCCTGTTGTCGCGGGATTAATCGGTGCATATATAGGCGGTCGAATCTATAAAAATAATAAGCGCAAGCAGAGCAAATGACCGAGATTGTTTGCGGCCTTGTCTCGGGCGTGGTCGGGGTGGCGATCTGGCAGTTGCTTGACCGCAAGCTTACGTCGCGCATTACAGGCCTTGTGCGTTTCCTGTTGGAACTCATTATAGTTTTGTCAGTGACGGCAGTTGTCTGTCTGATTGTCAAGAGCGCTATTGAGTAGGCGCGTAAATTTTATTGCACCGTCACGATTCAGGTGGTCGGCGTCATGGAAATCATCATATGTAAATCCTTCCGCCTCAGAGAAATCGTAATAAGGTAGAGAATTTTTTTGGCGATATAGTTGCACCAAGTAGCGTGTGCGTTCTACTTGCTTGTTGTCGAGCAGTTTGGCGTAGTCTCGGGTGACGGGAGTAGTTATGAGCACCGGCTGAATGCGTCTGTCAATGCACGTTTCGATGAGTTTCTCAAACCATAGCCGTTGGTAGGCTTCATTGCCGTTAGCCATGTTTGAGTGGCGCTCGGCTGCCGTTTGAGCCGTAGATTTTATGTGTTCTTCGTTTTGCCGGCTTAAATAATCCAATCCGAATCCTTTGGGAGATGTCTGCGGCCCCTGTTTATGCATCAGGAAACTTTTCAGTTTGCCTGAATAGCTTGGAAATGAGCATATCTCAAAATCAGCTCTCGAAAGGCGGTGATATTTGTCAATATCGAGATACAGACGGTAATATGTCTCGAGATTACGGTTGTCGGTTGTTTCAAACGGTGCGTCAAAGAACGAAAAGTAGGAAACCGGTATTATGACACGGCGTAGCGACGGCAGTGAATCGATGTATCTGTCGAGAACACGATAATCATACTCAAATGCCTGTGAGATATTTGCGAGATTGAGCGTGTTGGGCATGCTGTCGGCGACGACACCGTAATATGTATGTGATGACCCGAGCACGACGGTCGCGGTCTCATGGCCGTATTCTGCGATAGCATCGCGTTTCGTCGCATATGCATTAGGAATCCGGCGCACAACGTATTCTCCGCAAATCAGCAATGCGGCGATAATCATGAAGAACAGGATGACACGTGACAGAAACTTTTTCATATGCTCGTTCAGAATTGGAAGTAAACAAATTGCTGTGATGTACCCGAGAATATCAAAATAATCATTGTCAGCACTATATAAAAAGTCCATCTGAACCACCTTTGCCGCCAAAGGCCACGGTCGGGGAAATCAAGGCCATGACGCCGAGCTCGCATCATCCAGTCGTCAATCAGCAGTAATGCAATCCAAAAGAGGGAAAATACTCCGAACGAGGGGCCTGAGTAATGGAAATCGGTAGACATCAGCCGTATATAGTCAACAGCCGCGGATAAATCTGGCGCCCTGAAGATGACCCAGCCGAAAGCTATTATTATGAATGTGAAGACTATTGCCCATAAGTCACGTGATGTCTCGACTTCGTATTTCGAGCGCTTGCCTCTGATGCGTCTGATTGCCGACTCGGGTATGACAAACGCAGCCTGATATGCGCCCCAAGCGATAAACGTGAAGTTCGCTCCGTGCCATAATCCGCTCGCGAGAAAGACTATCAGCAGGTTTGTCGATGTGCGGAGTGAGCTTTTGCGACTTCCGCCGAGCGGTATGTATACATAGTCTCGAAGCCACTGCGACAGCGAGATATGCCAGCGGCGCCATAACTCGCCCATCGAGCGTGAAAAATAGGGTGTTCGGAAGTTCTGCATCAAGCGTATGCCAAACAGTTTTGCGCTTCCGACGGCTATATCGCTGTAGCCTGAGAAATCGCCGTAAATCTGAAACGTGAACAGAATCATTCCGGCCCATAGATTCAACGCTCCGACAGACTGATAATCTGCAAAAATGTTATTTACTCCGGCTGCGCAATTATCGGCGACAACCATCTTTTTGAACAGTCCCCACAGTATCATTTTAAGACCGTCTACACCCCCGGCATAAGTGAAGAATCGTTGACGCTGAAACTGCGGTATTAGATTGGTTGCGCGCTCGATAGGGCCGGCGACAAGCTGGGGGAAGAAGCAGATATAAGCAAAAAATGCCGCAGCGTCGTGCGTCGCTTTCATATCGCCGCGATATACATCTATGGTGTAGCTCAGCACCTGAAATGTATAGAATGATATGCCGACAGGCAACACGAGGTCGAGAGTGACGCTGTCGGGATACCATCCGACAAGTTCTGCAATGCGGCTGAACGAATGAGAGAAGAAGTCGAAGTACTTGAATGTGAAAAGCACTCCGAGATTGAGCAGGATGTTGAGCCACAGTATTATTTTTGCAGCCGACTTATGTCCTCGTTCGCGATTGGCGCCGATTGAAAGGCCGCAGACATATCCGCACAATGTCGAGAGAATTATAAGTGCGAGAAAACGCCAGTCCCACCATCCGTAAAATACATAGCTTGCTGCAATTATAAACAGATTACGTCCCTTTATCGACTTGAACACAAGCCAATAAGCGAGAAACACGACAGGCAGAAAAACCAAATATTCAAAACTGTTGAATACCAAATCTTAATTGCTCAATGAAAACGAGGACTGATTATAACATATAATACGCCTCTGTTATTTTATGCGTGCAAAGTTATAATTTTCCGATTAGATTTAATGTGATTCGGCTCGTTATTACTCGACGCTGTCATATTCGACATAGAGTGGGGCGCCGAATGGCAACGTCTCCCAGTCTGACTGGCTTGCATAACGATATCTGGTTTTACCGGTGAGAGGACGCGTTTTCATCAGGAACAACTCGTCGGTGAAGTTTTCCAAAAACTCGAGTTCGACATAGTATTCGCCCTTGTCAAGCATTATTTCCTCGGGAAATTTGTATGTAAATAGGCCGTCAACCAAGTCGGATTTCTTGTAATCAAAATAGTATTGTCTGACTGACGTCACCGGCACATATTTATCTTCCTCGCGGACATAGACATTGACACGAAATTTCATGTGCGATAGCGTGTTATTATCCACCACAACCGTAAATCCTATCTCATCCAGCCATGCTCTTTTCTTGACTTTCAGTGGTATGGCCAGTCCTTGACCGGCCGCCTTATAGCCTTCGACATTTATATAGATAAATCCTCCGCTCGATTTTCGGCCTGCAATTTTGTGTCTGATGTCAAGTGGTTTTACAATAATCTCAGCGAGATTTATCACGTCTTCGTAAAGTCTTATTGTATCGGGAATTGTAATAAAGTTTTTAATAGCGTATTTCTTGGGGATATAGCCTACAGACGAAATCCTGAGAGTATCATTAGCGAACTCGGCGGGAACTGTCAGCGAAAAATGGCCTATCGAGTCCGTGACGGTGCCGAGAGCTCGGTTTATGATGCCTACACTTGCATAAATTATCGGCTCGCCAGTAGCCTCGGACACGACAATCCGGGCATATGCAGGGACCGTATATACAAGCGCAATCAAAACATATGCGAGTTTTAATATAATTCTCATCGATAGCGCTTTATATCATTCATCCGGAAGAACGCATCCGAGTAGCCGGCTCCCCACAACTCATATCGTTCGGTTTGCCGTTCTACTTTTGTGGCAAAATTTTCCCAGCTCTTTTTGTCCTCTGAAGTCCAGACGTTCTCAGCCAATGCAGCCAGTCTCGGGAACAGGAATTTCTCTAATTTCCATGTTGTCGGGATATATTCGGTCCACATGGCTCCTTGAGCGCCGAGCACTAATTTCTTTTCTTTGTCAGATATAGAGTCGGGCATTATCTGAAAACTATAAACTTTCTCTACTGATAACGGTGTAGCGCTCTTTGCGCCGATTTCGTCTTGCAACCGGCTCTCGACAATATTGAGGTAACACCATTTTGAGCATGCGAATATAGTCTTGTGGCCCTTTTCGATTGCTTTTAATCCTTCTTCGGGTTTACGCCAGTTCATTATTACACAGTTTTCCGACACATCTCCCTCCATCACTTCGTCCCATCCGACCATTGTCTTGCCTTTGCTTTTTATAACATCCTGTACGAAGTGTGAAAAGTAGCCCTGTAGCGCTGCCTCATCTTTGAGTTTATGCTTGCGCATGAATTCCTGAGTCATGGGGCTGTCCTGCCACCATCGTTTGGCACATTCGTCGCCGCCTGCATGGATATATTGCCCCGGGAAGAGGTCGCACACCTCCGCAAACACATTTTTCAGAAACTCAAAGACCTCAGGCGTCGGAGCCAGAACATTATTGAATTTGTCGTATATTCCCCATGTAAGAGCACATTTTTTTTGCTCATCTGGCGTAGTGCTGAACGCGGGATATGTTGCCAGCACGGCCATGCAGTGGCCGGGGATATCGATTTCAGGAACAACGGTGATATGTCTGTCAGCAGCATAGCTCACAACATCTCTTATTTGCTGCTGTGTGTAGTAACCGCCGTATGGAAGCTCTTGGTATTTGCCCGGATAGAGTCCGAAGATTTCACCCTCGCGCTCTGACCCAAGCCGGGCCAGTTCGGGGTAACTTTTCAGCTCGATGCGCCATCCCTGATCGTCTGACAGATGCCAGTGAAAGTAATTTAGTTTGTGGAGAGCCAGATAGTCAATATATTTTTTGACATATTCTATCGGGAAAAAGTGCCGTACAACATCAAGGTGCATTCCGCGATATTCAAAACGCGGATAGTCGTTAATGACGACTTCAGGCAGCGAAGGTATCACGCCGGCACGAGTCGGCAGCAGTTGTATCAGTGTCTGCACGCCATAAAAAACTCCGGCGGCATCGTTGCCTTCGATGACAATTCCCTTGTCTGCACTTATGGCCAGACGGTAGCCTCCCGATATTTCACCGTTGTTTTTGTTTACAAGCGAGATAGAGGCTTTGCCCGTAGTATTGTCTGTATTGAGAGGTATGCCGAGGTAGCGGTCGGCATAGTCGGCAAGATATTGTGCTTCGAAATTTAATATGGTATCCGATACGGTGATATCAGCGTTTCTTGATAATCTGAATGTCCCCTCTCCGTTTGTAACTATTTCGACCGGCTCCGGTATAATATTGTAATTAACAGGTTTAGCTGATACCGATATGGCTGTAAACGATATTAATGCGGCCATGCAGGCAGTCTTCATATGATATTGTTTTAATTGATAATGTGGTTTATAAGCGAAATTATAAAATAATCATCAGTCAGACAAATTAATTTGTGGCTGATGAGTTTGACTCCGTAATTTATAATCTTATAATCTGAGAGTGTGTTTTCATACATTTGCTTTATTTGTTGCGTCATAATACGCGTGAATAGTATTAACTTTGTGGCTGTAAGATTATGAATACGCGTCTCGTTTTCACCACGTCCACCGAGATTGTCCGTGTGCCGTCAGACACGGTCGTCTACGTTACGGCTGCCGGTAATTACTCGACTATCACGATGGCCGACGGCGGAAACTTTGTCCTGACCATGCAGTTGGGGCAAATCGAGAGACGCGTCGCGGAGTTGCTTGAAAGTAATGATAATCGTTTTATCCGCATCGGCAAGAGCTTGATTGTCAATCGTGATTATATAGCCTTCATCAATCCGCCGCGTCAGAAGATGGTCCTGTCTGACTGTCGTACATTCCGTCACGAAGTGTCGGCTTCAAAAGAAGCGTTGAAGGCGTTGAAAGATTTATTGGAAAAGGAGGTATCGATATGAGCTTTATGCATAATGATATTAATGACGACGAGATACGCATTATCTCGTCGTATGGCGGCCACAGTCAAAACCGCCGTCGCTCCCGCAGGGCACTTTACATGTGGGTCGCTCTAATAGTGGCTCTCGTTGCTGCAGGGGTAATTGCTGCAATTTATGTTTACGACGACGATGAGGATGAACAGGAGTTTTGTGCCGTTCCTGTGCCTCTTGCCGAGTCTGCCGCGCCTGTGGAGGTTGTCGCCGCTGATACAGTTGTGGAGGCAAAACCGTTTACGATACGCAGAGACACTGTTGTCGACGGAGTAGGCCTTACCGTTCTTACGCCGCGAAACGCCGTGCCGTCTTTGGCGGTCGGTGCTGATGTACTGAATGATACTTCGGCTGTGCTGATTGCTCAGGCTGCAGATGTGCGCCGTGATAACGGAGGTATTGTCGGGGCATATGTGCTCCGGGGTGATCTTATCGGCAAGGGAGAGGCCAAGGCGGGTTTCTGTTCTATTATTAATGGTGAGATTACTGTCGGGGTCTCTGATGCTACGCCGATGCTCGAGCAGGCTCTTACGACCGACGGTTATTTCTTCCGACAGTATCCGCTTGTAGTCGGCGGACAGATCGTAGAGAACAAACCCAAGGGCAAAGCCGTCCGTAAGGCCCTTGCTGAATCGGACGGTCAGATTTGTGTAATCATCAGCAATGACAGAGTGACATTTCATGATTTCGCGCAGGCGCTTGTAAGTGCCGGTGTGCGCAACGCCATCTACCTCGTCGGCTCGAACTCATCGGGCCGCTATGTTGACGCCGACGGCAACGCCTTCATCTTCGGCAAAACCGCAGGCATTGACATCAAGAACATCAACTTCATCGTCTGGAGATAAACCTAAATCTTCAGTCGAATGTCAGATGTTTAAAATGAAATGAATAGGTGACTTCTACGTTAAATATTTATCTAAGTCACTAATAGCAGTCGGGCCGGGTAGGCCCGCAGTCTGTCATTCTTTTTCCCAGATAGCTCTTAAGATTAAATATCCGCTGTTATCGGGGTTCTCTACCGATACGACGATATCTGTATCCGGCTCATATATTGTTGTAGTTCCATTCGATTGACTTGCCCATCCTTTGAATATATAGCCTTCGCATGACGGAGATTTAGGGGCTGCGAATGTGTATACGTATTCGCGTCCAGTTTTCAGCATGTTTTTCGGCATTCCTGTGACCGCTGCCCCGTCAGGTGTCTCCGGAAGAAAAAGCAACATCGCTCCACGAGTGTAAACATAGAGGTCTTTGTTGTTGATATTCCATATTGTCGACTTTACGAATTCGTCTACTTCCGGCGAGAGACTCCATTCCACTATGTAGTCAGGGAAATCAGTGATTTTAGTCGAGAGAGTGCGTTCCAATCCGGGCTTCACATTCATAACCATGAGCGTCTTCTGTTCGCGGTTGTTGATTATGTAGTGTATCATCCCTGTAAAGGATCGCCAGATAAGCATGTCGACCATTGTACCCTCTTCCCAGAAAGTCGATATATTCTTGGTGATTTTTTTAACTTCTCCGTTTTCTTCTTCGAGCGTAATTTCCAGTCCGAGATTATCGTAATAGAAATCTTGCGGAATCATCATAAATGTATATTCTCCGTCGGCAACAGGTGCGCTTGTAGAAATCTCCGGGTTGGTTGGAACATCACATTCGAGGGAAAAGTCTTTTTTATCGTCGGAAACAGTCCACGAGGGATTATCGAAATTGTAAGAGCCTCTGTATCGTACATTTTTGAGGGCTATCCGTTTTATGGTTGCGCCGAGAGACTGTGCGGCATGCACCTTTACTCCCGTGAGCATGTGTCCGAATTGTAAATTAAGATTCTTGCGGTAATCGCCCTCCACGTCGGCCACGGCATACATCAGGTCTTTTTGGGATGTAGCGTCGTCAGGTACTTCATAGCTCAGCTCCGGGGTAAAGCCGTTTATCGTAAGAGTGGCCATATCGTGGGGCGCAAATGCATAGAAATGCATCCGACATGAAGCGTCCGGCCAGTAATATGTGCGGTCGGTCGCCCATATGTCATTGCCTTTAGCGTATGCTCTTTCGTCTGACAGATATGGCTTTACATTATTACGCATTAACCAGTCAGGCCCTTGGTAGACATAGCCGTACACTCCAAAGCTGTCGTAGAAATTTGTTTGGGATATTTCGGCAGCCCGTGAGACAGTTGTGGCAAAGGCCGAGGGGACGGTCATAGGCGCTGATGTCGACAAGAGGCCAAAATCAGTTCCGTCAAAGAGCATAGTGTCGCACTTAGCTGTTTCTTCGGCATTAAATCTCGACGCGGTGTTCCATTCGTCCGACATTGATATGCCGAAAGACAAAATGTCACTATCGGAATGTTCTTTGATAGCCTCGTCGTCGGAGCATGATGCCATAACGGCAATGCACAGGCCCGGTAGGGCCAGACGGCTTGCGCGGCGGATAGTCTTCAATATTGCGGCCATGTAGCTTGCTATTAATTCGGTTTATTAAAGTCAGGCGCTCCGGTGCTGCCTTATAAGTGACCGGAAAGGGAACATTTAACCCCGTCCGGCCTTTGAAAATTAAAAGAGTCTATATCAATCGCTTATCGGGCGATTCTCATTTAGTATGATTTATTTGCGGACGAGACCGAAGTCTCGTCCGACATGTGTATAGAGTGAATGCTTAGTTAAGCTTGGGTATTTCGACATCGGTAGCGTTGACCGGCACGAAGTCATCGACAGTAACGGCAAATGTGATGGGTACGAGTACGGGATCGGGATCGGGATCGTCAGGATCGGGTTCTTCGGGGTCATATCCGCCATTGCCTTCGCCGAATACGAAGGTATAGAGGTATTTCTTGCCCTGCTCCCAGTTGAATGCAACAGGGATTGCAATTTCCTTGGCTCCGTCTTTACCCCAGAGGCAGATGTCGGTGTCTTTATTGAATGTATCTCCGGCCACATTCCAGATAGAGCATTTTACAAGGAAGTAAGTACCCTGCTGATCGACGGGTTTGCCTTCGACATTGTCGCCTTCAACAGCCCAAGCGGTGGTGTTCTGGGGGAGAAGGAGCATGGCGTTGGCGTTGAATTCCTTGTCGGCGTCGTTGTCGCTTGTGAGCGACACGGCTGTGTTGTCGCCGGCGACTGCAACGGCGTCGAAATCAACCGTGAAAGTTGCGGTACCGCCTGAAAGTGCGTTCCATTTACCCCAGTTGTTACCGTAAGTGATGTCACCGATTGTGCCGTCGTGATTAATGATGTTGTCGTCAGTATCGCCGGTGCCGTAGGTGAAGGTGTTTGTTTCGCCTACCTTGCACACCGATACGCCGCTGACTTCCACGTAAAGGTTTTTGTTTGTATTCTTGGCGGCAAATACAATCTGCGAGAGGGCATGGCGGAAGTTGAGGGTCACCTGTCCCGCAGCATTAGGCTTGGCAGTTGTCTTTACTGCGTAGATGAGATCATTCTGCTGAGCGACATCGTTTGCTACAGTGAAGTTGTTGATAACGGGTGCGCCGTTGTTCCAATCGAAAGCGTCGCCTGCATTCTTATGAGCAAAGAATGTCACCGCCCCTTCAGGCCAGTAGCGTGTGCCGCTTTTGTTGACCCACTTGCTGCCTTCATACTCTATGGCGTCTCCGCTGATGTAAGTCTTGCCGTCGGTGAGGGCCCACACCTCGAAGGCGCCGGGCATGTTGTTGTTGCAGTACACGTCAGCGGCACGTGTACCGGCATTTGTAACTACGTTGAAGGAAATCTCATCACCATCGTGATTGTAACCTACCAACTCGTCATTCGAGCAGGACGCCATAGCGAGCAGTCCGGTTGCTCCTAAAAGAAAATGTCTGGTTTTCATTTGATCTGAATTGATTGTTAAGAAAAATTGGTTTATTTTTATGTTTTTCTGTATGTTATATGCGTATGTCCTGTTCCACGAGCACCCAGTCGTCGGCCCCGACATTAAAACCGTTACCATTCTCAATGGGCGTGGGGAGATCGAGACCGTTGATGACAATATGCACGTGCCTGCGGTCGGGCGCGTCATGCACCTGTGAGGTGACGTTGAAGCGATTGTTGCCGTCGGTACCGTATGCATATTTTTGTCCGTCGTCCATGACGATGTAGAATATCATGCGGTGCGGGTCGGCGTTCTCTTCGTTGTGACCGAAAGTGTAGAACTTGCCTGTGATTGTCGAGACTCCGTCGGAAACCGCTGCGAAGGGCAACGTGACGCACTCTTTGTCGAGACTCTCATCTCCGAAGAGCAGCGAAGGAGCCATACCTGAGATTGTGCCGCACATCTGCACGGCGTGTTTCAGATTCTTTACGTTGTGTACCTCATAAGTATAGGTGCACACCAACTCGTGGGGGTATAATGTGATTACTTGTTCGTCAACAGTGGGAGTCCCGTCGGCTCGGTCAGCCATTTCCAGTGGGCGGCACTCATAGCTTATGCCGGTATCGAAGACCTCCACATCTGAAGCTACGCAACCCCACATCATGTCGGGGGTGATTACCACACGCTCCTCTTCGCTGCCTGCCGCGCGCGGTGCATAGTTTGCGGCGTTTCCGTAGATTGGTTCGAGCACATTGCCTTCGCGTGTAAATCCCGTATGTGTGTCGAAGTTGTGGGTGTCTGCAAAGAGCACCGACTCTGTGTCGTTGTTGTAGCACATCACGCGATATGAGCCTGTGCGCAGCTGTACCTCACCGCCTGTCATGCCAGTGAAGTCGACACGCTGCGGGCTGCCGCCGTCGGTGGGATAGAAGAATACACACATACCCTTAGGGTCGGCATCAGGGGCATCCTGCCAGTTGAACTCAACCCTTACGGTCTTTATATGCGGGTGTTGATAACAAAACTCTTTATGTTCGCAGGCGCCAAGGAGAGGCACCGCCGTGAGGACGGCAAGCCTGCAAAGAATCTGCCAAAGCCTGTTCCTTTTCATTTGCGGCCTCCTTTCTTACTGTTGGCATTGCCTTTTCCGATGAGCCATACAAGCGATATCTCCGCTTTGGTGGGTCCAAACCAGTGGCGCTGCTTGGTGGATTGCCACACGTAGCAGTTGTCGACGGGGATATACTCATGATAGATGCCGCCCCAGTAGCCTATGCCTATGGTGAAGTCGAGGTTTAGCCTGCGCGCAATTGGGAGGGAGTAGCCGTATTCGATGCCGGCCGCGTAATTCATCTTATCCCAAAGCGAGCCTCCGGGCTTGCCGCCCATATAACCGCGACCGCCGGTTTCGAAGTCATAGGTGAAGATTTGTCCATACACGCCGAGGTGATGACCTGTGAGCGGTTTATTTTTCGCTGCACGGCCAAACCACTTGCGAACTGCGATGTCTCCGCCATAAGCGCGCCAGTACCAGTGGTTGGTGTCCCTTTTCCACCAGCCGTACATCCAGTCGGCCTTTACCGACCAGTCCTTGCCAATGTAAAACTCCACACCTATATTTGGAACTAAAAGTGCGTCGTAGAGCATATTTGTGCTAATGTCCATGTAGAAACGCCTTTCGGGACACGGCACATGTATATAAACGGTATCATGCGTAACCACGTAGACAGTATCTCTCGGCGCAACAAAAACTTCTGCATTTGTCTCTGGGACCGGCACGGCCACAGCCGGATTCAAAACTTTCTCATACCAAAGATAGAGGCGTGATGCACGGAGAGCAGGGAAGTGGTGAGTATACATATATAAGTATGGTACGCCGCCGCGCAGACGCTTGATGCGCAATAAGGGATCGGTCTTTGTTGGAGTGCCCTTGTGTAACTCGTCAACTATACTGCGCAGTGTAGTTAGGGTTTCATCGCGATAAGGCACATCCGGGTCGTTCTGCACCAAGTCGATGAGGCCGTTCCAGTCTCGTCCGAGAAATTCGGTGGTTTTCATTGAGTCCGGTAAGTCACCGTAACGGGAGAGGTAGTCGAAGAGGACACCTCCTCGCTTTTCAGACAGCCACTTGTTGAACTTTACACTGCCTTCGGGCGATGCGCCTCCTACAACGAGAATCTTTTGAAGACGGTAGATTGAGTCGGAGTAAGCAATGCGCATGCTGTCGGCTATCCTGTCCAAAGAGGCTTGGTTACCTTTGAGCGATGGCACAAGGTCAATTTTCCCTTGGCGGAAATATATCTTCACAGAGTCGCGAACCTCATGTACGGTTTGAGCCGACAAGAAGCCACAATAGAATATCATTATAATAATGGTCGCCCATTTTTTCATGCCTAATACTCTATTTTTAGGGTCTCTCTATATAAGAGAG
>CBCSTG010000037.1:0-18645 GCA_965143025.1 uncultured Bacteroidales bacterium
GAATGACGAAATATAGCGCAGTAACAGTCAACGGCACAAGCAGATAGAACAAATCGCCCGGACGGACAATTGAGGGCAGACTCTCGATTAGAAAATGGTTGTAATTGTCGGCCGACAGCATCGACGAAAGCGGTATGAGGTCATGCAGATAACGAAAATGCAGCACATTGGCCCACAGGAAGCCTGACAGAAGCCAGAGAATCGGCAGCGGAATCCATCGCCAACGCCGCGGCAGGAGCCAGTAAATCAGCATCATCAGCACGGCATCAGCCACAAAAATGACCCCACGCAGCGCTGCAGTAGTATTATCTGCTATCTGCACCGAGAAGAACATCAACAGCGCTGCCACGGCCACAACCATCACCGCGTAGAACAGCGTCAGCGGTCGCCGCACAAACTCGAACAGTCTATCTGTCTGCCGTTTGAAATTCATTTCGCGAAATAATCACCTCTGATTATCAAGTCTGAAATCTCCTGAGCCTCAGCCACTCCAACCTGAGCTATGTCAGTGAAGACGCTATGCCCTACCCCGCGCCAACCGTCTGACCGCGAGGCACCCATAAGATCAAGGATTGTCGGATAGACATCTATTTGATTCATTGTCGCTATCCGGCGGTTTTCGCCAAGAGCAGTATTGACAGCCACAAATGTAATCGGCTGACGTGCTGCGCGGTTTAGCTGTTCGTCGGCAGTCACGGCCATCTCGTGGTCAGACGCTATGACTATAAGCGAGTTGTCATACAGACCCTCAGCCTTTAGACCGTCAATAAACTCACCGAGGCATGTGTCGAAATAATTGACGCGCTCTAAATAGCGACGCTCTATCGGCTCCATGTCGTCAGGGAATGTCAAATTGACCGGTCGGTCTATAGGGTCGGTAAACGGATAATGCGTAGTAATCGTCGTCACAAAGTAGTAAAACGGCTGTTGAAGTTTCGGGAGCGTCGCAAGTGTATATTCAAAGACAGCACGGTCGGCACCGCTGTCCGAATCATATCCGGCAGCATCCATGTCGTCAAGGTCATACAGCCCCTTTAGACCGTATGCACGGTCGATTATCGAGTGATTCCAGACATCGCGGGTTGACCCGATAATTTCACCTGTCTCATCATAACCTAAAGCTGTTACCAATGACGGGAAAACATCGCCGGCATACTGAAACGCCGTCACCTGACCCGTAACGGGCAACAGGCCGGTATTATAAATAAGGTGTCCGTCTGAAGATGTGCCTACGGAGGTCTGCGGTTTGACATCGAGACACGAAACCGCCCCGGCAGATGCTATCAGGCTGTCCAAGACGGGAGTGACGCTGCAACCGGCGAAAGTGCGGCCTACTGCGCGTGAGTTGAGTGACTCGACGACTATAAATATCAGGTTACGTCGGGGCGCAACCGAGTCGGCAATAGCCGATTGCACAGAGCGTTTCGCTATAAACTCATCTATGCGGTGACGCTCATCGTCGCTCAGAGTGATATTCCCGTCGGCCATCATCATCCTCAGCAGGTAAGTGGTATAAGCGACGTGGCCGTTAAGGTTTACCATAGACACGCGGCGCGCCATATCCTCAAACTTCCAGAGCATCTCTTTGCCAATAGACGTGTCAGCTTCACCGATTGAGAGCTTATTGCCAAAGTAAGATTTGTATGCTATATAAAATGCACCGAAGATGTAAAGAAACGCGGCCAATCCGACCATCAGCAGTCGCCCGGGCCAGCGCAAAGGCTCGAAACGACGGCGGTTATATAAATACAAATCAGTAAGCGCCAACGGTATCAGCAGAAAGATGACGTCGCTCCATTTGATAAGCCGCGGCACGGCCGTGAATGTATAATTATTGTAGCTCGCACCCGTGAAGAATGCCGACGGCGGGATTATGTCATTGTTGAATCTGAAATACACCGCATTTGCAAACAGAAACGCAGCCGCGAGCCACACGAATATAGTCGTCAGCAGAGGGCCGCGGCGTCCAAAGAGCACAAACACAGCTACAAACAATGCAGCGTCGCCCATTCCTCTCATTACAGCCGTGCGCCAATAACGGCCTATGCCTACCTCGTGGCCGAAGTAGCAGTAGAGCAGCGTCAGGGCCACAAAAGCCAGCAGATAATGCCATACCGCCAGATTCTTTATTATGTTACGCAAGAATTTAAGCATATTTATTCTCGGAAATAGATACGATGGATGCGGGGGGAGACAGATGTCAATATCTCGTAAGGTATAGTGCCGAGCGTGTCGGCAAGGCGCTCAATGGGCGCCTCGGGACCGAATATCTCGACCCGGTCGCCGATTGCGGCCCCTGCACCGGTCACGTCTATCATGCACAGGTCCATGCAAATATTGCCCACAGTCGGGCACAGATGGCCATTGACTACAAACGACGCGCGGCCGCAGCCAAAGTGGCGGTCTATGCCGTCGGCATAGCCAATAGGCACAGTCGCTATTACCGACTCGCGCTCAAGCACTCCGCGGCGCGAATAACCAATGGTGGTCTTCGGACTCCAGTTTTTCAGCGAGATAATGGTCGTGGTCAGACGCGCCACTGTACGCAGGTCGACATTTGTGGCCTCCGGCGGCAGCGGGCTGATACCGTAGAGGCCTATGCCCAATCTGACCATGTCATACTGCCGCTCAGGGTAGCGCATCATACCGGCCGTATTTAAAATATGTCGTTTGAACGGTCTGCCCAATGCTTTGGCAAAAGCCTCTGTCATAGCTTCGAAAGCATCAAACTGTGACTCGGTGTAAGCGTCCTCATCCAAGCAGTCGGCCGTGGCGAGATGCGAGAACGCCGAGCTGACGGTAACGAGGTCGGTCTCGCGCAGCATGGCGGCGAGCTCGTCAATCTCGTCGGCGAGGAAACCAAGACGGTGCATGCCGGTGTCAAACTTGATGTGTATCGGGTTGTTGTGACGGCCGTAGCGTCGCGCCTCATCCATGAGCATGCGCAGTTCGCGCAGTGAGAAGACAGCCGGCTCGAGACCGTAGTTGAACAGCGCCTGATAGTTGGTAGTCATGGGATTGAGCACCATAATCGGCATGGTGATGCCGGCACGGCGAAGCGCCACACCCTCCTCGACGACAGCCACGGCAAGATAGGCCGCGCCCTGCGACTGCAGGCTTTTGGCCAACTCGAGCGCGCCGGTGCCGTAACCCGAGGCCTTGACCATGGCGACAACGCCCGTCGTCGGACGCAACAACGCCCTGAAAGCGTTGAAATTATGTATTGCCGAGTCAAGATTGACCTCGAGTATCGTCTGATGACGAGGCGTCTCCAATCGTCGGCTCAAACGCTCAAATCCGCTGTCGGCGCCTCCCTTTATAAGTATGAGTTCGCTGTCAAAGCGCGAGATGTCGTATTTGTCAAGAAACTCATCGGTATCAGCCATAAATTCAGACGCAGTCAACGGGTCGAAAAGGCGTCGATAAGAGGTAATTTCCTTACCCACACCAATCATGCGGTCTATTGAGGCTACTTTGACTAGCTGAGCCAAGCGGCAGTAGACAGCCTCAACATCGTCAGCGGGACCGTGGCTGAGGTCGCCGATTATCAGCGTGTTGCGTCGCGACGATGTCGTGCGGCGCCGCATAAAATCAAGAGCCGGCAGCAGCGAGTCGATGTCGTTGGTGAATCCGTCGGTAATCATCAGGCAGTCATTTACGCCGTCGTGCACGTCAAGACGCGTCGACACCGGTGTCAGCCCGTCAAGCAGCGAGACGTCAAGCCCGAGCCGGCAAAGCACATCAGCGGCGAGACGGCGGTTGTCGCCGCCCTCGGCGACATATTCGCAGCCGGCAAAAAGTCGCCGCTTCTCGGCTACTTTTTCATCGCGAGAGGCGAAGCCCGAGTCATGCTCGTCAGTAATCGCGGTCAGCACGCCTATCTGCGGACGTATCATCGCGGCGAGCGAGTCCATCTGGCCGCTGTGGTCTATGCCCGCCTCTATGATGGCTATCTCGGTGTCAGGCTCGACCGCCCAAAGCGACATCGGCACACCAATCTGCGAGTTCCAGCTGCGCGGGCTGCGCATCACGCGCTTGCCGGCGCGCTGCATGGCACTGAAAAGCAGCTCCTTGACCTCGGTCTTGCCACGGCTGCCCGTGATACCTATAACAGTAGTGTCTGCGAGACGCTCACGGACGGCACGCCCAACGGCGTGGAGCGCTGCGAGTGTGTTTTCGACCACAATAAAATCTGCATCACTGACATCGGTCATTATCTCAGGCACCGTCTCCACGACAAACGAGCGCACGCCCTTACGATATAGGTCAGCGATGAAACGGTGGCCATCGTTGACCGGAGTGCGCAATGCAAAAAACAAAGCCGAAGCCGGGTCGCTGTCAATCAGCTGGCGGCTATCGGTGAGAAGTGTGTCAATCCTACGGTCACATTTGACCGCACCTTTGCGTCCGGTGCATACCGACGCTATGTCTGACAATTCGAGTGTCATATTCGGTCTATAATCTGACGATGGGCGGCGCGGAGAGTCGCGGCGCGTCTGCGCAGAGCCTCGGCTGCGGTGTGCTCATCGAAATAAGCGTTTGCAAAATGTTGATATATATAATCGACGGCCACATCTGACGGATGCTTCATGTCAGCGGCATAGAAACGGTAGTCACGCAAGTCGTCGAGCATGATTTCATACGACGGGAAGTAGTCGGCCTCATCGGCCAAAGCCTCACATGCGAGCAGGAGGCGCGCCTTAGACAACTCATTGCCGTGCAGACCGTCGGCGAGATGGCGTATGGGGCTGACGGTCAGCAGCAGATGCTTGCCGTCGGCTTTGATGCGCTCGGCCAAGAGGCGCCAGCAGTCTGTAATGCGCCCGACCGTGATGGTACGGCGTTCGAAATACGTGGCAGGGAATTTGTGACAGTTGCCGACTGGCCAATCAGACTCGGCGCCGGTGACATAGTAGCCGAACGACGAGCCGAACGTCAGCACCACGACTGTGGCTTCGCTATATGCCTCAGCCAAGCTGTCGAGCCCATCGTTTAGCTCGGCACAGAGCGCGTCAGCGTCGGCGCTCTGCCATCGCGAGGCGAAATCAAGGCAATGGCTGATACCCGCGTCGTCGACGGTCATGTCAGCAGGCACGTAGCGACGACCGTCAAATATCATTCTGAGCACCGAGGCTATCGAAAGCGGATTGTAAAGCGGCCCGAAGGGATTGCGTGTCACCGCGAATCCGTCGGCTTCAAGTCGGGCGCCTACACTGTCAGTGAAGCACGATCCGAGCATCAGCAGGCGGTCGGCGTGGCTTATGGCAAACGTGCCGCGCGGCGTCTCTATCTCGGTGCGCAATTTCAGCTTGACTTCTCCCCGGCGACCCATGTCAATACATCTGATAATCTATTGACAGCACTTGGAACTCGGTACGGCGGTTTATCTGGTCGGCCACTTCCTGATCCTCGGGCGAGAGCTGCAGGATGTACTCCTCAGTCAGCACATCACCCTCCTTGAACTGCGGATGCTCGCGGGCGAGTTTCTTGGTGATTTTCTTCGGCCGCGACTCGCCGTAGCCCTGCGACTGTAGACGGTCGGGACTGATGCCTACCGAAATCAGATAGTCGATGACAGACCGTGCGCGACGCGACGAAAGATTGATGTTATACTCGTCAGTGCCCTTGCGGTCGGTGTGCGAGGCCATCTCGATGGTCACATTTGGATTGTCGCGGAGCACCTGAGCCATCTCGTCAAGTGCAGTCTTGGACTCAGGACGCAGCGTCGCGCGGTCAAAGTCATAGAAAATATTGTCTATCACCACGGGCTTGGTTATCGACGAGAGGATGAAGTCGACGCCATACTCGGCATCTTCCTCGGCAATGTCAGAGGTAAACTCGCGCTTGGAGTTGAGATATCCCTTGGCGCCGGCAAGCATTACATAGCTGACGCCGCGGTCGAGCGGGAAGCTGAACGAGCCGTCGGCGCGCGCAACCTGTTTCTGATTGCTGCCGTCGTTGCCCACGATGCGTATCACGGCGTTAGGTACAGGCTCTTCGTCGCGGTCGAGCACCCATCCGCTGATAAGTATTTTGAGTTCGGGAAGTTCAAATGAGTAGATATGGTCATAACCTCGCTGGTCGCCGCGGTTTGAGCTGAAAAAACCGCTCTCGCCCTCGCCGAATGTGATGCCGAAGTCATCAGAGGCCGAGTTGACCGGCGACCCCATGTTGGTTACGCTCCAGCCTCCCGATGGGGTCAGACGCGCGCAGAAGAGGTCGAGTCCTCCGAGGCCGGGATGTCCGTCAGAGGCGAAGTAGAGCAGCGAGTCGGTGCGTACATAAGGGAAGACCTCGTCGCCGGGAGTATTGATCCATTCGCCGAGATTCTCTAAAGAGCCTATTTTATCGACAAGATTTATGCGCCAGATGTCCTTGCCTCCTTGTCCGCCGGGCATATCAGACGAGAAATAGAGCCACTGTCCGTCGGGGGAGACGGCCGGATGTCCGTAACTCGATATCGTGTCGGCTGTGATTTCAAACTTTACAGGCTTGCTCCACGATGCGTCGCTGCGCTGAGAGGTGTATATTTCCACACCTGTATTGGCATTCGGCTCGCGGCGCGCCTTGGTCAGATACATCGTCGCTCCGTCGGGCGAGAATGACACGATGCCCTCCTCTACCTCAGAGTTGAGTTCGCCCTCGACCGGCTCGGGACGCTGCCACTCGCCACGCTCGTTCTTTGAAGCAGTCCAGATGTCGCTTTTCTTCATGCCGTTAATTTCGCTGCGGTGTGTGCCGGTCACCTTCTCGTTGGTGGTGGTGTAATATATGCGGTCGTAAGACTTGTCATAATACATAGGCGCATAATCGGCACGGCGGCTATTGAAGAGTTTGGGCTGGCGCACGACATAACGGGTACGCGGACCGCGCTCGGCGCCTATCTTCGCACCTGCCAAACCATTGAGAGCCTTTTTGTCGTCGGGACGCAACTTGAGATACTCCTCATAAGCCGCAATGGCCTGCTGATAGCGTCCCTCGGCGTGGAGTGACTCGGCGAGATGCAGCTGCAGCAACGTATCCTCGTAGCCGTATCTCACCGCATTCTGATAAGCGGCCGACGCGCGTGCGCTCTGGCTCAGACGGCGGTGACATTCTGCCATCTTGTAAGCCACTTCGCCGCGCAGTTTGCGTTCCTCTTTCTTGGTGAGCTTGTTATATACCTTGCGATATGTGCGCGAGGCGTCATAATATTCGCCGCGCGCCATCTGCTCGTCGGCCACAGAGAGTTTGGCGCCTCCGCAAGAGGTCAGCAGGGCGGCTGCGACGAGTGTGTATATCAGTTTTTTATACATTGATGAGTTGCTGATAGTCAGATTTGTTACTTAGAGTATAACGCAAAGTGACGACTGCTTATTATGTTTATGACCGAAGCCGCTACGGAGCAGTCTCCGGCGCGGCTTCGCGATAAGTCTGTCTATGGAGTCAGTTACTGCTCTGAGGGAAGCTCGTAGGCTGCGATATCAACCAGACGTATACCGAACTTGAGATTTGAGTATCCGGGTATCGAGCCGGTCGAAGATGTGCCGTAACCCATCTGATAAGGCACGATAACCTCAGCCGTATCTCCGACATTCATGTCACAGACGGCGGCCGCCCAGCCGGGAATTAGGCTGCTGAGCTGCGCACGGTATATGCCCGGGCCCCAAGTGGTGACATTAGTCGACGAATCGACCGGCGTTCCGTTATAGAGCTCGAGTCTGTAGCGCACGTCGATGGTACTCGTATAGAGCGGCTTGAGCAAATCGGGATTGTTGCTGCGCTCATTGAAGTAATGTACGAGCACAAACGAGCCGGCGTCCCAGCGAGGGATAATAGTCTTGTAGTAAGGCTGTCCGTCATCTCCCTTGCGCGACTGCATCTCGGCGAGCCACTGGTTGTTGATGTCACGCCACTGACGCAGGTTGATGGTATTCGCTCCGTTATTGTCATCTTCGTTGCATCCGGCAAATGTCAGCCCGAGGCACACGGCGACGGCGAGCATTAATATAAAGGGTAGTTTTTTCATCGTCGTTATCAGAATTGTACTTTAGGAGCGCTCTGAGCCTCGGCGTCAGCCTCATACTGCTCTTTGGGAGAGAAGCCGAAGATTCCGGCGAAGATATTGCCGGGGAAACGTTTCACCTTCAGGTTATAGTCGCGCACAGCATTATTATAGTAGCCGCGGTAGGTCGCGATACGGTTTTCAGTTCCTTCAAGTTGTTTCTGAAGATCTAAGAACTGCTCGTTAGCCTTCAGGTCTGGATATGCCTCGTGCACGGCATTGACATAAACGCTGAACTGACTGCTGAGCTGACGCAGAGCCTGTGCATACGCGTTTTCATTGGGAGCGTTGAGAGCCTCACGTGCGGCCTGCATGACGCCTGTCGTGTCGACGGGGGCGATACCGGCGCGTGCGTTTGTGACATTCTGCAGTGTCATTGACTCATGGGCGGCATAGCCCTTGACAGTCTCGACAAGGTTGGGTATCAGGTCATAACGGCGCTGATACTGGGTCTGAACATCAGCCTGAGCCTTGTCGACATCCTGCTCGGCTGTGACCAAGCTGTTATAGTTGCTGCAGCCCATGCCGCAGAGCACGGCGATGACGAGGACGATTATCGCGGGAACGATTACTTTCTTCATTAGTTTGGTGTTTTTGGTTAAATGACTTAGCCGAGCTTGCGCAGAAGCGATGTCAGGCTGACGCGGTCATGGATGAGTTTGTGAAGGTCGGCCACGTTGACGCGTGTCTGCTCCATCGAGTCGCGCTCGCGCAGGGTGACAGTGTTGTCTTCGAGCGTCTGATGGTCGACGGTGATGCAGTAAGGCGTGCCGATGGCGTCCTGACGGCGGTAACGCTTGCCGATGGTGTCTTTTTCTTCGTAATGTGTAGAGAAGTCAAACTTGAGGTCGTTGACAATTTCGCGGGCCTTCTCGGGGAGTCCGTCTTTCTTGACAAGCGGCAGCACGGCGCATTTGACCGGCGCAAGGGCTGCGGGCAGGTGAAGTACGACGCGTGTGTCGCCACCCTCCAAAGCCTGCTCTTCGTAGCTCGAGCAGAGCACGCTCAGGAACATGCGGTCAACGCCGATTGAAGTCTCGATGACAAACGGAGTGTAGCTCTCGTTGAGCTCGGGGTCGAAGTACTGAATCTTCTTGCCGGAGTATTTTTCATGCTGCGACAGGTCGAAGTTTGTGCGCGAATGGATGCCTTCAACCTCTTTGAAACCGAAAGGCATGAGGAATTCGATGTCTGTGGCGGCGTTGGCATAGTGAGCCAGTTTCTCGTGGTCGTGATAGCGATATTTCTCGTCGCCAAGACCAAGAGCCTTGTGCCATTTGAGACGCCATTCTTTCCATTGTTTAAACCATTTGATTTCCTCACCGGGACGGACAAAGAACTGCATCTCCATCTGCTCGAACTCGCGCATGCGGAAGATGAACTGGCGGGCAACAATCTCGTTGCGGAACGCTTTGCCTATCTGAGCGATGCCGAAGGGGATGCGCATACGGCCAGTTTTCTGAACGTTGAGATAGTTGACGAAGATACCCTGTGCGGTCTCGGGTCGCAGATAGACTGTCATCGAGCCGTCGGCTGTCGAGCCCATCTCGGTCTTGAACATGAGATTGAACTGGCGCACGTCTGTCCAGTTGCGTGTACCTGAAATCGGGCATACAATTTCCTCGTCGATGATAATCTGACGGAGCTCGTCGAGATTGTTATCGTTCATTGCCTTGGCAAAACGCTCGTGCAGAGCCTCGCGGCGTGCGCGGTGCTCGCAGACACGGGGATTGGTCTCGCGGAAAAGAGCCTCGTCAAAGCTTTCGCCGAAACGCTTGGCAGCCTTGGCGACCTCTTTGTCGATTTTCTCGTCATATTTGGCAATCTGATCCTCGATGAGCACATCGGCGCGATAACGCTTCTTCGAGTCGCGGTTATCAATCAGAGGGTCATTGAAAGCGTCGACGTGGCCGGAAGCCTTCCAGATGGTCGGGTGCATGAAAATGGCAGAGTCGATACCGACGATATTCTCATGCAGAAGGGTCATCGCGTCCCACCAGTAACGTTTTATATTATTTTTGAGCTCGACACCGTTCTGACCGTAGTCATAGACGGCCGAGAGCCCGTCATAGATTTCACTTGATTGAAAGACGAAACCGTACTCTTTGGCGTGAGAGACGATTTTTTTGAAGACATCTTCTTGCTGTGCCATTTTATATGTGATGTATTGATTATATTAATTATAAGTCTAACAATCGGCAAAATTAATGATTTTTTTCACACTTATCCCACTTTGATTCTAAAAAGGTCTTAAAAGAGAGCGCTGAGGACAATATACTGACAAAAATTTGATGCAAAAGGGCAAATGACTTAATTTTGCACAATACACTCAAGCTACAGACACTATGAAGAAAATATCAGTTATCGGAGTCGGAAACATGGGCGGAGCCATTGCCATAGGGCTCGCCCGTAGCGGCTACGCGGTCGCAGTCACTAACCGTTCGGGCGTGATGCCCGACTATCTTGCCGGTTTTGAAAATATCACCATGGCAGAATCTAATGCCGAGGCGGCAAAAGGCTCTGACGTAATAATTATCGCTGTCAAAAGCTCGAGTTTCAAGGCGGTAGTCGACGATATCGGCAAATCGGTCGACTTTAACCACAGCGTCATCGTGGTGCTCTGCGCCGACTTGCGCATCGCCCAGATTGAAGAAGATTTCGCCGACTATGACAAAGCGCCTATGATTGCACGCCTGATGCCCAACACGGCCGTGGCTGTCGGCCAAAGTATGTCATTTATCTGCACAAATGCCTACGCTGCAGCTTATTCAGCTGAGTTATGTAAGGTTTTCAGTCCGCTTGGCCGTGTTGAGGTTATAGACGAGACCAAATTCTCGGCCGCCACCCTCCTCTGCTCATGCGGCATAGCCTATGCCTACAGATATATCCGCGCATCTGTCGAGGGCGCGGTAGCCCTTGGTTTTGAGCCTCGCGAGGCGCGTAATTACATCTGTCAGACGCTTCGCGGAGCTGCCGATATGCTTGAGCATTATGACCTTAACCCCGAGGTCGCCATCGATATGGTGACGACTCCCGGTGGTCTTACTATTACCGGACTTAACGACATGGAGCGCGCCGGATTCACCCCCGCTGTCCTCGCCGGCCTGCGCCGACGCAACTCTCAGATTGACTTCATAGACTGACACGACGGCCATGAACAAAGTATTTTTACTTGGCAACGTCGGCTCCGACCCACAGATAAGATATGTCGAACGCCGGCCGGTAGCATCATTTTCGCTCGCCACAAACGAGCCGGCGCGTCAGGTTGCCACCGGGGCGACTATACCCGAGCGCACCGAGTGGCATAACATCGTGATGACCGATCAAGCTGCCGAGTTTGCCGAAAAATATATACGCCGCGGGTCGCGCCTGTTGGTCGAGGGCACGCTCCGCACACGCTACTGGGAAGACCGCAACGCCATAAAACGCACAATAACAGAAATTTATGTCGAGCGATACGAATTGTTAGGGAGGTGATCGAGAATCTCTGAGAAAAATTTAAAGTAGCTATCATAGCTAAAGTAGCTAAAATATATCATGAAAAAGACCGACTTTGCCAAACCTAAGACAAGCTACCGCAAGCTTTATGCTTTTCAAAAAGCAGAGGCAATATATGACCTGACATATCATTTTCTTCAAGGGAGGATTGCCATAACTGACAGGACATATGACCAGATGCTGCAGGCGGCTCGCTCAGGCAAGCAAAATATCGTCGAGGGTCGCGTGGATGCCGCAACGTCAGCAGAGATTGAAATTAAGCTTTATGGTGTCGCCAGAGGCTCTCTCCATGAGCTACTCAATGATTATGAAGACTATATGCGCACGCGAAATATTAAGGTCTGGTCTCAAACACATCCTCGATACGCGAAACTACGCAAGACTTGTTATGAAAACAATGAGTCAAAATTTTATTTAGAGCTCGCACCCCGTCTTAATGACGAAGAATATTGTAATCTGATGATAACACTCATCCATCAGGTCATCGCTATGCTCAATAAAATCATCGAGCTTGTGAAGCAAGACTTCCTCGAAAACGGGGGCATTAAGGAGCAGATGTATAATGCCCGTGTCAGCTATCGTAACGACAAATAGTCTTTTTTTCCTCTCCCCTTTCAAAAAAAAGTAAAAAATATTTGCCGGATTGAAAGCAAATTTATAGCTTTGTGGCGTTAATCAAAACAAAATGACACGATTTTACGCATACGCCTATTTTTATTATTTCTATTTTGAGAATAGAGACGGGCTGAGTGCGTGAGTTTTTTATCAAACGATTTACATTAACGACTACATCAAATCCCGTCCTCAGTTACTTGAAGACGGGATTTTTTGAATTACAGAAACAATGAAGAAGCTCAAAGTCACAATACAAGGCGTCGCCGGATGCTTTCACGACGCCGCTGCGCGTGAATATTTCGCCGGACACGATGTTGAGACACTGCCCTTTGACACCTTCCAGCAGATGTTTGATGCTCTTGCCTCTGATGCATCGCTGGTGGGCATCGTAGCCATCGAAAACACCATTGCCGGCAGCCTGCTGCAGAATCACGAGATGCTGCGCCAGAGCCCGCTCCGCATCTTCGGCGAATACAAGATGCGCATATCGCACGTTCTGGCCGCCCTCCCCGGCGAGTCTATCGACTCGCTCTCCGAAGTCAACTCCCACCCGATGGCACTGATGCAGTGCGAGCAATATCTACGCCGCCATCCTAATCTCAAAATGATAGAACGTTTTGACACGGCAGGCAGCGCACGTGACATCTCTGAGCAGCATCTGACAGGGCATGCCGCCGTCTGCGGCGAATATGCCGCCGAGCTCTACGGCCTCGACATCCTCGAGAAAGGCATCGAGACCAACCGCCGCAACTTCACCCGCTTTCTGATTATTGCCGACCCGCTGCTCGCAGCCGAAATCGGTCCGCGCGAGTCAGAGATTGACAAGGCCTCGATAGTCTTCACCCTGCCCCATACCGGCGGCGCGCTGTCAAAAATACTCACAGTTCTGTCGTTCTACGACATGAATCTCACCAAGATACAGTCCATGCCAATCATCGGCCGCGAGTGGGAGTACAGATTCTACGTAGACCTGACGTTCGAGAGCCTCGTGCGTTATCATCAGGCCATCGAGGCCGTGCGTCCGCTCGCCGGCGATTTGACAATACTCGGCGAATACGCCCAATGCAACAAACAATTCAAATAATCCCAACGATATGCACCCCTCACCTGACTTCACCCCGGCCGACCGCGTCGGACAAATTAAAGAATACTACTTTTCACGAAAACTTAAGGAACTGGCGCGTCTGAACGCCGAGGGTGCCGACATCATCTCGCTTGGCATCGGCGGTCCGGACTGTCCGCCCGACGACGAGGTCATCGAGACACTCTGCCGCGAGGCCCGCAAGCCGGACACCCACAGTTATCAGCCACACATCGGCGTCCCTGAATTGCGACGCGCCTTTGCCGACTGGTATAGCCGCATCTACGGCGTCACCCTCGACCCCACGTCTGAAATTCAGCCGCTGATAGGCTCAAAGGAGGCCGTGCTGCATCTGTCGCTGACCTTTCTCAATCCCGGCGACGGCGTGCTCGTGCCCGACCCGGGCTATCCGACCTACACTTCTGTCAGCAAGATGGTTGGTGCCGAAATCTACACCTACGACCTTACCGAGCAACGCGGCTGGCTGCCCGACTTCGACGCCTTGGAGCGCCTGCCTTTGGACAAGATTAAAATGATGTGGGTCAACTATCCCCACATGCCGACGGGCCGCGCTGCCGACCGCGCGACTTTCGAGCGCCTCATCGACTTCGGACGCCGCCACTCGATAATCATAGTCCACGACAATCCTTACAGCTTCATACTCAACGACCGTCCGCAGAGCATCCTCAGCGTGCCCGGCGCTAAAGACGTCGCCATCGAACTCAACTCGCTCAGCAAGAGCCACAACATGGCCGGATGGCGTGTGGCCATGGCCGCTTCCAATCCGCAGTTCATCTCGTGGATGCTCAAGGTCAAGAGCAACATCGACTCCGGCCAGTTCAAGCCCGTCATGCTCGCCGCCGCCCGCGCCCTTGAGGCAGACCAAGACTGGTATGACCGCCTCAACGCCACTTACGCAGAGCGCCGCGCCATAGCCGAGCAGATTATGGAGGCAATGGGCTGCACCTTTGACCCGCAGCAGCGCGGCATGTTCCTATGGGGTCGCATCCCTGACACGGTCGTCTCGTCAGAAGAACTCGCCGATGACCTTTTTTATAACGCAAAAGTCTTTGTAACGCCGGGGTTTATTTTCGGCCATAACGGCGAGCGCTACATGCGCGTGTCGCTTTGTGCCAAGCCCGACAAACTGCGCGAATCACTCCGACGCATCAAAAATCACCTCAATAAATAACAGCCATTAAATCAGACCACTATGTCAGCAGAAGACATGAACGATATAAAGCCTCTCTTTGAGGACATCGCCATAGATAAACCCGTTGTAATCGCCGGCCCATGCAGCGCCGAAACACGAGAACAGGTCATGGAAACGGCCCGCTCGCTTGCCGCTAACGGCATCAAGATTTTCAGAGCCGGCATCTGGAAGCCCCGCACTCATCCCGGCGGCTTCGAAGGCATAGGCGAGGAAGGCCTCGCTTGGCTCACAGAGGTCAAGGAGACCACCGGCATGAAGACGGCCACCGAGGTCGCAAACCGACACCATGTCGATGCCGCCCTCGCAGCCGGAGTCGACCTGCTGTGGATTGGCGCCCGCACATCGGCCAACCCATTCGCCATGCAGGAGATAGCCGACGCTCTCGCCGAGGCCAAGGCCGACGTCGCCGTATTGGTCAAAAATCCCGTAAACCCCGACCTCGAGCTCTGGATTGGCGCCCTGCAGCGCATCTACAACGCCGGCATCCGCCGTCTCGGTGCCATCCACCGCGGTTTCAGCGCCTACGGCAAGCACCTCTACCGTAACCTACCGCAGTGGCGCATCCCCATCGAGCTGCGCCGACGCTACCCCAGGCTGCCGGTCTTCTGCGATCCCAGTCATATAGGCGGCCGCCGCGAGCTCGTCGGCCCCATCTCGCAGCAGGCCTTGGACATGAGTTTCAGCGGACTGATTGTCGAGAGCCACTGCGACCCCGACTGCGCATGGAGCGACAAATCCCAGCAGGTCACACCCGAAGTCCTTAATTTCATTCTTCACACCCTCGTTCTCCGCGACAAATCCATGTCCACCGAAAGCCTCGCCCTGCTGCGCCAGCAGATAGACCGCATCGACGACGAGTTGCTCGAACTACTTGACAAACGTATGCGCGTGGCCCGTGAAATAGGCCAGTACAAAAAGGAGCACTCGATGCCCGTCATTCAGGCAGGCCGCTACAACGACCTGATGCAGCGCCGCGTCAACTCGGCTCAGGAGATGGGCATGTCGGGCGAATTTATGAAATCCGTCCTCGCCGCCATCCACGAGGAGTCTGTGCGCCAGCAGATTGAGATTGTCAACGGCCATCCGCTCTGATTACTAACCAAATTACGATAAGACAATGAAAATTCTTATACTCGGCGCAGGCAAAATGGGCTCGTTTTTCTGCGACCTCCTCTCATTCGAACACGAGCTTGCGGTCTACGACCCTGATCCTCAGAAACTGAGATTTACTTTCAACACTCAGCGTTTCTCGTCTTTAGACGAGATTGACGCCTTTGAGCCACAGTTAGTCATCAACGCCGCCACCGTGCGCTACACAATTGAAGCCTTCAAGGCCGTGCTCCCCCATCTGCCCGCGACCGCCATTCTGAGCGATATCGCTTCGGTCAAGACGGGCCTGCCCGAGTTCTACGCCTCGGCCGGGCATCCATTCGTCTCGACTCACCCGATGTTCGGACCGACATTTGCGTCGCTGTCAAATCTGTCAAACGAAAATGCCATCATCATCACCGAAGGCGACCACCTCGGACGCGTCTTCTTCCGCGACCTATACAGCCGCCTGAAACTCCACATCGAGGAATATAGCTTCGCCGAGCACGACGAGACTATCGCCTACTCACTCTCTGTGCCTTTTGCGTCGACGCTCGTCTTTGCATCGACGATGAAACATCAGGATGCGCCCGGCACCACGTTCAAACGCCACATGGCCATCGCCAACGGCCTTATGAGCGAGGACGACTACCTGCTCAGCGAGATACTCTTCAACCCGCACACTCCCGGGCAATTAGAAAAGATACGCGAGTGCCTTGCCGAGCTGCAGGACATCGTAACGCGCCGCGACAGCGCCGGCATGAAAACCTACCTCGACCGCGTCCGCGAAAACCTCAGATAATCAGCGCACGTGAGCCCTGTCAGCCACGTCAGCGTTGTCACAAAAACAACGCGTTCCTGTAAATCGTCGTAATTTTACAGGACCGCATCTGTATGTTATCTGTTTTATCAGTTGTTGTTGCGGAGGACGTATTCGGCGCCTTCGTAGTCAGGCTCGCGAGTTATTTCGTCGACGAGGTCGGCATAAATCACCTCACGGTGCTCGTCAAGTATGATGACCGCACGTGTCAGCAGCCCTGCTAACGGCCCGTCGACAAGCTGCAGACCGAATTCCTGACCGAAAGCCGGCGAACGGAACGCCGATGCGGCGATGACACCATCAATGCCCTCTGCCGAGCAGAAACGAGACATGGCGAAAGGCAGGTCCATCGAAACGCAAATCACAACCGTATTGTCAAACTTGGCTGCATCCTTATTGAATCGTCTTACCGAGGCGGCGCAGACCGGAGTATCAAGACTCGGGAACACGTTGAGTACTATACGTTTGCCCGGGAATGACTTGCAGTCGATAGTCTTGAGGTCTTTATCGACAAGATTGAAACAGGGAGCCTTCTCGCCGGCTACAGGCATCTTACCGTATGTGTGACAGGGCTGACCTTTAAAAAAAACACTTTCCATATCTTAGTATTGTTTACATTGTTATACAAATATCAGCGACGTGTGACCGCTACCTTTTGTATAACAACATCAGAGAGATTTTTGTTGTAGCCGACCGAGATATCTGTGACGACACCGTCGCCGTCACAAATCATGATGACCGGTGTCATAGTCACACCGCAATCACGCGCTAATCCGCGGGCGCTGCTGACGACGGTTTCTCCGGGCCGTTGCTCTCCGACTATATCATTTATGGCAGCACGATCATTGCTGACAAACGCCCACAGCACGTCGGTACGCATCGGCAGTCCGTCTACAGCCGACCTTACGGCCGCCACGACATCAGGTGTCGATGACACATCACTGTCTAAAATAACTATGACTGTCGGAGCGTTAAACTTGTCGCCGCTGTGACGAGACAGACGCTCGCCGGCAACGCATGGAGCCGAAAATGACGGCAGAGGCTGGCCAATCATATTTTCAAGTCGGAAATCGTTCTCGCGGTATTTTTCAAACACCTCAGGATAGCGTTTTATCAGTCCTTCGTCGCTCAGCGTCGCCGTCTCAGGCAACGAATCATAATCATACAGTGCCGTCACAAGCTGCTCCCCTATCATACCGGGATTACTGTCAAACTCTATGCGCCGCGGAAGATTTGTTTCATAATCAAAAACGTAGACATATTCGAGCGCATCGTAGCCCGAGTGACGCCTGACTCCTTCGACAACTTTAGACCGACGTCCTCCAACAATACTGTCCGGGGTGAACTTAAAAACATACGATGAATCCGCGGCGAATTTTTTAAAAGCCTCGCCGATAAACTGCGGCAACAGGTCGGCAAACTGGGCCTGTGACTGCACGCCGCGCTCCTTGTGTCCGGCCGGCGCAAACGATGAAATATCGTCAGAAACATGATATTCCTGAAGACGACGGTCGCGAAAACGGTAATGATTGCCGTCGAAATAGGCCGAAAAGCCCTCCGAGCGGTTGCCGTCTTTCGCAAGACTCCATTCTATCAGATAATCAGCCGGAGCGAGGCTGTCGGTCTGCGCATTACCCTGCAGAGCTATGGCATAGACCACAGGCTCCTGCGACGTAGGCAGTACAACTTCATAACTTGCCCGTGCGCGATATTCCGGCATATCCGAGAGGGCCGCGGCAAATTCTTCAAACGTGACATCCCCGGCCGCCTGCACGCTCAGGCAGCCGCCTGCGGCAAACATGGCCGCTAAAACGATATTGTGTGATTTAAGCATAATGATGGCATGTGATGTAAAGTTATAACATCCCATCCGGCGGCTTTGTTGGTTTATAGCTCCGAAAATTTTTTGCGGCCTCGCAGGTAATAGGCTGTGATAATGTTGACCGACGACTCGGGGTCGACTGCCAACAGATTATATTCGGGATGAGTAGTGTAAGCGCGGCGCATCTTGGCAAAATCACGATGAGCCCGGAATATGGCCCCGGCGTGTTTCCACTTAAACGTCACCACATACTTGGCCCACGCTACGGTGTCCAAAAGCCGGCGTGTCAGCAGCGAGACGCTTCTGACTCCGTCGGGCAAATTTTTATGAAGCATCAGCAGATTGTTGCGGAAGTTGAGATATGTCTTGCGCGGATTCTCAGCCGGCAATGAGCCGCCCCCCAAGTGAAAGACTCTCGCCGAAGGCACAGCCGCCACCTTGTAGCCCTCCAAGCGGATGCGCC
>CBCSTG010000038.1:0-18338 GCA_965143025.1 uncultured Bacteroidales bacterium
CGACCTTGTGAATGTCGGATTGTTTTCACCATACATACGCTCAGCGTTCACGGCCTTAACTGTCAGCGGGGCTTTGGTAACTTTCAACACGCCCTGCCTGTAACTCAGATTGTAATTTTTAGAACTTCCGCCCGAAATCGAAATCGGATATTCGCCGACATTGCTGCTTTCAGTTGCAGTGGTTGTCAAAACGGGCTCCTCCGTAATTGATGTCACAAGGTCGTCATTGCCCTTAAGGCCGACGGCTTCATATTTTAAAATAGGATTAGAGTCGCCGTATTCGCGCGTGATATCACTTGCTACGAGTATCAGTCCTTCGGGCTTAACCGTCAGTTTACCTTCTTTATATGTTATTTCATAGTTCTTTGCCTCTGCGGCGGAGGGCATTATTGAATACTCGCCGCAGTCACTGTCAACGGCCGCCGTGCATGTATAAGTCGGGGCTTTTGTTATGCATGCAGGTGTGTCATCGTTTCGAAGGCCATCGAGCGAGAACGTGAAGTCGGGATCTACCGCGTAATACAATCGCTCGGCATCGTCAGCAGTAAGGACGAGTGGCGCTTTAGTGACAGAGAGCGTACCGGGGGTATACTCCGTTATCTCGTAGTTCTTGGCTACACCACCCGAGACAGTGATAGAATATGAGCCGACGTCACTTTTGTTAGTCGCGTCAGAAACGATTGCCGGAACTTCTGTGAATGCTGTACTCTCGTTGTCGTTGAGTTTAAAGCCGAGATACGACCTTGTGAATGTCGGATTGTTTTCACCATACATACGCTCAGCGTTCACGGCCGTAACTGTCAGTGGTGCTTTGGTAACATTAAGAACTCCATTAACGAACGTTATCGTATAATTTTTAGCTTTACCATTAATTATAATTGGATATGATCCTATCTCAGAATCTATTTTTGCAGAACATGAAATAGAATATTCATTTATGGAATTTGCAAAATTATCATTTGCTACAAAACCTTTAGGTAGAGGTATGAATTCCGGATTCTCGTCCCCATATTTTCTTGAATATGTTTCCAAAGAAACGGTAAGCGGGATGGGTTTTATTGTAAAGTCGTATTTTATGCCTGTTGTAAAAGACCAATTATCATATTCAAATGTAACTTGTTCCGACTCCTGCCAATGTCCACAATCTGTTTGTTCAATGCCATGAAAATTAAATGAAATATTCATGCTTCTAAGTAGCTCTCCCAGAGGCCATTGCATGGTGTTTCTATCTAATCCTTGAGGATAACCGGTATAATCCACCGAAACCTCACCTATTCCCTCGTTTAATTGATGCACTTTATTTGAAAGAATAGTTTGACCGGAAGAAGTCAATGTTTCTAAAAACAAGTTCTTATCATATGTATAAAATTCTCCGCGGAGTAATACTGTTCCATTAATTTTAGGGAATTTAGTATCTAAAATTATATAGGTTGTAAGATAATCCGGGTCTTTTAAAGTGATATTTCCATTGAATATTACCACGTTACTTTTTTCAAAATTACTATTACCTATAGAGGTAACCGAGGGTGGAATAATTATATATTGCAACTTATTGTTATCATAATCATGACTAAATGCGGCATCTTCAATTGTTGTAATTCCATTGCCTAAGTATATTGATTTTATGGCATTACATCCGTAGAATGCATCTTTAGGGATAATTTTCAGACTGCCCGGGACAGAAATTATCTCAATATATTCACAAAAAGCAAAAGAATTACTGCTAATTGAAGAAATACTGTTTGGTAAAATCACCTCTGTTAAACTATTACACCGTGCAAATGCATATTCACCAATAGAGACAAGGGTGGGAGGGAACTGTATATTCTTAAGTGATCTACAATCATTAAAAGCTTCATTTTCTATGATCTTTAGATTTGACTCCAATCCGAAAGATACTTTACGTAAGTTAGTACATCCCTTAAAAGCATAACCGGAAATAGCCTGCACGTTATCAGGAATTGCGATTTCTTTAAGGCTTATACAGTCTTGGAAACTTCCGCGACCAATATATGTTACAGTTTCCGGCAAAATTATGGATACTAAAGATTTTAACCCCCAAAAAGAGCTATCATCGATTCTTTCAATAGAAGAAGGTAGAATTACATTTTTTATGGAATTAGATTTGTCTTCTCCCCCACCAAAACCTAATATCGAAGTTACGTTATATCTTTTATTATTGAATGTAATAGTTTCCGGCACCTCAATAGTGCTAATCGACGAGAAGTTATATGAAAGGCTATAAACGCCTACTGTTGAATTTGAAAGAATTGAGTATTGGAGCACACCGTCATCATAATCGGCATCATATCCATGCACTGGAATAGCGCCAATAATGGTTGCCAGAAATATTATAAAACATATTTTTATTTTCGTCAGATTAAAAAAACTAATTCTATCTAATTCAAAGGGAGATAGAACATACGATGAAGGTAAGAAATCCGTAAATATGCCTCTTTTTTGAATGATTGGGTCTATTCGTGCCATTATTTTGAATTTATGATTTGTTTTAGACTTTCAAGCAGTTTTTCATATGCTTTGAGAAGAGCTTCGGTAGTGAATCGTTCATATTCCTTTCGAACATTTTCTTCTCGTAGAGTCTCAATTATAACTTCTTTATCATAAAGGTCTTTGTAGAGTTGAAGTGAAGAATAATCATCATTAATAGCTGAAATTAATTTAAAATATTTCCAAATCTTCCTGAAGTCCGAGATTGTCAATGTACCGTGAGAAGTTTTTAGGGTAATCTCATATCCGCCCTTTGATATTATGACAGAACGGTTATATGTTCTATATAAGCTTTCCTTAGGCGTATCAAATTTCAAATTCCAACCATTGATATCAATACTATCATTGCAGTTGCCATTATCATCAATAAATAATATAAATGCACTCGAATCTTCAGCAGTCAATACTCTATAAACATATGGCAATATGACAACTGCTATATTTGCGTTTTTAAGATTAAGCCATAAATTTGAGCTATTAATTGTTGCATCTGAAGAAATTGCTATATAAGTCGGCGCATTGAAGCGTAAAGAATTACCCTTGATTCTTTTCAGTTCTGTTATAGCATCATTGGCTATAGTAGCATAATCGACCATATAAATGTCGTTTCGCCTCGGTCATCCTCTCGTTGGCGTGATTGGTTTAAACAGGAAAAGCGCAGGAATCTGTATCTGTTACCGTCCTACGTTTCGAGGCTTCTCGCATTGCCCTATTCATGTTGGACGGCAACGCAGAAGCCCACGCTTGTATATGCAACCATAGCGTCCGGCTGTATTCCTCCCGAAATATCGTGCCGAATGCAAGATAATCACATATCCACGGGCATCTACCGTTGCTCGACCCTTGACATGAATATGAAATTTTGCGAGAATTTCGAAACGTCAAGAATCAGCGCGGATAAACGCTTTCAATTATGTTTGCAGACCCGCCCGCTTTGCCCTGACCGGGCTTCTGCTTGACGGTCTGCGCCGTAAAGTTAATAACAGTTTTTAAGATTAGCAACAGCCTGACAAAAAATATGATAAATAATTTTGGGGTGAGTTTATTCTCTACGAGAAAAAGGTTGGATGGGCGGGGGTGGACCCCAAATACGCGCTACGCGCTTAATTTGGGGTTGTGAGCGGACCTGCGGCCCGCATTAAATCTCTCCGAGATAAGTGCGTTGCCACTGAAAAAATTTGGCTATCGCCATAACGCGACTGCGCATGCTCCGCAGCTTGTCGCGATTAGGTAGATGGTACACTGCTATCCGTCAGCTGCGCAAGCGCTATACGCTTGCTACGCAGACGGTTGTAAAGGGCTCGCGCCGCAGGCGCTCTGAGCAATGAGGAATTTTGACACTGCGGCGCACCTACAGCGCGCTATATATGGGGAGATGGCGATTTACCACGGTTGCGCAGACCTACAGCCTGCTTACCGTGGCCTCACATGCTGACGCCGTGATGCTGTTCGGACCGCTACGCGGACGAGGGTTTGAGATGGCCCGCGCGTCCCGCGCTGCATTGTCTATTCCGATTTGTACACATATTTTGGTCGGTCGTGATTTACGCCTTATAGATGCCGGCGCTCGCATAGCTCGCTTTGGCATGTCCCTACATTATTTTGGTTATAATCAGTGTGTTATGCGGACGCACGGTCGTGCGTCCCTACAATTGGGTGCCGGCAAACCGGTGGCCATATTATACATGCCAAAGGCATGTCTCTACATTTTTTCGGTTATAATCAGTGTGTTATGCGGACGCACGGTCGTGCGTCCCTACAATGTTTTAGCCGAGGATGTGGGGTGGAGTGGAGGGGATGGTGGGGGAGAGGATGCGCCACGGGGAGGGATAGAGGTTGTTGGCGCGGGTGCCGAGGTTTTTGACGAAGCCGAGGGGGCGGCCGGCGTAGGTGAGGAGGACGATGCCGCGAGGCGCGGCGTCAGGCAGTGTGACGGCCTCACGGCGCAGGTAGGCGAGGGCGGTAGCGTAGTCGACGTCGGCGCGTGGGAAGGCGTTGGGGGACAAGGCGGTAGACAGGGCGAGGGCCTGCGAGGGGATGAGGTCACGGCCTTTGACTGTGGCGGCCTCGACGCCGACCGACAGGCAGTCTAACGCGGAGGCTATCGAGCGCATGTCGTCGGCCAAGGCGGCAGGCAGCAGCGAGAGTGTGTCGCCGGCGGCATAGGTCTCGTATTCGCCGTCGGTCCATGATGCAGGGATGCCGGGAGCCTGACTTTTACGGTCACCGCCTTTGGAACGTACTTTTTTTGCTCGGCCGGGGCGGTCTGCCACGGGCTCGCCGTCTTTGACAAGGGCGCACATGAAGAGGCCTTCGCCGCGCGTGCGGCCGGGAATGAAGCGGTAGCAGTCACGGGGCGTGTCGATGCCGCGGCTTATGGCGGGGTAAGCGTCAAGGCAGAGGGGCATTGTGCGGGCGCCGAGGGTGCGGCATATCCAGTTGATATTCTCTTCATTTTCAGTGCGATTGAAGGTGCAGGTGCTATAAAGCATGACGCCGCCGGGGCGCAGCGCGGGCCAGAGGTTTGCGACAATCTCGCGCTGGAGGGCGGCGCAGTCGGCGACGAGGCGCGGCGACCACTGGCTGACGGCGTCGGGGTCTTTGCGCATCATGCCTTCGCCGGAGCAGGGGACGTCGGCGATGACGATGTCAAATGTGTTGCGCAGACGGCCGAGTCGCGCGGTGTCGCCACGGCTGACGATGACGGCCGGCGAGCCCCATTTGGCGATGTTCTCGGCGAGGATGAGGGCACGCTTGCGGTCGAATTCGTTGGCCACGACAAGCGAGCCTGCAGGCAGGGCGTCGATGGCGGCAGTGGTCTTGCCGCCGGGGGCGGCGCAGGCGTCAAGGAGGCGCAACGGGCCGCGTCCGGCGGTCAGTGAGGCGATGACTGTGCGGACAGCCATCGACGAGGCGTCCTGCACGTAATAGAGGCCCTGATGCAAGGCTGGGTCGAAGGTGAACGCCGGGCGGCTGTCAAGGTAAAATCCTGTGGAACACCAGTCTACGGGCGTCGCGCCGTCGGGGCGGCTGATGCCCCGTGACGCATTGACTCTGACCGAGGTCTCAGGCTCGGTCGACATGAGCACGTCGGGCAGTTCGGCGAGGCCGATGTCGCGCATTGATTTGACAAAGTCGTCGGGCAGCGTCATCGCAGTCGGGATTTTAGGAGGGCCTCGGCCTCGTCACGCAGATAGGGGAGCGCGACGCGGTAGTAGCCCGGCATGTCGGGGTGGAACACTCCGAGATAGGCCTCGGAGACACGGATGCCGTAGTGCAGCTCGAGAATGTAGCGGTAGATGCTGACCTGCAGGGCATAATGGTTGTAAGTGGTGTCCTGTAGTGTCGAAATCGGTCGCCGGGCGGTGCGGCCGTAGCAGTTGTCGAGTATGCGTCCGTCGGGCGAAACGATTTTTGTGGAGCGTTTCCAGTCATAGATTACGAAACGGCCGTCAGGGCGGCGCTCGAGGAAGTCGAGGGTGCCGGCGACGCGATAAGGCTCGCTGTAGATGCGCCACTCGCTGCGGTAGGGGTGCAGAACGAACTCGCGGGCGAAGGCGAGGAAACGGATGAATGTCGGGTCACATTCAGACCCGGGGTCAGGCTCGCAGCCGAGATAGTGGCGCTCGATGCGCTCATGCATCAGTGTGCCGGCCTCGCGTGCCTCGCGGCCTTTGCGCTCCCACTCGTCAAGAAGCCGGCGGCGCTGAGCCTCGTCACCGCGCGATTTGGCAGTTGCCCAATAGTCGGCGTCGAATTTCTCGAAACAATCTTCGACGATGGTCGTCACCGAGTCAAAGACCTCGCCGCCGAGGGTGTAGGTGTGGGTCTCCGCATCAAAACAGATGTGCGGGTCGCGGGCGTGGGCGTTGAGTCTGTTGAAATCCATCTCAGATGCGTAAATTCAGGCGCGGCTGTCAGTCGGCTTTCTCGTCGTTGCCCTCGGGGGTGGTGGTGAGTCGTACAAGCTCGATGCGGTTGGCCGATTTGCGGAGAATGTCAAGCCGGGTGTTGCCTATGACGACGGTCTCGCCCTCGGAGGGTATCGTGCCTGTAGACTGCAGGATGTAGCCCGCAATGGTCTGGTAGCCTTCGTCCTCGGGGATGTCGAGGTCAAACTCCTCGTTGATTTCGGCAATCTCGCAGCGGCCCGAGAGCTCGTAGATGCCGTCGGCTATGCGTCGCGATGTCGGGCGCGACTTGTCGTGTTCATCCTGTATGTCGCCGAAAATTTCTTCGACGAGGTCCTCGAGTGTGAGCAGTCCGGCCGTGCCGCCGAACTCGTCGATGACGATGGCCACCGAGTGCTTCTGCTGGAGCATGCGGCGCATCATCTTGTTGGCAAGCAGATTTTCGGGGGCGTAGAGCACGGGGCGTATGTGCTGACGCCAGTCGCTCTCGGGGTCAAAGAGCTCGCGGACGTGGATGTAGCCGCGTATGTCGTCTATGTCGTCGTTGTAGACGAGAATCTTGGAACGGCCGGTCTCGGTGAAGAGCTTCGAGAGGTCGTCGCGGGTGGGTGTGGCGATGTTGACGGCGATAATCTCGTTGCGGGGTATCATGCAGTCGCGCACGTGGGTCGACGAGAAGTCGAGGGCGTTCTGAAAGATTTTGACCTCGTTCTCGACGTGGGTCTGAGTCTCCTCCATGGTGTCGATTGTCTCCTCGATGTAGTCGTTGAGGTCGCCGATTGAGATAAGGCGCAGCGTGGCCTTGCGGTCTTTGATGCCGAGCAGACGCATCAGGCAGCGCGAGAGCCATGTCGAGAACAGCGACAGCGGATAGAGTACGATATAGAAGACGTATAGCGGCAGTGCGAAGATTTTGAGCGACGAATTGGGGTTGATGCGGAAGATGGTCTTGGGCATGAACTCGCCGACGAGCAGTATGACTGCGGTCGAAATCAGAGTCTGCTCGATGAGCACAATAGCCTCGCTGTCGGTGTAGCGGTAGAGCCACGGCTCGAGGAGCGCCGCGGCTCCCATGCCGTAGATTACGAGCATGATGTTGTTGCCCACGAGTATAGACGAGATAAAGAACTCGGAGTTGGCGTAAAAACGGTTGATAATCGATGCAATCACGCCACCGCGCTTGACGTCAATCTCGACGCGCACACGGTCGGATGTGACGTATGCTATCTCGGCACCGGAGAACAGGGCCGAAAACAACAGCGATATTGCCGCGATTATAATCCAAGTGGTGAGTGTCATTGTGTGATGAGTTTTGGAGAGTCGGGAATATATTATTGAGTCACGCGCCGCGGCGGAGTGACGGTCTGGTCGGTTGAGCGCTGTAAAGCCTCGGGGGTATTGCCCGATATGTCATAGGGTGTGCCGGTCGGCCGGGACGTCGTCGGTCGGGCGACCCGTCGCGGCGCAGCCGGGCGTCGGCGTGAGGCCTGCGTCGGAGCCTCGACGACGCTGTCGGCGTCGGTGCTGTCTGCCGGCATTGCCTCAGGGGCGGAGTCAGGGCGTCGGCGCTCGATGGGTATGATGCCGGTCGGACGGTTGATGGAGTAGGCCGTCATGTTTTCGTTAGACTCGAAGCCATAACCCTCGATGATGCGGTCAGAGCGCACGATGTGTATGAATGAGTCGGTGTAGACCAAGCGTTTGGCCTGATCCCAGAAAAGCTGCTGCGAGAGGAAGCTGTCGCGGAGGGTATTGACCATCACGACGTGGCCGTCAAGACGCCACAGTCGCTTACGGCTGAAATATGTCGCCGTGTCACAGGTCATTGTCGCATCCGGACGCATCGCGAGGTCATACTGCTGCAGGTCAAGACCCTCGGGAAAGCGCCAGAAAGGCTCGGCGGCTTCCTCGAACATCTGCCAGCGCGGAGTCGACAGGTGATAGCGGGTGTAGCCCGAGTCGGAGATAAATGTCTCGACATCCAAGGTGGTCATGGTCGGCGTGTGATTGCCGTCGGAGATATTGGCCACATAGGCGCGCTCCTTCTCGCCGCACGACATGGCAGCCGCACCGAGAGCCACGACAGCCGCAAGCAGCAGTCGCATGGATGTCGCCTGTGAACGTCGCCGCGAGGGCGCGTCTATGTCGTCTGAGTCTCTGTCCATCAATAGATACGGCTCTTACGGAACCACATCTCGTTGAAGTTGATGCCGAGAGTGAGGTTGATGTAATTCTCTTTGATAAGCGGGTTGGGGTAGGCCTGACGGTGACGCCACTCGACGCCGAGCGACACGATGGTCTTGAACGAGGGCACGGGCAGGCCGAAACCAATCGACAGGCCGTACTCACGCAGGTTGTTGTCGCGGATGCGCAGATAGTCGCGGTTGAAGAAAGCACCGGCGCGATACTGCACGCGCTGCAGATAGCTGCCGCGGGGACGGGGTGTGTACTGCAGACCGCCGGCGATTTTGTAGCGGTCGGCTAACTGCGGTGTGACGCCGTCCTGCTCCACGCCGCGATATTTTGTCTTGCTCCAAGGCTGATATGTGAAATCGCCTTCGAGGAAGAGGCGGTGGTCATATTCGTATGCAAGACCGACGCCCCATGTCTCCGACAGGGAGTAGTTGCCCTTTAAGGGAATATTCTCGATTTCTTCGGGAGCGTCTTGCTGATTGTTGACGTCGTAAGAGTATGTTTTGGCGTGGCCGTGCATGTCTTTCTTGGGGCTGTAGACGATGCCGGCGGTCAGACGGTGACGCGGATGGATATACCGGCTGTACTGCAGACCGATGTCCATGCGCCAGTCACGCACCTCCAACTGGCGCTCGAAGAGTGTCGTGGAGCCGCCGTCGGTGGTGATATAACTGTCGTTATAATTATTGCCGAAAAGATATGCGAAGTTTACACCGAGCGCGAAGCCGTTGAACGGGCGGTAGCCGACGCCGAGATAGAGCTGGTTGATGGAGCCTGAGCCCTGACGCTCGGCGACACCGTCGGCGATGTCATTGCCGAACGCATAGCCGACCGACGAGTACGGCAGCACGCCGAGACTCGCACCGAGACCTTTCCATACGGGGACCTGCATGGTGATGTAGTCGAGGCCGCCGCCATAGCGTTTTTCGGATAAGCTTTTGCCGTTGACGGTTTCTTTCTGCCAGAGGGCGGTGAAGTCGACACCCATGTCGAAGAGGAAAGTCAGCGAGTCGCACATGGCGTATGAAGCCGGGTTCATGACATTAATCTGACGGCCTGAGTTCATGGCATAGCCCACGCCGCCCATGGCGCGCTGGGCCGATGTGGCGTTGTCGCCGAGTATGCCGTAGCCATAACGTGAGTATGGCGTGAGAGTCGAGTTCTGGGCCGAGACGGCAGCCGAGCCTGCGAGCAGCATTGCTGCGAGGCCGGATAGCACTTTAGATAATTTCATTATGGTTTATTATGCTGTTTAATCCTTTTAATACGAGGTTATGGTCAATGGTCACATCAAAGTCGAGCCGTCCAGCCACGAGTTCGGCCGAGCCTCCGGTGAGCACCACCGTGCGGTCATCGCCCGGCAGTTGCGAGCGATAGTAGAGTATTTCGGCCACCACGCCGTTGATGGCGCCGGCTCTGAGCGCTGTCTCTGTATCGTAGCCCCACAGCGGACAGTCGCCGTCGGTCTCGACAAGCGGCAGACGCGCCGTGAAGGCGTTGAGCGCCTCGAGACGCATGAAGATGCCCGGGGCGATGTTGCCTCCAACGAAGACGCCGTCGGCCGAGAGGACATCGTAGGTGATGGCTGTGCCGAGGTCGACGACCAAGGTCCATGCTCCCTGCGGAGCCATGCCCATCGCTCCGGCTACGGCGGCCACGCGGTCGAGACCGAGAGTCTCGCGTGTGCGGTAGCCGATTGTCAGCGGCAGCGGCGTCGATGCGCTCAGCTCGATGAAACGGCTGCTGCGCGAGGCCACGGCGTCGACGATGCGCTCGTCGCGCGCGGTGACGGTCGAATATATGGCCGCATCAAATTTGCCGCCGTGGCCGCAGATTTTGTCGGCAAAGCCGATGATGGCGTCAGCGTCAAGCTCGCGGCGGCTGTCATAGCCGATTAAGCTGTCGTCGCGCCACACTCCGGTTTTGACGGCCGTGTTGCCCTGATCGATGGTGAGTTTGAGTGCCATACAGTCGGCAAAAGTAATAATTAGCCTCCGAAAAAGTCTAAAAATCTTTAATTTTTAACTATTTATTAAGATATAAAGCTATGAGTCGTATAGGGCGCATAGGCCTATAATGACTTTAAGGGCCGTAATGGCGCTAACTGCAAAATAATTTGTATATTTGGGGATTGCCTTAATAAGTACCTTAAAGTCTGTTATGATGAAAAATATATTGCTATCAGTCTTTTTTGCTGCGGCGTGTTTTGCGACGGCTGCGGCTACAGAGCCGGTCTATCTTGATGAGACGCGGCCGATTGACGAGCGTGTCGAGGACGCGCTGTCAAGGATGACGCTTGACGAGAAAATCGCCATGCTGCATGCACAGTCAAAGTTTTCGTCGGCGGGTGTGCCGCGCTTAGGCATCCCTGAGATATGGACCACGGACGGTCCGCACGGCATCCGTCCCGAGGTGTTGTGGGACGAGTGGCGTCAGGCCGGGTGGACAAATGACTCGTGCACGGCGTTTCCGGCTCTGACTTGTCTCGCCGCCACGTGGTCGCCTGACATGGCGTTGCTCTACGGGCGCAGTATCGGCGAGGAGGCACGTTACCGCAAGAAAGACATCCTGCTCGGCCCGGGTGTCAACATATACCGCACGCCGCTCAACGGCCGCAACTTCGAGTACATGGGCGAGGACCCCTATCTGGCTTCTAAGATGGTGGTGCCTTATATCCGGGGCGTGCAGAGTAACGGCGTGGCGGCTTGTGTCAAGCATTTCGCGCTCAATAACCACGAGGCCAACCGTCACACCACCAATGCTGTAGTCGATGACCGTGCTCTCTACGAAATCTATCTGCCGGCTTTCAGGGCTGCGGTCGAGGACGGCGGCGTTTGGGCCGTGATGGGCAGCTACAATCTTTACAAGGGCATACATGCAAGTCACAACCGTCATCTGCTCAATGATATTTTGAAAGGCGAATGGGGATTTGACGGCGTGGTCGTTTCAGACTGGGGCGGCGCACATAATACTGACGAGGCCATCACGGGCGGTTTGGACATAGAGTTCGGCACGGGCGCTGAATATGATAATTATTATCTCGCCAAGCCATATCTCGAACGCATCAAAGACGGCCGTGTCGGCACCGCCGAGCTTGACGACAAGGTGCGCCGTATACTTCGCCTCGCGTTCCGCACCAATATGGACACACGGCGTCCGTTCGGCGCGCTTTGTTCGCCCGATCATGTCGCCGCGGCCCGACGCATAGGCGAGGAGGGCATCGTGTTGCTTAAGAACGAAGGCGGTGTGCTGCCTGTTGATACCGAGCGCGTTAAGAAAATAGCCGTTATCGGCGAGAACGCCGTCAAAATGATGACGGTCGGCGGAGGCAGTTCGTCGCTGAAATCCAAATATGAAATCTCGCCCTTGGAGGGCATACGCCGCCGCTTTGGCGACAAGACCGAGGTGGTCTATTCTCGCGGCTATGTCGGTGATACGTCGGGCGAGGCTGACGGAGTCACAACGGGGCAGAATCTCAAAGACAGCCGCACGGCTGCCGAACTCATCGACGAGGCCGTGAAGGCGGCCGCCGGGGCTGATGTCGTGATTTTTGTCGGCGGTCTCAACAAATCGCTGCATCAGGACTGTGAGGACACCGACCGTGCGGGCCTCGGACTGCCTTACGGTCAGGACGAGCTGATTGCCGCGCTCGCCAAAGCTAATAAAAACCTCGTGGTGGTCAACATTTCGGGCAATGCCGTGGCGATGCCATGGATAAAGAGTGTGCCGGCTGTCGTGCAGGCATGGTATCTCGGCTCGGAGTGCGGCAACGCGCTGGCCTCAGTCCTGTCTGGCAATGTCAATCCGTCGGGCAAGCTGCCTATGACTTTCCCGGTGGCATTGACCGATGTCGGCGCACACAGCGAGGGTGAATATCCCGGCACGCCGCGCGCCGACGGCTCGAATATTGTGGACTGCAACTATAGCGAAGGCATATTTGTGGGCTATCGACGCGACATCAATCCTTTGTTTGCTTTTGGTCACGGACTCAGCTACACGACGTTTGACTACGGCAAGCCCGCGGTCAGCGACGCTCGGATGACAGCCGGCGGCAGCATTACCGTCAAGGTACCTGTCACCAATACCGGTAAACGCCCCGGCGCCGAGGTCGTGCAGCTATACATCAGCGACATCAAATCGTCGCTGCCACGTCCGGTCAAAGAGCTTAAAGACTTCCGCAAGGTAACGCTTGAGCCGGGCGAGACCGTCGAGGTCGGGTTTGAAATCACACCCGACAAACTCGCCTACTTTGACGACCGGCGCCACGAATGGGTGGCCGAGCCCGGCGAGTTCCGCGCCCTCATCGGCTCCTCCTCGGCCGACATCCGCCGCACGGTCAGCTTTAGCTTAAGCGAGTGAGTTAAGATAGATATTATAGGCCTTGTGCTTTCTGCATCAAAGTTGTCAAATCTGCATCATATGTCAATAAAATGATGCAGAAAAAATAGAGAATGATGCAGATTTGCATTATCTTTGTACTTACTAAAAATATATAGACATGCATATATTCGACTACAAAAATACCCCTCGTAAATTATTGACTCCCGAGATAGTCAATCTTTTATCCTCACTTCATGAGTTTAAAGGCAAGCAGGATTTGTATGTTGAGGCTGATTCGGATACACTGACGGCTCTTTTAGATATAGCCAAAATCCAAAGCACGAAAGCATCTAATAAAATAGAGGGTATCTATACGTCGGATGAACGTTTGGAAGCATTGGTAAGAGAAAAAGTAGAGCCGAGCAATCGCTCGGAGGCGGAAATAGCCGGATATCGTGAAGTTCTGTCTACGATACATAACAGCTATGAGTATATCTCGCCGAGTGTCAACAATATACTGCAGTTGCACCGCGACTTATATAGTTTCACAGGACGAGAGGCGGGAGGAAAATTCAAAAACACAGATAATGTGATTGCAGAATCAGACGCGGACGGCAAGCAGCATGTGCGCTTTGTGCCTGTTCCGGCGTTTCAGGTTGCCGACGCAATGGAAAGTTTATGCACGGAGTTTAATGCAGCTGTCGATAAGGCGGAGTTTGATCCTTTGCTTTTGATATCAATGTTTGTCTTGGATTTTCTTTGCATCCATCCGTTTAATGACGGCAATGGGCGTATGAGCCGTTTGCTGACCCTGCTGTTGCTTTATAGATGCGGATTTATAGTCGGTAAATATATCAGCGTCGAGATGCTGATAGAGAAGACAAAAGATACCTATTACGAGTCGCTGCAAAACAGTTCGGGGGCATGGCATGATAATGAAAGTGACTATGTATACTTTGTACGTTATTATCTTGGCGTAATTTTAAAAGCCTATGGCGAGTTCCAAAACCGTATAGAACATCTTCGATATCGCAAGATGTCAAAGGCTGACAGAATAAAAGCAGTCTTCGACAAAAGACTTGGAATAATTAAAAAAGCGGACATAATATCATTGTGTCCGGATATAAGCGAGACTACAATCGAGCGTACGTTGAACGCATTGTCAGAAAGCGGTTATATCAAGAAAGTCGGTAAAGGCCGAGCCACGGGTTATGTAAAAAGTTAGTATCTCGGCAAATTGCAAATAAATTTGCATTTGCGCTCGGATTGGTCGTATCGTTGGCTCCGCCGAAGATACTCTCGCTCGGCAAAATGCAAATAAATTTGCATTTGCGCTCGACTTATTCGTATCTTTGCATATCAAACAGATATATCATACTTTTAAGCTAATTACTTAATTAATTTTTTCATGAAAAACTTTTTAGTATCAGCGCTTATGGCTGCCACTACGGCTGTGTCGTGTATGGCTGCCGAGAGTGTCACTTCGCCTGACGGCAAAATCAGCCTTAAATTTGACATCAGCGACACAGGCACACCCTGCTACGAAGTATCATACCGCGGTCAGTCGCTCATCGGACGCTCTGAACTCGGCTTCGAGGTGAAAGGCGCCACCGGCTACAAGTCGGGCATGAATCTTGTCTCGGCCGCCACATCGTCGACCGATTATTACTGGACTCCGGTCTGGGGCGAGAATGACTCTATCCGTGATAATTACAACGAGCTGTATGTCAAGCTCGAAAACAAGAAGGCCAAGACGAAGATGGACATCGTCTTCCGCGTCTTTGACGACGGCGTGGGCTTCAGATATGTCTTCCCCCGCCAGCACCGCAAGTCTATCACGGTCACTGACGAACTGACTCAGTTTGCCATGCCCGGCGACATGACCGCGTGGTGGATACCCGGCGACTATGACACACAGGAGTATGAATATACGCGTTCGCATCTGAGCGAAATCCGCGGCATCAACGAGAAGAACGGTCACACCGGCAATGTGTCACAGACCTCGTTCTCTCCGACCGGCGTGCAGACTTCGCTCATGCTCAAGGCCAACGACTCGACATATCTCAATATCCACGAGGCTGCCTTGGTCAACTTCCCGGCCATGCACCTCAACCTTGACGACAAGACGATGGTGTTCAGCTCGTGGCTGACGCCTAACCGCGACGGCGACAAGGCTGTGGTCAAACTACCCTTCGACACCCCCTGGCGTGTCATCATGATAGGCGACCGCGCCACTGACATCCTCGCCTCTAACCTCGTGCTCAACCTCAACGAGCCGAGCAAAATCGAGGATACATCGTGGATTAAGCCCGTCAAATATATGGGCGTGTGGTGGGAGATGATCACGGGCAAGAGCTCGTGGGCTTACACTGACGCCGAGAACTTTGACCTCGCCACATTTGACTACTCTAAGGCCAAGCCCAACGGCAAGCACGGCGCCAACAACGAGAATGTCCGCCGCTACATAGATTTTGCCGCTGACAACGGTTTCGACCAGCTGCTCATCGAGGGCTGGAACATCGGCTGGGAAGACTGGTTCGGCAAGGAGAAAGACTTCGTCTTTGACTTTGTCACTCCTTATCCCGACTTTGACATCAAGGCACTCAACGACTACGCCCACTCAAAGGGTATACGTCTGATGATGCACCACGAGACCTCAGGCTCGATTCCCAACTACGAGCGCTGGATGGACAAGGCCTATGACCTTATGAACCAATACGGTTACAATTCGGTCAAGAGCGGCTATGTGGGCAACATTCTCCCCAAAGGCGAGAACCACTACAACCAGAACTCCGTCAACCACTATCTCAAGGCTGTCAAGAAGGCTGCCGACAAGCACATCATGGTCAACGGCCACGAGGCCGTGCGCCCGACGGGTCTGAGCCGCACATATCCCAACCTTATCGGCAACGAGAGCGCCATGGGCACCGAGTACCGCAACATGTCGCCCGGCCACGTGACCATCCTGCCTTTCACCCGTCTTAAGGGCGGCCCGATGGACTTCACCCCCGGCATCTTTGAGATGGACATGAGCACCTTTGTCCCCGGCAGTACCGAGCACAAGAAAGCCACCGTGGCCAATCAGCTCGCCCTCTATGTGACGATGTACTCGCCCCTGCAGATGGCGGCCGACCTGCCCGAGCACTATGCCGCCAAGCCTGACGCCTTCCAGTTCATCAAGGACGTGCCCGTCGACTGGTCCAAGTCAATCTATCTTGACGCCGAGCCGGGCGAGTTTATCGTCGTGGCCCGTCGCGACAAGAACTCTGACGACTGGTATGTGGGCGGTGTCACCAACGGCGATGCCCGCAACTATGAGCTCAAACTTGACTTCATCGAGCCCGGCGCCAAATATCAGGCCAAACTCTACTTTGACGGCGTCACGGCTGATTATGACAAGAATCCCGAGAGCTATCTGATTACGACCTTTGACGCTGACAGTTCGACCGTCGTGCCCGTCCACATGGCCCGCGGCGGCGGTTTCGCCCTCCAGCTCAAAAAAATCAACTGATCGAAAAAAGGTTGTTAAAAACAATGTAGGGACGAGCCTTTGGCCCGTATAATTTGGGCGCCATGATTCGCGAATTATACATGCCGTCGCTCCCTGCCGCTCGCTTTGGCATGTCCCTGCATTTCAATTGCTTATATCCCTGCGCCGTGATGCGGACGCAACCGCTACGCGGGCAATCAAATTGGTTTTAACACTTCAATCGGGTTTCACGGCTGATCCTGAAAAAGTAACTGAAAGTATTTTATTTATATAATGAGGCCGCCCCATCGCGATGGAGCGGCCTCGATTGCGTTTTGTGCATGAGTTTAAGACAATGATCCAGCCCCCCGATGACATATTTTGTAAAAAATAACGCATCAGAGATATTAATGAAGGGATGAAAAATGTTAAAGAATTTGCTTTTGCGTCCGACTTATTTGTATCTTTGCGGTTGATTCATAGACAAGTCAAAGAGTTGGCGCGTCGAATCATACATTTTACAAAAGGTGTTATTGAAATTTTATCTTCGGTTCTCAAACTTGGTCGTCTGAAAACTGCATGAAGATGAGATTGGCAATAGCACCTGCATCGGTTGCTTATACACTGTCGCACGGGCGGCAGCTTATATAGCAGAGTCGGTGTGGGGCTATTGTTTTATCCATGCAGTAGGTAGACCAAGACCTGAGACCGGATAAAACAAAATACAATCCTCACACCTTTTTTATGCTTAATTGTAACCGTCTCGTCGAGGATTGAGGGACACACCATTCATCTTTTTTGCTATGAAAGAAATTTACCATGAGGAGTGCCCCGGCCTCCGTAAACGTGAGAGACACCGCATATCGGACAGGCTTTCGCGTGTGAGTTACATTGTCCTGAAATCGTTTGGTCTCTCGGTGTTGATGCTGCTCATCGGGCTAAATGCCTCGGCCGCTGACTTTGAGGTCGACGGACTTGCTTATGACATCTTATCTGACACAGACCTTACGGTAGAAGTAGCTGAGGGATCTTCCAAAAACACCGGTGACATAGTCATCCCGTCACAAGTTACATACAATTCAAAAAATTATAAGGTGACAGCCGTCGGAGAGAGAGCTTTCTGTAATTACATAATTAAATCCGTGAAAATTCCTTCTTCGGTTGAAATAATAAAAGGAAATGCTTTTTTTGATTGCGATAGCTTGGAAGAGGTAATTATTTCTGATGGCTGTGTAACAATTGGTGTTGCATGTATTTCATCATGTGATAATCTTAAGTCATTGAAATTACCAACTACTCTAAAGACAATTGAGAGTAGCGGTTTAAGCTTTAACTGTCAGTTAGAGAGTATAATACTCCCTGAAGGGTTAGAATCAATAGGGAGAGAGGCATTTAAAAGTTGTTGGGAACTTTCCTTTGTAGCACTACCGTCATCAGTTACATCCATAGGGGTAGATGCTTTTAAGGATTGTATAAAGATGGAAAAAATAACAGTTGCCTCCGGCAATACTAAATATGCATCGTTTAATGGAGTATTGTATTCAAAAGACTTTACAATCTTATATGCGTGCCCCGGTGGTAAAACCGGCGAATTGGTAGTGCCAGATTGTTTAACCGAAATAGCGATGGACGCATGCACTCAATGTAATGGCTTGACTTCGGTAAATTTACCGGAAGGCCTGACAGAAATTGGTGACAGAGCTTTTAGTTATTGCAAGAATCTTAAATCTGTATTTATACCATCGACAGTGACATCTTTAAATAATGCATTCGATGGCTGTTCGGCTTTAGAGACTATCCAAATTGCAGAGGGCAATCCGGTATATAAATCTTTGGACGGAGTTGTTTATAATAATGATTTAACGACATTAATCTTTTGTTCGGGCGGCAAATCGGGCGAATTTGTTATTCCTAATACGGTTGAAACAATTGAAGTA
>CBCSTG010000039.1:0-16515 GCA_965143025.1 uncultured Bacteroidales bacterium
ATGGCGAAAAATACGGCCATCGACACGGCCATCGACAGCAGCATCAGGCGTGTGCGCGTCAGGCCGATGAGTATACCGTCCCATATGAACGCCGTCACACCGGCCAACGGTACTGCGGCAGCCCACAGCAGATAACGGCGGCAGTCTCTTATCACCTCCGCATTGTCAGTCAGCAGAGTGACGATTAAATTTCCACAGGTCAGATATAAAGCTGCAAATGCTATCGCAATTCCCGTACCCCATCGCCCGAGAGCTTTTATCACGGCAGAGAGCCCGGCGCTGTCGCCGCGGCCGGCGTTTTTGCCCGCGAGAGCTTCACCGGCAAAAGCAAATCCGTCCATAAAATAACTGAAAAACAGAAACATCTGCATCAGCAGGGCGTTGGCCGCAAGCGTCACTACACCCTGCTCTGCTCCGGCACGTGTAAACCACACGGTGACAGTTACTAAACAGAGCGTGCGCAGAAATATATCGGTATTGACCATGAAGAAGCGCTTCAGTCGGTCGGCGCGTATTATTGTCTTGAAATCCGGACGCCCCGGACGATATTTTACAAATGCCACAATGAGACCGAATATCAGGCCTGACCACTGGGCCGCCGCGGAGCCTGTGGCCACGCCCTCTATGCGCATGCCGAATCCGAAAACGAGTATGATGCTGACCGGGATATTCACCACATTGGTGACTATCGCCATCCACATCGGCGTGCGCGAATCCTGCATGCCGAGAAACCATCCCGAGAGCGCGAAGACGCCTAATGTGGCCGGAGCTCCCGTTACGGCTATGATGAAATAATCGGCCGCCAATGAGCGTGTAGCTTCGTCTGCATCGATGATGTTCAAGAGTATCGCTGCGAGCGGATGACGCAAGATGCTGATTGTTAGACCTATCATTAACGCCATGCCTACGGCGCGATAAAAGATACTGTCGGTCTCATGCCTGTCGCCGCGGCCGTAGGCTATAGCCGTCATACCGCTTGAGCCCATGCGCAGAAAGTTGAAGAGCCAGTATAGCATGTTGAACATGCTGCCGCCGACAGCTATAGCGCCTATGAACGTTGCCGATCCGAGGTGACCTACAATCGTTGTATCGACCATCGCCAGCAACGGTGTCGTGATATTTGACACGATGGCAGGAACGGCGATGGCAAGTATCTCGCGGTTTGTCAGGCTAAGACGCATTTCAGCATATTTTGTCAGTGTCGCCGGCCACAGAGATGCGCAGCCGGTCGACGTCTAAATACTTGTGCGCCATTTCACATATCAGCTCGGGACTTAGTGATGCCAGAGTCTGTTGACGTCTTTCAAAATAATCTGACGGAGTCCCGACAAGACGCTCTATCTCATAGTGGTCAATCATCGTGAACGGTGAGTCGAGGGTCGATGCGAGGTCTGACGATACATTGGCGCGCAGGCGTGTCAGTTCGTCGGTTGTGAGCGGTTGGTCGGCCATATGCCTGATTTCCGATTTGACTTCGTCGATGACTTTGCCGACAAAACTGTTGTCGCACTGAGAGCTAACGACGACATAAGCCCCTTCACGCGAGCCGCAGAGTGCGGCCGATATGCCGTAGGTCAGCCCCTTGTCCTCGCGCACATTTAGCATCAGGCGCGAGCCGAAGTAGCCTCCGAGAGCCGTGACAGTCATGCGCAGGGCGTTATAGTCAGGATGGTCACGCTTTATAGACGGCAGTGACATGATTACGGCACTCTGCAGCGCGCCGGCCCGTGCGACTGTGCGCCTGCAAGGATCTTCAGGGCTGTACGGAATAATTTTTACAGGTGATGCAAGCCCCTGAGATGGTATGCCGCCGAGACGTCCGGCAACGGTGTCAATCAGCTTGTCAGAGAGTTTTCCGGCGAGGTAGGCATGTATATTTCTCGGCTCGGTTATCAGACCGTGGAATTTGATTATGTCGTCGCGTGTAAGACGTTCGATTTCATCTGCCGGCATATACTGCGCGTCGGGGTGTGACGGGCCGCAGATGAGGGCGAGATTGTCGGCCGAGGCAAGCCATGACACCTTTGTGGTGTCGATGCGTCGCGACGCGGCTGCTTTCTGTCGTAAAGCCTCGAAGGCGTCACGCTCGAACGCCGGATTGACAAAACTGTCGATAACGGGCGCGAGCACTGCATCAAATTTAGATGTGAGGGCTGACAGACGCAGAGTTGTGAAATGGCCTGAGGCATTGCCGCTTAGCCATGCGCCGTTAAAATCTATCAGGTCTGCCATTGCTGCTCCGTCTAATGATTTTGAGCCTTCGCAGAGCAACTTTGCACAGATTGATGCGGCATCCGAACGGCTTATATCCGACGGGCCGCCGTCGGCGATTATCGACAGACGCGCGACATCCTGTTCGCCACCCGTGAGCAGATGCAGAGTCAGGCCGTTGGGCAGCACGGTCACCTCACATTCAGGCAGCGTCAGCCGGCCGAATGAGTGTGTCTCGGGGGCTACGCTGCGGTCAAGCATCTTTGTTGAGAGTTTTGAGATATCGTTCGGCTGCCTCAAGGTCGGCCGGAGTGTCTATGCCGATGGTCTGAGTGTCTGTCACGGCGACACGTATCTTGTAGCCGTTCTCAATCCAGCGCAGTTGCTCGAGTGACTCGGCAAGCTCAAGCGCCGACTGCGGCAGTTCGGTTATCTTGTCTAAAACCGACGCACGGTAAGCGTAGAGTCCAACATGGGCGTAATAGTCCGTCTTTTCAGGCCAAAGCGACTGCTCGGCATTACGTACATAAGGTATGACCGAGCGCGAGAAATATATGGCGTTCATCTTGTGGTCCAAGACGACCTTCGGGGTGTTGGGGTCGCTGATGGCTTCATAGCCTCCGGCCTTGTCAAACGGACGCACAAGTGTCGCTATCTCGACCGACGGGTCGTCAAAACATGATTTCAGGGCGGCAATCTGCTCGGGCCGGATAAAAGGCTCATCGCCCTGTATGTTGATTATCACGTCTGCCGTCGAGCCGATATTGTGATATGCCTCGCGGACACGGTCGGTGCCGCTGCGATGTCTGTCTGACGTCATCACGACACGTCCGCCGAAATCCTCGACTGCGTCATATATGCGGCGGTCATCGGTTGCCACGACGACATCCGTCAGTTCTTTTGATGCCTGTCGGTACACACGTTCGATCATTGACATGCCGCCTATCATGGCTAACGGTTTGCCCGGGAATCGGCTTGATGCATAGCGTGACGGGATAATGCCTATAAAATTCATATCTTACTATGTTTTGTTTTCGTGATCAATATAAAGTTAAAGTTGTGTCGGCTCGACATAGAGCTGGGCGTTTTCATATTTCACGACCCTGACTCTTGTGCCGGCGTCGATATATGACCCGGTTGAGACGGCGTCATATACCTTTTCGTCAATGCGTATTTTGCCCGCCGGGCGCAGGTCTGTCACTGTCTCGGCCTTGTGACCTATGAACGTAGCCGGAGTCATGTCCACGCCTATATAGCCCTCGCTGACTTTCTGACTGAGCATCAGTTCCGAGCGACGACGTATGAAGACCGGTCCCTTTGACGATGTCAGCCATATGACGAGCGCGAGTGCGGCCAAGATGCCGGCTCCGACGATTATAAACGGAGTGACAAATTCTGACAGCGGTGTTGACCCTTCGTCTGCCGAATCGGATGCCGGCACAATCGCGGCCGTGAGGGCGATAATCATGGCTGCGATACCGGTTATGCCGCAGAAACCGAAGCCGGGGATGACAAATATCTCCAATGCTATCAGTATCAGGCCGATGATGAGCAGTACGACAATCCAAGATGCCAATGTGCCGCTGATGAGCATCGGCAGTATGTAGAGACAGGTTGCGACGACCGACACAGCTGCGGCAAAGCCGAGACCGGGAGTGTGCATCTCCATGTAGAGGCCGCCGAGAATCAGCATAACTAATATCGCGCGCACGGCGCCGTTGCTCAGAAAGCCTATTATGTCGTCAGTCAGCGTCGGCTCGAAGTGTTCGCGCGGCGCTTCGACTACGCCAAGTTTCGTTAGAGCTTCGTCAAGTGAGTTGACGGTGGCGTCGGAGTAGCCTTCTGCAAGGGCCTCGTCAGTCGAAAACGAGACAATATGCTCGCCTCTGACCATCCCCTCGGCAATCTCGGGGTTACGGCGCCATTGCCACGCGGAGTCAGCCTCGGAGTATATTTTGCCGTGACGCTCGGCTGTGGCGCGCATCATCGAACTCATGTAAGACTGATATTTGTCGGGCATCGGCTGACCGTCGCCTCCGACGACCGTCGCCGCTCCCATACTCGAGCCGGGGGTCATCATCACCGTGTCACAGGACAGGGCTATAAGTGCTCCCGCTGACGCGGCGTTGTGGTCGACAAAAGCCACAGTAGGAATGTCTAATTGTATTATAGCCGAGCGTATCGAGTCTGCTGCGTCAAGTGCGCCTCCATAGGTGTTGAGCTTTACGACAAACATCTGCGCGTCGGCCTTGCGGGCCTCGTCAATCGCGCGCCGTGTGTGCTGCCATGCTCGGGCGTCGATTTCGTCTTCAATCGGGAGTATGTAGACCGGTCGTCCTGACGTGGCCATAGCCACACATGCTGTCACAAGCGACAGCACAAAGAGTTTAATGCGTCTTGACATAATGTTTATTTTTGGTTTTGCCGAAATATGACGGGAGAAGACATGCTCCGGCGACAAGATATACATAATAGCTGAGTATGCGCCATATCAGCGCTAATACGAGCGCTATGCCCGTCGCGCCGATCAGATCGCCGTAATAGTTTGTGAACAGCCACTCGCTGATGCCGCTGCCGCCGGGAGTCGGGCTGACCATCAGCACCACCCACACGACAAACTGGCGTCCGAAAACCAGTAGTCCGGACGCAGACGGCACGAATCCCCAGAAAAGCGCGTTGACGACTAAATAGCGTGAGAACCATGACAGCACTGTCGCTCCGAAGACATTGAGCCACCAGCGTCGCGATGCGTTGCGTACAAAATGTGAGGCCTCTATCATATTTGCCGATGTCTGCTCGATAGCCGGCAGCCATCGACGCAGGAATTTCATTGAGAACAGCTTGCGCAAGGCGTTTGCCACGGCGTGAGGCCGAGCGATAATACCGGCATATAATATCGATGTCCAGATGACGATGCCTGCATACACAAGCCAGAAGGCGATTTTGATGCCTTCTAAAAGCAGATCTCCTCCGCCGAACAATTGTTCCTCGGGAATGATGAGAAACAGTATCGGGCAGAAGATTACAAAGAACAGCTCGTCGAGGAATAGCGTGGTCAGCGTCAGCGTCGTGGCGCGTCCCACGCTGATGCCCTCGCGGTTGAGATAGAAGATGGCGAGCGCCGAGCCTCCGACGGCCGACGGTGTGATGGCCGACGTGAAGGCGCACATCAGGTCTACGCGCAGCGCGCGGCCCCACGAGATGTCGCCGTCGGCTATAGTGTGAAAGCGCCATGTCAGGCCGAAGTCGCGCCCCACCACAAAGACGCAGGCCGCTATGAGAGCCGCCACAGTGCGGTAGTCGAAACGCAGTGCGTCGAGCGTCTCCGGTTTGAAATCGTCATAGAAAAGCCAGATGACTGCGCCGATACCGATAGCGACAGGTATCAGCATGCGCCACATCATTTTGGCAATGTCCTTGACCATCTCGGGATGTTATTTATGATAATGTATTGGTTTGGTTTTGTGTCAGTTTGCCGGCTTAAGTACGGCGAGCATCTTGCCGACAGCCTCAACAGGGTCTCGTGACTCTATTAGATAGCAGCCTGTAGCTATGCCTGATGCACCGGCCTCCATAAAGGCCTGTGCATCGTCAGGGCGTATATCGCCGCTGACTACCACCGGTATTGTGACACCGGCCCCACGCACGGCTGATATCAGAGCCTTGATTTCGTCAAGAGGCATCGCTGAGTTCACTGACACATAGTCTATATCAGCGTTGCGCAGCGCTATCACTGAGGCGGCGTCGCCTACCCCGATGCCTATCACCGCCTCAGCGCCGAGTTCTTCACGCAGTTGGGCTGCAGGGCGGTCGAGACGGTTGAGGTGCACGCCGTGGATGTGAAGCTCGCGCGCGGCCTCGACTCGGTCTTCGATGGTCAGGAATACTCCCGCCTCGCGACACATCGTGATGATGTCGTCTGACATCTGGCGTATCTCGCTGTCGGTCATATCGGGCAGGCGGAGCTGTATCCAGCCGCAGCCGCCCTCGATTGCCATCTGTACCGACTCGGCAATCGAATATTTGTCATTGATTTGTGCTATAAACTGTAACATAGTAGGACAAAATTACAAAATAATCATGTAAAGCGTATGTCATTGATATAAATTTAGGATTATGCCGTTAAAACATAGTTTGTCGGAGACTTGTTTAATATTTAAACTTGATAAAATCACGGCATTATGTTCAGGAAAATATTGACCGCAGTCGGTTTCACATTATTGTTCGCAGTTTCTGCGTCGGCGCAGAAAGGCTATTTCGGCACACGCGTATCGTTTGATATTACTTCGCCGGCCGGCAGTGACCTTGGCCTGCGCAACGGCTCGGGCTTCTCGGTCGGAGCGATTTATAACTACCGTTTCAACAACCATGTATACCTCGAGCCGGGAGTCTCGGTCTACTATAACACGATGGGCATACGGCCCGTCGACCGCGACGGCGAGCTTTATGACGGCTCCGTCAGTAACTGGGGCGTCGAGATTCCGCTCAATGTGGGCTATAACTTCGCCCTGCTTGACAACCTCGAGGTGTCGGTCTTCACAGGCCCTGTGTTTGACTTTAATATCACGGCTAAGGGCGTCCTTGACCCCAATTTCACAGGTCCGGCGCCGACCGGCTCTGACAATCTGCTCGACAACGGCTGGAAACGATTCGACTGCCAGTGGGGCTTCGGTGTAGGTGTGACCTTCGCACACTCTTATTATATAGGTATCAGCGGCGGCATAGGCATCTCTCCCCTCGCCTCTTACAACATCGGGGGCGACACATACCGCATGCGCCGCAACAGTTTCAGCATCGCCTTGGGCTACAACTTCTGACCCGAAATTTATCGGCGCATGTGCATCATGGCGTGAGGCAGGGCCACAAACACGGCTCCTCCGACGATGTTGCCGAGTGTGGCCGGGATGAGATTGTCGATGACCATCTGACCGGCGGTTACTGCCGCGCCCTCCATCATGCCGAGCGGGATAAAGAACATGTTGGCTATCGAGTGCTCGTAGCCCAAGGCCACAAAGGCCATTACCGGCAACCAGCACCCGGCCATCTTCTCTATCAGACGGCGCCCTGACATGGCTAACCAGAGGGCGAGGCAGACACACCAGTTGGCGCCTATGCCCTTGATGAAGACCGTGAGCCACGACATCGACACCTTGGCCTCGGCTATGCCGATGACGGCGTCATGGTAAGGCGCGCCTGCTGTCAGGCCGGCCATGTAGACCATCAGCCACGCGAAAGCGAGTGCGCCGGCGAAGTTGCCGAAATAGACCACAGTCCAGTTGCGGAGCACGGCGCCGAAGGTATAGTCGCGGCGCATGTATGCCGGGATGAGCATCGCATTATTGCCGGTGAAGAGCTCACCGCCTAATACCACAATAAGTATCAGGCCTATCGGGAAGAGCGCTCCGCTGACGAGTTTCTGCACACCGACCGGAGCGCCCGGGAAGCCGTAGCCTCCGATTACTGACAGCACACCTCCGAGAGCAATATATGCTCCGGCGAGTACACTCATAAGAATCAGGCGTTGGAGGGGCATCGTCGCTTTGGCGCGTCCGCTTTCGACGGCTTGCGACATTACATCTGTGGGCGATTTGACAGGCATGGCGTAATGTGATGATGATAGTTATTTTTCTTTTAGGGTGAATGTTGCCGTCAGCGGGTAATGGTCTGACGAGCGTATGTCGCCGCGCTTGACCGAAAGAGGCTCCAAAGCGCCGCGATAGAGTATATGGTCAATACGGAAATAGAAACGGTCGGCATTATAGGTTATCATGGGGCCGAATCCGACCTCGCTGACAACACTGTGCAGGTCAGAGTGTTTCTCCAACTGGCGCAGGCTGAAACAGCCGGGCACGTCGTTGAAGTCGCCGCAGACTATGGCGTCAGGTCCGGCGAAACGGCGTATGTAGCCTATGAGTTCATGCACCTCACGGGCGCGATAGGCGCATTTCTGCGCAATTTTCTTCAGTAACTTGTTGCGCACGACAGACATATCTTCTTCATGGCCCTCGGTGAGACCTAAGTATAACTCTCGCTCGTCATATTCCAACCAGAACGAGCGCATGTGGACATTGAAGATTGTCACCTTGCGGCCGTGTATCATGGCGCGGTAGCACGCCAAGTCGAGCGTACCGGCCTCGCCGGGCTCAAAGCCGGTCGCTACGGGCTCAATCGGGAATTTTGACAGCACGTTTTGATTGCGGCCTGCCTTGAATACATAGGGATAAAGTTTGTGCAGCGAGTCAACCTGTGCTTCGGTGATGTGTGTCTCAGCGTCAGGCGCGAGTGACGGCGATTCCTGAAGACAGACGATGTCAGCGTCAGAATCGAGTATATAGCTCAGTGTCTGATTTCTGTCACCGGGATAGACATTATACTGATTGACAAAACCATAGGTGTTGTATGTCATAAGCGTGAATTCCGGTTGTCCCTCCGGCGCTTTTTTTGTGAAAAAGTGCAGCGGACAATAGTCGAGAATAGGGCTTAGACACAACAGGAAAGATGCGAGTTGAACCAACGCCAGTTTCCACCAAGCGATAAATGTCAGCAGCATGATCACGATTGCCCCCAATATCCATGCCGGCAGAGTCATGCCGGCAAGCGCCGCAACGGGCTCAATTTCGGGATTGACCTTGCCGGCATATGCCGAAATAATCAGTCCCAAGTCGATGATGACGGTCAGGATTAGCAAGACGGTGCGGATGACAATCATCACCCATGACATCCGATGACGCTGATTATTGGAGTCTGTGTCAGTTGGCATGTGTGCTGCGCGATTGTTGAGTAAGTTCAAACAGACGGCGTTTGTCGCTGCCGGGTAGAGAGTTATAGCCGTATTTTCGGGCTTTATCAAGCAGACGCCGATACTCGTCGGTATCTTGTTTGCATGTCTCCCCTGCTCTCCTTGTCGTCATTTTGATGACCAAGGGGAAGCATGCGCCGCAGAGCGCACCGCCTAAGTGCGCCATGTTGCCTCCGGCGTTTGTGGCCGTCAGGCCTATGCAGAAAAGCGCTACGACGAAGATTACGAGCCACTTAAACTTAACGCTGCCTATGAGCGGCAGATAGAGCTGCAGCTGAGGCATGGTAAATGCTGCCGTGACCGCTATGGCTATCACCGAGGCCGATGAGCCCATCAGCACGGTCGGCTGAGCATCGCCTGCAATCAGGCCGTAAAACAGACAGAAAAATATGCCTCCCGTGAGGCCCCCGGCGATATACAGCGTGACGAGCTGCCGGGCCGGGCTACGCATCAGCATTATGCGGCCCATGCAGTAAAGCCAGAGCAGGTTGAACACGAGTTGCAGCAGGTTAGCTTGTGCAAACATATATGTCATTAATGTCCACGGACGTCGCAACATCTCAGAGATGTCAGACGGAAGCGCCAAAGCGTCGACCGCCGATGTGCTGCCGGCGAAACTGAATATGGCAAGCACGGCGTAGAACGCGACATTGATGCCGCACAGTGCCATGAGCACAGGCGGAAACCGCTCGGTCAGGCTGCTGTATTTAGAAGAACCAGCGGTCATTGAGGTCTCCTCGCTTGCGCCAGTAAAGTATCATGAACACGCCGACTATCATGCCTCCGAGATGTGCCCAGTGGGCTACGCCTGTAGCTGTGCCGGTGATGCCGTAGAACAGTTCGAGGACACCGTATCCGAGCACGAGCCACTTGGCTTTAATAGGTATTGGGAGGAACATGAAATAGATGGGCTGGTTGGGGAAAAGCATGCCGAAAGCGAGCAGCACGCCGTAAATCGCACCCGACGCGCCGACTGTGGGTGTGTTGACCAAAGCGTTAAGCGTACCGGCATTGGGGTCGGTATAGTTATAGCCCTGTGATAACAGTCTTGCGCCCCGAGTGATAATCTCCTCAATCTGTCCGGGAGTGAAGAAGTCATAATACTTTTGAATCATTATGGCGAAGACGCCTTCCTGAATCAACGCCGCTCCGATGCCGCATGAAATATAGTAAAGCAGAAAACGTTTCGACCCGAGAGCCATCTCGATGGTTATGCCAAACATCACCAGCGCGAACATGTTGAAAAACAGGTGCCCGAAATTGGCGTGCAAAAACATGTAGGAGAAGATTTGCAGCGGGTTGAACAAGGGCGACGAGAAATAGTGAAGGGCCAAATAATTGTTTAGGCTCGTTTCGGCGCTGGGGACAAGAGCCATAAAAGCCCAGACTATTATATTTATGATGACCAGATTTTTGGTCACGGGCGGCATGCGCTGTATTATAGATGAGAAGCTCATTGGATGGGAAATTACTATCTGTTTTGGCTTGCAAATTTACGAAATTCATATCATTTTATCGCAATCTTGTGACAAAGCAGATAAGCAATCGCGAAATATTGATATTTTTTTGAAAAAATTGTTGTTTTTTCGTTTTTAACTCTTATATTTGCGTCAGTAAACATCCTAAATAACCCCAAATTAATCCATTATGAACAAAACAGAACTTGTTAACGCCATTGCTGAGAAGGCAGGTCTGACAAAAGTAGATGCTAAGAATGCTCTCGATGCAGCAGTGGCTGCAATCGCTGAGGCTCTCGAAAAAGGTGACAAAGTCGCTCTCATCGGTTTCGGTACATTCTCTGTAGTAGAAAAAGGCGCTCGTCAGGGCATCAATCCCCGCACAAAACAGACTATAGAAATCGCAGCTCGCAAGGCCGTGAAATTTAAAGCCGGTGCTGAGCTTGCTGACAAAGTAAAATAATACAGCATTTTTTACACAACAGCACAGACGGCTGTCAACCCTCGGGGATGACAGCCGTTTTTGTGTCAGCGCAGCGTGACATTTAGATACATTTTTGTAACTTCGTCCGCAAATCAAACAATCTAAGTTTCAAATTTCATGAGATTACATTTTAACACACTTCTAATTATTGCCGCCCTGTCTTTTACGGCGAGTTCTTGCTCTGGGGCAAAGGATAACAAGTCAGAAGCCGCTGACAATGTCACTACGATAAAGGCCGATGCCGACCTTCGCGGTCAGTGGGCTATTGAAAATATAGTTTTCAATGACTCTGACTATGTGCGTCCTGACGAAGCGGTGCCCGGTACAATCCAGTATATTGTCTTCGATGACAGTACCTACTCTATCATGACCAACTGTAACACGATTTCAGGCTCTTACACTGTAAATGGTGACAGCATCACACTCCATGACGGTCTGATGACCGAGATGGCTTGTGACAACATGGAGACTGAGGGCGCTCTGCGCCGGATTCTTCCCGACATCGCTTCGTTAGATGTTCAGAATGACTCTGTAGTAAGGCTCAATGGCAAGACACCGACCGAATGTATCCTGTTACGCAAACTAAAGACACCGATAAAATAATCTTAGGTCCATATAAAAACGGCTGCCACCCCATCAACCGGATTGGCAGTCGTTTTTATATATCGATATTGTGATTTATCGGTCTTCGTTTGGTAAATGAGGGAAAGATTTGCCTCTCGACTCCCATTTGCTGCGCAGACGCTTCATTTCGCTTTGTGCTTTATTGACAGAACTTTGTGACATCACCGCATTGCCTGCGAAATGAGATGACAACTGACTGTCATAGCTCTCATACGTACGTTTATCGCGATTATAACTTGTCTGTTCGCTCAGACTGAAGCCTTTATCGTCGCCTGCGCCGCTCGATTTAGACATGCTGCTTGTATAGTCACCACTTATTGCATAGTCAGTGTGTGAGTCGGATGACTTATTTGTTTGCATAGCTCCGGCTATCGACCGCAGATTATTTGCAAGTCCGTTCATCGCTCCCGTGACGCTTGCGACACTGTTGAATTTCCGGGCCTCGGAAGCTACTTCATCATATTTAGACTGCAGATATGAAATGCGGTCATCAATTGTCTCTTTAATCATCTGAGAAGCATCCGGACGGCTATTTGCAAATTCTTTCAGCTTTTCCCATGCGGAAATACATGTTTCATAAAACCCCGTCTCTTTGTTATAGTATTCTCTATATGCTTCAAAACGGGCATCGGAGCTAAGTCCCCATGTGTCAGGCAAACGGTGGCTGTATTTGCCCATTTCCTCGTCAAGATTATTGATAAAAACCATGATGTTGGCAGGATTGCGTCTGCGTAAATCTTCTGTGTCGGAATATTGCAGGGGTATCGATACATAGCCGTCTTTGGTAATTACGCCTTGGTATTCACCGATTGTAATTGAGTCAAGAACTTCCTCGGGAGCATACATGCCCTGCTGAGTGATTAACCTTGAGTACCGGGGTAAAGCCGGAATTTTCCGTTTTAACTCGGGGTGTTTTTTCAGGACTTTCTTGACATCATTAGCGAGCTGATAGTTATACCGGCTAATGCGCAGCTGTGAATAAGTTTTTTTACCTTTGAGTACATCCTTTATGTTGCCTCCAAGTTTTTTCAAATCAAAATACGGCGTAATATTAGCTCCGCTTTCGAGGTCGACAATATAGATATTACCTTTGTCGTCAGTGCAAATCAGGATATTCTCGCCGCTATCTTTGTCGTTGATGCCTCTTAATGTCTTGTAACCGCTATATTTTCCCGGCGGCAGTATCTCGGCATCGGGTATGGTGTCAGAGTGAACATGGTCTGTCATGTCAATATATTTTCTCACCCAGCCTAATAGTTTGAGACCGGTTTCTCCGTCATTATTATATGAAACATATGTCAGCCCTCTGACATTATAAACTCCGTCAATTTTATCGTAAATTGCCGGTGTGATGATACGGTTTTTGTCAAGAATGCCTTCACGGTCGTTGTCGGTGTAGATAAAATAGTTACCAAACGGTCTGAGACTTTCAAATGTAGGAAGCAGGCAGACTTCTTCATTCACCATCAGCCCCCATTTGCCGTCTTTTTCAAAAGTATAAGCTTGATTCCAGCCTATTGCTGATGCAGAAATTGTTCCCATCAGACAGAAAAGTAATGAATTGATTGCTTTCATGTGATAATGTGATTTTTATAACAGCAAATTTACACAAATCTTTAAAATAATCAAAGATAGGTCATTATAAAACAAATCAGGGTGCGTACCGCACAGTACGCACCCTGATGCTTTCTAAGGCAAATATTTTGGTTAATAGTTGTTAGCCTTGCGCTCAAACCAGCCTTGGTCTGCGCCGCAGACGGGGCAGCGTTTGGGTGCTGACTTGGCGTCGACGACAAATCCGCAGCGTCGGCACATCCATTCGACGGGCTCTGCTTCCTCAAACTCGGTGCCGTCGGTCAGGCGTTCGAGCAGTTTGAGATAACGCTGCTCATGCATCGTCTCGACCTTGGCAATAAGTTTGTATGTGTTTGCGATGTTGGGGAAGCCCTCGTCTTGGGCGACCTTTGCGAAGTTCTCATAAAGTGTGCTCCACTCCTCGTGTTCGCCGGCTGCGGCTTCAGCGAGATTGGTCTTTGTGTCGCCCACGACGCCTGCCGGATAACCTGCCTTTATTTCGACAGAGCCGCCCTCTAAGAGCGAGAAAAATCTGCGTGCATGGCTGAGTTCCTGATTGGCAGTCTCGAGGAAGATTGCGGCAATCTGCTCGTAGCCTTCTTCGATTGCTCGCTCTGCAAAGAGCGTGTAACGTGTGCGTGCCTGACTTTCGCCTGCGAACGATGCAAGAAGGTTTTGCTCGGTGCGGGTTCCTTTGATACTTTTCTGTTCCATATTGATACATTTGTTATAGATTATACTTGTCGACTAAAAATCTAACACATGTATTTTGGAAAAGTTCTTGACCGATGAGATTTGGCATTAAATTGACGCATTAATTCCGGGCGATTTGCACAAGTGATAAAAAGAATGTAACTTTGCAGAGTAAATGAGCGCACGTGGCGTAATTGGTAGCCGCGCCAGACTTAGGATCTGGTGTCTCACGACGTGAAGGTTCGAGTCCTTTCGTGCGCACAAAATCACCGTCTTGAGCCCCTATGGTTTGAGACGTTTTTTATGAGTAAAAAATTCAGCGGCAATTTAAGTCGAAAAAACTTATGCCGTTTAGTAGTAGGGACATGCCAAAGCGACCCAAGGGAGCGACGGCATGTATAATTTGGAGCTAAATGTTTGATGGCCAAATAATACGTGCCAAAGGCACGTCCCTACATTATAAAACCTGCTTTCTACATTGACAAAAAAACAGGTCAGAAAATTGATGTTTTCTGACCTGCTTTATCAGGGACTGCTATGCCTGTTTTATTCTATCGAATAAGGTTTCAGCGTATCACAACTTTTTCGGATTTACCTGCCGTGCGGCGGATGTAGATGCTGTTGGCCGGCTTTTCGATTCGGATTCCCTGCAGGTTGTAATATACGGCTTCGCTGTCGGTTGCGCCAACACCGATGCCGTCGATGCCTGTCGACGTCAGATTGTTTTCCATCGAGAAAGAGTGCAGATTTACGCCCTTGCTGTCGGGAGATGCGAGGCGCAGGGCGATACGATAGCGGCCTGTAGCCGGCAAGTTGAATTTGACATTTTCGATTTGCGGATCGTTGGCCGCAGCTGTCACAGGAAGTGTCGTGACTATCTCACGGTTATCCTCTCCGGCGATTGTTGCAGCCTCGGGATTGCTTTCGGCGCCGGATTCGATTGATGGTTTGTCTGACTCAAGGGTGCAGAGGTAGACCTCGACATTCTCCTCGGTGTCGGCATTGGTGCGCGAGAGACCGAAGTTAACACGGCAGCCGAGATTGATGCTGTTGTTGCTTCTGAACGGCGGGAAATAAATCGTATTATCCTTACCTGCAGTCGCGCCGCGGTCATTGGCTGAATAAATATAACATTCGTTGGCATTGTCTTTTTCAGAATACCATCCGCGGCCCTCGAAGATCTCAAATGATTTTTCGTTGGTGAAGTCATGCTCGTAAGGCATCAAGACACCATCGCCGAGCACGGCGCTTCTCGAACTTTCTGCACGAGCGCCTTCTTTGTCGCCGTTGACAACACATATACTATAATAATACTTGCTCCACTCCAAATCGGCGGTCTCAGAGTCTGTGAACGAGCAGTCGGAGACTTCCTCAACTAATGTGTATGAATCGTCAGCGGCTTTGTCGGCCATGTACTGGCGGCGATATACACGATATTTGAGATTGGCGTCATCGACATAACCGCCGTTCATGCCTTTTGCGGTGCCGCTCAGAGCCGTCCATGTGATAACCGGGTCTGCGCTGTCAGTGTTGACAGAGATGCTGAATGATGAGACAGATTTGGGAATGTCATAACCATACCATACGGACTCGGTTGTTGCAGCGTCTGACGCATCCTCGCCGAGATAGCATACGACTGCGTAAGAATACTTGCCCGAGGCGGGGAGAGCGTCGGTGAAAGCGACAGCGGCGCCGGGAGTAGCGTCGTCACCTTCGATGGTCTTGACGACGGTAGCAACGTTTTCGGCGTCATAACGTGTGACGACGGCTTTGGTCAACGATGACAGAGCTGAGCCGGTATTGGTCTTGGCGGGAAGTGTGAATGAAATCTTGGCCTCGTCGGCACCGAGATTGGTGTCGGCCTTGAAGTCTGCGACAGCGGCAGGGATGGTCTTGCTGACCTCTACCTTGATGTTGTCGACATATTTTTTATCGCTGTAACCTTTTGTTGCAGCCTTTAGACCGATATAGTAGTTGCCTGAAGTTTCGACAGTGAAGAAAACGTTGCATTTCACTTTGTCGGCAGAGGTCTTATTGATTTCGACAACGTCAATCTCCTTTAGACCTGCCTCTGTTGCCTCCTGCCCGAGAAGGAATCGGAGCACGTTGTTGTGGGTGGCGGTAGTTGCTTTAGGTGTGGCTGAAACAGAATAGTCTTCCCAAGGATTCCATGGGTCAGGGTCTTCGCCGCCGTCGTCGCCACTGTCATCGACAACAGTGCTGACCCACGCGTCGCAAGAGATGACATAAGGCACGCCGGCCACAAGTTTAAGCGGCGGCACTACCATAGTGGAGTTATATTCCGAATATCCGCCACTGAAGATTGCTGCGTTGTCTGAAGATGAATACGCCCATTTGTAGGAGCTGTTATCTCCGAAAACAGTGAAAAGGTTGAAATCAGCACTTGCATCGAAGGTCTGCGAGTAAGGCACATCAAATGCACCGCCGGCAAAAATGGCCTTTGATTTCGTCTCAGATGATTTCTGTCCGTTATAGACGGCCCAGACGGAATATGTGTAGGTGGCGGGACCGTCAAGGTTGGTGTCGACATAAGGTGACTCGCCTTTGTATGCGTCCTCGATGACGACAAAGTCGCCCGCGCCGTTTTTCTGACGGGCGATTACAATAGCATATTTTTCGGGATTAATCCCGAAAAATATGCTATTGTAATC
>CBCSTG010000040.1:0-14613 GCA_965143025.1 uncultured Bacteroidales bacterium
AAAAGTATTGATAAAGTAGTAATTGCGTGTTTTTGTGCAAACGCATGCAAAAATAGGTATAAAATTACCCCCCCCAATTATTTAGCTATATTTAACTCAAATAAGTGTATGGTGAAAATTGATTTAACATTTCGCCACTTCTATGAAAGGGCAGTAATCGTGTTTATTGTCACAAAAAATGTCGCTGCCTGAATCTTAATTACGAAAGCCCCTTGTTCGTGCTGCCTGCTATAAACAAACGGCTCCGCAGCGTTTGTGCTGCGGAGCCGTTATGAGTAGTGACGCGGTGAGTCGGTTTAGAACTCTGCGTTGTTGGGTGTGCGGGGGAAGGGGATGACGTCGCGGATATTTGTCATGCCGGTGACGAAGAGCACCAGACGCTCAAAGCCGAGACCGAAACCGCTGTGAGGCACTGTGCCGAAGCGGCGTGTATCAAGATACCACCACATGTCTTTCATCGGGATGTTGAGCTCCTCGATGCGCTTGTAGAGTTTGTCATAGTCTGCCTCGCGCTCAGAGCCGCCGATGATCTCGCCGATGTTGGGGAAGAGGACGTCCATGGCGCGCACGGTGCGGCCGTCGTCGTTCTGCTTCATGTAGAATGCCTTGATTTCCTTGGGGTAATCGGTGAGGATGACGGGCTTCTTGAAGTGCTGCTCGACGAGATAGCGCTCGTGCTCGCTCTGCAGGTCGATGCCCCACTCGACGGGGAACTCAAATTTGTGGCCTGACTCTTTGAGTATCTTGACACCCTCGGTGTAGGTCAGACGCACGAAGTCGTTATGGAGGACAAACTCGAGGCGCTCAATGAGGCCTTTGTCGAAGTGCTCGGCGAGGAACTCGATGTCGTCACGGCAGTGGTCGAGGGCATAGCCGATGCAGTATTTGACAAACTCTTCGGCGAGGTCCATGTTGTCGGTGATGTCATAGAAAGCCATCTCAGGCTCAATCATCCAGAATTCTGACAGGTGACGCGGAGTGTTGGAGTTCTCGGCGCGGAATGTCGGGCCGAAGGTGTAGATGGCTCCGAGGGCCGTGGCTCCGAGCTCGCCTTCGAGCTGGCCGCTGACGGTCAGCGCTGTGGGTTTGCCGAAAAAGTCTTTTGAGTAGTCGACTGCTCCGTCGTCGGTCTTGGGCAGGTCGTTGAGGGGCAGGGTGGTCACTTGGAACATCGCTCCGGCGCCCTCGCAGTCACTGGCCGTGATGAGCGGAGTGTTGAGATAGAAGAAACCTTTTTCCTGAAAGAATTTATGGATGGCATAGGCCAAGGTGCTGCGCACGCGCAGCACGGCGCCGAATGTGTTTGTGCGGGGACGCAGATGAGCTTTCTCGCGGAGGAACTCGAGCGTGTGGCCTTTTTTCTGGAGGGGATAGGTGTCAGGGTCGGCCGTGCCGTAGACCTCAAGCGTAGAGGCCTGTATCTCACATGTCTGGCCTTTGCCCATCGACTCCACGAGCAGACCCGTGACGCAGATTGACGCACCGGTCGTGACCGGTTTGAGCTGTTCGTCGTCAAACTTGGTCATATCAAAGACAATCTGTATGTTTTTGATTGTCGAGCCGTCGTTGAGTGCGACAAACTGCACATATTTGTTGCCGCGACGTGTGCGCACCCAGCCTTTGACGCAGACTTCATGTCCGAGCAGCGCGGGGTCGAATATGTCGCATACTTTTGTACGTTTCATCTTATATTTGCTTGCTGTGTAATATTGGTTATTCGAAAGAGCCCATTTTGAGGAAGTTGACTTCTTCCTGAGTCAGATAGCGCCAGCGTCCGCGAGGCAGATTCTTTTTGGTCAGACCGGCGAAATAGACGCGGTCAAGTTTTGTCACGTGATAGCCGAGCGACTCGAATATGCGGCGCACGATGCGGTTGCGGCCCGAGTGAATCTCGATGCCGGCCTGATTGCGGTCGGTCTCGGTGGCGTAGCTTATGGCGTCGGCGTGGATAGGTCCGTCCTCAAGCTCGATGCCGTCGGCGATGCGCTGCATGTCTTCCTCGGCTATGTCGCGGTCACACCACACGTGATAGATTTTTTTCTTGACGTATTTGGGGTGAGTGAGCTTTGAGGCGAGGTCACCGTCGTTGGTCAGCAGAAGCACGCCTGTGGTGTTGCGGTCGAGACGGCCTACGGGGTATATGCGCTCGGGGCATGCGCCTTTGACGAGATCCATGACGGTCAGACGGCCGTTGGGGTCATCGCTGGTGGTGACACAGTCCTTGGGTTTGTTGAGCAGGATGTAGCATTTGCTCTCGAGCGTGACGACCTTGTCGTTGTACTCGACGACATCGCTGTGGGTGATTTTGGTGCCGAGCTCCGTGACAGTAACGCCGTTGACTTTGACGAGACCCTGCTGGATGAACTCGTCGGCCTCGCGGCGCGAGCACAGGCCGGCGTTGCTCATATATTTGTTGAGACGTATCTGCTCGTCGGGATCGGGCACGGTCACTTCATACTCGATGCGTTTGGGACGCGGCGTGAAGCTCTTGCCGCGACCGGGGAAGTTGTCTGACTGCTGACGGTTGTAGCCTCCCTGACGGTTGTTATTGTAGCCGCCTTGACGCTGCTGGTAGCCGCCCTGACGGTTGTTGAATCCGCCCTGACGGTTTCCGCCCTGATTGTTATATCCACCCTGACGGTTGTTATTGTAGCCGCCCTGACGCTGCTGATAGCCGCCCTGACGGTTTCCGCCCTGATTGTATGCCAGACGCTTGTTATAGCCTCCCTGCTGGCGGGGCTGATATGTTGTCTGAGGCTGTTGCTCGGCTGCGCTGTCTGTGGCTGCGGCCTCACCGCTTTGCTCGGTCTGAGCGCCGGGGGTGTAGTCGGGACGCGGACGCTGCTGATAGCCGCCCTGACGGTTGTAGCCTCCGTTGTTGTAGTGGTTGTTATAGTTGTTGTATCCTCCCTGACGGTTATTGTATCCTCCCTGACGGTTGTTGTAGCCGCCTTGGCGCTGCTGGTAGCCGCCCTGACGATTGTAGGGGCGGTAAGAGTGACGGAGCGACTGGTCGTCGGCTGTCTGATTTTCGGATTCGTCGGCCGCCGGACGGTTGCCGTAATTTACTTTTTCATAACGTTTGAAGTCCTGATTGTCGCCGCTGCTTGCAGGCATCTGGCTTATGCGGGGACGTTTAGGTTTTTTTTCGTCGGAATTGGTATCCATAGACTGAGCAATGATTTAGAGGGTGTTAGTTTTGAATTAATTCGTTTTAAAGATTCTTTTGCCGTCTGCCTCTCGGCGATGTGACGTAATTTTTGATTATCGTTTGTCGATGTTTGTGGTTGATGTTGATGAGATTTACGATAGTTTGGGTTAATGATGTGACTTTTAGTAATATGGTATAAATCTATTGAGAGATTGCTTTTTGTTGTTATTTTATGACCGAGGCCGGTTCGCGCCGTCCATGTGCTTGGTTTTCAGGTACGCAAAATTAGTAATTTTCTTGAAAATCAGAAATAAAGCGTAATAAAAAAACAAATCGTTGATTAATTATTGTTGATTGTAGCATATCAGACGTAGCCGGCGGCCGTTACGTTAAAAATATAGTTGATTGTATAGATAACGTTTTTGTCGTGTAAAAAGACGACCGCCGCGGACATAAATTTGCTGCGGCGGCCGTGAAATGTGTTACGCCTCGGGCGTTATGCCTTTGCTGCAAGAGGTGCGGGCACGTTGTAAACGCGCTGAGCAAGCTCTTGGTCGAGCATGTAGAGCGCAAGTCCGTTGTCGCCGATAAGTTTGAGACGGTCGATGAGATTGAGAGCGGTCTCCTCTTCCTCGACCTGCTCTGATACAAACCAGTCGAGCTTGCCGCGGGTTGCATAATCATGCTCGGCCTCGGCGAGTGCATACAGGTTGTTGATCATAGCGGTGACTTTCTTCTCGTGCTCGAGTGTGGCTTCAAATGCGGCAATCGGCGAGGGCCATTCTGTCTCGACGGCGTCGATGGCTTTGAGCTCGACACGTCCGCCGCGCGAGATGAGATAGTTGATAAAGATTTCGGCGTGAGCCTGCTCTTCTTTAAACTGGATGCGGAACCAGTTGGCGATGCCGGCTTTGCCGTCGGCCTCAAAGTTCATGGCCATTGACAGATAAAGATATGCCGACCAGAACTCTGCGTTAATCTGCGCATTGATTGCGTCTTGAATTTTAGGACTTACCATAATATAAATGATTAAGTAAAATGTCGTTTTTGATTCGGGGCAAAATTAACAAAAAAATCAGTAGAGCGGTTGATTTATTCGATGAAAAAAATAAAAATCACGGCGGATTGTTATGTAGCTTGATAAAAATGCCTATCTTTGCAGACGTCAACGTGCAGACCGGTAATCCATGTGGTTGCATGTGACCTTGTTGCGGTAGTAGCTCAGTTGGTAGAGCATGGGCTTCCCAAGCCCAGGGTCGCGAGTTCGAGCCTCGTCTACCGCTCAATGTACACAATCATGGTTTTGTTAACCGTGTGAGTGTCATGCAGAATGATTTATATAGCTATTTTGGAATTTTTAACGACCTTTTTGGTTAAAATTTCTATTGCTGATATTAATTTTGCGGTGCTAAGGGAAAAAGCTGACCAAAGTTAAGTATCGGACAGTTAAAGGCGATTATGTTTTATGTTTGTAAAGCCTCTGTCCACAATCAATTTTGACTTTTAAAGCTACAGTATGCCCTGTCGCGCTTGGCGTGACAGACACGCCGCAGAAATCATGTGTCCTCTTCCGCATAGGCGGTAAAGGGCTTTCTTGAGATTAAAATAGTTGTTTTATAGATAATTGTGTATATGTTACCGGGCTGTCGTGAGATAGCCCGGTAGCTTTTTGCGGCGAATATTGCCGCTATCCGCCGCAAAAATGCGGTGAATATTTGGCTCAGCAGTAAAACCCGGTTGAAATGTTAAAAGGACATATATAATTATGTAGGGGCATGCCAAAGCGACCGGCCGGAAGCTGCGGCATGTATAATTCGCCGATAATCGCCTGATGGCCAAACAATACGTGCCAAAGGCACGTCCCTACATAGTTTTTAACAACCGCTTTTTTACATTGGTCCAATATGCGGTGATTAGCCATCGCAAAGAAGTGTTAATTTACCGGAGTTGCAAAAATGTCAGTGGCAAATGTCATGGCATTTCTACCTTTGTGCAAAAAAGGAACATTATGAAAAAGACACGTAAATCATCAGCTAAAACTATTACCGCCCGTATCCCCGTCGAATTTATCCGTCAGATACTTGACGACCCCGAAAACATTTCGCTCTGTCACGCTCTCGTCTCAGCCATACTCGAGGCCGACCGGATAGCTCGTCCCGACGGCATAGCCTCCGAACTTGACAGCAGCCCTCTGCATCCGTCATCGTCATCCGAGGCTGACACTATGGCCGAGGATGCACGCCGACGTGCCGATAAAGCCGCCGAGCGACGCGAAGCGCGTAAGATGCGTGCCGAACAGCGTATGAAAATGCTCGAGCGCATCCTCGGTGACAATAAGCCGGTCGGATTATCGTCGCTCTTTGGCTCCGGCCTGTTCACTCCCAGGCAGGAGCGCGCGATTGATGCGCTCCTTAATCCCACTGTGCGCACCATTAATAAACTCTCGCCTGACCAACTGCGGGCCTTCTTCCTGCCTTTTATCATGAAGTTCAATAAACTTTCGGCTGCCGACGTTCCGGCCGCTCTGCGCCGACACGCCGTCACCGCATAATATCGGTTTTGGCCGGCATATTATTTGGCGGAGATTAGCTATATTTGCGGCTAAAATTTAGGCTATGCTCGATTTCCGCAAACTTAAGTCGGCGATTGATGTGCGGCGGTCTGTCCGCACTTTTGAGCCGCAATGCGTCACTGATGCAGACAGACAAAAATTTGACGAAGACAGCGCTGAGGCAATAGAGCGGTGCGTCGGCGTCGGCACTGCCCGCATTGCCGTACTTGATTTCGCCGACGACAATACGGCTCCCGGCCGTATGGCGACCTATGGTTTTATCAAGGGCGCGCGTACATATTTCGTGCTGCTTGTCAAGGCTGATGCTGATGATACGGTCTGCCGTCGGGCTGCTGCCGCGGTGGAGCTGATGGTCTTGGACGCCGTGTCAGTCGGTTATGGCACATGTTGGATTGGAGGCACGTTCAGTCGTTCGACATTCGGAGGGCTTGCGTCGCAGGGCGATGACGAGCGCATTGTTGTAGTCATTGCTGTAGGCAGAGAGGCAAAACCGGGTTTTGCAGAGCGCGTTATACGTGCAGTGTCAGGCTCGCGCGATAAGGACGGGCGTCCGCGCCGACGCGATTTTGACAGTATGTTTGTCAGCGGTGACGGCTCGGTGATAGACAGCCGTGTGCATGCGGCCTTGGAGGATGTCAGGCTTGCTCCATCATCGACAAATTCGCAGCCGTGGCGCGCGACGATGTTTGACGGAGGACGTCGTGTCGTGTTTGAGGCCGCGACTCACAACACATATACTCAGACTGACATGGGGATAGCCCTTTGTCATTTTGCTCTCGGCCTATGGCCCGTCAGGGTCGGTTTTGAGTCGCCGATGACAGCCGTCGTTGATTTGGGCTAAAAACTGACGGTGACTGACGCCGATGCGAGCTGCGCGGATATTGGGGGCGCTATTTTGGTGACTTTCACACTGCCTGACGAGATAGCGGGCCATCGGGTCAAAAGCGCCTCCGCGATGCGCCCGGCGACATGTTCGAGCAATTGTGACGGAATTTTCATTTCCTTTTTGATAATGTCGACAATTTCGGCATAACTTATCGTGTCGTCTAATCCGTCGCTGACGGCGGCTCTGACCGCCGGCGGATAGCAGACCGCAACCGAGACCTCAAATTCGTTGCCGACAGTCTGCTCCTGTGCTGAGATGCCGTGAAAGGCGTAAAGCCTCACACGGTCGACCTCAATGGTCACAGACGCCTGTCTGATGCGCTCGGGGGCTGTCATTTGCGGCGGCGCGACTGGCGTGAGCCCGAGCCGGTGCGCTCGCGACGTTCGCGTTTCGATTTGCTTTTATTGCGGTCGCCTTTGAGAGCCTGAGCGACAGACGGTGCGGCGAGTGTGTCTAATGAGCGCGGCGGATTCTTCTCGTCGACGATAACAAAGTCTAACTGCTTGCGGTCTAAGTTGGCGCGTGCGACCTGCACGGTAATGCGGTCGCCGAGACGGTAACGGTGGTTGTTGCGTCGGCCGACGAGTGCATAATTGCGTTCATCGTAATCGTAGAAATCGTCGGCGAGGTCGCGCACAGGCACGAGTCCTTCGCACTTGTTCTCGTCTAACTCTACATACAGACCCCACTCGGTGACGCCCGATATGACGCCGTCGTAGACTTCGCCCAAGTGGTCGGCCATGTACTCGACCTGCTTGAACTTGATTGAGGCGCGTTCGGCGTTGGCGGCGAGCTGCTCCTGAGCCGACGAGTGCTTACATTCGTCCTCCAATTTCTCGATGTTGACGCTGCGGCCGCCGTTGAGATAGCGGTCAAGCAGGCGGTGCACCATCATGTCGGGATAGCGGCGGATAGGCGAGGTGAAATGTGTGTAATAGTCAAATCCGAGACCGTAGTGACCGATGTTTTCGGTTGTGTAGACGGCTTTTGCCATCGAGCGTATGGCAAGTGTCGACAGCAGGTTTTCCTCGCCTTTGCCCTTGACGTCCTCGAGCATGCGGTTGAGCGATTTGTTAACCTCTTTGGCCGAGCCTGATGCCTTAATTTTGTACCCGAAGGCACGTGCGAGTTTGGCAAGGTCTTCGATGCGCTGTTCGTCGGGCTGGTCGTGTACGCGGTAGACAAAAGCTTTTGGTTTCTGACGCCCGTGTTTGATGCCGATTGCAGATGCGACTGTGCGGTTTGCAAGAAGCATAAACTCCTCGATCAGCTTGTTGGCGTCTTTTGACTCCTTGAAGTAGACTCCTGTCGGGTGTCCCGTCTCGTCGATGTCAAATCTGACCTCGACGCGGTCAAAGTCTATGGAGCCGTTGTCGTAGCGGCGCTCGCGCAGCAGTTTGGCGAGCGTGTCGAGCGTGAGTATCTCGTCGGCATAATCGCCTTTGCCGGTTTCGATGACCTCCTGCGCCTCCTCGTATGTGAATCGGCGGTTTGAGCGCGTCACGGTACGGGCGATGCGCGAGTTGATGACCTTGGCATTTTTATCCATCTCGAAGATAACCGAGAATGTCAGCTTGTCTTCGTCGGGACGCAGTGAGCAGATGCCGTTGCTCAGATGCTCGGGCAGCATCGGCACGACGCGGTCGACGAGATAGACCGATGTGGCACGCGAGCGGGCCTCGCGGTCGATGATGGTGTCGGGTGTGACGTAGTGAGTGACATCGGCGATGTGCACCCCGACCTCATAATTGCCGTTGGGTAGGGTGCGTATCGACAGGGCGTCGTCAAAGTCTTTGGCGTCCTTGGGGTCGATGGTGAAGGTGGTCACGCCGCGCATGTCTTCGCGTGCGGCCACGACTTCGTCGGTGATGCCGGCGTCGATTTTTTCGGCCGCCTTCTCGACGGCCTCAGGGTAGCGGTAAGGCAGGCCGAACTCGGCGAGGATGGCGTGTATTTCGGCTGTATTCTCGCCGGTCTTGCCGAGTATGTCGACGACTTCTCCGACGGGGTTTTTGGCGTCGTCGGGCCAGTCGGTGATGCGCACGATGGCTTTGTCGCCGGTCGTGCCGCCGTGGAGTTTGGCGCGCGGGATGAAGATGTCGGTGGCGAGAAATTTGGAGTCGGTCAGCAATGTGGCGTAGTGGCGGTCGACCTTGAGAGTGCCTATAAATGTCTGATCTTTTTTCTCTACTATTTCGATGACCTCGGCCTCGGGCTCGCGGCCCTTGACACGTGCGGCGATGCTCACTTTGACGCGGTCGCCGTTGAGAGCATGCATCGAGTTACGCTCGGCCACGAAGATAGCGTCGCCCGACTCGTCACCGTCGAGTATCACACCGTTTTTGCCGTTGGCACGACGCACGAAAGTGCCTGTATCGACCGACGAGCGCTGTGGGGCTTTGTAAATGCCGGGAGCCACTTCGACAATCACGCCGTCAAAAGCGAGTTCGGCGAGATAGAGCGCCACTGAGCGCTGTGCCGCGTGAGCTTCGAGCCCGAGGGCGGCCGAGACCTGCTTGTAATTGAATGTATTGTTTTCCTGTCGGCTGATGTAGCTGTCGACGGCTGATGAAATTTCGACGGTCTGTCGTTGTTTTTTTGTATTTCGTGCCATTGTTGTCGTATGTTAGTCGTGCTTTAAGCTATAACAACGGCCCGTGTCGTGATGTTTTTGAGCACGGGCCGTATGATTGTCTTTATGTTATGCGTCGATGTTGGCGTAGTTGGCGTTTGACTCGATGAAGTCTCGTCGCGGCCCGACGTCTTCGCCCATCAGCATAGAGAATATTCGGTCGGCCTCTGCCGCATCGCTGATGTGAACTTGTTTGAGCATGCGGCCTTCGGGAGACATTGTCGTGTCGCGGAGCTCCTGAGCGCTCATCTCGCCGAGACCTTTATAGCGCTGGACGTATGTGCCTTTGCCGTGCTCGTCGACAAATTTCTGCACCTGCTGGTCGGTCCAGCAGTATTCCTCGACTTTGCCTCGCTTGCATTTGTAGAGCGGCGGGGTGGCGAGGTAGAGATAGCCGTTCTCGATGACGGGGCGCATGCGGCGGAAGAAGAAGGTCATCAGCAGTGTGGCGATGTGGCTGCCGTCGACATCGGCATCGGTCATGATGATGATTTTGTGGTAGGCGAGTTTGGCGAGGTTGGCCTCCTTGGGGTCTTCTTCGGTGCCGATGGTGACGCGGAGCGCACGGAAGAGGTTGGTGATTTCCTCGTTTTCGAAGATTTTGTGCTCCATGGCTTTCTCGACATTGAGAATCTTGCCACGCAGCGGCAGGATGGCTTGGAATGTGCGGTCACGGCCCTGTTTGGCTGTGCCGCCTGCCGAGTCACCCTCGACGATGAAGAGCTCGCAGTCTTCGGCTGTGCGCGACGAGCAGTCGGCGAGTTTGCCGGGCAGTCCGCCGCCCGAGAGCGGAGACTTGCGCTGCACTTTCTGACGTGCGTTGTATGCGGCGTGACGTGCCTGAGCGGCGAGTATCACTTTGTCGACGATGGTGCGTGCCTGACGGGGATTCTCCTCCAAGTAGTTGCGCAGGGCCTCGCTGACCGAGGTCTGCACGGCGCCTATGACCTCCGAGTTGCCGAGCTTGGTTTTGGTCTGACCTTCAAACTGCGGCTCCATGACCTTGACGGAGATGACTGCTGTCAGACCCTCGCGGAAGTCGTCGCTTGAGATTTCGACCTTGGCGTTCTTGAGTAGGTTGTTGTCTTCGGCGTATTTCTTGAGGGTTGATGTGAGGCCGCGTCTGAAGCCAGTCAGGTGTGTGCCGCCCTCGATGGTGTTGATGTTGTTGACAAACGAGTAGACGTTCTCGTTGTAGGTGTTGTTGTAGGTGAGGGCGACTTCGACGGGTATGCCCTGACGCTCTGTGCGCAGGTCGATGACGTCGTCGATGAGCGACTCTTTGTTGGAGTCAATGTAGCGCACAAATTCGCGCAGGCCCTCGGCCGAATAGAATGTTTCGCTGCGGGGTGTGCCCTCGGCGTTTACCTCACGCATGTCGGTGAGCTTAAGGGTTATGCCGGCGTTGAGGAAGGCGAGGTCGCGCAGGCGGTTGGCCAATGTCGAGTAGTCATAGACCGTGACGGTGAAGATAGATGCGTCAGGCAGGAAGGTAATCATTGTGCCTGTGCGGTCGCTCTCGCCGATAATCTGCAGCTCTGTGGTCGGTTTGCCGCACGAATATTCCTGCATGTATGCTTTGCCGTTGCGGTGCACCTCGGCGCGCAGATATGTCGACAGCGCGTTGACGCAGCTCACGCCGACGCCGTGCAGACCGCCCGATACTTTATATGAACCTTTGTCAAATTTACCGCCCGCGTGGAGCACGGTGAGGACGACCTCGAGAGCGCTCTTGTGCTCTTTCTCGTGCATGTCTACCGGGATGCCGCGGCCGTTGTCGACGACCGTAATCGAATTGTCGGCGTTTATGGTGACTTCGATGTGTGTGGCGTAGCCGGCGAGGGCCTCGTCGATTGAGTTGTCGACTACCTCGTAGACAAGGTGATGGAGGCCCTTGGCGGAAATGTCTCCGATGTACATGGCCGGTCTTTTGCGCACGGCCTCAAGGCCTTCGAGCACCTGTATGTTACTGGCGCTATATTCTTCTGGTTGATTTGACATATTTGTATTGGGAATCTTTTATTTTCTACAGTGAATTTGTTATGCAAAGTTAGGAAAAAATTGTGGTAGCACCAAATTTTCAGGAGGGCAAGTCTTACTAATTTAATATGCGCGCGTTTACGTACGCGCGCGTGAGGCAAAAACACTCTCCATAACCGTCAATTTGTCGCTGTCTGATATGCCCTCGTGATGATATTTTTGTAAACCGTAAATAATCTGATATCAAACGAAAAATAGAGAATATGAAGATTAAACTTGTTTTGGCGGCATTCACCGCCGCCGCTCTTGGCGGCAGCGCGCCCGCGGCAGCTGACGAGAGCGTCACCGTCAGAAGTTTTGTCTATGAAGGCAATGACGATTATTATCGTGAGAATCCCTTGGCGAGTCCCGCGCAGTTTTATAATCCCATCATCCCCGGTTGGCACTCCGACCCGAGCATAGTGCGCGTCGGCGATGACTACTGGTTGGTGGTCTCGACCTTCGGCTACTATCCCGGTGTGCCTCTGTTTCACAGCCGCGACTTGGTCAACTGGGAGATGACGCGCAACGTGCTCGACCGTCCGTCGCAGTTGCCCTACCTCAAGGGTCAGTCGCTCGGCAAGGGTGGCATCTATGCGCCCCATATTTCTTATAATCCGGCCAATAAGCTGTTCTATATGGTCACGACCGACGTAGGCCGCAAAAACGGTCATTTCTATGTGACCACTCCCGACCCGGCCTCTGACTGGAGTGACCCGGTGTGGCTTGACGGCATCGACGGCATCGACCCGTCGTTCTTCTTCGACGACAACGGCAAATCATATATCGTCTACAAGGAGGATACGACGGGCAAGCCCAAGTGGAGCAATTTCCGCTCGATACGCTTCATAGAGTTTGACCCCGCCAAGGGCAACACTGTCGGCGAGTCGTGGACATTCGACGAGGCCGGCGTAGGCCCGGAGGAGAAACTCGACCGCGACGAGGGCCCGCATATCTACAAAATAAACGGCCGCTACTATCTGATTTGCGCCGAAGGCGGTACGGGCAGTCAGCACTCGGCTGTCATCTACCGTGCCGACGACGTGCACGGCCAGTGGACGCGCTGGAGCCGCAACCCGATGCTCACCCAGCGCCATCTGAAGGATAACCGCACCAATCCGGTCACCTGCGCCGGCCATGCTGACCTCTTCGAGACCCCTGAGGGCGAGTGGTGGGCTGTCTTTCTGGCTCAGCGTCCGGGCCCCGGTAAGTTTCAGGCTCTCGGCCGCGAAACGTTCATGATGCCGGTCAAATGGAGCCGCGACGGCTTCCCTTATATGACACAGGCCACAGACACTGTGCCCATGGTGCTTGAGAGCAAGGTAGCACGCCGGGGTGACAACATGATTTCGGGCAACTTTATTTGGACTGACGATTTCAGCGCGCCGAAACTGCGCCCCGAGTGGATGTCGCTGCGCGGCGACGCCTCGCATTATTACACACTTGGCAAAGACGGCCTCCGCCTCGCCTATGGAGAGGAGCTGTCGACAGGGAGCGGTACTCCCGCCTATCTCGGGCGCCGCCTGCAGCATCATAAATTCGATGTTGAGACGGGCCTCGTCTTTGACAAGGCTCCGTCGGCCGGCGAGAGTGCGGGTCTGATGATACTCAAGACTGAGGACCGTCAGTATTATCTTGCTGTGGGAGACAAGGCTGTCGAGCTCCGACAGATAGGCCGCAAGGGCGCTGTCGATGTGCTCGCCTCTGAGCCTGTCGATTTTTCAAAAGGCCGCGATTATGTTCTGAAAGTTGTTTCTGACGGCGAGCATTATGACTTCATGTGGCGTCAGGGCGACCGCGGCGAGTGGCATAAATTGGCCTCCGGCATCGATGCGTCATATGTATCATGTGACCGCACGGGCGGTTTCACAGGCGCGACAGTCGGCGTATATGCCGAGCGACGATGAAAATTGACGTTTCCGACACATTTCGCTAACGGGCTGAGCAACAACGTGCAGCACACCGGCGCCTGAAAATGAATGTGAAAAAATATAAAATTAAAGCGGATTTATTTGCATGATTCGAAAAAGCTCTTTACCTTTGCATCGCTTTTCAGAAATAATCGGGGTGTAGCTCAGTTGGTTAGAGTACGCGTCTGGGGGGCGTGAGGTCGCTAGTTCGAGTCTAGTCACCCCGACAAACAAAAAAGCATGAGCGGTGAATTTTTTCACCGCTTTTTTTGTGTCTCTATGGGTCTGATTTGCATAAGTTTTATAACTTTGCAAAGGCGGTGCGGACTGCGCTGTCATTAAACTGATATCATGAGACCTCTTTCGTTCATCACTTTACTTTTGTCTCTGATTATATCTCCTGTCGCCGAGGCTCGGGTCGACTTCGGCCGTTTCTTTGCAGACAGCACTTTGCGCGTCGATTATATAATGGGCGCCGGACCGTCGTCGTCGCCGGTGATATTGCTTGACGGCATGTCCAAGAGCCCGGTCTGGGCCGGGCGCCGCCATAATCTCGATCGTGTGCCGCTGGCCGGAAACGGGACCATGACTCTCACTGACGCCGCTACGGGCGACACCATCTACCGCCATTCGTTTTCGACACTCTTTCAGGAATGGCTTACCACCGACGAGCCGCGGCAGACGGCACGCGCCTTTGAGACGGTGTTGCTCGCTCCCTTGCCAAAGGCCGAGACAGTCATCAGTGTCGAGCTAAGAGACGCACACCATCAGCCGATTGCACGTATGAGCCATACATATCGTCCCGATGACGTTCTTGTCGCCGTCAGAGGTCGTAAAAAGCCGCAGACAGTCACGCTCAATGCGGCCTCGATCGGTTGTGACCGCGCCATTGATGTTGCCATACTCGGCGAGGGCTATACGGCGGTCGAGCGCGACTCGTTTGTCGCCGCAGCGCGGCGTGCGGCTGATGAAATACTCTCATACGAGCCGTTTGCACGCTATCGCGACCGATTCAACATCGTCGCCGTCATCACCGACTCTGATGACAGCGGTGTGTCTGTGCCACGACGCGGTGAATGGATCGACACGCCGTTCGGCTCGCATTTCTCGACGTTTTACTCTGACCGCTATCTGACCACTCCTCGCGTCAAGGCCGTCCACGACGCCCTCGACGGAGTGCCTTACGAGCACATCATCATCCTCGCCAACACAGACGAGTATGGCGGAGGCGGTATCTATAATTCATACACCCTGACCGCGGCGCGTCATAAGATGATGCCTCCGGTGGTGGTGCATGAGTTCGGACACAGTTTCGGCGGACTCGGTGACGAGTATTTCTACGACGGCGACGTGATGGAAGACTCTTATCCGACCGATATCGAGCCGTGGGAACCTAACATCACCAAGCTTGTCGACTTTGACTCAAAATGGCTGCGCCTGATA
>CBCSTG010000041.1:0-14014 GCA_965143025.1 uncultured Bacteroidales bacterium
AGGCGCAGTGCGGCGAAGAGCCCGGCCGGTCCGGCTCCGACGACGACGGCTGTGCGCGCGGCGCCGCTGACATCAGGGTAGGTTATGGGCTCGTAGTCGCGCACGGTGTCGTCAACCGTGTCAAGATGGACGCGGAGCGAGAGGTTGACCATCACGTGTCGCTGGCGGGCGTCAATAGAGCGGCGCACGATGTCGGTGCGCACGACACGCGCGGGGTCTACGCCGAGGGCGGACGCCGCGGCTTTGGCGAGCAGCTCGGGGGTGTAGGCCTCGGCGGGTGTCAGACGAAGTTGTAAATCTTTGAGCATATGAGGTTAACGGGCGAATTTTCGGTTAAAACGGCGAGTGGTCACGATGGCCGTGACGACGGCGAGGAGGAAGGCGAGGACATCACTGCCCGCCATGCTGGCCCATACGCCGTCAACGCCGAGATAGGGAGGCAGTATCCACAGCAGCGGCAGCAGGAAGATGAGCTGGCGGGTGAGTGACAGGAAAATCGACAGCTTGGGCTTGCCGATTGACTGGAAATAGTTCTGTATCACAATCTGTGCGCCCACGACGGGATAGAATATGAAATAGATGCGGAATCCGGCGCGGGCAATTTCGATCATCTGCATGTCGGTGGTGAACATCGACGAGATTGCATCGGGCAGTGTCTCGGTGAGTATCCAGCCGACGGTCGATATGAGTACGCCGATGAATATGCCTTTTTTTAGCGTCTCTTTTACGCGCGGCCAGTTGCCGGCGCCGAAGTTGTAGCCGAGGATGGGCTGCATGCCCTGAGTGACGCCGAAGACTATCATGACGAAAAACATAGTCGTGCGGTTGATGATGCCGTAGGCTCCGACTGCGATGTTGCCCTCGTCGCCGGCACAACTAAGCAGGGCTTTGTTCAGAAAGACTACGACGAGGCATGCGCAGCAGTTCATCAGGAAGGGTGACAGACCTATCGCGTAAATGCGCCGTGCGAGTTTCAGGTCGAAGAAACTCAGTCTAAGGTCGAATCGTACGTAGCTTTTATGTGAGATGAAGTGAGCGAGCACCCATACGAATGCGGCGGTCTGGCCGACGATTGTGGCCCAAGCGGCGCCTCGTATGCCCCAGTCGAAAACAAAGATGAATATCGGAGCCACTACGACATTGACTGCTACAGACAGCAGGGCAGAAATCATGGCCTTGCGCGGGTAACCGGTGGCGCGCATCATGTTGTTGAGTCCGATGAAGACGTAGCTTATCGGGGTAGCTATCAGTATGACCTGCATGAACTCGCGGGCATAGCCTATGGTCTCTGATGTAGCGCCGAAGAAGTAAAGGATGTCGTCAAGGAAGAGCAACGTCAGTCCGCCGAAGATGACGGCATGGACGATGCAGAAGAACATGACGTTGTTGACGGTCTCTGTGGCGCGTGTGACGTTTTTCTGCCCCAAGAAAATAGATGAGACAGTGGCTCCTCCGACGGCTATCAGCGTACAGAAACCGATGACAAGATTCATCAGCGGGAAGGTGATGGCCAGTCCCGAGATGGCCATTGCTCCGACGCCTCGACCGATGAATATGGAGTCTACGATGTTGTAGAGCGATGTGGCGAGCGACGCGACAATGGCCGGCAATGAGTACTGCATCAGCAGACTGCCGATTGACTTGGTGCCGAGCGTGACGGGCGATGAACTATGGTTGGATTCTGTCATATATCAATAAACGGAGCCGCGGCAGTTTGGTTTTAATCAATTAAATGCAAAATTAACAAAAATCGCACGTATGGTTAGGTTGAACGTTCGTAAATTTGCGGCGTATTAAACAAGATTTAAGTAATGAATAAATTTGCCGCACTTTTTGACCTTGACGGCGTGCTGATTGACACCGAGGGCGTCTATTCCGACTTCTGGGATTCAGTCAACGGCCGTTTCCCGACAGGTATCGACAATTTTTCGCAAAGCATCAAAGGCAGTACACTGCAGCGCATACTTGACAACAATTTCGCGCCGGAGACTCACGACACTATCCGTCAGATGGTAATCGATCTCGAGCGTGATATGACTTATAAAATCTATGACGGCGTCACCGACATGCTCGAGCGGCTGCGTTCGGCCGGTTTTGCCATGGCCATCGTCACCAGCAGCAGCGACAAGAAGATGGACCGGCTCTTCGCCCAGCATCCGGCGCTGCGCGACTATTTTGATGTGGTCATCACCGACCGCTTCGTCACACGCTCCAAACCCGACCCTCAGGGTTATCTGATGGCTGCCGAGATGGTCAAATGCACGCCTGAGGACTCGTTTGTCTTCGAGGACTCACTGTCGGGTCTCGACGCAGGCCGTCGCTCCGGTGCAACGGTCGTAGGCCTCGCCACCACCAATCCGCGCGACATAGTCAAAGAGCGCGCTGACATGGTCATCGACAGCTTCATCGGCCTGACAGTCGCCGACCTCCTCGCGCTGAAGGGGAGATAAAACAAGCGGTAAATACATTTTATTAGCGCTGTAGGTGCGCCGCACTGATAATAAGCGGCTTATGATAGCATCACCCTTACAGGGTGAATATAAATCATTATATAAGCAAACCTATGACTGCGCGGACCTACAGCCCGCTTGTCATAGGCTCACATGCTTTCGCCGCGATTCGGCTACAACCGCTACGCAGACGTGTTTTTAATTGTCCTATTTTGCTCTGTTAGCAGGCCTTGAAGCTCATGTCGAGGCCTTTGACAGAGTGGGTGAGCGCGCCGACCGAGATGAAGTCGACGCCGCACTCGCCATAGGCGCGGAGCGTGTCAAGCGTGATGCCGCCAGATGACTCGATTTCGACTGCCGGGTTTATGGAGCGGATGAGCTCTACCGCCTCGCGGGTGCGCTCGGGGGTGAAATTGTCGAGCATGATTCGGTCTACGCCGGCTTCGAGAGCCTGACGTATCTCGTCGGTGTTGCGCACTTCCTGCTCGATTTTGAGGCTCTTGCCGTTGGCCTTGCAGTAATCTTTTGCAGCCTTGACAGCCTGCGGGATGCCTCCGGCGAAGTCGACATGGTTGTCCTTGATGAGTATCATGTCAAAGAGGCCGATGCGGTGATTCTCGCCGCCGCCGATTTTGACGGCTTCCTTCTCTAAAATGCGCATGCCGGGAGTGGTCTTGCGTGTGTCGAGCACCTTGGTCTTGAGACCTTTGAGACGCTCCTGATAGCGGGCGGTCGTAGTGGCGATGCCGCTCATACGCTGCATGATGTTGAGCATGATGCGTTCGGTCTGGAGCAGTGAGCGGACCTTGCCTTCGACCACAAAAGCGATGTCGCCGGGTTTGACTTCGGCTCCGTCCTCGATGAAGACGGTCATCTTGAGCGTCGGGTCGAACTTCTCGAATACTTTACGGGCTATCTCGACGCCGGCCAATATGCCGGGCTCTTTGATGAGCAGATGCTGGCGGCCGGTCTCTTCGGCCGGTATTGTCGAGAGGGTGGTGTGGTCGCCGTCGCCTACGTCCTCGGCAAATGCGAGCGTCAGCAGGTCGTCAATCAGTTGGTCTTTGGTTTTCATTGTCGGTCTGAAATACTTGTTGTAACTTTACGCCAAAATTACGAAAAATTTACATAACAATTCCGCACCGCCACAATGAAAGTCTCATTAATCAGTATCGGGCGCACGCGCGACGAAGCTATTGCCTCGGCTATTGAGCGTTATATCAAACGTTTGCGTCATTACATACCGTTTGACTATGTGACACTGGGCGACGTCAAGACCACGCGCGCCATGACAGAGGAGCGCCAGAAAGAGGCCGAGGGGCGGCTGTTTCTCGGCGAGATAGACCCGCGTGACTTCGTGGTGCTGTTGGATGAGCGCGGCAAAGAGCTGACCTCACGCGAGTTTGCGACGTTTATCGACCGCAAGACTGTCACGTTGCCGCGTAACCTTGTCTTTCTTATCGGCGGACCCTACGGATTCTCGCCCGAAATCTATGAGCGTGCCGATGACAAGCTCTCGCTCTCGCGCATGACCTTCCCTCACGAGATGGTGCGTCTCTTCTTTGTCGAGCAGGTCTATCGCGCCATGACCATCCTCCGCGGCGAGCCATACCACCATGACTGACCGCCGGTGAGGCATACGTCACCTGCATAGCTATTTAATGTCAAGCAGCCATCGCGGTATATCTATAATCGATATTCCCTCATAGTCACTTTCCTCGTGACGGGTCCTCGCAAGTAGCATTTTGGGATATGCATCGCGTATTTTTAACAGAGGCTCGACTTCGCGACGAAACGTATTTTCTCCAGATATATCGTCGCTGACCTGAATATAGACTTTTTCGTTTGCTTTCATGGCCACGAAATCTATTTCTTTCTGATACAACTTGCCCGCGTATACCTCATATCCGCGACGCAACAACTCTATGTAAACAATATTTTCGAGCATGCGCCCCCAGTCCATGTTTCTTTTACCAAGCACAGCTAAGCGTATGCCGGTGTCTGCAAGGTAGTATTTGCTCATAGACTGCAGATACGTTTTACCCCTTACATCATATCTTCCGGCCTCATAAAAGACAAAAGCATGACACAGATGCTCTATGTAGTTGCCGACGGTCATATGGTTTGTATCTGTGCCGTCAGCAATCAAAGCATTGGAGATATTGCGCGATGATGATATGTTACTCACGTTATCCATCAGATACTCTGAGACTTTCTTTAACACAGTAGCACTTCCGAGACGATACTTGTCGACGAGATCTCTGATAAGGATTGTGTCGTAAACATCGCGAATATATTTTTCTTTGTCTGAATCATACTTATATGTATATGCTCCTGCCAAACCGCCGATTTTTATATAATCTTCAAAGTGGTTATCGTAATCGTCGACTAACTCAAAATAGGTGCAGTATTCTTTGAAACTAAAAGGATAAACGTGTATCTCTATGTATCGTCCTGTGAATAATGTAGCGAGGTCACTGCTTAAAAGGAATGCATTAGAGCCGGTGAGATATATGTCATATTTCTCATCAGAGTGCAGGCTGTTTATAGTCAACTCAAAATTCTGACAAAGCTGTACCTCGTCAATCATCAGGTAGTTGTTTACACCTTCATGATAGTGTTGTTCGATATAGTCGTTCAGCGCATGATACTCCTTTAAATGTTCGAACTTGATTTTTGTCAGGTCTATATTTATAATATTTGCAGTCTTATCAGTCTTTAATATATAGCTTGCGAAGGAGTTAAGCAATTTGGATTTGCCACAACGTCGTATACCCGTTATTATCTTGATATCGGGAGTGTTTGTTAATCCCTCTAATTGATTTAGGTATAGTGGTCTATCTATTAGTTTCATTTTTATCTGTTTTACAAACTTTAAAATTATGAGACTTTGTAAAACACAGCAAAGCTACAATAATTTTTTAAATTATATACCTTTGGCTAAGGAAAATTTACTGTGTTCCAATATTTTCCCTATGCCTTTCACACCACAATCAGGTCGCGGAGGATGGCGTCGGCGCGGAGCCATGACGGCTCGGTGATGACAAGGCGACGGCCGGAACTGAGCACCATATGGCCCGAGGCGAGGTGGGGGGCGGCGTCACGCAGCAGAGCGTCGCGACGACAGTCGGGCAGCGCGTCGATGTCTAAGCCGTCAGCAGTGCGCAGGGCGGTGATGAGCAGGTCGTTGTAGCGCTCGTCATCATTCTCCTCGTCGACGATGTAGGACGGACACGAAGCGAGCCACGAGCTGATGTCAGACGGATTGTAACGTCGTGTGCGGCCGTCGAAACTGTGAGCGCCGGGCCCGAGACCCAAGTAGGGCACGGAACGCCAGTATGACGAGTTGTGGCGCGAACGACGGTCCGGCAGCGCGAAGTTTGATATCTCGTAATGTTCATAGCCGGCTTTGGCAGTCGCCGCGCATAGCGCGTCGTACATTTGCTCAATCAGCGAGTCAGAAGCCGGCGTGATGCGGCCTTTGTCGGCGAGGCGTGTGAGTGCCGTGCCGTGCTCGTATGACAGACAGTAGGCCGACAGATGCTCGGGGCGAAGGCTGATAAGTCGCCCGAGCGAGTCAAGCCACGAAGGTAGTTCCTGACCCGGTAGGCCGTAGATGAGGTCACACGAAATGTTGTCAAATCCGGCCTCGCGGAGCGCGGCGAATGCCCGTAAAGCGTCCGTGGCAGAGTGACGGCGACCGATGCGACGCAACTGTCCGTCGTCAAACGACTGTATGCCCATGCTGACGCGGTTGAAGCCGCATCGGCGCCAGAACGCGGCGCTATGTGTGTTGACGTCTTCAGGATTGACCTCGATGGTCGCCTCGACAGTGCCGTTGAAATCAAACGCACCGCATAGCGCCTCTAATTGCGCATCGTCAAGTATCGACGGGGTGCCTCCGCCGAAATAGACGGTCTCCCATGCTCGGGCGTCAATCTCACTGCGTCGCGCCTCATACTCACGCACGAGGCCCTCGACGACCTGCGCGACATTGCGGCGGTCGGGTGTCGAAAAAAAGTCACAATATATGCATTTGCTGTGACAGAAGGGGATGTGAACGTACAGACCGGCCATGCGCGTCAATCAATATTCGGGCACCGTTCGGCCGCAGAGGTTTAGGAATGGACAGAATTTGCATGCGCGCGGGTCTTCGGCCTGATTGAAAGGTACGTCCGGGTCAAATATTTCGGCCACAAGAGCCGATAGACGCGCACGGAACTCCGTCGAGACCTGATGATAGTCGGAGACTACCTCTGACTCGACTGTCACGGGTGAGATGCTGTCGTTGACGGCCATCTCTCTGAATGGGAGCACCACAGGCTCGATGGCACCTTCGTAGCCGCACATGTCTGCGTAGGCTTCGCAATAGGTAAGTATCTGGAATACAGCGTCGGCCTCGTGTTTTTCGCGCTCAAAAAGCCGTTCGTATTTATAATTGGCGGCCACGCGGTCGCTGCCTGACTTATAGTCGATAAACCTTAGAGAGCCGTCGCCGAGCCGGTCGATGCGATCGATTGACATCTTGAAGTTTACGCCTTCGCTGTCAAAAAGTTTCCATGCCGGGCGGTCGATTTTGACCTCACCTCCGGCAAATGCGAACTCCGGGCGGCAGAAAGTCGACTTCTCAAGCTCGAGCATATGGCGCACGTGGCGCTCTATGACGTAGGCCGTGACGGCACCTTCGGCCGGCAGCTCGTCTGTCAGAGACGGGGAATGGTGTCGGTAATACTCTTCGAAAATGACACGGCGTATGGTGTCGGCTATGAGCGTCGGATCGGCGAGGATGGCGTCGATGGTTTCGGTGTCGATGTTTTTGCCGACGTAAGGGGTGTAGAGCAATTCGACGGTGCGGTGAACAATCGTGCCGTAGACCGATGCGCTCATGTAGTCGGCCGGAGCCTCGTCGCCTCTCATACGTCTGACGTATTGGAGATAGAACTGCAGGCGGCATTTCTTATAGCTTTTCAAAGCGCTGGCTGACAACGATGCATTTCCGCCGGGGCGGAAACAGCGCAGACTCTCGATTACCTCCGGCGTTTTCACGACTGTGACTTCGGGAGGGTCGGTGAGATTGGCTCCGGCGGTCAGGGTGGTGAATTTTATGCGGTCGCCTTGGCTGAGGTGACGCAGCTGTGAGATGTAGCGCGACGGCTCGCCTGCACCTAACGATGTGTTGCGTGCGTCGTAAAGCAGTTTGACATTTTTTGCGCGGGCGATAAGACGGTAGAAATAATATGTATATAAAGAGTCCTGACGGTCGATGGTCGACATGCCGAATCCGATACGCAGCGAGTTGGGTATCATCGTGCGCATATAGCTTTTGCGCGGCAGACTGTTTTCGTTGACCGACAGGATGATTATGTTATCAAAGTCAATCGAGCGAGTTTCGAGTACGCCCATTATCTGCAGCCCTTTGAGCGGCGTGCCCTGCAGGTCGATGCGGCGTGCGTCCAAGAGCCGTTCGAAAAGAGTGAAATATGTATTCTCGTTCATCTCCACCTTGTATCGGTCGACCAACGAGGCGATGTCGTCTAACTGCGTTCGGATATATCGGAGCATTTCAATTTCCGGCAATCCGTCCTGTGAGCAGTGTTTGACTTTGGCCAAAGCTGCGGCAAGGGAGTCGACGAGGCGGGTGAGATACTCGCTGATGCTCTGCGAGTCGGTCTGAGATTTGACCGGAGTGAATATATAGGCGAGCTCGGGACAGCGCGCGACAAGGCTTTCAGCAGGTATATTATACAGGCGCTCGCGGCTGATGTATGACCTGACGGCTTCGGCGTGCTCCGGTGCTATGACGGCGATATGGGGGTGGGAGAGGAGCTCGGATACGTCGGCGTAGAAATAGCGTATCGACCCGTGCACCTCGCGGCTGCGCATCTGCATCGAGATTATCGAGCGAAGCAGTGACGCGAAGGGCGTCAGTCGGTATGATACACCCATGGTGATGTTGATTGCCGGGATAGAATCGGGGACAGACAGCAATACGGGCATGAGCAAATTCTCATCAGGCACTACTACGGCCGTATTTATGGCGTTGACCTGACTGACAAGCCCCTGAGAGGCCCAGTTTTCGAGAATCGGGGTTACGGTCTTGGCCTGTGCGATGTTTGACGGCACGGCCATAATCTCTATCTCAGGCGCAGTCTCAATTGCGGCAAGCGTGAAATCGTCGGGCGCCGGGAAATTACGTGTGAGCGCGTTCAGACGGTTATACAGACCGCGGTCGAGTGTTTCGGAAAACCATGGTGACGCGAAATCCCAGAAAAACTCGGCCGCGCCGACGTCTTTGAGGCGTTTGAGCACCAAGGTCTCTGAGTGTGAGAAGTCGTTGAATCCGATAAAGGCATACTTGGTGCGCTGCAGTTCGTCATAGCTCATGTCTGCTATACGTGACGCTGCAAGACGATATTGTCCGCCGGAAGTTTCAAGTTCCCTTTCTGCAAGGGCGCTACGGAACTCGTCGTAAAGACTTCCGAGCAATTGCCACAGACTTATGAAACTGTCGGTAGTCTCCGATTCATTTTCGTGACCGACATGGAGCCAGAAATCGGCAACCGATGTTGTCAGCGGACTGTCGCCCCACAGTTGGCGCGCTATTTTCTTCTGTTCGTCGTCCAGATAGTTGGCCGTTATCTCCTTGATATCACGCAGATTGTCAAATAGTTTGCCGGCGTTGACGAGCTGCCGGTCTATGTCGTCGAAATCGTCGAGAATGATCTCTCCCCAGAAAATAAAACGGTCGAAGTCGCGCACCTGCTCCTCGCGGCCGAGCCGTGAGAGTACACGGCGATAACAGTCATAGAGCAGGAAAAGCTGTTCGCGGCGGTCCATTTCGGGTACTGCCGCAAACCGTGACATCAGGCGTCCCATAGTGACAAACCGAGGCATGAACAGCGGCGTCGACGAATGCCGTGAAGCTCGTTCCTGCATGTATTTCTTTAGGAACATCGCGCTGCGCTTGTTGGGGAAAACAAACGTGTAGCCGCTCATATCGCGGTCGCTGTCGATATAGTATGCGGCAATCTGTTCGAGAAACTTGGGCTGTGTAATCATAGTGTTATGAGACTGCCTGTCAATCGCGTTTAAGCAGCAAAATTGTTTTGACGGCGACGTCAAACATCACGATTTTTGCGTTTGCATTGGCCGCGATATCGTTGCGGGCGTCATCAAATACGTCGACGATGCGCAACACGTTTGTCTCGTTTATAAAACGTGAGAAGTTGACACAGAACGCACGTTCGGCGTCAGTCAGGCAGTTGAGCCCGTCGATGTGGAGATTAAGGATGAAATTCTCACGTATCATGCGAGAGCAGTAGTCAAGAAACGCGAGATTTTTTTCGCGTCCGAGTGCGGCAACGTCGGCCGACCATTTGCGCAGCAGCACAATCTTGCGCTGATATGCTTTGCGCATCAGTTCGATGAACAGGTCGAGATATTGCTGACGTGAGTGTGACACGTCGACGAGGGCAAGGGCCTCATTGACATTGCCGGCGGCCAAAGCGGCGATTGCTGCGGCTGATTCGTCCGACATGGCTAAGCGCGAGGCTATGATACGAGCCACGGTGGCGTCGTCATAGCGCCTGACTCCTATACGGCGGCAACGCGAATAGATGGTCGGCAATATCTGTTTGGAGTCGTCTGACGATAGTACGAAAAGGGTGTCTTCGTGCGGCTCCTCGATAAGTTTGAGCAGTTTGTTGGCCGTGTCTTCCTGCAAGCGTTCCGGCAGCCACATCAGCACGATTTTAAAGCGCGACTGATGAGCCTTGAAGTTGAGACGTCGCTGCAGTTCGGCGCCTTCTTCGACATATATGCGCGGCTGCGAGTTGGCCGACTGCAGGGCGACAATCCAGCGTTCGATGTCCATATAAGGATATTCGGCCATCATCTCACGGAATTCGGCGCCATAGTCGTCTGATATCGTCGGACGACTGTTTTTCTTTATCACCGGAAACGAGAAGACTGTGTCGATGTGGTTGAATGACTGATGTTGCAGGCATGAAGGACAGCGGCCGCAGCTGTCGCCGCCCGAGCGGTCTTCGCAGTGGATATACTGGGCATAAGCGCGTGCGAGCATAAATTTGGCCGAGCCTGACGGCCCTTCTAACAGCAGGGCGTGGGGCAGACGCCCGCTGTCGGCCATCTCACGCAGCTCATCTTTTATGTCTTCGTGACCCGGTATGTCTGCAAATTTCATTTTCCGGATGGTTTAGAGTATGTAGCGTTATGGTTGACATAATCCTTGACCTCCTGAAACAGCCGTGTGGCGAATACGAAGTCATTGAGCGCCTCGTTGGATGTCGTGTAAATCTGGCTCATGTCACCGACCCACTCGCGATGGCCCTTGTTGATGAATATGATGTTCTCGCCGATGCCTAAAACCGAGTTCATGTCGTGGGTGTTGATAACGGTGGTGATGTTATACTCATGGGTGATGTCGCTGAGCAGCTCGTCGATGAGTATTGAGGTTTTGGGGTCGAGGCCCGAGTTAGGCTCGTCGCAGAAAAGATACTTCGGGTTGAGAGCGATGGCGCGGGCAATTGCTACACGTTTCTGCATGCCGCCCGATATTTCAGACGGATATTTGTTTTCGGCGCCCTTGAGGTTGACACGCTCCAAGCAGAACATCGCGCGGTCGCGCATCTCGGCCTGTGACTGTTCGGTGAACATCACAAGCGGAAACATTACGTTGCCTAAAACGGTCTCGGAGTCAAAAAGCGCCGAGCCCTGAAAGAGCATGCCGATTTCCTTGCGCAGCTCGCGGACCTCGTTTGACGACATCTGCAGCAGGTCGCGTCCGTCAAAGAGTATGCTGCCCGAGTCAGGTCTGAGCAGTCCGACAAGGGATTTCATCAACACTGTTTTACCCGAGCCGCTCTGGCCGATGATGAGGTTGGTGCAGCCGGTGCGGAATGTGGCGCTGACGTCGTGTAGCACGGTGCGTCCGTCAAATGATTTGCGCAGGTCTTTGACTTCAATCATTGCAGTAAAAGCTTAGTCAGGATTACGTCAAACAAAAGTATCAGGATAGAGCTTGACACGACGCCGTCGGTCGAGGCTTTGCCAACGTCCAGCGCGCCGCCGCGTACATAGTAGCCGTAGAACGACGAGACAGAGGCGATGATGTAGGCGAATACAAGTGACTTGATTAACGCATACCATACATACCACTCCTGAAAGAGTGCCTGCAGGCCGTAGACATAGCGCGAGACGGTGATGATGTCGGTCAGCAGGGCGACAAGATATCCGCCGATGAGTGATGTGCCCATGCAGAGCACCACAAGCACCGGCATGAAAGTCACAAAGGCCACGATTTTGGGCAGCACGAGATAATTGGCCGAGTTGACGCCCATGATTTCAAGCGCGTCAATCTGCTCGGTCACTCTCATGGTGCCTATTTCAGATGCAATGTTCGAGCCGACCTTGCCGGCGAGGATAAGGCAGAGGATGGAGTTGGAGAACTCTAACAGCACGATGTCGCGCGTGGCGAGGCCGACAGAGTAGGCCGGTATCAGCGGCGATGAGATGTTGAGCTGCATCTGTATGGCGATGACCGCGCCTATAAACAGCGAGATGATGATGACCAGCGGGATGGAGTCGAGACCGAGTTTGGAAATCTCGGCGACCGTACGTTTGCCGAAGACTCCCCAACGGTCGGGAATCGTGAATATACGCCTGATAAACAGACAATAGCGGCCGAATGTGGCCAATGAGTTCGCAATGAGCATATTTTGAATATGATTTATATTACATTCAGTCTACAAAGTTAAACAAAATTGCCATATTTCATTTAAAGCTGTCGGGTATTATGGCATTTCCGGCCATGATTGAGGTAAAATTTACGTCAAAACGCCTGCGGGGATATGAAATTTTCGTAAATTTGCGCTCAAACAGCATAATGCCGGCCACATCCCGGCGATAAATCACTTAAAAGCATGCTCATAATCGGTATAGCAGGCGGCACAGGCTCAGGCAAGACCACCGTCGTCAATAAGATAATCAATTCGTTTCCGGCCGGCGAGGTAGCCGTCATCCCTCAGGATTCATATTATAAGGATTCGAGCCACATTCCGCCCGAAGAGCGCAGTAAAATCAATTTTGACGAGCCTGCAGCCATCGAGTGGACACTGCTTACTGACCATTTGCGTCGTCTGAAGGCCGGAGAGGCCATCGAGATGCCTACCTACAGCTATCTGACCTGCACCCGTCAGGCTGAAACCGTGAGAGTCGAGCCGCGCGATGTGGTGATTGTCGAAGGCATCCTTGTGCTTAACGACGAAACACTCCGCTCGATGATGGATGTGCGTGTCTTTGTCGACGCCGACGCTGATGACCGCCTCATCCGTGTCATCGCCCGCGACTGCGTTCAGCGCGGACGCACACCCCAGATGGTCATCGACCGTTATCAGGACGTGCTCAAACCGATGCACTGCCGCTACATCGAGCCGTCAAAGCGCTTTGCCGATATCATTGTTCCGCAGGGCGGCAGCAACATCGTGGCCATCAACTTGCTGACAGACTATATCGAGAGCCGTCTGCGCCGTAACCAAAACAAATCCTGACCGTGGGCATAAATTTCACTTTCAAGAAGCAGGACGACGAGCAGCTCCCCGTCGCAGATTTTGTCGAGACAGAGCTTAAAGAGGCCGAGATGTCTGATGTGGCGGCTCCCGAGCCTGCCGGCGAAAGCCGCATGGTGCTACGCACTGATAATCTTGTCAAAAAATACGGCAAACGCACAGTTGTCAATCATGTTTCGATTGATGTCACTCAGGGTGAGATTGTCGGGCTGCTCGGTCCTAACGGAGCAGGCAAGACTACAACATTCTATATGACCGTCGGTCTGATACAGCCTAACGAGGGCCGTATCTTCCTCAATGACCTCGACATCACCAAATATCCTGTTTATCGCCGCGCACAGAACGGCATCGGCTATCTCGCGCAGGAGCCTTCCGTTTTCCGCAAGCTTTCGGTCGAGGATAATATCCGCGCCGTTCTTGAAATGACTGACACCACACGAGAGTATCAACGAGACAAACTTGAGAGCCTGATCTCGGAATTCAACCTTCAAAAAGTCCGCCATAACCTCGGTGACCGCCTCTCAGGCGGCGAACGCCGACGCACCGAGATTGCCCGCTGTCTCGCCATTGACCCGAAATTCATTATGCTCGACGAGCCCTTTGCCGGCGTCGACCCCATCGCTGTAGAGGATATCCAGTCAGTTGTCTACAAACTTAAAGAAAAGAATATCGGCATCCTCATAACCGACCATAACGCGCCCGAGACTCTGAGCATCACTGACCGCGCGTATCTGTTGTTTGAGGGACGAATACTCTTTCAGGGCACATCGGAGGAGTTGGCTGAAAACCAAGTCGTCCGTGAGCGCTACCTCGGCCGCAACTTCATCTTCCGCCGCAAACAGTTTGTGTGAGATTACTTCGCCGCAAGTGTGCACATGCGGCGTGCAGGCTTATTAAATTATATTAAATATAGTTAATTAATGGGGGGGGGTAATTTTATAACTATATTTGCAGGTGTTTTTGTAAAAAAACACACAA
>CBCSTG010000042.1:0-13446 GCA_965143025.1 uncultured Bacteroidales bacterium
ACGTAACGGGGTACTGGTTATACCTGAAATGAGAGTTGTCGAATATTTCGTTTCGCGTAATAAGGTAAGGTTCGCCGGCGGCGTTTTCAAGAGTATAGTTCCCAATGGTTGACGTCCCTGAATGTCTGATGTCGTGATTTGACGCACCTGCATATAAATCGTATGTCATTCGCTTATATGCGAACTTTGAATATATTGAAGCACGGCTTGACAGTTTTCCCACAAGGAAATTTTCATTTACCGTCGCTTTGGTGTAGCCGCCGTATTCGTACTTCTGCATGATGAAATTGACGACATGCTCGTTGCCCTGAAAACGCGGGTCGGTAGGAAAATCAAGATATTCGACACGACGCACATCAGATGTCAAAATGCCCTCGATTTCCTCTGCCGAGGCAGGGATATAGTTGATATAGACCGCGACATTCTGACCGCTTGGTGTCGTAACAACATTGTCAACAAGATTGATGTTGATTTGCGGAATGGCGAGCTGTCGCAAAAGGTCAATGGCGTTTTGCGCGGACGATTTCTGCCTTGTGGTCGGGGTATATGTTGAAGATGTAGCGTTAGTGCGCTGCATCTGGGCTTCGACAACCACCTCGTCAAGTTCTTGTGTCTTTACGCTGTCGGGCGTTTCCGTCTGCGCCATTGCCGCTATCGTCATAATGGCGCAGTATATTGTTGTAATGATACGGTTATTCATAAGTGAAATGATTAATACTGCCAATGTAATTGTTTCTAAATATTCTGATAGCGTTTATGGTTTTTGATATACAGGCAAAGGAATACAATTCCACCAGACAAAAGGACGCAGACCAACAGGGGAAATCTGTCAATTGAGTGCAGGAGCCCGACACCGCAGATTATAAATACCAAAGCAATGATGTGAAAATAGTTTGAAAGTAGTTTTCCACGACTTATCTCATTTATATAATGAGTCGGCACATCGGGATATTCCGACATATACCGAGATTTGTATCTCGACAGAAATATCGGATAAAGGAAACCGCAGATGAATGAGCCGCACAATCCGGCTATCGCAAAATACAGATAGAGCCTCGATGAATAAAGGAAGTTGTCAACACCTCCGGCAATGTATCTTATGCACTGTCCCACGAGGTGTAGTATCACGCCGACAATCGCGCAATATCCAAGAACTGTCAGGAGTCCGTATTTGAGGGATTCTTTCATGAGTAATTTTTGGTTGTTTTACAATGCAAAATTACTCCAATCCAAGGACACCTCAAACTACATCACCTTGCATCTGCCCTTATAAGTCGCTGATAATCAATAGGGGTTAAAAATATTTTCTTGCATCACCTTGCATCCGGGTGAATTACTCAAAATATCGGAGATATTCGGCCTTGTATGGAGAGTCGCTACCGGAAATCACCGACTTCAGGCGAGATTTATGGACATAGACATTCCTTAATTCCATGCCGGTGAAAATACTGATTGAAGGCAGGGAGAATCCGCAGAAAAGATAAAGGGCGAACCGGAAGCGTGATTTGGACAATTTCGGGAAATCGGCTTTGAAACGATCCATAAGTCCGTTGTTATATCCGTTTACAATTTCTGTCAGTTCCGTAATCGTTTCATCGGAACTGAAATTATTGATGGATTCCTTGACCTCTGCGAATATACGTTTCTGTTCCTGTCCGGTTTCCTTTGACTCAAAGTATGAAGATGCGAGTCCGTCAAGAAGATGAAAACGGGTCTGAAAGAGTTTTTTGATTCTTTCTTGCGCCTCGTTCTGTTTTTGCCCGCTTTCAAAAAGGTTTTGCTGCAAGGTTTGGATTTTAAGCAAATCATTCTCATGCTCAATCCTCAATTTTCTCACCCACATCTGATATATGATTATCAGAAGCAGTATGACTCCGAGCGCAATCCAGACAAAGCGTTCCTTTTGCGTTCTCTCTTGCAGAATATCCACCTCAAGCTGATGTTTCTTGTCTGCAAACAGCAAGTCTTGGGTGAGAAGTTCATTCTGGTATCGTTCAAGCATCGCGGAGTAGTCTTTATATAAGCTCAATGCTTGTTCATAGTTCCCCTGTTTTTCAAAAATGTCGAGTTTCACCGCCGCATATTTCAAGGAATCGGGAGTATTTGGTGCCGGATTGACTGATGAAATAAATTCCAAAGCCTTGTCTAACTCTCCGATTTTTGAATAGCCACGAGCAAAATCCATAATTTCATCGTGTCCTAACTCAATGTCCTTGTAATTGTCTAAAAATGTTTTTATTTCATCGGGGGAGCAAAAATCTATCGTGTATCCCAGCATGGCCGGAAACAGGGACGCTTCGCCATCAGGAAATTCTCTTATCAAAGGAATACAGACCGACATGACGCTGTCTACCGCCGTTTTGTCATCCATGATGACATATCCGTTCAACACTTTGGCATAGCTATCGATTTCAAGAATATGCTTGCCGAGAGAGCCGTATAATTTTGCCGCTTCAAGATTATTAGCCACAAAATCCAATATCTTATACTGTCTTAAATACAATGTCCCCTGAGCCACAAGGAGGTGCGCGAGTGTCAGGGTGTCGGTGACACCGGTTATTTCCCGTGCATTTATGAAAGAAAGCATGGCGTTATCTTCATCGCCCTTGTTCTGATAGATACGACCCTGATAGTAGAATGTCGTTAGCTTTTCATCGGGAGTACCTTTATCAATATAATAATCAATCGCGGGCTGGAGGATATCAAAGCTGGTGGTGTCGATATAGTTCTTGTCGAGGGCCTGCGACATCAGCAACGCATATCGGGCTTTCCCCTTGTCCGAACTGAGGGATGAACGGTCTATGCCTTGCAGAATCGCCAACGCTGAATCGGGATGCTGATTCATCAGTGCCTCCGCACTCGTCAACTGCTTATCTGACTTCGAATTGCCGGTGCATGAAAAGACAGAGCCGGTAATAAAAGCTATTACAAGCACCCATAAAAGACTATATGTCGATACAAGGTTTCGTTTCGCCATATTGTAAAGAGGTCAATAAGTAGCCTAAGAGAATACAAAGTTGTATAAAAATTCTGATAGTAAGGAGGTTTTATCGTGCAAAATTCTGAGTGGAAGATATGGCCAATGGGGCTTTAGGGTCTTTAAGGGCGGTAAGGTCTTTAAAGATGGGGCGGTAAGGCTAATGAGGCCAATGGGGCGAATAGGGATGCTGCGGCGAGCTCGCCGCAGAACGGGCAGGAGAGGGAGACAGAGGCGGCGATGACGAGGAGGGGAGGGGGTTAGGGTCTTTAGGGGCGGTAAGGTCTTTAAAGATGGGGCGGTAAGGCTAATGAGGCCAATGGGGGCGAATAGGGATGCTGCTGCGAGCTCGCCGCAGAACAAGAAGAGAGGGGGGGAAGAGGCTTTAAGGCATGAGATTTATGAGTCATATGAGATTTATGAGTCTTATGTGACTTATGAGTCTTATGTGCCGGATGGATGGGGCGGACGAGGGCTTTAACGGTTGTAGGCGGGGTCGAAGATGGTGTTGAGGACGTGGGCGAGGCGGAGTCCGCCGGCGAGGAACTGACGCTCGATGACGGGAGTCCAGCGTGCGATGTCGTTGTAGGAGACGCGCATGCTGGGGCGGAAGTAGATGTAGACGTCGGCTGCCTTTGCGACTGACTCTTTGGCCCAGTCGTCAATCCATCCCGCGGTTATCGCAGCTTCTTGGTCGGCTTTGAGGCGGTCAATCTGCTGTTGCCACTCGGTGTAGCTCCATTTGTGGCCGGCGTCGGGCAGCGAGCTGTCCCAGACGGAGTGGAGGTTTGTGTCGCGGTCAAAGAATTTGACTTTAATGCGGTTGCCGCCGAGGTCAGTGGCGTGGCCCATGTGTAGCGGCATGTGAAGGTCGCCCATGACGTGGACGAGTATTTTGAGGGCGAGCTCGCGGTCGACGTTGGTAGACGTGGAGTCTGAGAGTATTTCTATGCGCGACTTGAGGGCGGTGACGGCGTCGCCGGCGGGGTCGGCGGGTGCCTCCTCGTAGCGTACGCCTTCGTCGACGTTGCGGTAGTGCCATGTTTTGGTGTAGCGGAGGTCGGGCTGATGACTGGCGTTGTCGAGCCAGTTGGCCCAGTAGACCATCGAGCGGCCGTCAAATATCGAGTCTACGGCTGCGCGTGTGACCGGGGTGAGGTGTTGCTCGGCGATGTAGGCCGTGACGTCGTGGCCTTTCTGTCCCCATGCGGAGGCTAAGATTGCCGGCAGCGCGGCGAGAATGGTTATAATCAGCTTTTTCATAAGTTTGAGTGTATCGGATTTATGGTGGGCGGGTATGATAAATGATAGCGGACCGACGTCCGGGATGTCCGGCGGTCGGTCCGCTGATTTCTTTTGTAGTTGTCCGTGCGGTCGGGGCTTATGCCTCGGCTTTTTCGACGGTGGCGGGGGTGACGTTGATGAATGAGCGTCCGCCTTTACCGGTGGTGAAGACTACAGTGCCGTCTACGAGAGCGTAGATGGTGTGGTCTTTGCCCATGCCGACATTGAGGCCGGGATGGTGAACTGTGCCACGCTGACGTTTGATGATGTTGCCTGCTTTAGCAAACTGGCCACCGAAGATTTTGACGCCGAGTCGCTTGCTTTCTGACTCACGGCCGTTCTTAGAACTACCAACACCTTTTTTATGTGCCATTTTTGATAAGTTTTAAAGGGTTAAGCGACGATGTCTTTAATCACGATTTTGGTGAAGTACTGGCGATGGCCGTTGAGACGACGATAGCCTTTGCGACGTTTTTTCTTGAAAACGAGTACTTTGTCACCTTTTACGAGGGGTTTCTCGACCTCGCAAACTACTTTTGCTCCTTCGACGGTAGGAGCGCCGACTTTAACGGCACCGTCGGCATCAGCGAGGAGAACACGGTCAAACTCTACTGTGTCGCCTTCTTTTACTTGCTCGCCGAGATAATGAACATACAGGAATTTGTCTTTTTCAGCTTTGAACTGCTGTCCCTGAATTTCTACGATAACGTACATTTGATATTGTATGTATTGAAAGTTAACCCGCTGAGGCGGCGCGACTTAAAAGACTGTCGCACGCTTAGTCACTGCCTATTGCGAAAAATTTAGCGCACAAAGGTAGTGATTTACATCTGATTATGCAAATTTTTTCACCTTAAAAATTTGGGAGCGGTCAGGTAGATGCCCAACGAGATGCCGGCGTTCCAGTTGTGAGCGGGGTAGGTCGAGTAGTTGACATAGCCTGACAGCGCGGCGAAGGGGAAACGGTAGGTCACGTCAAATTCGCCGTAAAACTCTGACGACGCGAAGTGGCGTCCGTAAAATGCGCGGCCGTCGCTGTCTTCGAGTATTTTTCGCACCGGCAGGAATCCCGAGCCGAACACACGGGCCGAAAGGTTGTCGTTAAATCTGTAGACGGGCACGATGGCGGCGGCGATAAAGCTGTTTGCGCGAAAGGCGGGATTGAATGTGTTGTTTGACGCGGGAGTCGGGGCGTAGTCGGGGGCAGTGATTATCGACGCGTCATAGTCGCCGTGCAATTTGCGGGTGGAGAGCATTATGTCGCTCTCCAAGCCGAGGCTCCAGTGACGTCCGAGCGTCAGATAGTTGCGTGTGGCGATTTCGGCCTGTGCCCATCGCGGTGTCGACCGTTCGGCCGTGGCCGCGGCTGACGCGGGCTCGAAGTTATAGCGTCCGGTGAATCCCATAGCTCTCAGTGTGTAAGACGCGCCGCGTGTCGGGAAGTTAATGTCGTCGAGCGTGTTCGAGCTGAAAGCCGCATAGGCCTGATAGAGATTGTAACGCGCTTTGTCACGGCCGAGGCGGTATGTCTCGGGGGTGTTGTTGCTGTAGAATGAGCGTATCAGGTGGCCATAGCCGGCACCTACCTCGATTTTACCGAGATAGCCGGTCGCGAGGCTCCATTTAAGACGTCCGAAATAGTCGCGCGCTATGATGAAAGTCGGCACGCGGTCTTCATAGAACAGATAGTCGTTCTCGTAGAATTTGCGGCGGACGGCCACGGCCTCGAGGCCCACCATCGAGGGCACGGCAGTTGGCAGAAAGAGACGTCCGGAGGCGCTTGCGGCCATGTAGCTCTGGCCGACCCAGGCATTGACATCGGCGCCGACTGAGTGAAAGCTCAGTGTCGAGTATGCGGCGTTGAAGAACAGATAGCTGTTGCTCGACGATGTTATGTAGCCGCCGAAACCGACACTGATGTCGCGTTTGACCGAGGCGCGCAGGCTTAGGTCGAACAGGTCGGTCGAGTCGTTGTAATCAGCCTGCACGGTCAGATTGTTGAGCTTGCCGGTCGACAAGGCCATGTAGTAGGCCCGGCGGGCGTCGTTTATGCCGAATGTGTCTGCCTTGTTTTTGCGTTGATGCTCGAATAGATATCGTATGAATTCGTTCTGATGACGCGTGCCGCCCGTGACAGAGACTCCGTCGGAGGCAAATCTCATATAGGGCGTATGCGATTTGAAGACAGCGCGGCGCAGGGCGCGTTCGGTCGAATCAGACCGTGCCGTGACCCGGCTTTTGATGGAGTCCATCATCGACATGGCGTGGTCATAGCCTATCTGATATATTTCGCGTGCTTTCGCAAAATCGAGGAGTGAGAAACGGTCGAGATTGATGCGCATCTTTATGCCTTCGTCGGCCGGCAGATTGTAGTCGTTGTTCTGTATGACCATGTTGCTGAGCTGGTCGACAATTGAGGTCTGGGGGCCGTTTGACGACTGCGAGACATCGACGCCTATCATGATGCCGGGCGCGAAGTCGCGGCGCATCACATCGACCGGGAAGTTGTCGTAGATGCCGCCGTCATAGAGCAGGCTGCCGTCTATTTCGGTCGGGGCGAAAACCGCCGGGAAGCTCATAGACGCGCGGATGGCATCGCCGACTGAGCCGTGTGAGAAGACGACTTTGCGTTTGGCCTCGACGTCGGAGGCCACGCAACGGAAGGGCATCATCAGGCGGTCAAAATTTCCGGCCGACTGCGCGGTGTATGGCGCGAAGAGCTCCATGAAGGCAAAGTTCATCGGCAACGGCGATATCAGGCTCTGCGGCACGGCGTCGGAGCTGTCGCGGCGACCTATAGGTACGGAGAGAGCAAGCGGTTTGCGCTCTGAGCCTGTAAAGAAATAGCGTAGCCGCGGATTTATAGTGCCGGTCGACCAGTAGGAGAAGTCCTCCGATAGTATCAGCTCTATCATCTCCTCGGGAGTGTAGCCGATGCTGTATAGGCCGCCGACGATGGCGCCCATTGATGTGCCGGTGATATAGTCAATCGGGATATTGTTGTCGGTCAAGGCTTTGATGACTCCGATATGGGCTATGCCTTTTGCACCGCCGCCGCTGAGCACCAGTCCCACCGAATGATTTTCGCCCCGCGCCTGTGCGGGCGCGGGGCTGATGCCCATCGCGATGGTGATGAGAGAGAGAAAAATGATCAATCGGCAGCACCTCGTCATTGTAACTGATAGTTTTGCGATTAGTCCAGGTCACTGTTTATGTGACAGGTTTTAAGCTCCGGTGATGATAAATAGTTGATGCGTTGAAATAATAACACTGTTAGCCCGTAGAATGTTTCGTCGGAGCGCTGTTTTTTTCAGCGGTCTTTATGCAGGCGGCTGCAGATGGCTTCGACCATCGCGCCCGGATTCTTGCAGCCGAGCACATACTGACGGCCGTCGTTGAGAGTCACCAAAAAACAGTCTGACGCTTTGCCGTAAAAGGCAAAGTATTTACCGATCTCGCGGTCGGAGAATCGGCCGTAATAGCCGAACCAGCCACCGCTGCCTATGATGCGGCGCTCGCCCATCGTCGGTTGAAAAAGTCTGACCGAAGCTATCTCGGCAAGCGGTATAGACTTGTGCCATAACGGACGCCGGACTGTCAGTGCTTTGTCGTCGACCGATAGAGACAGAGGCATGTATATCAAAGCGGAGAGGCAAAGCGTAAGTATCATTGCGGCGAGCAGCCAGACGGTCCAGTCTGCGGCGTGGCGCTTGAGCCCGAAGAGAAACGCGCCGCACATTATTGCGATTCCGATTGACGATATTATGAAACAGTAAGAACTTAGTTCGACACGACTTTTCATTTTATATGTATATGTATAAGATTGTTTCCGATGCAAAAATATGAAATAACGACATTCTTTACAAATATAATGTTTGAGGTATGATGATAATGATTATTTTTGCCAGACATATATTGATATGAATATGGATGAAAATGAAATAAGCGACAAAGAAGCGGTGGCTGCGGCCCGGCGTGTCACATGGGTCGGATTCGGCTGCAACGCGGTGCTCGCCATCGTAAAGGTGATTGCCGGTATAGCCGGCCGTTCGGGAGCTTTGGTCGCAGACGGCGTCCACTCCTTTTCTGATTTCATTACTGACGTTATAGTCCTTGTTATGGTCGGTATCTCCCGTCGCAAACCTGACGGACGCTATCAGTACGGACGGGGAAAATATGAGACTTTTGCGACTATGCTGATTGCCATAGCTCTTGTAATCGTGGGCATCGGCATCTTCGGGGAGGGTCTGCGCAATGTCCTTAGGGCCGTCGAGGGCGTTTTGCCCGCACGTCCCGGATGGATAGCGCTCGTCATCTGCGGCGCGTCGATTGTGGTCAAGGAGTGGCTGTTCAGATATACACGTGCAGTCGGAGTCCGCATCGGCTCGGGAGCTGTTATAGCTAACGCGTGGCATCACCGCTCGGACGCGTTCTCGTCTGTCGCGACACTCCTCGGTGTCGGCGGAGCGATGTTTTTGGGCGAGCGCGGCCGTGTGCTTGACCCTGTGGCGCAGATGATTGTGGCAGTCTTTATCGTGATAGTGGGTGTGCGCATGGCCATGCCTGCGATACGCGAACTGCTCGAGGCGTCACTGCCCGAAAAGGTCGAGGACAGTATCTGCAAGACTGTCTCCGAGACGCCGGGCGTGATTACATTTCATCATCTGCGCACGCGCCGCAACGGACGCGCGATTATCATCGAGGTGCATATCAAAGTCAAGCCATCCATAAGCATTGAGGCCGCACACGACATCTCGACTGATGTCGAAAACCGCCTGACAAAGCTTTTTACCGGTGACAAGACTATCATCACCACTCATATCGAGCCGTATCGCGGCGAAAAGATATATCATGACGGGCAATGTGCGCCCTGATATTCATGCCTGTCCCTGAGACGGCGGTCTGACGCCGGGCTGTGTGGCCTTGACATTGAAACGTCGGCTGTAGGCGCGGGGCTCTTTGCCGAGCTCGACCACCGTCACGCGTCCGTCGTCGATGCGTATGGCTGTACGTCCGGCCGTGATGCCTCGCGGCAGCTCTATGATGCCTCTGACGCGGCCGTTCTGGTCGCAAATCTGTATGCCGGCATCGGTGACTGTCCAAAGATTGCCGTCGCTGTCAAATGCCATGCCTCCTATAGCGAGCAGACAGTTGTCGAAATTATGCAGCCAATAGAACGGCTGGGCGTAAAGGGCCTCGCCGTCAGCCGTGATGATGCTTTGAATGAGGCTGTTGCTGCCTTCGGCGACGCTTACGGCATGACGGCCGTCGGGATAGATAGCCGAGCGCAGTGTCATTTCGGCGGCATAAGACGGTGTCCTGACCGCCTGCCACACCGCGCCGTCGACAAGCAAAGGCTTGAGATAATTGTTTGACGTAGGGCGTATGCTGATATCGGCCGGATGGTCGCGCCACATCCAACGCATCACGTCGGGGAAAATTTCGGCGGCACGTTTGACGCTGTGCACCCCTTCGCCCCAGTCGAGCATCACGTCATAGCCCGCAAACTCCAGCGCTGTGCCGAGCATGGCGTTGGCCTCAAACCATGAGCCGAACAGCGGATTCCAAGCGTCGTCATAACCGTCCTGCAGACAGATGCGCAGCGGTTTAGGCTCGCTTTTGCGCACGATGGCCTGCAGGTCGTTGCCGCCGCGCATCGGCACAAACGTACCGCAGCCGCTGAAGACTTTAGAGAACAGGTCAGGGCGGTGCCATGCGGCCGTAAAAGCTGCTATGCCGCCGCTGCTGAGCCCGAATATCATCCGGTCGGCGGCGCGCTCTGAGAGCACTATTTCGCGGCCGTCGTCGGTGCGGAGCGCCCTGACTGCCGGCAGAAGCTCGGTCTCTATGAATTCGGCGAAGCGCGGGTCGGTCGAGTCAAACTCATTGCTGCGGTTATAGCGCAACACTTCGCCGTCGGCCGCACGGATGACGCCCGGTTGGAGAAACACTCCGATGGTCAGCGGCATTTCGCCCGACTTGTAAAGACTCTCCATCACGTTGGGCGCGTCGCAGAGCTGACCGTCCAAACCTATATAAAGGCAGGCGGGAGTGCGTCCGTCGTAAGCGTCGGGGACAGCGACTTCGTAGCTGTGTGTAGTGCCGGGGTAGATTCGTGAGTCTGAGAGTTCGCCTTTTATAAATGTATTTGCGCCGGTCGCCGTTGCGGCTGTCGCAATCAGTGAGAGGATGGTGAGTGTGAGCTTTTTCATGGCGTCGTTTTGTCGAGCATAAATTGATGATATGCAAAAATAAGTCATTATCATCTGATTGCCAAATAAATTGTCACCGGCCCCCGGGGTCAACCAATAATCCGGCTTGCTTGTTATATCTTTAAAACTGTCGTGATTATGAAAACAAAATCAATGTTAGCCGTCGCTGTCGCAGCGGCGCTTTGCCTCACCGGATGTGTGAGCTCAAAGAAATACAACAGACTGCAGGCCGACTATGAGGCCTCGCAGAAGGCTCTGACCGAGACTCGCGGAAATGTGACAACGCTCGAGCAGCTGCTCAAGGACGCACGTGCCCGCAACGAGGAGCTTAAACAGAATTATGCCGACATACAGGCCGCCCTCGCTGCAAGTATCAAGAATAACTCGCAAGGCAATGTCAATATCTCTAAGCTTGTCGACGAAATCAATGCCTCAAATGCCTATATCAAGCAGCTTGTCGCAGCCAAAGACCGCTCTGACTCGCTCAGCATGGTGCTCACCAACAATCTGACACGTTCGCTCAGCCGCGACGATCTCCGCGATGTCGACATCAAGGTGCTGAAGGGTGTGGTTTATATCTCGTTGGCCGACAATATGCTCTATAAATCGGGCAGCTATCAGATCAGTGACCGCGCCATGGGCATACTCGGCAAGATTGCCAAAATTATAACAGATTATAAGGACTATGACGTGCTGGTCGAGGGCAACACCGACAATGTGCCAATCTCGCGTCCCAACATCCGCAACAACTGGGATCTGAGCTGTCTGCGCGCATCGTCGGTCGTACAGGCCTTACAGAACGATTTCGGGGTCAATCCGGCTCGCATGACAGCCGGCGGACGTGGCGAGTATAATCCGATCGGTGACAATGACACCGCTGCCGGACGTCAGCTCAACCGTCGTACGGAGATTATCATCACTCCCAATCTTGACCAGTTTATGGACCTTATTGACAAAGCGCCCGATACAGACTCCGATGCGGGCAAATAATACGTTAGAATTATAAAATACGCCGGCCTCCGCAGATTGTCGGAGGCCGGCGTGTATATTACTAAGAGTTACTTACTTCGAGAGTTTACTCTGCATAGGGAGCGCTTACGTCGCTGCCTGCGGCCGGAGTGAAGTTAGCGTCAACTGCAAACCATGCGTCGCCGCTGTAGCTGCCGGCTTTCTTGTTGCCGCTGACTGTGACAACGGCGCTGCCGGTGAATGTACCTGTGCCGGCTTTGTCACCAACATAGATGCCATAGCAGCCGTCCTTAATGATGTCAAGGTTGAGCGTATTGCCGGTGATGGTGACTGTCGGAGCCTCGGCTGCATCAAAGCGGGCGCAGCGGATGCCAAACTCTTTGGCTTTAATCGTGTTGCCGGTGATAGTCATGGCTGAGTGAAGATTGTCAAACTTGATGCCGTCCTCACCGTTGGCAACTGTGATATTGTTGCCTTCGATGGTCACGCCGCCTTCATTTTTAGACAGGAAGATGCCATGCTTTGTACCTGCATTGATTACGTTACCTTTGACGGTGACGGGAAGTGTGGTGTTGAGCAAATAGAGAGCGTTGACATCAGAGGCTGCAGTCGGGCTTAATGAGATTTTGTTATTCTCGATAGTGAAATTGCCGATTGTGTTAGTCTCATTCGTGTGCTCCTGTACGCCGAAGAAGATTGTTGTAAGGTCCTCAGCTACGCAGTTTTTGATAGTTACGTCTTTAACAACAACATTTGCTGAGCCTGAGAATGTGAAATTGATACCTTTGTTCTTCATGGGAACGCCATCAAAAGTGATGTTCTCCAAAACTGGGTTATTGTTGTTCAGCGTGCTGATACCCGAAGTGAGGGCGTTGTCCATGTCACCGGGGTCGCCGACGAAGGTGGTGTTGCGAAGCACGTTGCCTTTCGGGAGGTTAAGTGCGGGCCATTTCACGCCGCGGGGCACGGTGATTGTAGTTTTGACTGTCGATGCGTCGCCTGATGCACGGCCGATTTTGAGAGAGGTGACGGGAGCTGCGAGCACGAGGTTGAGATCGGCTGTGGGAACGGCGGTGATGTCGAGAGCTTCGACGGGCATGTCGATAGTCACGTCGCCGCCGGCTGCGAGAGCTGCGGCGTAGTCAGCCTGAGTAGCCTGCTGCTGACCTTTGGTCTCTACTTTGACGTTGTTGGCTGTATTGCCGACGGTCCACTCGAGAGAGTTGACGTTTTTGCCATAACCGATGATGGGACCGCGGGCGTCTTTGATGGTAGAATAATCTTTATAGCCGTTTGTGAAGTTTTGGATAATAGTTGTGTTTTCAACCGTACATCCGCTGACTGTCGAAGCTTCACCTACGTTAACATAACCAGCGATGCCACCTACGTAGCGATAACCCTCGATGGTGCAGCCTGTAACTTTACAGCCGGTCATGGGCTCGCCCTGAGTGTAGCCTACAATGCCGCCGACTTTGTTTGAACCATTATATCCTTCGCCATTCGGATAAAGTTTTCCGGTGATTGTAGAATTGCGTACTTCGCAGTTCTGAAGATGTGTTGAGCCGCCGTTTGACGAGTAACCAACGATTCCGCCAACAAAGTCACCGCCGATAACTGTAGCGTTCTCAAGAATCACGTTCTTGATTTCGCCTGCGAACGAGCCGAAGAGTCCGGCAGGAGTGTCTGCCTTGTCGCTCTTGTCGACATAGAGATTTTTGATGACTTTGCCGTTGCCGTCAAATGTACCGGAGAACTGATATTGTGCAAGTGTGTTGCCGATAGGCTCCCACGGCTTATTGGCGAGGTCGATATCGTTCTGCAGTGTAATCGTCAGACCCTGTGCTTTGGGGTCTTTGTCTTTTACCATTTTAGCAAGACCGGCCAGCTCGGCGGGAGTCGAGATAGAGACGGTTTTGTCAGCGACATTGATTTCCGGCTCTTTGACTGATCCGTCCCAATATTTGATATTGTTGTCGTCATCGGCGAAATCCTTGTTGATTTCGA
>CBCSTG010000043.1:0-11230 GCA_965143025.1 uncultured Bacteroidales bacterium
GTTTTTCAACCGTGCAAATCTTTGTTGTCTTTTTAACCGGCTTTAACAGTCGCGCCGCGTGGCGCCTACCCGTCTTAGCCCGTCCGGACTCCTTGGCTCGCTTGCCTGCCGAAAACGTCTGCAAAATTACGCACTTTTATTTTAACCTCCAAATATTTTTACCTCAAATTTATGTTATAAAACATAAGATTTTTGCAAGAAGCTGAGGGCCAGAGAGAAAAAAAATACCCGAGCTCGGGGCGAAACAGTAACTATAGGGCGAATTGGGCTAATGGGGCGAATAGGCGGCGAATGAAGCCGCGTTTTTTATGGAGCGGCGCAAGAGGGATAGGTAAGCGATGCGGCTCCGACCGCTACGCGGACAAAAGACCTGCAGCCGAAGATGGGAGACAGGGCGTGAGGAGCGATTCTTATATTATATTAATGTAAAAACGGGAGCGAATAAGTTTTATACGTTTTATCAACATGTCGATTTTTTGACGGGGATTTTTTATAACTTTGACGTCTGTAACTTTTAAATATACCTTTCTCATTATCTATATGTCTTTCGTTCATCTGCACGTACATACCCAGTATTCGCTGCTTGACGGTCAGGCCTCTATCCAGAGTCTGGTCGACAAGGCGATATCCGACGGTATGCCGGCACTTGCCATCACCGACCACGGCAATATGTTCGGCATCAAGGAATTTTTAAACTATGTCAACAAAGTCAACGGTAAGACAAAAGGCAAAATCAAAGATGCAGAGAAGGCTTTGGCCGAATTGGGCGAAGGTGCCGACGAGGCCGAACGCGCCAAGTTAGAGGACGAAATCAGCGCACTGAAGCGCAAGATATTAAAGCCCATTGTTGGCTGCGAGATGTATGTCGCCTTGGAATCGCTCACCACACACGTCGACAAAAAAGACACCGGCCGTCACTTGGTCGTACTCGCAAAGAATGAAAAGGGATACCACAACCTTATTAAAATAGTGTCGCGCGCGTGGACCGAAGGATTCTACTCGCATCCGCGTACGGACAAGGATGAACTCGCGCGCCATCGCGAGGGACTTATCGTATGTTCGGCTTGCTTGGGCGGTGAAATACCGCGTCTGCTGCAAGCGGGCGAATACGAAAAAGCCGACGAGGCCGTCAAATGGTGGAAAGATACGTTCGGCGATGACTATTACATCGAGCTTCAGCGCCATAAAGCGACTGTCACACGCGCCAACCATGATGTCTATGAGATACAGATGCGCATCGAGCCTCAACTGAGAGCTTTGGCCGAAAAATATAATATCAAAATCATCGCCACCAACGACGTGCACTTCACCAACGAAGATGACGCCGAGGCACATGACCGACTTATCTGCCTGTCGACCAACCGCCTGCTTAACGACGAAAACCGTATGCTCTACACCAAGCAGGAATGGCTGAAGACTACAGACGAGATGAGCCGCATATTCGCCGACATCCCCGAGGCAATCGAAAATACGCTCGAAATCTGTGACAAAGTCGAGACATATTCGATAGACCATGCTCCTATCATGCCCACATTTGCCATTCCGACAGATTTCGGGACGGAGGAGGAGTATCGTCAACGCCTGACCGAAGAAGACCTGTTCAACGAGTTTACGCGTGACGAGCACGGAAATGTGGTGCTGTCAGACGAGGACGCGCATGCCAAAATCAAAAAATTAGGCGGATATGAAAAACTGTACCGCATCAAATTCGAGGCCGATTATCTTAAAAAATTAGCCTATGAAGGCGCGGCAAAGCGTTATGGAACGCCGCTGACCGACGAAATCAACGAACGCCTCAACTTCGAGCTGCACATAATGAAGACGATGGGCTTCCCGGGCTACTTCCTTATTGTGGAAGACTTTATCAGAGCGGGCCGCGAACAGTTGGGCGTCAGCATCGGGCCCGGACGTGGCTCTGCCGCAGGCTCTGTCGTGGCCTATTGCTTGGGCATCACGCAGATAGACCCGCTCAAATATGATTTGCTGTTCGAGCGTTTTCTCAATCCCGACCGTATCTCGTTGCCCGATATCGATATCGACTTCGACGATGACGGCCGCGCCGACGTGCTTGACTATGTGACTCACAAATACGGCGCCGAAAAGGTGGCGCACATCATCACTTACGGCACGATGGCCGCAAAATCGGCCATCAAGGACGTCGCCCGCGTAATCAACCTCTCGCTCCCCGAGAGCAACCGCTTGGCCAAACTCGTGCCGGCCCGTATGCCGGTAGTCAACGGCAAGGAGCTCAAACCGACACTAAAAAACTGCTACGCGCATGTGGCCGACTTCGAGCCGGAACTCAAAAGTTCCAACCCGATGATTGTCGACACTCTCAAGTATGCAGGACAGTTGGAAGGCAACGTGCGCAACACCGGCGTACACGCGTGCGGTGTGATTATATGCCGTGACGACATCACAGACTGGGTGCCGGTCAGCACCGCCACCGATAAGAAAGAGGGCAAACTGCTCGTGACCCAGTATGAGGGCAGCGTCATCGAGGAAACCGGCCTCATCAAGATGGACTTTCTCGGGCTGAAGACGCTGTCTATCATAAAAGAAGCCATCGCCAACATCAAGCATACACACGGCAAGACAATCGACATAGACAACATCCCGATTGACGACCCTAAAACCTACGACCTTTATTGCCACGGACGCACAATCGGAACGTTCCAGTTCGAGTCGCCGGGCATGCAGAAATATCTGCGCGAACTGCAGCCGTCGAAATTCGAAGACCTCATAGCGATGAACGCGCTCTACCGCCCGGGACCTATGGACTATATCCCGACATTCATCGCGCGCAAACAGGGCCGTGAGAAAATCGAGTATGACATACCCTCGATGGAGAAGTATCTCAAGGATACCTACGGTGTGACGGTCTATCAGGAGCAGGTCATGCTCCTGTCGCGCATGCTGGCTAACTTTACCCGCGGCCAGAGCGACACGCTGCGTAAAGCGATGGGCAAGAAGCTTATCGACAAGATGATGGCTCTCAAGGCCCTTTTCCTCGAAGGCGGTCAAAAGAACGGCCACGACCCCAAGGTGCTCGAAAAAATCTGGGCCGACTGGGAGAAATTCGCGTCATACGCCTTCAACAAAAGTCACGCCACATGCTACAGCTGGGTCGCATTTCAGACTGCATATCTCAAAGCCAACTACCCGTCGGAATATATGGCTGCAGTGCTCAGTCGAAACTTCACCGACATAACCAAGCTGACTGTCTATATGGACGAATGTAAGGCCATGGGCATAACCGTCAAATGCCCAGACGTCAATGAGTCTCTGTCGACATTCAGCGTCAACCGCAACGGCGACATACGTTTCGGCCTGTCGGCCATCAAAGGCATCGGCAACAACGTCGTGCATGATATTGTCGAGGCTCGCGGAGATGAGCCGTTCAAGGATATCTTTGACTTTGTCGAGCGCGTGCCTGCCGGGTCGGTCAACCGACGATGCTTTGAGAATCTCGCCCTCGCCGGCGCATTCGACTGTTTCTCCGAAATAAAGCGCGAAGACCTTTTTGCCGAAAACAACCGCGGCGAAACCTTGTCAGAGCTACTGTTACGTTACGGAGCAAACTTTCAGAACGCACGCCGCAACAATGTTGCATCACTTTTCGGCGACGATGACGAGACAATAACCATGGGGGCGCGTCCTCAGATTAATCCGGCTATGCCGTGGGCCGCAATCACCCGTCTGGACAAAGAGCGCGAGCTCGTGGGCATGTATCTGTCGGCTCACCCTCTCGACCCGTATTACATGGAACTCAACTACGGCATGAGCTGTACGATTAAAGAGCGTGACGAGATGACATTCAGAGAGAACGACGAAGTCACTTTCGGAGGCATGATTATGAAATATGATGAGAGCACCCTCTCGTCAGGCACCCGCATGGGCCGTTTCAAAATCGAAGACTACTCGGGTAGCACCGAGATTGTGGCCTTCGGCAAGGGGCTGCTCGAGTTAACTTCATACTGCCACGAGGGTCTGCCGGTCGTGGTCAAAGGCATTTACAAAAAGAACAAGAACGGCGAACTGCGATTTAACATCACACGCATGCAGTTGCTTGACGATGTTAAGGGCAGCCTGATTAAAGGACTGTCAATCAAACTGACTACCAAACAGATTAACCGCGAACTCAATGACTTGCTCAAGGAGTATATTGTCAAAGACCGCGAACACATCGGTGGCCACGACTCGAAAAACGAGCCGACGGGTACACTGAAATTCCGCATATACGACCCCGAGACAAATCGCGAACTTACAATGAGCTCGGCCATGAGAATCCCGGTCTCAAAACGGTTTATCGACGATATTAAACGTCTTGACGATATCGAGTTCACGGTCGAACATGCTTAATAAAGAATATTCATAACTTAATATAACATAACCCTGTAAAAATTAGAATTATGGCATTTACATTTACCGACGAAAATGTCGAAGAAATCATCGCATCAGGCAAACCCGTTGTAATCGACTGCTGGGCCACATGGTGCGGTCCGTGTGTCGCAATGGGTCCGGTCATCGACGCCCTCGCTGCCGAATACGAGGGTCGCTGCGTCATCGGCAAATACAACGTAGAGGAGGAAGGCGACCTCAGCTCGACCTACCGCATCATGTCGCTGCCGACAATCCTTTTCTTCAAAGACGGCAAGAAAGCCGACATCAGACTGACCGGCTCACAGTCTCGCGAGACACTCGTCGAGAAAATCGAGCAGCTCATCGCCGAATAATATATATGACGGCGCGGCAAGCTCCTGTTCGGGAGCCGATGTCGCGCCGTTTTTAACTTTTTCTTCATCCACCGTCTGATTATCATGAAAAAACTCCTTATCGCCCTCGCCGCCATAACAGCCGCGACAGCCTGCACCGTCAGCCAGCCGGAGACAACCGACTCGGGTCTGCACCCCGACGATTTCGCCGACACCATCGGCGGCAAAACGACAGCACTATACACCTTGCGCAACAAAGCCGGAATGGAAGTCTGCGTCACCAATTTCGGCGGACGCATCGTCTCAATCAATGTACCCGACCGCGACGGGCGCATGCGCGATGTCGTGCTCGGCTTCGACTCCGTCGCCGACTATGTCAACATCCCCTCTGACTTCGGCGCGACCATCGGCCGCTACGCCAACCGCATCGATTCGGGCCGTTTCTCGCTCGACGGCGTGGACTACCAGTTGCCGCAGAACAATTACGGCCACTGCCTCCATGGCGGTCCGCGCGGCTTCCAGTATCAGGTATTCGACGCCGAGCAGGTGTCCCCTACCCAACTCCGTCTGAGCTACCACTCGACTGACGGCGAAGAGGGCTTCCCCGGCAATTTTGACTGTACGGTCATCATGACACTCAGCGACAGCAACTCGATAGACATCAAGTATGAAGCCGTCTGCGACCGTCCGACCATAGTCAATATGACCAACCACTCATATTTCAATCTCGACGGCGACGCGTCTTCAAATGCCGACCACATGCTTACAATCAACGCCGAGAGCTATACGCCTGTCGACAGCACGTTCATGACCACCGGCGCCATCGAGCCGGTCGAAGGCACACCGATGGACTTCCGCACCCCGACCGCCGTAGGCGCACGCATCGACGACGACTTTGAGCAACTCGCCAACGGCCACGGCTACGACCACAACTGGGTGCTCTCGACCGGCGGCGATATCCGTCAGAAAGCCGCCACACTGTCGTCTGACGCGAGCGGCATCGTCTTAGACGTCTACACCACTGAGCCGGGCATACAGGTCTACACCGGCAACTTCCTCGACGGCTCATTCACCGGCAAACGCGGAGTGCGCTACAACCGCCGTGCGTCAGTCTGCCTTGAGACACAGAAATATCCCGACTCCCCCAACAAGCCCTCGTGGCCCTCGGCCACCCTCCGCCCCGGCGAAAAATACACCTCCGAGACCATATTTAAATTCTCGGTAATGGAGTAAAAAAGATATATATTAAATCAAATATCTGCGGCTGCTTCGTCCTGATTATTTTCGATTGAAGCAGTCGCATTTTTAATAATAGCTATTGACTTGAATTATAAAAATTTATAATTTTGGCAATAAAGGCTAAATATTTAATTAATCCATGAAAAACCGTCTCTTTAGACAAAATATAACTAACAACATGAAACGATTTCTTTTACCTATCCTTATCACTATTTTAGGACTTTCATCATGTTCTAAATCGCCCGAAGAGAAAGCCAATGCATTAATCGAAAACGAAATTAAAGCAAGTCTATATTTCCCCGAGAGCTATCAAAATGTGGCTACAAGGCTTGATAGCGCGTTTTCTCCATACTTAGCCCCTGAAAATTTTGAAGTTCTGAAAAATATCAAGGAACTAAAAGAAAAAATAGATAAATGCAATCGAAATATAGATTTTGAAAAATTTGAGATTTCGAGCGCAAAATCTACTATGAGCATATATAGTGATGGCTATTCTGAATATTCACGCTATGAATACAAAGAGAACAAAGAAAAAGCAGACGAGCATGAAAAAAAATTGCAAAAGTTAAACGAAAAGAAAGAAAAACTCTTAGCTCAGAGAAAAGAATTACTAAAAACATACGTTGAAAAAATGGCGGAAAGCCCCAAATTCATCGGTTATTTAGCTATTCACCGTTACAGAGCTAATAATAACGCCGGACAGACTATTATAGACGATACAGTATTTCTTTTAAATGAAGATTTAACTCAGGTTTTAGCTGTGTTTAAAAGCGATGAATTTGAGTCTTATTTTAAAATTTTAGAAGAGTTTGGCGAAGAATATAAAGACGAGTTTGACGAGGACGAATATTTTTTAGGAGATGAAGAAGAAATTTTCGAGGACGAAGAAATGATTGTGCCGGAAATTGAAGAAAAGATAATCGGAAAAATATAACTAAAAAATCTAATCGTTTCACTTGATTATGGATTATATTCCGCTAATTATAATCCTACTATCAATAAGCGGGGCCATATTTGTCGTCGTATATAAGAGACGCAAAAATATGGCCTTATTGCGCACAGTTACTACCCCATTTCGTGGTACATGGTCAGAACGCAAGCTGATCATAAAATTACTCAAAATGGGAATACCTCCTATAACAATATACCACGACTTATATGTTGAAAAAGAAAACGGTGGATATTCTCAGATTGACGCAGTTGTGGTTACAAAAGTGGGTATTCTGGTTTTCGAGATTAAAGATTATAGCGGTTGGATATTTGGTAAAGGCAACCAAAATTATTGGACTCAAGTCTTAGCTTATGGCAAGGAAAAGCATCGTTTTTACAATCCTGTTTTGCAAAATGCCGTACATGTTGACACTCTTAGGAAACGATTATCAGAAGTTGCTAACGTACCATTTTACTCTATAATAGTATTTTATGGAAGATGCAGATTACGAAATGTAAATTATATCCCGAAGGGGACTTACATCATATACCCCAACGACGTAAAATCAATCATAGACAGTATTATGAGTAATAGTCTTCATGGCAATTATATAGATAAACGAGGTGTAATCAATATACTACGCAACTGCGTCGAGAATGGAAATAATAGTGAAGTAATCAGACGACACATAAGCGATATGAAAAATTGATTATTACTCTACAAAGCTATCGTATCATTAAGCGCCGCGTCCATGCCTGCGAAATGCAGACATGGACGCGGTTGTTATTGTATAGTAGCTAAGATAGCCATTATAGATATCAGTAAAAAATGGTCAGTCGACTTTGTGGAGGTCGTGGCCCATGCGCTCTTTTTTGGTGTGCATGTAGTGGAGGTTGTAGTCGTTGGGCTCTATTTCGATGGGTACGTTCTCGACGACTTCGAGGCCATAGCCTTCGAGTCCGATGCGTTTGATGGGGTTATTGGTCATCAGACGCATTTTGTGTATGCCGAGAAGGTTAAGTATTTGGGCGCCGACGCCGTAGTCGCGCTCGTCGGCGCCGTAACCGAGGTGTATGTTGGCCTCAACAGTGTCAAGGCCCTCTTCCTGAAGCTTATAGGCGCGGATTTTATCCATCAGGCCTATGCCGCGGCCTTCCTGATTAAGATAGACGACAGCACCGCGTCCCTCGCGCTCTATCATGCGCAGGGCCTCATGGAGCTGCTCGCCGCAGTCGCAACGCTTGGAGCCGAAGATGTCGCCCGTCGCGCACGACGAGTGAACTCTAACGAGCACAGGCTCATCGCCCGATACATCGCCCTTGATTATGGCAATATGCTCGAGGCCGTTGTTAAGCTGACGGAACGGAATCAGGCGGAAATGGCCATATTCTGACGGCATGTCCACCTCGACACCCATCTCTACGAGTTTCTCTTTCTCAAGACGGTAGGCAATCAGGTCGCGTATCGAAATCAATTTTAAGCCCCACTCGTCAGCCTTGCGACGCAGCTCGGGCAGACGCGCCATCGAGCCGTCATCGCTCATAATCTCCATCAGAGCGGCGGCCGGCTCTAATCCGGCGAGACGTGCGAGGTCGACAGCAGCCTCGGTGTGGCCGCTGCGGCGCAACACGCCCTGATCCTGAGCGTAGAGCGGTTTGATATGACCCGGGCGGCCGAATGTCTCGGGCGTCGACTTCGGGTCGGCGAGAGCGCGGATTGTCGCACAACGATCGTGGATGCTGACACCGGTCGAGCAACCCTCAAGTTTGTCGACAGTGACGGTAAAAGGTGTGCCGAGCACCGACGTATTGTCCTCGACCTGATGCGGCAGTCCGAGCTGCTTGCAACGGCTGATGGTCAGCGGGGCGCAGAGCACGCCGCGGGCGTTTTTGAGCATGAAGTTGACCTGCTCCGGGGTTATTTTTTCGGCTGCGACAATAAGGTCGCCCTCATTCTCGCGGTCTTCGTCGTCGACGACCATCACCATGCGTCCGAGACGGAAGTCGGCGATGGCCTCCTCTATACTGTCAAGTTTAATTTTCTGTTCCATTGTCTTCTGTTTTATCTTCAGAGCCGTCAGAGCCGCCTATATAGGCAGTCAGTTCACGGGTGGTGGCAATGACCGCTTCGAGATTACGCCGGGTCACCGCAAACGGATATTTGTTTATCAGATTAACGACCTGCGGGTCGCGAGTGTTCGAGAGATAATCGACGAGATTGTTGATTTCGTCGCGCAGCGGGCGATAAGGCGCCGTGATGAAATACTGCAGCAGACGCGGACGCGAACTGACGACGGCACGCGCAGCCTCGGCATCGGCAAGCAGCTTGTCGAGAATCTCGAGCGAACGCCCGCGCTCGGTCTCGGTCATGATGACTTCCTTCAGCTCAAGATTGCGCTTAGGCTGACGGCCGATGAGCCGGTTGAAGAAATTGCGGTAGGCGTCGATATTGAATACCGCCGAATCACCGACAGCCTTATACGTGAAGAATACGCCGAGCGGCAATAGCACGGCCGTACTCAGCCACAACCCCTCCCAGACAAGAATCTTGCCGTCACGGGCCATCTTGTAACCGGTGTTGTCGATAATGTAATATATAATGAATAGGATAATCGAAATAACGAGCGGTGTGCCGAGGCCGCCTTTCTTGATGATGGCGCCAAGGGGGGCACCGATAAAGAAGAAGATGATGCACGCAATGGACAGCGTGAACTTCTTCTGCATCTCGATGTCATGACGGCGGACCAACTTGGCCTGCTCGGTGAGCGACAACGAGCGATACTCGTAGTCCTGCCGCTGGCGACGCGCTTTCATCAGAGCCTGATTCAGATAAGTCTTGGCGTAGGACGGCGTCGGTGCATTGAATATCGAGTCAAGGTCAAGGGCCGCTGACATTGCCACCTCGGCGCGCGGCACAGTGACATAGCCTCCGCTGTCGTTGCGCACTCTGACCTCACGCGACAGACCGAGATAGGGCTGTGACTTGATTTCGCCGGCATAGACCGCGCCGATAGAGTCGACGCGGGCGCCGATAGAGTCAATCGAGTGACGCAGCTCGCTGATATTCTTGCCGACATACTGATTGCGCATGCCGCTCTCATCCATGCGGTTGAAATTGGCGTCGAAAGTAAAGTATATTTCCTTATCCGAAAAATTCTCGCGGCGGAAAGGCATGTAACCCGAGCTTGTCACACCGAGGCTGTTGTCGCGCAGATTTTCGAACATCTCTCCGCTGTAGAGATGGAGGAAGAGGCGCGTCTTGTCTTCGGTAAAGCTAAGCTTGCCCGAGTCGGCGAGGATGACACGCGAGTTGTCGATGCCGCGAGTAACATCATAGATAATCATGCCGTAGAGCATACCTGTCTCCGGATTCTTGTGATCGACATACAGATTCATGTTAGGAATCTGATCATAGAACGAGCGCTCGGGTATCTCTACCTCAGGCGACTTCTGACGCACCGAGAACAGCAGCGTCCACATCTTGGTCTGCGCTATGGGCAGCACATTGTTCTGAAAGAAAAAGGCGCCGATTGCGATGAACACCATCAGCACTATCAGCGGCCGCATAATGCGGAAAAGCGATATGCCCGAAGCCTTGAGGGCCGTGAGCTCAAACTTCTCGCCGAGATTGCCGAACGTCATCAGCGAGGCTAACAGGACGGCAAGCGGCAACGCCGTCGGCACCATCGTCAGAGCGGCATAGAAAAACAGCTCGCCGATAACGTCGAAAGTCAGACCTTTGCCCACGAGCTGGTCGACAAACTTCCAGAGAAACTGCATCAGCACGATGAAGAGCACGATAAAGAAAGTCATCAGGAACAGAGGCAAAAAGCTCTGCAGCATGAATGTGTATAGTCGCTTTACTCTTAATCGCAGCATGGGCAAATCGTTTTAGAGTGCAAATTTACGCATAAATCGCAAGTAATGCCAAATTATCAGTCGTAATTATAGAAGAATTGGGTCTATAGGACTTATAGGGCCTATAAGGCGTATTGAAAAAAGGCCGCGCCCCATCACCGGGTGCGGCCTTTGCATAAGTTATTGTGTCAGGTGGATTACTCGTAGACGAGTTCAAGGTCGTCGAGCCAGAGCTGCGAGCCGTTGCCACCGACGAAGTAGTCACCGCCGATCGACGACGAGGCAGTCACCATGATGTAAGTCGGCTTGACATCGTTGCGCTTGTAGTCAAGCGTGATTTCAAACTCTTGGAAACCGTCACCCGAGGTGGCGTCCTTGAAGACCATCTCACCGTAGGCAATCACGTTAGAGCCGTTCTTGTCGAAGAGCTGACGCTCGGCAGCCTTAGTCTTGACGATGACGGGATACTGCTTACCGCTGTCTTCCTG
>CBCSTG010000044.1:0-11208 GCA_965143025.1 uncultured Bacteroidales bacterium
GCAAGGCCGCACGTTTCGTGCGTTTCTGCGACGCGTTCAACATACCCTTGGTGACTTTGGTCGACGTGCCCGGATTCCTCCCCGGCACAGGTCAGGAGTACAACGGCGTTATCCTCCACGGCGCCAAACTGCTCTATGCCTTCGGTGAGGCTACCGTGCCCAAAGTGACCGTGACACTGCGCAAGAGCTACGGCGGCAGCCACATCGTGATGAGCTGCAAACAGCTCCGCGGCGACATGAACTATGCATGGCCGACAGCCGAAATCGCCGTAATGGGCGGCGCCGGCGCAGTCGAGGTGCTCTATGCCCGTGACGCCAAAGAAGCCGAGGATCCCGCCAAACTTCTCAAAGAGAAAGAAGAAGAGTACAACAAACTGTTCTGCAATCCGTACAATGCCGCCAAATATGGTTACATCGACGATGTAATCGAGCCGCGCAACACACGTTTCCGCATCATCCGCGCCCTGCAGCAGCTCGCCACCAAGAAAGTAACCAATCCGGCTAAAAAACACGGCAATATACCCCTCTAAGCCACAGCAATCGCTTAATAAATCAAACGATTATGAACAAGAAAATAATTATTTCGGCTGTGGCTATCGCGCTGTCGGCGTCGACGCTCTTCGCACAAGGGCGTAAATCGCTGCGCATTAACGAGGTCATGGTCGAAAACTCTTCGAGCATTGTCGATGACTACGGTGAGCGTCACGGCTGGATTGAGTTGTTCAACTCAAACTTCGCCCCGCTTGAGATTTCGAGCATCTACATCACCAATGACTCGACACAGCCCAAGAAATATCCCGTGCCGCTCGGCGACGTGAACACCCGTATCCCCAAACGTCAGCATGTCGTTTTCTTTGCCGACGGCGAGCCCAACAAAGGCACATTCCATATCAACTTTGTGCTCGAGCCCGGCAAAGACAACTGGATCGGCGTTTATGACGCCGACGGCAAGACTCTCATCGACGAGGTCGTTGTGCCCGCGTCGCTTGTCCCCGACCAGTCATACGCACGCAGCGTCGACGGCAAAGGCGGCTGGGAGGTGAGAGACGGCGGTGTGGCTTATATCACACCTTCGAGCGCCAACATCATCCGTGACACCAACGACAAAATCGAGCAGTTTGCCGAAAAAGACGAGAACGGATTCGGCATGACCATCATGGCCATGGCCATCGTATTCTCGGCCCTGCTTGTGCTCTGTCTGTGTTTCTACGGCATCGGCAAAATCGGTGCCGCAGTGTCGTCGCTCAACAAGCGCCGTGCCCATGGTGTGACAAAAGAGACCGCCATCGACGAAGGCATCGCCGCTCATGACTCAGGCGAGGAAATCGCGGCTATCGTCATGGCCCTCCACGAGCATCTCAACGCTCACGACACAGAGAACACAATCCTCACCATCAACAAAGTCAAACGCGCATACTCGCCTTGGAGCTCAAAAATCTACGGCCTCCGCGAGTTGCCCCGCCGTTGATTACCGGCTTACTACAGTGTTATAATTAAAACGTAAACATCACCTCAACAATTCAATTGCCAATCATGAAAGAATATAAATATAAAATCAACGGCAACGTCTATAAGGTGGCCGTCGGAGACATCGACGACAATATCGCACAGGTCGAAGTCAACGGTGTGCCCTATAAGGTAGAGCTTGAGAAAAAAGCCGCAGCTGTCACAAAAGTTGTCAACGCTCCGCGTCCGTCAGCCGCACCGCGCACGGCATCAGGCGAGAAAGTCATCTCCAAGCCCGCAGCAACAGGCACAGGCGCTCAGGTCGTCTGCCCGCTGCCCGGTGTCGTGCTTTCGATTCCGGTCAAAGTCGGTCAGACTGTCAAAGCCGCCGACACAGTGCTCGTGCTCGAGGCCATGAAGATGGAGAACGCCATCCACGCCGGACGCGACGGCAAAATCGCCTCTATCAACGTTAATCCCGGCGACTCGGTGCTTGAAGGCGCTGTGCTCATCACCATCGAATAATTTGTGACATCACAGAAAACACGCAGATTATGTCATTCGGTGATTTCCTTTTAAACAACCTGCAACAGTTCTGGGAACTGACAGGTTTTGCCAACGCAGAGTTTGGCAACTTTGTCATGCTCGCAGTCGGCCTGTTCTTCATCTGGCTTGCCATCAAGAAGAACTTTGAGCCGATGCTGCTTGTGCCCATCGGTTTCGGTATCCTTATCGGCAACGTGCCTTTCAACACTGAGGCCGGTCTCGAAATCGGCATCTATGAGCAGGGCTCGGTGCTCAATATCCTTTATAACGGTGTGAGCGCCGGATGGTATCCGCCTCTGATTTTCCTCGGCATCGGCGCCATGACCGACTTCTCGGCTCTGATCGCCAATCCCAAGCTCATGCTCATCGGCGCTGCCGCACAGTTCGGCATCTTCGGAGCCTACATGGTGGCTCTCGCCATCGGTTTCGCTCCCGATCAGGCCGGTGCCATCGCCATCATCGGCGGCGCTGACGGCCCTACAGCTATCTTCCTGTCGTCAAAACTCGCTCCCAACCTGATGGGCGCTATCGCCGTGTCGGCCTACTCATACATGGCCCTCGTGCCTGTGATTCAGCCCCCGCTGATGCGCCTGTTCACCACCAAGAAAGAGCGTCTTATCCGCATGAAACCCGCGCGTGCCGTCTCTCAGAACGAGAAGATTATCTTCCCGATTGTCGGCATGCTTCTCACCTGCTTTGTCGTTCCCTCGGGTCTGCCTCTGCTCGGCATGCTCTTCTTCGGCAACCTGCTGCGTGAGTGCGGTGTGACGACACGTCTGGCCAAGACAGCCTCTAACGCCCTGACCGACATCGTCACCATCCTCCTCGGCATGACCGTGGGCGCTTCGACTCAGGCATCACAGTTCCTGACCCCGCAGACAATCTTCATCTTCTTCCTCGGCTTTATGGCCTTCGTGATTGCCTCGTCGTCGGGTGTGCTCTTTGTCAAGCTCTTCAACCTCGTGCTGCCCAAGGACAAAAAAATCAACCCGCTCATCGGCAACGCCGGTGTGTCGGCTGTCCCGATGTCGGCACGTATCTCCAACAATCTCGGTCTGGAGTATGATCCCTCGAATTATCTGCTGATGCATGCCATGGGCCCCAATGTGGCCGGCGTTATCGGCTCGGCAGTCGCCGCAGGTGTCCTCCTCGGCTTCCTCGCCTGACAGTTTTCATAAGAGTTATCGGCCCTGTAAAAAAGCAGGGCCGATTGCTTTTTATTCCTAAAAAAGTCTGCCTGATATTTTCACAAAAAAAGTAAACAGAGTCTAAACCTTATCGGCAGACCTCCGTTATAATAATAAACGGAGCCGCCCGACAAAACTCTCTCCACGGCATTCCTCCGCGTAAAACGCATTTAAAACCTTTCAAGCCGTGTGTGAAAATTAAGTTATGATTACAAAACAAGTCATAAATACGCTGTACAAGAAGTTCAGGAAACTGCCCAAAAGCCCCGATTGTCTCGATTTCGCTCTGCTGTTTGATTATGTTGCCGAGCATCATAACATTACAATCGACATGGACAACGATGAGCTTTTAATTAATTCGATTGACGCCTCATCGCCTTTTCACCGCCTGCCTCTTTCGCGTATACATGCCATCGTTCCGTTTGAGGAGTGGATAGCGATAGTCATGCACTCGTCGATTATTTTTCTCAACCGCAAATCATCAAAGGTGTCGGTCCACGTCAAGACTGAGTCGCTTACAGTCTGGGACCGTCTGCGCATGCTTTTCGGTCGTTGACTCTATTCATACATACACCATAACGGCCCCCGTCACAGTGTCATCTGCGACGGGGGCCGTTTATATTGACTTTATAGAAATCTTATTTTATCTCGACGAGACGGTACTTCTGTGTGCCGGCGCCGATTTGCTCGGCATAGTCGAGATTATGTGGGGCCTTACGGGCCTCGATGCGCTCCAAAAGATGCTGCTTGCCGTGGTCGGGCGAGTTGCGCACGGCGTCAAGACAGGCGCGGTCTACAGCCACCGGGTCAAGCGACGCGAAGATGCCGAGGTCGGCCATTTCGGCCGGTGCAGGATTGCCGTTGCAGTCACAGTCAATCGAGAGATTGTTGGCGACATTGATATAAAGGGCATTTTGCGGCCCGATGTGGTCGATAATGGCTTTTGAAGCCTCGGCCATAGACTCTTGGAAGATGGAGTCGACAGGCAGATTGGCCCACATTGAGTCGGGGACAGTCGTTTTGCCGGCAGAGTGGATATAGGCCTTGCCGTCGGTAGATGCGAGGCCGATTGAGATGTTCTTCATCGCGCCGCCGAATCCTGCCATCTGATGACCCTTGAAGTGAGAGAGCACCATCAGGAAGTCATAGTTGAGAAAATCCTTGCCTACGATATCTTTAGACAGGTGTTTGCCTGTGGCCGGGATGATGGTGTCACCCTCCGCGTCAAGGATGCTGAACGGGGCAATGGCCGTGAAACCGTGGTCGGCGGCAACCTTGAGGTGGTCTTCGGTTTTCATGCGTTTGCCGGCATAGGCCGTGTTACACTCGACAATCGTGCCGTGGACTGTGTCTACAAGACATTTAATCAGCTCGGGGCTGAGATGGTTGCGGTTGCCGGCCTCACCGGTCGAGAGTTTGACGGCTACGCGGCCCTCGGCTTTGCGTCCGAGCGCGTCATAGATTTTCATAAGGCTCTCCGGTGAGATTTCCTTGATGAAATAGACTGTGGCAACCGAGTTGGTCACCGAGTCGGCCTGAGCCTCGGTCTCAGCGGTTTTGGCGCCGCTGCCGGCGCATGATGTCATTGCCGTGGCTACGGAGGCGGCAATGATGAGAGACATGATTTTTTTCATTTGCATTTATTGAAAAGATTAGAATTTTACTTTAACACCGCCGATAACCGTGGCGCGGGGCATCGGGAATCCGGCGTTTATTTCATAGTGTTGCGCGAGCAGATTCTCGCCGCGCACCCACAGACTCAGATATTTGCAGACCTCAAATTCGCCGCGCACGCTCCAGAGCACAAAACTCTCCTTGCGGTCGTCGGCCGGCGTGTCTGACGTGTGCAGTCCGGCTACGTACTGCAGCCCCGTCTGCGCCGTCAGGCGCCTGTGCGAATAAGCGGCGCCGCCATAGAGCTTATGGGCCGGCGCGCCGGCCACGGTGCGCGACAGGTCGTCATAACTGTAGTTTAAGTCAGCGCTCACGCGGCGGCTTATGCGCCATGAGCCTTCGAACTCCACGCCGCGGCTGATGAGCTTGCCGCTATTGACATTGAGCCGTCCCGGACCGTCAGTGCGCGGCAGCGTAAGGATGATGTTTGAGGCGTTGAGATAATAGAGGTTGACGCCGTAGCGCAGAGCGCCGTCGAGCAGCGTCTGGCTGTAGGCTGCCTCATAGGTCCACGAACGCTCGGCCTGCAGGTCGGGATTTTGCGGCGGGAACATATACATCTCTCTGATGGTCGGGTAGCGGAAACCGCGACTCGCCGATGCTCGCAGCGTGATTTCGCGCGGCAGGTTGAGCGCGAGACCTCCCTTGGGAATCCACTCGGTGCCGACGCCTGAGTTATGGTCGGCACGCACACCCGCACTTACCGTCAGGCGGCTGAAAAGCTGCTGACGCAGGTCTATGTAGCCCGCAAATTCGTTGTGAAAACGGTCGGCTATCTCCTCGCTCTCACCCTCGCGCGGACCGGTGACATAGCTGTTCCAAGCCCGGCCGCTGTAGCGAAACCAGTCGGCGCCGGCGGTGAACACCGAGCCCTCGGCCGGCTGCCAGCTCTGCCAGAGTGACACGCCGGCCATGTTGTCGTCGGAGATGAAGCGGTAGGCGCGAGGGTCGGCCGAGGCCGTGTGGCCGTCGTTAATCCAGTGGTGACCCCAGTTGAAGAACACGCTCACGCCGCCGTTGGTCTTGCCGTAGCTGTTGTCGACGCCGATGGCTGCGGCGCCTCGCGTGATGCGCTGGTCGGCGTCGATGAGCGGCGCGCTCACAGGTCCCGGGTTTGAGGCCTTGAACTGCGTCAGATCCACGTCAGCGAAGGCGTGCCAGCGGCTGCTGATGTCATAGCCCAACTTGGCGAAGCCGCTGTACTGGCTGAAATCCATGTCGGGACGGTTGTTGTCGCTGCGGTTATACGAGCCGCTGACGGTCGACGAGAAGCGCCCCCGGCGCAGGCGGTTGGTGAGCTCGGTCTCGAGGGTATTGTAAGAGCCGTAGCCTGCACGTGCCATAGTCTCCACTCCGTCGGCTGCCATGCGGCGCGTGATGATGTTGATGACACCGCCCATGGCGTTTGAGCCGTAGAGAGTCGACGCCGGGCCGCGCACTATCTCGACCTTGTCGGCCATGAGTGACTGCAGGGCGTCGGATATGGGGTGACCGAAGATGCCGCTGTACTGCGGATGGCCGTCGATGAGCGTAAGCACCTGAGCCGACGAGCCCGTCAGGCCGCGCACCGATATGCCTCCGGCGGCTCCGCCTGACACGCCGTAGCCGTAGACGCCGCGCGAGGTGGTGAACACTCCGGGTGTCAGCTCGTTGATGAGCGGCAGCAGCGATGTGCGCTGTGAGCGCTCGATGTCGGCGCGGCCTATGACGGTGACGGTCTGCGACAGCAGTGAGGGATTTGACGGAGCGCGTGTGCCGGTGACTACGAGGCCGTCTAACTGCCGGCCTGAGACGGTGTCGGGAGCTTCGGTGGCGTAAGAGTTAAGGGCGGCGCAGAGTGTCAGCGCGGCAGCAGCCTCTCTGAGCCGTGAATAACTGGGGAGCAACATGTTTAAGTAAGCTATTGGAGTATAATGTGATTAATGTATTAAAAGCAATATACAAAACTATACATTTGTATGGCTGCAAAAATACAAAATAGCCACATGTCGTCAAAACCCTATTTTACGGCAAAATTTACCAATTTCAACGCCCCGACCGGCGCCGCACGCTGTAAAAGACGATGATAGACAGCGCCGTCAGCATCTCTGATACGGCTAATGCCAACCAGATGCCTCTGACGCCCGTCAGCTCGGGCATGAAGATAAACGCGGGCACGATGAACACCACGCCGCGCAGCAGCGCGAAGACCACCGACGGCGCGACGCGTTCGACCGACTGGAAGTAGCCTATCGCCGTCAGATTGAAGATATAAGGCACAAATGCCGCCGCGAACAGAGGGAGGCCCTCGACGGCCGTCCTGACCGTCGGCCCGTCGCCCTCCAAGAAGAGCGACACCAAAAAGCCGGGCAGTGTGGTGAATATCAGCGTCAGCACGACACCTATCATCACGGCAGCCATGATGGCGAAGCGCTCGGTCTCGGCCACTCGGCCGTACTGTCGAAGGCCGTAGTTATAGCTGATGATGGGCTGCGCCGACTGGGCTATGGCGTTGCCTATCATAAACACAAACGGGCAGTAGTAGCAGGCGATGCTGAATGCACCGACCCCGTCAGTTCCCACATATTTAATAAACGCGAGATTGCCCATAAACATCAGCATGCCCATGGTCGTCTCGCCGAGGAAGGCCGAGATGCCTATCTTGCACTGATAGCCGATGTTGCGCAGGCTGAGCATCAGGCTCTTGCGACTCAGCTTGATGCGTATCAGACGCAGCTCGCGCGCCGCGAAAGCTATGTAGATTATGGCCATCAGACCGCCCACGGCGCAGCTGATAAACGTGGCTATCGCAGCGCCGCGCAGCCCCATGTCCAAAGGGAAGATAAAGACATAGTCGAGCACTATGTTGAGCAGGGCAGGGACGACGTTGCACCACATCGCATATTTGGGCGAGCCGTCTAATCTGACGATGAAAAGCCCGATGGCGTCCCATATCTGAAAAAGCACGGAGGGGAAAATCCACACCATGTAATCTGTGGCCAAGGGCATCAGCGCGTCATCGGCGCCAAGGATACGCGCCGTCGCCTCGGGATTGGCCATCGTCACGGCGAGGAAGACGGCCATAACCAAGGTGCCGCAGGCGAGACTTTGGGTGGCGTTTAGACGCGCGGCCTTGACATTGCCGGAGGCTAAATGTATGGAGGCCACTACTGACGCTCCCATGCCGAGCATCAGGCCCACGCCCATCAGCGACAGCAGCGGCGCCATGCATATATTGACGGCCGCCAGACCGTCGCTGCCTACGCCGTGGCCTATGAATATGCCGTCAATGGCCGTCACGGCACAAATGCTGAGCATGCCGATGAGGGTAGGGATAAAATAAATTCTGAAAAGTCGGGGGATACGCGCACGCCCCAAGTCGATAGCATCACGTTGCATAACAAGCTTTTTAGGTAAAGTTTGACAATAAAAATAAAAACGGGGCACCCGCTATGACGAGTCGCGCCATCTTCATCTTATCCGGCAGTGCCGTTGCCTCCGATGATACCGCGTGCGTTTGACGCTGCAAAGTTACTAATTATCCCCGTGATTGCAAAATCAGGTTGGAAAAAGACCCCGCGGAAGCACTCGCGGGGTCTTGGTTAATCGAGCCTGACTTGTCTGACCGGTCCGACTTGTCTGACTTTAAGGTCATTAAGGTCTTTAAAGTCCTTAATGTCAGTCGGTATCACTTCAACTTATCATATTCCTCGTCGGTGACGGGCTCGAGCCATTCGTTGGAGCTGTTCTCGCCGGGCACCTCGAAGGCGAGATGTGCAAACCACGAGTCGGCGGCCGCGCCGTGCCAGTGCTTGACGTTGGCCGGGATGTGGATGACTGTGCCGGGCAGTATCTCCACTGCCGGCTTGCCCTCCTCCTGATACCAGCCGCGGCCGGCCACGCCTACGAGCATCTGGCCGCCGCCTTTAGTGGCATGATGGATGTGCCAGTTATTGCGGCAGCGGGGCTCGAATGTAACGTTGGCAAACGGTATCTGCGAGTCAGACACGCGGGCCAGATAGCTGTTGCCGATGAAATACTTGGCATAAGCCGTGTTGGGCTCGCCTATGGGGAAGATCATCGAGCGCGCAAACTCAGCCTTGGCGTCATCGCCCGTGATGTCGTCGGCCCAAACGTTCTTGGCGAGGTTAAATGCCGCCCAAGCCTTCGGCCAGCCTGCATAAAAGGCGATGTGTGTGATGATTTCGGCAATCTCAGTGCGTGTGATGCCGTTCTTTTTGGCAGACTCGAGGTGAAAGGTCAGAGAGCTGTCGGTGATGCCCTGCGAAATCAGGCTTGTGATGGTCACGAGGCTGCGGTCGCGCAGCGAGAGCAGGTCATTGCGGCTCCACACTTCGCCGAAAAGTATGTCGTCGTTAAGGTGAGCGAACTCCGGGGCGAAGTCGCCGAGGCGGTCATGTCCGGCTGTCTGGACGATTTTCTGTTGTGCCATAATGTCAGTGCTTATTGTAATACTTAAGAAACCTATTAATACTAATGTAATAACTCTATTCATGGTTTGTATAGTTTTATATAGTCTTGTATGCAGTTGTATAGTCTTGTATTGTCGAGATACATTTGTACGCTGCAAAAATACTTAAACAAAACCGATGGCTGCGTTTCACAATCGTGGTATAAACTACCAATTTTACAGATTTCACTGATTTTCCGCGTAAAGATTGGCGGGGCGGCGTTTTTTTCGTAACTTTGCATGGTTTTCACGACTGATAGTGTTAGACCACCCATCATATTACGCTTAAAAACCTATCGTATGCGCGAAACAAAACGCGCCGTCCTCGTACTCGAAGACGGCACCACATTCGAGGGAAAGTCTTTTGGCTATGAGGCTTCGACATCGGGAGAAGTAGTTTTTAATACGGCCATGACAGGCTACCCTGAGAGTCTGACAGACCCGTCCTATGAGGGTCAGATTTTAATAACCACATTTCCTTTGCTCGGCAATTACGGTGTGCCGCCGACCGATGACTCGCCTCTGCTGAGCGATTACTTCGAAGACGCCCATATACACTGCAAGGCCATCATCGCACAGGACTATTCATGGGAGCACAGCCACTGGCTCGCCGACCGCTCTCTGTCTGACTGGCTCAAAAGCGAGAAAGTGCCCGGCATCTATGACATCGACACCCGACAACTCACAAAACATCTGCGCGAGCAAGGCTCAATGCTCGGTAAGATTGTGATTGACGGACATGGCGATGTCGATTTTTATAATCCCAATCTCGAAAATCTTGTAGGCAAGACTTCGTGCGGCGACGTGACCCTTTATGAGCTCGGCGCCGACGGTAAATTTGTCACAACGCCCTTGGACAAGGCCAACCCCGTGCTGCCGCCGTCAGGCAAGAAGACCGTCGTGCTCGTCGACTGCGGCGTCAAGCACAACATCCTGCGCGGTCTGACACGCCGCGGTGTCCGCGTGGTGCGTGTGCCGTGGGACTATGACTTCTCTGTCATCCCCTATGACGGCCTGTTCATCTCTAACGGTCCGGGCAACCCCGACTTCGCAGAGGCCACAGTCGCAAATATTCGCCGCGCGCTTGACGGAGACCGTCCCATCTGCGGCATCTGCATGGGCAACCAGCTCCTTGCCAAAGCTGCCGGTGCCAGCACATACAAACTCAAATACGGCCACCGCAGCCACAATCAGCCCGTCCGCGTAGTCGGCGAGAACATCTGCTTCGTGACCTCGCAGAACCACGGCTTCGCCGTCGACAACTCCACGCTGCCTGACGAATGGGAGCCCCTGTTCATCAACATGAATGACGGCACCAACGAGGGTATCCGCCACAAGACCAAGCCATTCTTCTCGGCACAGTTCCACCCCGAGGCTTCAAGCGGCCCCAAGGACACCGAGTATCTCTTTGACGAGTTTATCAGCAAGCTTTAATCATCATCACCACGACTCAGACCAATGACTCAGACTGATTCAACAAGCAATCCCAACCGCGACAATCAGATAAAGAAAGTTTTGCTGCTCGGCAGCGGCGCACTCAAAATCGGCGAGGCCGGCGAGTTTGACTACTCGGGCTCGCAGGCCCTCAAGGCCATGCGCGAGGAGGGTATCGCCACCGTGCTCATCAACCCCAACATAGCCACGGTGCAGACCTCCGAAGGCTTTGCCGACAAAATTTACTTCCTGCCGGTCACACCTTATTTCGTCGAGAAAATCATTCAGAAAGAGCGCCCCGACGGCATCATGCTTGCCTTCGGCGGCCAGACTGCCCTCAACTGCGGCGTGGCTCTCTATGAGAGCGGCATCCTCGAGAAATACGGCGTCAAGGTGCTCGGCACACCTGTCCGTGCAATCATGGACACCGAAGACCGCGAACTCTTCGTGCGCAAGCTCGACGAAATCGAC
>CBCSTG010000045.1:0-10337 GCA_965143025.1 uncultured Bacteroidales bacterium
TAACCGCCCCTTCTAACCCAGCCCCGGGACTCACACGAGCCCCGGGGCTTTTTTTGTATCCTCACTTGAGGGGTTGATGAGTCTTATGTGACTTATGAGTCTTATGTGACTGATACCTGTCGCCTCTCACTATAGGCTCTATAGGGCTCATAGAGCTTATAAATCTTATGAGTCTTATGTGATTTATGTGACTGATGAGTCTGATGTGGCTGATGTGATTTGTGGAGCTGAAAATTTTTTTGAAAAAAAGTTGTGAATTAATTTGGAGGATTTAAAATTGTGTTATACATTTGCGGTGTAATAGCACACTATTACACTATCAAGCTAAGGTTGATGCGTTGAATCGCATTTGCGCAAGGCTTAGAGAGTAACCTGCAAAATATGTTCAACATTATAATTTATCACACAATGAATTTTCTCTCGTTTTTCTCTCCCATGTCCGGCGACGGCGGCAGTTGGCTCTCGGCTCTTCTCGCATGTCTGTGTGTCATTTTAATTATCTTAGTCCTCTAATAATCTACAATCTATATTTTTTGTTATGTTAGCTCTTAAAAATTTGAGTTTCTCGTATCCCGGACGTCGCAAGCCTGTTATTGACGACATGACAGCCGAGATTCCCGCGGGAGGCGTTTATGGCCTGTTAGGCCCGAACGGCGCCGGCAAATCTACGCTTCTATATCTTATCGCCGGACTGCTAACTCCCAAGCAGGGCTGTGTCGAATTAGACGGGGTCAACACGCGCCTGAGACGCGTCTCGACACTTCAGGATATTTTTGTTGTGCCTGAGGAGCTCAGTCTACCTCCGGTAACGGTCAAGAAATATTGCGAACTTAATGCCGCCTTCTATCCTAACTTCTCGGCTGAGGATCTCAAGCGTCATTTGCAAACGTTTGAAATCGACTCCGAGATGCCTTATAAGCTGTCAAACCTCTCAATGGGTCAGAAAAAGAAGGTGTATATGTGTTTCGCACTGGCCTGCAACACTCCTGTGCTCCTTATGGACGAGCCGACAAACGGACTCGACATTCCCGGCAAAGCTGCTTTCCGCCGCTTCATAGCCTCTTCGGCCGACGAGAGCAAGACCATAATCATCTCGACCCATCAGGTGAAAGATGTGGAGCGCATACTCGACCATATTTTCATTATGAACGACAGCCGCATCATGCTCAATGAGGCCATGGGACGCATCGGCGAACGTCTGGCGTTTATGACGACGACCGACCGGGCCATTGTGGCCAAGGCGCTTTACACGGTACCCTCTATCGGAGGCACAGGTGTAGTGATCGAGAATGACGGCAGCATGGACACCGAGATTGATTTGGAGACCCTCTTCAGCCTCGCCACGACCAAACCCGAGATTATCAACCGCATATTCACCAATAAATAAACTACACGGCATAATTATGGAAACTACAAAAGAAAAAATGTTTGATTTCAAACGTTTCGGCCGTGTCTTGAGCCGGGATATAAACTCCAACAAACAGTCACTGCTGCTCAAGGGCGTAATGATGTTTGGTCTTCTGGCTCTGCTGATGATATTTATCTCGCTCATTGAGGACTCCACCGGCAAGGGGACGGCGACGGTGATATTCTATGTGGGCTTCTTCATCTTCGGAGCGCTCGGTGCATCAATATTCATGGAGAATATGACCACGGCGCCCGCGCGTCTGACGTCGCTGATGTTGCCGGCGACTCAGTTTGAGAAATATATGAGCCGCTTTGTCATCTGCGTCATCGGCACTACCGTAGCCTATCTGATAAGCTATGAGATTGCTGACATAATCCGCGTCATCTTCGCCAACTTTATACAGCCGGCCACGCGCACACATGCTGTCGCGATGCCCTTCTGGGAGCTGACAGATTTCGGCGACGGCATAAACAGCACGAGTCTGCTTGTGCTCAGCTTCTATATCTCAATGCAGTCTACGTTTGTTTTAGGCAGTACGTTCTGGGCCAAGAACTCGTTTGTGAAGACCTTCGCCGCATGCCTTGTGCTGCAGTTTGTGGTCTCGATAATCTTCTCGAGCATAGCCGAGTATCTTTTCAGTGGCGCTGAGACTTTTTATGTGAAGAACTTCTATGATTCGGACAAAATCTTATTATGGAGCTTTATTTGCATCAATGCGTTCTGCTCAACATTCCAGTTTGTCGTGGCCTACTTCCGCACCAAGGAGGCCGAAATCATAGACAGATTATAAAACACCTCTGAGTATATCATGGATTTTAAAGAAAACAGCCGAGCAATCTATCTGCAGATCGCCGATGCAATCTGCGACAGGGTGTTGAGCGGAGCAATCAGAGGCGAGGACCGCATCCCCTCGGTCAGAGAGTATGCGTCGACCGTGGCCGTCAATGTCAACACGGTGATGCGCGCCTATGATTATCTGTCAGGCTTGGATATCATCTACAACAAGCGAGGCTTGGGCTACTTCGCCACCGCCGATGTGCGCGAGCGTGTGCTTGCCCTGCGCCGTCAGGAGCTTCTGGGCGAGACGGCCGACGATTTCTTCCGCAGCCTGCGCCTGCTGGACGTGACCCCCGAGCAGCTCAGCGACATGTATAAGCAATTTTTAGACAAAACATCAGTAAAAGACAAATGACAATGAAACGCACCACATATATCGTATTAGGCTATATCGCAGTCTGCATCATCGTAGGTATCGTGCTTGAGATAGTCGCATATAAGGTGTTAATCACCGAGCCCGTGGAGGGTGTGAAGATAGAGCAGGAGGCTATAGGTGCCTTCGGCGAGGGCTTCAGCGACGGGATGAACTCTGACGAGGTCGTCGTCATAGAGGACGAGGACATCGTCGAGCCGGACACTGTCGCCGTCAGCGAGTGAGCGCCCGTACCTTTGAAATAATTTGACATAAATTGTGTAATCGCCCGCGGGCGGTCGTGTCTGAGCCGGTGTCGTGTCCGGCAGTCGTGAACGGCCGCCTGCGGTTTTTTAATCTGTTTTAACCGCCATGTCTTTGCTGAGAAGTGAATAATATGTAACTTTGATAACTAATGCTTAAGGACATGGAACATCCCGAAAACGATGAGAAATACAGCGGCCTGACCGTCAACAGCGGTGTGGCCCAGCCCCCTCAGGTCAATCCCTATCTGTCGAAGCGCCCGCGCCGCAAGCCTCTGCCTACGGCTTCGGAGCTTGTCGACGGCATACTTCGCGGCGACGTGACCATGCTGTCGCGCGCCGTGACGTTAGTCGAGAGCCTCTCGCCCGAGCATCAGGCCATAGCGCAGGAGGTGATTGAAAAATGTCTGCCTTACTCGGGCAATTCGCGCCGTATCGGCATCACCGGTGTGCCCGGTGCCGGCAAGAGCACGTCAATCGACGTCTTCGGCCTGCATGTGCTGCGCGACGGCGGCAAACTCGCCGTGCTCGCCATCGACCCCTCGAGCGAGCGCACCAAGGGTTCGATACTCGGCGACAAGACGCGCATGGAGAAACTGTCGCAGCATCCGTCTGCTTTCATCCGCCCCAGCCCGTCGGCAGGCTCGCTCGGCGGTGTCGCCCGTAAGACGCGTGAGACAATCGTGCTATGCGAGGCCGCAGGCTACAATAATATTTTTGTCGAGACAGTCGGCGTCGGGCAGAGCGAGACTGCCGTGCACTCGATGGTCGACTTCTTTCTGCTGATACAGCTTGCCGGCACCGGCGACGAACTGCAGGGCATCAAGCGCGGCATCATGGAGATGGCCGACGGCATTGTCATCAACAAGGCTGACGGCGACAACATAGACCGCGCGCGTCTGGCACAGGCCCAGTTTAAGAGCGCGCTCCATCTTTTCCCGCTCGCGGCCTCAGGCTGGAGCCCCGAGGTGCTGACCTATTCGGGCTACTACGGGCTCGGCATTGCCGAGGTCTGGGACATGATTGACCGCTACTTCGCCTTCGTCAAGGCAAACGGTTACTTCGAGCGCAAACGCCGCGAGCAGGCGCGTTACTGGATGTATGAGACAATCGACAACCGCCTGCGCTCAAACTTCTATAACAATCCGTCGATAGCCGCCATGCTGCGCGACGAGGAGGCTGCCGTGCTTGACAACCGTCGCAGCTCGTTCATCGCTGCGCGCGACGTGCTTGATCGTTATTTTAACAATCTCAGCAATAACATGGAGATATGAAACGTGCGATTTTAATACTGCTTGCGGCCTTCATGAGTCTTGTGACCGTGAGCGTCTGTGCTGCCGATGACAAAGACTCCGTGGGGGCTGTCATCGAGTTTGCGGAGAAAAAATATGACTTCGGCACTGTCAGCGCCGATGCCAAGCCTGTCGTGCACGAGTTTGAGTTTACCAACACGGGCACATCTCCCCTCCTGATTGTGTCAGCGTCGGCAAGTTGCGGCTGCACGCGTCCCAAATATACGACCGAGCCGGTCAAACCAGGCAAAACCGGTAAGATTAAGGTGACCTTCCTGCCCGCAGGTCAGAAGGGCTATGTCAGCAAGGACATCAAGGTGCGTACCAACGACCGTCGTCACCGCCGTGTGACCCTCAAGATTACCGGCAATGTCATCCCCGCAGACAAAAAATAAATGCAAAGGCTATAAACACCAAAGTGGAGATGCCTCACGGTATCTCCACTTTGATAATAAACCAATCATTATCACATTTCTTGCAATGGAAAAAGTAATTTTGCTATGTACTATTAAAACGCAGCGCGTAGTAAAAGGTTCGCCCGGCAAGAAAAAATTTTTATAGAAAAATGTGATGATGAGCCGATAAGACGCCTAAGGCCTTGGCTTATAAGTTCTATAAGCCTTATAGGCCTTATAAAGCCTAATATAGTTTAACTTATGTGTGCAAGTAAAATGCACATCTTCAGACTTAACTTTGCAATATCTTAAAGGAATAATCAACAACAAAACATAAAGACAATGACTAAAACACCTGACAAAAGCGCCAAAAAGAAGACGTCAAAGAAAGTGACGGCACCGGCTGACCCCGCTAAAGCACGCGAGGAGGCACTCGCAGCAGCCATGCAGCGCATAGAGAAAGCATACGGCCGCGGCGCCATCATGAAGATGGGCGATGAGGTGGTCGAAGACATCGACGTGATCCCGACAGGCTCTATAGGCCTCAACAACGCACTCGGAGTCGGCGGCTATCCCAAAGGCCGCATCATAGAGATTTACGGACCGGAGTCGTCGGGTAAGACAACGCTGGCCATACATGCTATCGCCGAGGCCCAGAAACGCGGCGGCATCGCAGCAATCATCGACGCCGAGCACGCCTTCGACCGTTTCTATGCCCAGAAATTAGGCGTAGACGTCAATAACCTGCTGATTTCGCAGCCTGACAACGGCGAACAGGCTCTCGAAATCGCCGAGCAGCTTATACGTTCGGCCGCCGTCGACATCGTGGTCGTCGACTCTGTGGCCGCATTGACGCCGAAGAGCGAAATCGAGGGCGAGATGGGCGACCGTAACATGGGTCTGCACGCCCGTCTGATGTCTCAGGCCATGCGCAAGCTCACCGGCGCCATAGCCCGCACCAACACCACCTGTATCTTCATCAACCAGCTGCGTGAGAAAATCGGTCAGATGTTCGGTCCCGTTGAGACGACGACCGGCGGTAACGCTCTCAAATTTTACGCGTCGGTGCGCATCGACATACGCTCGCGTACGGCGATTAAGGGCTCTGACGACAAAGTGTTCGGTCGCCGCACGGCTGTCAAAGTCGTAAAAAACAAGGTGGCTCCTCCCTTCAAGCGCTGCGAGTTTGACATCATGTTCGGCGAGGGCATCTCACGCTCGGGCGAAATTCTTGACCTCGGCGTCGACTATGACATCATAGCCAAGAGCGGCTCATGGTTCAGCTATAACGGCACCAAAATCGCCCAAGGCCGCGACGCTGCCAAGATGGTGATTGCCGACAATCCCGAGCTCGCCGACGAAATCGAAGACCGCATCATGGCAGCTCTGCGTGAGGAGGCAAATCAGCCCGTCGGCGCCAAGAGCAAGAAAAAATCATCGTCAAGTAAAAAAGAGGCCGACAACGACGACGAGCCCGAAGAAAATGACATCGAACAGGACGACGAGGAGCTCTTCGACGACAGCGCAGACGACGAGTTCTCGATTGAGGAAGATTTGTAAACCTTTTTAATTATTATATAAGAACAGGGGGCTGCTCATCAGGCGCAGCCCCCTGTTCTTGTCTGATGGAGGGAGATGCCGACGCTCGACGGCTGACGCTCGAGCCGAGCGTCCCTACATTTGGCTTTGGCACGTCCCTACATTTTTTGTGTGTTTTATATAGCGACTTTGACTTTCTTTGAGCCGGCTTTGACGATGTAAACGCCTGCGCGGAGATTTGAGATAATGCGGTCTGAGCCAGTGTAGACCGCGCGGCCCTGCATGTCATAGACTGTTATGACGGTATCGTCGGCGACACCGTCGACGGTTATCACACCGTTATCAACCGTTACCATGACAGACTGACCGGCCGGGAGGACGTCATCGATGCCCGAATAGTCCGTTTCCTCAATATTTGCGAAACCGCTCCACGGAGCGACAGCTTTATATTTTGCGCTGCAGCCTGATGGCACATATAATTTTGCGGTTTGCATTGTGCTCTCGTCAAAAATCGGGTCACATTGTATCGGGTCGCTCCATCGACAATAAACCGAAGCAAGCTTGTTGCAGCGTGTAAACGCAGATGAATAAATTACAGTCACAGACTCCGGAATCGTTATCGAAGTCAGACTGCTGCAGCCGCCGAATGCATTAAAATTTATAGTAGTAACCGAGTTTGGAATAGTTATCGATGCTAAACTTGTGCAATTACCGAACAGACCGTGACTGATAACTGTTAATGAGCCCGGAAGTGAGACTGAGGTCAGACCGGTGCAGTTTTGAAATGTATAATTGCCGATAAATGTTACGTGCGCGGGAATTTCCACTGATGTCAGGCCGGTGCATCCGGTGAAAACATTCGCGCCGATAGAAGTCACAGACTCGGGAATGGTAACTGAGATAAGACCTGTGCAATAGTTAAACATCCCGTCGCTTAGAGCGGTCACAGAGCCGGGGATAGTCACCGATGTCAGTCCGGAGCATGCTGCAAAAGCATTCTTGTTGATAGAAGTGACCGAGCCCGGAATTGCGACTTCACCTTTTTTGCCTGCAGGGCAGGTAATTAAAGTTGTGATGTCCTTTGAATACAGGATGCCGTCGACAGATGAATATGCTGCATTGTCGGCCGCTACATCAATTCTCTCCATCGAGGTGCAACCGTAGAATGTATCATCGCCGATAGTCGTTACCGCGCCGGGTATTGAGATTGCCGTAAGACCGGAGCAGCCGGAGAACGCACCGATGCCAATAGAGGTCACCGACGCGGAGATTGACACTGCAGTTAGGCTGCTGCAGCCGGCGAAGGCATTATTTCCGATAGACGTCACAGAGCCGGGTATTGATATTTCACCTTTTTTTGCTGTCGGGCACATAATCAGAGTAGTTAGGCCCTTAGAATAAAGGATGCCGTCTACTGAAGCATATGTTGTATTATTTTCTGCCACATCGATTCGGTCTAATGACTTGCACCCGTTGAATACAGACGCGCCCATAGAAGTCACAGATTCGGGAATTGATACTGAAGTCAGGGCAATACATTCAGAGAAGGCTCTGTCTCCGATAGAAATCACTGAATTCGGGATTGAGAGTTGTGTCAGGCTACTGCAACGCGAGAAAGCCGTATTGCCTATAGATGTCACCGATTCGGGTATTGTTATAGTGGTAAGACTGCTGCAGCCATAGAGCATAGAGTTGGCGATAGAGGTAACAGACTGAGGTATCGATATTGATTTAAGACTACTGCAATTGTAAAAAGCACCAAAGCCTATAGAAGTCACTGATTCCGGAATTGACACCGATATAAGGCTGCTGCAAAAATAGAATGCATTATCGCCTACAGATGTCACCGAGCCGGGCATTGACACAGATGTCAATTCGCGGCAGCCATTGAACGCTCCGCGTCCGATTGAGATTACCGAGTAATCTTTTGAATCGTACGTTACCTCCGACGGGATTACGATGTCGCCCGAATACGGGCCTTCAGCACCTGCAATAACTTCGACAGTCAGGTCTGTTTCTGAAAGAATGTTGTAAGTGAATCCGTCGGCGGCTGAGAATCTTTGGGCTGATGCGCTTATGCCCGTCAGAAAAACAGCGATTGCAAGCAGCAATGATTTTGGAAATTGAGAGTTCCGGAAGTAGGATTTTCCCATAGCAAAGAATGTTTTGTGTGTCCCTCAATCCTCGGCGGAACGGTTACGGTTAAGGTATAAAAAAGGTGTGAGGATTGTATCTTGCTTTATCTCGTTCTTTGGTCTTGGCGTACCTTTGCGATAGATAAAACAATAGCCCCACACCGAGCGTGCTATATAATCTGCCTGTTACGGCAGCTATAAGACACCGATGCAGGTGCTATTGCCAATCATCTTCATCGCATTGTAAACCGCCAAGTTTAAGAACGGAAGATAATTTCAATAACACCTTAAATAAAATGTATGATTCACCGTGCCAACTCTATGGCTCATCTGTGACCATGATGCAAATATACTTAAAAATGTTATCGCGGGGGCTGTACGCGTAATATTTTTTGTGAATTTGGTATGTTAAAATACATGCCTGACGCAAATTGCGTCTCGTCATCGGGTGAGGAATGTAATTTTGCGGCGTAAATATACATTGTAAAAACTATGAAAACACAAATCATTACAATCGGGGCGCAGTGTGCCGGACCGGAGGAGAGCAACGGTGTCAATCTGTGCCATAATCTTCGCCGGTCGCCGTCCGGAGCGACACTCGAGCCTGTGGGTGTGCCGCGTTTAGTCGTGGCCGGCGGATGGACACCGCTTTTGAGTCATCAGGTCGGCGAACACAGTTATATGATTATGTATCGCGGATCGTCGCTTGCGGTGACAGATTTAAGGGCTTCTGTACCAGTTGTTACTGAAATAGGCTCCGTGTCAGGTGATATTCTGACCGCGCAGACCGTCAGCGCCGGATTGATCATCGTTATGAGCAAATCCGGGCCGTATGAGCTGCGTCTCGCCGGCAGTACGTGGACATTGCAGACTGCCGTGAGGCGTCTGCCGGTGATAAGTCTGACAGCTGTCGACGGATCCGACGTGGAGGTCGAGGTCGGCGAGCGCACGCTGTCAAAAACCTATCAGACGACAGACTGTACACTGGCCGAGCGCGATGAGCGTGTGGTGGCATCGGATGTCAGGGAGGCCTATGCCGAGCTGTGCCGGCGGGCAGCCTCGGCCGGTTATTACTGTCAGCCGGCGTTGGCCCGTTACCGCCTTGTGGGCGAGCGCGGCGAGACTGTCTATGAGTCGGCTCCGCTGTTGCTCGGCGCGTCGCAGGGCACGTCAGCAACCGATTATATCACAATAGACAGTGCTGACGGCCGCACACTCGGGCGCTGGACGCTGAGCGCGCGTCAGTGGCGTCCGCGCCTGCGTGTCATTGAGGGTATTGAGCGCCTCGCCGCATTGGGTGTAAGTCATATCGAACTGTTAGTATCGCCGCAGATGCATCCGTATGACCCGTCGGCGACGGTGCCTGTCGAGCGTGTGCGCGGAGCGGCATCGGGCAATCACTTCCTGCGCGTGGCTCTCCCGGGGCGCTCGCAGGGGCTTGTGGCTATGGCCGGAGGTGGAGCAGTTGCGCGTCTGCGCGAACTTATAGGCCGTGTCGGGGCTCTTTGCCGGACAGCCGTGAGCATGCCTGTCACTGATGACATTACGGTCTTAGACCGAACGATGCCCGCTGTGACCACAGCTGAGGCGGCTGACGAAGTGCGTGACATCAAACGTATCCTGAAATCGGCTGTCAAACCGGCCGACCGTGTGGCGTTGTCGCTTATGCTGCCGCACGGATTCACGGCCCGTGAGGCAGCCGAAGCCTCGGGGACGGTGCTGTGGGGCGGTCTTAGCGCCATAAGATATCATGGCGATGATGTGCGTACATTCGCGGCCTCAAACGCCGCGGACACAGACGGGGCTTGGCACTCGGCTGTCAGTGTCACCTTCGGCTCGGGCGACGAACAGACTGTGGCGACGGCCGACGGTATAGGAGCTGCGCCGCTGACGCTAAACCCAATCCTTTCGTATCCGTCGGCCGACGCCGTTGCCTTGAAAATTATCATCAGCCGCGGCGGCACGGTCATGACAGGCACTTTTGAGCTCACGCCTGATGCGTCGGGGCGGCGTGCGGTCTTTGTGCATCCGTCGCTCAGACCATTTGCGTTGAGCGATGAGGTCGAGGCTTATGTAGTGCCGGCTGAGAAGATAGTGGAGCATGTTTATGACAATG
>CBCSTG010000046.1:0-10075 GCA_965143025.1 uncultured Bacteroidales bacterium
TAATTGCGTGTTTTTGTGCAAACGCATGCAAAAGTAGGTATAAAATTACCCCCCCCCCCCAAGCACTTAACTATATTTAACTATATATAAATGTAGGGTGAAGCGCAGCAGACTATCTCTCCTGTTAGATAGGTGCCGTGGTTAGCAAAATGGGGTGTATAAAGTTGACGTTACGTTTTTTTGTCGTGGTAGGGGAGATGAAGTGTTGTTGTCGTTTAGGGAAAATTTTGCTAAATTTGCCCCATTAAATACACCAACAAGGCAATGTTAGACAAAATCAAACAATTACGGGCTGAAATTGAGACGCTTACGGCTGATAATGCCGAGCAGGTCGAAGCCCTCCGCATACGTTATCTCAGCAAAAAAGGCGAAATTTCGCTGCTGATGAATGATTTTCGTTCGGTGCCGGCCGAGAGTAAGCGCGAAATAGGTCAGGCTGTCAACGAGCTTAAGAATTTCGCGACAGAGCGCATCAACGGACTCCGCGAGTCGCTCGAAAATAAGTCGGATGACTTCAGCGGTCTTGACCTCACCCGCACTCCCTCGCCCGTAAAATTAGGCACACGCCATCCGTTGTCGTTGGTGCGCGAAGAAATTATAGCAATCTTCCGCCGCTTAGGCTTCACTATTGCCGAAGGCCCCGAGATAGAGGATGACTGGCATGTCTTCTCATCGCTCAACTTCGGTGCAGACCATCCCGCGCGAGACATGCAGGACACGTTCTTCATCAACCGTATGCCTGATGTGCTGCTGCGTTCGCACACTTCGTCGGTGCAGTCGCGCGTGATGGAGAAGACCGAGCCGCCTATCCGCATCATCTGCCCGGGACGCGTCTACCGCAACGAGGCCATTTCGGCGCGTGCGCACTGCTTCTTCCATCAGGTCGAGGCTCTCTATGTAGACCGCAACGTAACTTACGCCGACCTGCGTCAGACGCTCCTGTACTTCGCCCGTGAGATGTTCGGCCCCGAGACTAAAATCAGACTGCGCCCGAGCTACTTCCCCTTCACTGAGCCTTCGGCCGAGATGGATATCAGCTGTAATCTCTGCGGCGGCAAAGGCTGCTCGTTCTGCAAGCATACCGGCTGGGTCGAGATACTCGGCTGCGGCATGGTCGACCCCAATGTATTGGAGGCCTGTGGTATAGACTCTAAGAAATACACCGGCTTCGCGTTAGGCATGGGCATAGAGCGCATCACCAATCTCAAGTATCAGGTCAAAGACCTGCGCATGTTCTCTGAGAACGACACCCGCTTCCTCGAGGAATTTACCTCGGCGCATTGATCGGGCATTGCTTCTGATGATGAAAAAAGCCGAACGCTACAGCCGTGTCATCGAGCGTTTTGAGCGTGAGATGCCGTTTGCGGAGACCGAGTTGCATTATGACAACCCGTTTCAGCTGCTGGTTGCTGTTATATTGTCGGCTCAGTGCACTGACAAACGTATCAACATGGTCACGCCGGCGCTCTTCGAGCGTTATCCGACGGCTGCCAAGCTTGCGGCCGCTGATCCAGACGAGGTGTTTGACCTTATACGCTCGGTCTCATATCCGAACAACAAGACTCGCTCGTTAATAGGCATGGCGCAGGCTCTCGTCGAGCGTCATGGCGGCGAGGTGCCCGAGGATATGGACGGGTTGCTCGCACTGCCGGGCGTCGGGCGAAAGACTGCCAATGTCATACTCTCGGTAATATTTAACCGGCCGGCCATGGCTGTCGACACACACGTCTTCCGTGTGGCCGACCGCATAGGCCTCACCACGGGCAGCAAAACGCCATTGGATACCGAGCGGCAGTTGGTCAAAAATATTCCGGAGGAGAAAATACCGCGTGCACACCACTGGCTGATACTCCACGGCCGATATGTCTGCAAGGCTCGCAAGCCTCTATGCGGCGAGTGCAGGCTGAAAGATCTTTGCCGCTATTACGAGCGCGCCACAAAAGCTGCCGCAAGTGAGGCGGATAAAACAGCAGGGACTGCAAAGAAATAAGCATTTATGAATCAATTTACAGCCGACCAGACGTTTATTGTCGTAATCGAGCTACTCGGTACGATAGCATTCGCAATATCGGGCATCCGTCTGGCCGCAGCAAAGCGTTTTGACTGGTTCGGAGCATATGTTGTCGGATTGGTGACGGCTATCGGTGGCGGCACGATACGCGATGTGCTCTTGGATGTGCCGGTCTTCTGGATGCTGTCGTTCAGATATCTCGGCGTCACGGGCATAGCTCTGATAGCCGTGATTATCTTCCGTCAGTTTCTTGTCAAGGGCATGCGAACGCTTTTTATCTTCGACGCCATCGGCCTTGCGCTGTTTGTCGTAGTCGGCATACAGAAGACCTTGGCGGTCGGCTATCCGATGTGGGTGGCGATAGTGATGGGCATCATCACAGGCTCGTTCGGCGGCATTATCCGTGACATCCTCATCAATGACGAGCCGCTCTTCTTCCGCAAGGATATCTACGCTACAGCCTGCTTGGCGGGAGGTTTGGTCTACTACTTGGTGCAACTTACGGGCGCGCCGCTGTGGCTGCCTCAATCAGCCTGCGCGGTGGTGATAGTGGGTCTAAGGGTGTTAGCGGTGCACTACGGATGGTCTCTGCCGATTCTCAAGGTCGATAAAGACAGCCTGCCCGAATAAATCATGGACAGACTGAGCGGCATAAGCAAACGGGCCGAGACGCTGCGGTTTATCAGATATTGTCTCGTGGGGGCGCTCAACACGCTTGTGACCCTTTGCACGATTTTTATCTGTAAGTCACTCTTCGGCGTCAACGAGTATGTGTCAAACGCCATAGGCTATGTGGCCGGTGTCGTCAACTCGTTTTTATGGAACCGTCAGTGGGTATTCCGGTCAGAGGGGCGTCTGCTTGCCGAAGGATTGAAATTTTTCATCGGATTTGCTATATGTTATGCGTTGCAGCTTGCCGCGGTTGTGGCGCTGAACACTACTTCGCTCGGTCAGTTGCAATTCCGGCTTTCGGGCTTCGTGATATCGGGCTACGGTATTGCGACGATATTGGGATGTGTGGTCTACACGCTTTCAAACTTTATCTTTAATCGTCTTGTCACTTTCAGACGAGCGCAGACTTAGTCTCAGCGCACGCGGTGACTGACCGAATTTGGCTCTGACATATTTGCCGAAAAACGACAGGTTGTCAAATCCGAGTTTTATGGCTATTTCTTTTATCGTCAGGCTGCTGTACTTCAGTTCATGTCTTATTGACGAATTAACCGAACGGCTTATCCATTCGGTAGCCGTCTCCCCCGAAAAGTCCTTGCATGCGGCCGAGAGGTATTTAGGCGTGACGCATAATTTTGAAGCATAAGCAGAAACCGAGCGCTCGGGCACAGCCGAATTTTCAAGCAAATCAATAAAGCGCCTGAAGAGTATTTCCGAACGGCTGACGATAGCTTTGGGCGCGACACCTTGGCTGCCGTCCATATCCGATATAATATCATAGAAGGCCGCACGCACAAGCGCACAGATGCTGCGTCGGCTGTATGCGTCGCTGTGTCCTTCTTCGAGACATAGTTTTGTCAGCAGCAGCTTGCTATACATTTCATAGACATGTATGCGCTCGGGACTGATGGTTACGGTAGGGTTGTCGAACAGGCTCAGCATTGTCGACCAGCGTTCGTTATCCGAGATACACTCCGAGACCAACTGAGGCGCGAGCAGAATGGCTTTGCCCTTGAAATCAGAGCTTTTATAGCAGTTTGCAATTACATCATTGGGGCGTCCTATCAGACACTGGCGTGCGACGACGTTATGTTTTTTTGAATTAATCTCTACATGCATGGCCCCGCCCATACATATCATCAGCGCAAAAACGTTGATGCGTAGCGAATTACAGTAGCGTGGCAGAAAGCTGAAGTCGTTGAATATGGCAATGTCGCCGTCGCGGTAGTCGGCGTGCGGCAGATTCTCGCCTTCAGCGAGAGCCTCGGCATTGAGGGCTAAGGTAGAGATTTCTTCAGACATGATTGGCTTGATTATAATGACGGGGGATAGTCTGTTGGCCGGCTATCCCCCGTGGATTTTAATAGGGTAATCAGTTTATTCAGGCGGGGTCACCGAAACGGTTGGGGCCCTGCTCACTCGGCTGTAGCCACCACCAGATGAGGACGATGATGCCGACAATGGGGATAAAAATGAGGAAAAACCATCCGCCGGCACGACCTGTGTCATGCAGGCGACGCCAGATCAGTCCGAGTTGCGGGAGCAGTGTGACGAGTCCGAATATGGAAGAGAGGATGTTAAAGACATCCATCCCTGTGGCCTTCTGCGCCATTACTAATACTAATCCGACTAAGAAAGTGAAAAGCTGAAACCACCAGAACTCGGCGAGTCCGGCGCGCCCGGTGAAGACGCAGTAGTTTTTGAATGCTAATTTGATAGCTTCCTGATAGCCCATCGGTTTGCGTGGAGGTGTCATTGTATCCATTTCGTTTATTTTTATTAGTTTAAGCCTGAGGGGCGGCCGGAGCTACGGGCTGCGCGGGTAGTGCGGGAGCGGCTTGTGCGGGCTGCAGAGGCTTTGCCTCCCAGCCGAGAGCTGATGCGCCGAGCACTGCGGCGTCGGCCTCTTTGAGCTCGCTCAGCATTACTTTGGGTTTGCCTTTGAAGACTCCGAGCATGTTTTTGTCCATGGCGTTGCGCAGGGGTTTGAGTAGCAGTTCACCTGATTTGGCAAGACCGCCGAAGAGGATGAATGCCTCGGGCGACGAGAATACAGTCATGTCGGCCATGGCCTCGCCGAGTATTTTGCCGGTGTATTCAAAGACGTCTTTTGCAAGGTTGTCACCGTTTATTGCTGCATCATAGACGTCTTTTGATGTGATATCCTCGATGGGCAGATTGCGCAGCGAAGAGGGCTCGTTGCGTATTTCGAGGAACTCGCGGGCTGTGCGCGCCACGCCGGTCGCCGAGCAGTAAGCCTCGAGGCAACCCGTGCGACCGCATCCGCAGAGGCGTCCGTTGTTGCGTTTGACAATTACGTGGCCCAACTCGCCTGCAAATCCGTCATGGCCGTATACCATCTGTCCGTTGATGACGATACCTGAGCCGACGCCTGTGCCGAGTGTAATCATGATGAAATCTTTGAGACCGCGTGCCGCGCCGTAGGTCATTTCGCCGATAGCTGCGGCGTTGGCGTCGTTTGTAATGGCTACGGGGATGCCGAATTTTTCGCTGATGAGGCGGGCCAAGGGTATCGGAGTCGGCCATGGCAGATTGACACCTTGCTCGATGATGCCGGTGTAATAGTTGGCGTTGGGAGCGCCGATGCCGATGCCGTGAATTTTGTCTGTGGCGTCGTTGTTTTCGATCAGCCGTGATGCTGTCGTGTATAATTCGTCGATGTAGTCTTCGAGTTTGCTGTGCTTTGCTGTTTTGATAGAGTCACTGGCGATGACCGAGCCGCGTGCGTCGACGATACCTATTACAGTGTTTGTGCCGCCGATGTCGATTCCGAGTACGTAGGGTTTCATGATAAGTATGATATTGATTATTGGTAAGTTTGTGTTTCAGTCGCTTAATAATTAAGGTTGTCAGGCTTTTCGGCCATACACGGACTCAAAGATATAAAAATTTTTTCGCAAAGCTATTATTTAGACTTAAAAGTGTCTTAAAAATGCTTTGGCTTTGTTTTAATTATGAGTTCAGCGCTTCGTTGAGGGCGCATGCGAGCTGGTCGGGGCATGATGTCGGTTTGGCTCCGCAGCGTATGCCTTTGAGCCGTGTTATTGCCTCGTCGGCTTTCATGCCTCGCAACAGGGCCGCAATGCCCTGCAGATTGCCGTGGCAACCGCCGACAAACGACACGTCGCCGATTGTACCGTCTTCGTTTATTTCAAAGTTTATGAGTCGGCTGCATGTGCCGACTGGGTGATATTGATAGTTCATGTGAGTGATCGGTTTAAGTTTATGGACAAAGATAAGAAAATTTTGTCAGGTGATGTAACTGTTGCAGACGTATTATACATGCCGTCGCTCCTTTCCGGTCGCTTTGGCATGTCCCTACTAAAGTTAAATAAACAATTTCGGCTCTGACTCGTAGGAGTCAGAGCCGAAGAGGGTACCCGAAGTGGGACTCGAACCCACACAGCCGTAATGGCCAAGGGATTTTAAGTCCCTCGTGTCTACCATTCCACCATTCGGGCGACCTTTAGACTCTGCAAAGTTAAGCAAAATTGTCATAATAGCAAAAATCACCATTCGTAAATTATTGCATAAAAATAGCGGCGCCCGATTGTTTGACGAATCGGGCGCTGCAGGCATATTTAATCGTTATGACTTTTTTGCTGAGATAATCAGTCTTGGTTAAGGTTGATGCGTTTGAATGCAACGGCGACAAGACCTTTGCGATTCTGCTCGAGGAACTGGCCGACAGTGAGTTTGCTGTCCTGAACATATTCCTGCTCCATGAGGCATGACTCTTTGAAGAATTTGTTGAGACGGCCGTTGGCAATGTTCTGAATCATCTGCTCGGGCAGGTTTGCAGCCTTGGCTTCAGCGGTGGCTTTGATGATTTCGCGGCCCTTGGCAGCGTCTTCTTCTGTAATCCAGCCTTTTGAGATATTTGATTCGATATGGTCCTCAGAGTCGAAGTGGTTGGGGTTGAGACCGGCTTTTTTGAGCGCGTTCTCGACAGCTTTCTGCACCTGCTCCTGTTTTGTCTTCTCGACGGCGACTGCGATTTCCTGATCGATTGTGGCCTGAGGCACATCGTTGCGGCTAACGGCAACGGGGTTCATCGATGCAATCTGCATACAGATTTCGCGGCCGATCTGCGGGTCGACACCTTCGAGGTTGAAACCGACGATAGCGGCGAGTTTGTTGTTGAAGTGGTTGTAAGCGGCTGTTGTGGGAGCCTCAACAACTTCGTAAGCGCCGATTTCGGTCTTCTCGCCGGTCTTGCCGCTCTCTTCTACGACGAGAGCCTCAACGGTCTGTCCGTCGATTACGAGGGCTTTGAGAGCGTCGACGTTTTTGGCGCGGTTGGCCATAGCTGCGGCGAGGAGCTTTTTGGCGAGCTCGACAAATCCGGCGTTTTTAGCTACGAAGTCAGTCTCGCAGTTAAGAGCGAGGACAGCGGCGAAGTCGCCGTCGCTTGCGGCGAGCACGCAGCCTTCGGCGGCCTGACGGTCTTCGCGTTTTGCGGCGACAGCCTGACCTTTTTTACGCAGAATCTCGACAGCGGCTTCGATGTCGCCGTCAGTTTCTGCGAGGGCTTTTTTGCAGTCCATCAGTCCGGCACTTGTGAGGTGACGGAGCTTGGTGATTTCTGCCATTGTAACTGCCATAATTATAAGGGTTTTGACGGTTATTAAAATTGATTGACTATAAATGCTTGCCTCGGAGACCGATTATTCGGCAGCCTCTTCGGCGGGTTTCTCCTCAGCCTCGGCTGCGGGAGCCTCGGCGTCGGCGTCGGCTTTGCGTACGCGGCGGCGCTCACGTTTGGGAGCGGGGGCTGCAGCCTCTTCGCCGGCGGCAACTGTGTCTACCTTCTCTGCTTTGCGCTCCTCGAGGCCTTCGGCCATAGCCTGAACGAGTGTGCCTACAATCAGTTCGATTGATTTAGAGGCGTCGTCGTTGGCGGGGATTACGAAGTCGACGTTTGTCGGGTCAGAGTTGGTGTCGACCATAGCGAAGACGGGGATGCCGAGACGGTTGGCTTCAGCGACGGCGATGTGCTCTTTGAGCACGTCGACTACGAAGAGAGCCGAGGGAAGACGGTTGAGGTCGGCGATTGAGCCGAGAGTCTTCTCGAGTTTGGCACGCTGGCGGCTTACCTGAAGGCGCTCACGTTTAGACAGATTGTCGAATGTGCCGTCGGTGGTCATCTTGTCGATGGCAGTCATTTTCTTGACAGCTTTGCGGATGGTCGGGAAGTTGGTGAGCATACCGCCGGGCCAGCGCTCGATTACGTAGGGCATGTTGACCTGTTTGGCGAGGTCGGCGATAACTTGTTTGGCCTGTTTTTTAGTTGCTACGAAGAGCACTTTTTTGCCTGATTTGGCGATGCTTTTGAGAGCTGCTGCAGCTTCTTCAACTTTGGCAGCTGTCTTATAAAGGTCTATAATGTGGATACCGTTGCGCTCCATGAAGATATAGGGCGCCATTGCAGGATTCCATTTTCTTTTGAGGTGGCCGAAATGGCAGCCTGCTTCGAGGAGTTGGTCAAATGTGGGATTAGCCATTGTTTGTTTGTAGTTTGTTTACGTTCTTTTGATAATGACAACTGCGGGGTAGGGAACGTGTCCATCCACGCGGTTTAGATACTAAACACTATATTGTTATGCTGAGAGTCGGGCGCCGTCAGGCGGCCAAGCAAAAAGCATTAACGTTTTGAGAACTGGAAGCGCTTGCGTGCTTTGGGCTGACCGGGTTTCTTACGCTCGACGGCGCGCGGGTCGCGAGTCATGAAGCCATGCTTGCGCAGGATAGCCTTGTCGTCGGCGTTAACTTTGACGAGGGCGCGGGCGATGCCGAGACGGAGAGCTTCGGCCTGGCCTTTGTAGCCTCCGCCGTCGAGGTTGACAGCGATGTCATATTTCTCGGCTACGTCGAGAGTGGTCAGAGGCTGTTTAACAATGTACTGAAGGATCGAAGACGGGAAATATACTTCGAGGGGGCGGTGGTTGATGGTGATAGTGCCCTTGCCTTCTTTGAGGATTACACGTGCGACTGCGGCTTTGCGGCGGCCTACTGCGTTAACTGTTTCCATGCTTCAATTATTTCAGTTTGTTAATGTCGATGACTTTGGGATTCTGTGCCTCGTGGGGATGGTTGGGGCCGTTGTAGACGTGCATGTTCTCGATGATGCGGCGTCCGAGACGGTTTTTGGGAAGCATACCTTTCATCACGCGGATAAAGAGGGGGTGCATGCCGGGTTTGATGTGCTTGTTGAAAGATTTTTTCATGAGCACTTCGGGGGTGAGCTCGCGCTGACCGCCGGGATAGCCAGTGAAGTTGAGATAGATTTTGTCGGTCATCTTTTTGCCAGTGAGGACAACTTTGTCGGCGTTGATGATGATGACGTTGTCGCCGCACTCAAAGTAGGGAGTGTAGTCGGGTTTGTATTTGCCGCGGAGCAGTTTTGCGACTTTTGAGCACAGACGGCCGAGATGCTGGCCCTCAGCGTCGACGACAACCCACTGGTGTTCGACCTGCTGTGCGTTAGGGGTGGAGGTTTTGTAGCTTAATGTATCCACAGTTAATAGCTTGATTAGTAGTTAAATAAATTTGACCGTAGTCAAGCGAGCGCTCGGCCAAAAGCGCGCGTATGACGACTGTCGGTAATAAATTTGGACATAATCGGACTGCAAAGGTACGAATTTAAGTCGCTATTTCCAAACTTTTTAGGGCGAAAATTTGAGTGGTGAGTTAGAGAAGAAGCAAAATAAATAGCTGTTTTCCACCGGCCCGGGATAAAAGCGACCAGAAGATTTCACGGGTTGGGGAATTGTATTGAGGGAATCGGAAGGTCATTGCGCCGGATGAATTTCTTGATGTCATTGGGGACACCTTTCTGGTGTGGCCTCAGCCACATTTCCGTCGGTGTCAGCTTTACGACTATATAATATTCCGTTGCATCCCATAAATCATCACTGTCGGGAGCGTCATACCAAGTGAGTTCGAGACGCGGTTTCCCGTCATCTTCATTCGCAGGATCTGAAACGTGCCATGTGTATCTCTTATAGAAATCGGCTGTTCCGTCAGGCAAAAGATAATATGTTACGAGTCCACCCCACGACCATGTGTTTTCGCCGTCGGTAGTAAAACGGTATATAAGCGGATTATCATTACTCCCGTCCTCAACTAATTGCCATTGTCCTTTGATTAGTTTGGTATCAGGATAGTTCGGAGCATCATCATCGCAAGCACTGAACGTAAGTGCAAGGAGAGGAAGTAAAAACAGGAGTAGTTTGTTCATATAATGTGTTGTAGATTATTTCATAATAGCTGAAGATGCGCCTGATTGTTCTCCGACCTCGTTGTCCCGTTGTACTTTCTTTCCGTAACCGAAAGTGTATGTCACCGAAAGGTTCAAACGGCGATGAAAGT
>CBCSTG010000047.1:0-9633 GCA_965143025.1 uncultured Bacteroidales bacterium
AATAAAAAAGCAGAGAAAAAACGCAAGAAAGCGGACAGCAAACGCTGTCCGCCCCTTGCAAGACATGGTGTCAACTTGTGTCCCTACGAACATTACCCGAATGACTACAGGGTTTTCCTTTTGCCTTTTCGGGGAGGTTTTCCCTTTAGTTTTCCCTTATGAGAGTGAAAAGAACTCATTTTTCACCACCAGACACGCTTTTAATGAAGTTATCCATGCGTTCTGAACTTGCTTGCTTCATTTGCTCTGTGACATGACCGTATCCGGGATGGAACAGGAATGATATACGCAGACGTGCGCCCGATTCGGAGCACCGATGCCGCCTCAACAACCGTGAGCGTAAGCGGTAAATCTTCCTCGACGGCAACGGCGCGGTAACGGCGCACGGTGCGCGCGCTGCAGCGATGGCATTGTCCTTCTGCCGAATCAGGCGAGCTGGCGCTACATGTACGCGGACGAGCTCAAGACCGTGTTCCACCGCGACGGCTTTACACTGACGGGCTTTGTGGGCCCTGATCCGGACAGCAAGGAAGATAAGCTTTATACGCTCAGCGATCTGCATAAGCTTTCCGCCGTGTTTGACGATGGACAGCTGCACGCAGGCAAGACGACGATCTACACCGCCCAGTGGGAGCGTATCGGCAATAAGACGGAGGACAGCTCCGCCTACTATACTAAGGCGGACGATGGTACCGTGAAGATCGAGTCGGTCGATCAGGACGAGCTTAAAAAGCAGCTCGAAACTGACAGCACGGCGCAGATCGATGTGTCCGGGCTGGAAGCGGAAAAAGTGACGCTGCCCGTCAGCGCCGTGAACGACGTCCTTGATTTGGAAGCGAAGGCGCTGTCGATCAAGATGGCGGACGCGGCGATCACGCTGGACAAGACGGCGATGCAGTCGGTCGTCGAAACAGCGGACGGCAACGATATTCAGCTGCATGTCAGCACTGGCGATGCACTGAGCAGCGATCAGACCGAGATCATCGGCGATATCGAACAGGGCATGGTGCTTGATGTGAGCCTGACGGCAAACGGAACGGAAATTCACAGCTTTAACGGCAAGGTGACCGTCTCCGTTCCGTTTACGTGGACGCAACAGGGTGTGCTGCAGGCTTGGTATCTTGCCGATGACGGCACAAGGGAGCCGGTCGAGGTGGCCTACCGCGACGGGAACGCCGTGCTGACGCTCAAGCACTTCTCGACCTATGCCATCGTGGTGAAGGCGAACGACCCTGACAGCGGCATCGTGAGCATGGGCGAGAACGAGGTCACAGTCCAAAAGCAGGCGGACGCGGTTTACTACGCTGCGGCGCTCTACGCCGAGGACGGCAGATTCCTGGCCTATGCCGCGAGCGAAGCTGCGGAGGATGAAGAAACCGTGACGCTCAAGTGGGCGAACGCCGACTGGTCGAAGGCGGCGAAGGTCAAGGTGTTCTTCCTTGACGCGGACCGCAAGCCCGTCGCCGAAGCGGTGACGGCGCTGATCAAGGGCAAAAGTCAGAAAAACTGAGCGGCTACAGCACAAGAATGAAAAAGGGAGCGCATCGGGCCTTGCCCGATGCGCTCCCTTTTAGCGCGTTCCTTACTTTTTCAGAAAATACATATTGATCTCGGCGCGGGCGATCAGCGCGCCGGTGTCGTCGGTGATATTGACCTCGAAAAAGCCGATGTGGCCGCCGACTCTGACCGCGCGGCCGACGGCGGTGAGCGTTTTGGACTGCACTGTCGAGCGCAGATAGTTGATCGAGCCGTTCAGCGTGACGTTGTGCTGGCTATAGTTGATGCGCGCGAACGCGCCCGCGGCGGTGTCAGCCATCGCGTAGAGAAAGCCGCCGTGCACGCCGCCCCAGATGTTGGAATTTTCCGGCGTGACGTCGGCGGTCAGCACGCTTTTTTCCTCGTCGACCGAAACGACGCGGATGCCGTTGTGACGGATAAAGCCACTGTGCTCGCTCGAAAGCATTTCCTGATAATTTTCGACCATGATGCGTTAGCCTCCTTCAGGCACGGAATATCAGACTAAGGCAAGCATAGCAGAATCGCGCCGGAGGCGCAACAGAAAAATGCGCCGCGCCGCGAAACCGTGCAGTTTATTATTATGTGCGAAAGAGCTGATAAGCTCCGACGCACTTATTTTTTTACGCAGAAACGGAGGCGAGGCTATGAAATACGAGTGCTTAAAGCTCGAGGAGCGGCGGATTATCGAGGAAATGTACGCAAAGGGCGCAAAGCCGGGCGAGATTGCCGAGCGTGTCGGCAAGTGCCAAGCGACCATATACCGCGAGCTCGAGCGAGGCAAGACCGGGGAAACGGACTCCCGCTTTCGTCAAGGGTATAGCGCGGCGGTAGCGGAGGCTCGAGTAAATCGGTCGTACCGAAATAGAGGCCGTCGGAAAGCGGCACAGTAAAAAAGGAGGTTACTCATACCATGAACGGAAAGACACTAACGGCGGAACAGTGCTCCAAACTCTCCCTTTATATCCTTATGACGACCAAGACCCGCGAGGGCGAGGCGGAGGCATGGGAGAAGCTCGCAGAGGAAAAGAAAGAGGACGGCTCCCCGAAATATATCCACGCCGCCGACAACGCGCGGTTTTGGAGAGAGCTCGACGCAGACCTCCGCAAAATACTTCGGGATTTGGAGGCGTGAGCATGAACAACTACCAGAGTATCACGGCAAGCCCGGAGGCGCTGGCGGCGTTCCTCGGCTCTATCCCGGCGATTGAAACGCCGTGGGACGACGCTTTTCACCGGCTTTATTGCTCCTCATGCGCGGCGGCGGATTGCGACGACTGCCGCCGACCGGAGCGGGATAGCCCACTATGGTGGCTCGGCCTCCCGGCGGCGGAGGCAGAGAAATGAACGCCGATTTTTCCCATACTTGCGAGGGGTGCGAGCACGTCGTTACGGAGCCGTGGGCGAAAGACATTATCTCCTATCGGTGCTTTGCTCCCGGCAGATGCAAGGGGCGCGTCGTCGGCGTGAAACGCTTTGACCCGTATATCCCGGCATGGTGTCCAAAACTGGAAAGGAGCCGCGAGAATGGATAAAACGGCATTATTGAAGAAAATCCGCGCGCTTGCCGAGCACGGAGTCGGCGGAGAGGCCGAGAACGCCGAAAAGCTCCTTGCTCGCATGATGAAGAAATACGGCATTTCGGAGGCAGAGCTCGACGAGGAGACTCGCGTCCGCCATGACTTCACATATCACGGCGGGGAGGAAAAGAAAATCCTCAAGCAAGTGGTCTACAAGGTCACGGGCGGCTACACCTACGAGCTCGTATATACAGCGAGCGGGCGCAAGGTTAGGACTCAACTCGGCGCGGATTGCACTCCCGCCGAAAAGGTGGAAATCGAGTATCTTTTCGATTTCTATAAAAGGCTTTGGGAAAAAGAAAAGGACGCTTTCCTCGCGGCCTACATTCAAAATCACCCTCTCTTTGCAATACGCGCAGACATAGAGCCGCAGGAAATGAGCCTCGAGGAGTCTATCAAAATGAGTGCTCTCATGCGAGGCATGAGCGACGAAAGTCCGCTCCGAGCTATCGAGGCGGGGAAATAAAGGAGGAATAACACAATGAGCGAAACGAGTTCGAGAGTCCGGCTTATGGCAAACTTGCAAGCCGCCGTCGCGGAGGCCGTCTCCGGCACAATGGAGGAGCGCGGGCGCGGCTTCGCCTCTGACCGTGAGGCGTGGGCGGAGTTGAAAGAGTGCATCGAGCGCACAAAGCAGATGCACACCGACATTGAGAAAGTCCATAAAGAAATGTGGAGCGCGGTCAAGGACAGAAACGAGGACGCTTTCGCCGCTCTCTCGCAGGAGTTCGAGCGGAGTTCCCGTATTCTCGCCGAGGAATGGGCGCAAACGTCCGCCCTCGCAAAAATCGCCGTTATCAGCGAGTCGAATGATTAAGGAGGTCGCACAAATGAAAAAGCTCTATTCAAAGAAACTCGGCGGCGAGGCGTTCGCCCTCGACGCGGCACAACTGGACACTCTGAAAAAGGCCGGTTATACCGTGCCGAGCCCGGAGGAAGTTATCGCGGACGCGGCGGCGGTCAAAATCGAGCCGCCGGAGGGAAAGCGGGCGTATGTCGTCTTTGATTTCAAGACCGGCGCTTTCAAAGTCCGCACGAGGACGCAGACGCTCTCCGAGAGCGAGGTCGGCGGCTTCGTTGGTGAGGTAGTCTCGGCGGCGATTTTATGCGGCTTCGTCGAGCGGGCGGATATGGACAATCCGAAAGCGGATGCTCCGGCGACTCCGACGACGGCCTCCCCGCTCGTGAATATGCTCCGAGACGCTTTCCTCCGCGCGGCGAACAATAAGACGGCTCCGGCGGCGGACAAGCCCGCAGAGGCGGCAGACGCGCCGGAGGTGGTCGAATGATTAAGCTCGGCGACCGCATCACGGTAAAGCCCGCGACGTTCGACGTTCCGGGCAAAGACGGCAAGCCGAAAGCAATCCCCGGGACGGTCGTCTACGTTCATCCCGGCGGGCGATATTGCGTCCTCGAGTTTGACGTAGGCAGACGCGAGCCCGTGACTATCCGAGAGAGCTTTCAGCTTATCGACGGGAGGGTAGCAGAATGAAGCACGAGCAATCAGCACCGGCGGGATACCGCCCGCGCTTTGCTGGGACGATGAAATTATACCTCGTCCGTCACAAGGAATACGGCGAGCTCACCGTAAACGGCGTGAACAAATACGAGGCGGTACACGCCGCCGCCCGTGCGTGGGGCGTTCGGTGGACGGCAATCGCCCGGGAGTGCGAGTATATCGTACTCGCAGAGGATACGCCGGAGGCCGGCAGGCCATGACAAGGCAGGAGCGGCGGAAACGCCGCAGACAGCGCCGCCGGATGCAAGCCGCCCTCCTCGCCTCTCTCCTCTTTACGTTGGTGCTCATAGTGACGCTCCGCATCCGAGAGACAGCGCCGGAGCCGGTCGCGGAGCGGACAAGCGCACTTGCGGCGGAACGGCAAACGCTGACATACATAGCACCGGCAAGGCCGGAGGCGGCGGAGGAAACACCGGAGGAGCCGACGGTAGAGCCGGAGCCCGAGAACAGATACGCGGAACTCCATTTCAGCGACGAGGACGTTTATATCCTTGCTTGCCTCGTCTACCACGAGGCGCGCGGCGAGAGCTTCGAGGGACAAGTCGCCGTCGTCGAGGTCGTTCTAAACCGTATGCTCTCCGACTATTTCCCGGATACGGTCGAGGAGGTCGTATTTCAGAAATACGGCGACGTATGGCAATTCTCCCCCGCTCCGTACCTCTACTCGGCGGAGCCGGACAAGGAACAATATCTCGCGGTGCATACCGCCATAGAGGAGCGGGAGCACATTCTTTCAGAGGATACGGTCTATTTTTCGACCGCGCCTTATAACAAGAGCGTCGATATGATTATCGGCAATCACTATTTCTGTAAAATCTTTTGAACGGAGGAAAAGACGATGCAACTCATTACCACAAGGAACAAGGAAATCTCTTTCGCAGAACTCAAAAAGACCATTTCGAGCGGGAACGGCCTCGAGCTTATCCGCCCGGGCGACAAGTTCGCTATCGAGCTCAAGAACGGCGAGCACGTCAACGCCGTTTGCGGCGGATATGTCAACGAGAAGCGCGCCCGCTTCGTCCTCGAGGACTGCCTCGCGGATAAGTGGCGCATGAACGACACGCCGACCAACAAGGGCGGATACCTCAAGAGCGAGGGGCGGCGACACGTCCTCGAGGATATTCTCCCGCTTTTCCCGGACGAGCTCGCGGAGGCGTTCGAGCCTCGTTTCTTGTCCGAGGAAATCGACGGAGAGCGTCACGAGTACGCGGATACTCTGTGGATACCCTCCGCGACCGACGTTTTCGGCGCGGGCGATTGGTGGAACGAGGAGCCGGACAGCGTTCAACTTGAGATTTTCAAGCGTGAGCGCGACCGCGTGAAAGAGCGCGTCGGAGATGGGACGTGGTTTTGGTGGCTCCGTTCTCCGTATGCGAGCTACTCCGACTATTTCGTGCATGTGTACACCGACGGGACAGTCGGCAGCAGCGACGCGTACTATTCCCTCGGCTTCGCGCCCGGCTTTGACCTGTAAAATTCGGAATTAAAAAGCTCCCCGGCTCAATGCCGGGGAGCAAGCCACAAGGAGGCTAATACCATGAAAAAAATATCGGAAATGACTCCCGGCGAGGCTCTCACGGAGCAGGCGCTCGCGGTATTCAAACGCAGACTCGAGCAAGCGAGAAAAAAGGCCGTCGAAAGCGCCGCCGCCACAAAAGCGGTATTCGATGCTCTCGAGGATATGTGCATCGAACCGGACGAAATCCCGTCGGCGGCGGAAAACGCCGAAAATCTCGAGGAGGCTATTTGCTGTTTCATCGACTACGGCGAATATTCCGTATCCGGCATTATGCGGGAAGTCCGCGCGGCCTATAAGGAGGCCGAGGAATGATACGCCGCCGGAAATCCAACCTCCCGAAATGGCGGTACGAGTTCGATTGCCGGAAATGCGACAACATTCGAGAGGTACACGACCCGCGCAAGGGCAGAGACGGCGATTATTGTATCCCGTGTATAGAGCGCATGGACAGCCGCCGCCCGAGCCCGATACACGCAGACGAAAAAGAGCGCGTCCTCCGTTGCGAGTGCTTTACGCCTATCCCGGAGGACGAGGAGGAGAAAAAATGAACTTTCCGAAATTATACGAGTGCGACCCGCAGAAAAATACCGAGTGCAACAAGCGAAATTGTGGAAATCCGTGCAAATACACGACGCGAAAAGAGTTTTCCCGTGAGCCGTCCGAGAAAATGACCCCGGAACTCGCGTTTATGGTGCTGGACGTGACTCGCCGTGAACGTTGCGAGGATACGCCGCGCACTCGGGCGGCGTGTAACGTGGCACAAGGAGCCCTCTATCTGCAAATGAAAGCGAGCCCGTACCCCGACGGCAACGAGAACGTTTTAGCTTGTCAGAACTGTAAAAGCGGAGAATATCTCTACAACGAGGACGGCAATCGCAACAGCTTTTGCGGACAATGCGGAAAGGCTATTGATTGGGGCGAGGAGGCGGACACATGAGACGCAAAAAGAAAAGCCGCCTCGCGGCGGCGGAGTTCCTCGCCGTGCTTATCGTGACGGCGGTCGTTTTCACAAAGGGCTTGAGCGCGGCGCTCGCGTGGCGAGGCTACAAGGCCGTCGGCGGCGAGTTCATGCTCTTGCTCCTGCCTATTATATATTATGAGGCAAAGCGAATTATCCTCGATTTCGTGGCGGACTTCGTAGAACTTTACCGCCGCGCGGAGGATTGACAATGCAGGACAGAAAAAGAGAAACCGCCGACGCTTTGCAGAACGTCGGCGGGGACTCGTCCCGGAAAAGACGAGCGATTACTCATACCTTTATTATTATAGCACTCTCCGGGACGGTATGCAAGGGCAAAAAATCGAGCGCAAAGCGCGTTTTTACGGGCTCGTATGGAATATTAACAAACCGACCATAGGCGAGCTCTCGTCGGAGGGTATCACATGAAAACAGTTTACAGAGAGAAACGCTATTATTGCGGCGAGTATCTCGACGTATATATCTACCCGACCTATCGGCAAGGCCGGAGCAGAGGCAAGCGAAGCAAGCCGACCTCCGCCGCTCAAGCGAAACTCAATCAGCGGCATAGAGAGGAAAAGCTCGTCCGTCTCCTCCACGCGAACTTTACGCCGGACGACCTCGAAATCCATTTGACCTATCAGCAACAGCCGGAGAGCCCGGAGGAGGCGCAACGCCTTTTACGGAATTATATCCGTCGGGTACAGAGAGCGCGGAAAAAGCAAGGACTCCCGCCGCTCAAGTACATAGCCGTTACGGAAAAGGGCTCCAAGAATGGGCGCTATCATCATCACGTCACGCTATCCGGCGGAATGGATAGAGACGAGCTCGAAAAGCTATGGGGGCTCGGGTACGCGAACTCCCGCCGTTTGCAGTTCACGGAGAGCGGCCTTGCCGGGCTCGGTCACTACATCGTCAAGAGTCCGCTCTATGCTCGAGCATGGAACGCCTCGAAAAACCTTATCGACCCGGAGCCGAAAACACGGGACGGGCGTATCTCCGGCAAGCGCGCCGAGGAGCTCGCCCGCGACACGACCAACAACGCCGAGTATGAAAGGCTCTATCCGGGCTATGTCCTCGCGGATGCTGGCGCATGGCACAACGACGTAAACGGAGGAAAGTATATCGTCGCCCGCTTTTATCGGCGGGACGGTGTATTTATAAAACCGAAACGGAGGAAACGAAAATGACAGTAAACGAATTTGCGAAAGAAGTCCACGAAAACGCGGTCGCGCATGGATGGTGGGAGACGGCTCGGAGCTTTCCCGAGGTCGCCGCGCTCATTCATTCGGAAGTGTCGGAGGCGCTCGAGGAGTGGCGCGACGGCAATCCGGCTATTTACGGGTGCTGTGGTATCCAGGGCGCGGTGTGCGAGTTCGAGGGCGCTTGCGACAAGGACGAAAAAACCGGCACTTGCAAGCCGGAGGGAGTCGCCGTCGAGCTTTGCGACGCGATTATCCGCATCCTCGATTACCTCGCCTATATGGGCGTGGACGTTGAGGCCGTGCTCATGGCAAAGCATGAGTACAACAAGGGACGCGAATACCGCCACGGAGGGAAACGCGCCTAAACCACGATAACGCACGAGGAGGGCGAGCTAATGATTAACTATTTCGAGGCGGCGGAGAAAACTCTCCGCGCTCGCGGCTTGCTCGAGACGGCTTTAGGCAATCTCGAGCGGAAAAAGGAGCGCATTTTACGATACGGCGCGCCGTCGGAGTATCCGTCGGCGGATATGTCCAAGCCGTACACGGGTGCGAAATCTGTAAACGACGCGCTCGCGGACTGCCTCGAGCTCGCCGAGGTTATGCGGGAAATCCAAGTTACCCGGGATAAGGTCGAGGAAATCGACGACGTGCTCGCGCAGATGGACGAGGACGACGCGCGTATCCTCCGGCTTTGGTACATCGAGCGCAAGAGCAAGGACGAAATCACGGAGGCCGTATGCTATTCGTCCACGTCGAGCCTCTACGACCTCCGTAACAAGGCGCTCGTGCGCTTCGCTCTCCTCTACTTCGGCGCGGGAGCTATGCCGTCTATGTGAGGCGTTTTCTAACTTATTCTCATGTATCGAAAAAAATCCGTATGGAAACTTGCATTTTCCTCGTGCTATCATTGAGGCGTAAAGAGAGGTCGAGGGAAAACCTCGCCGCCGTGCGCCCCGCGCTTTATGCGCGAGGCGTTCTCTTTATCCACTCGGAGGCGGAGAGCATGAGAGAGTTTGCAAAAGCGTTTTACGAGTCTCCGGCATGGAGGCACACACGAGCATATATTCTCAAGCGAGACGCGGGGCTATGCGTCCATTGTGGCGAGCCCGGCGTTATCGTGCATCACAAGATAGAGCTCACGCCGAGGAACATCGACGACCCGGCAATCGCGCTCGGCGAGGATAACCTCGAGACAGTTTGCCGGACGTGTCACGCATTGATACACGAGGGAACGCCGCCGCTCGCCGACGGCCTCGTTTTCGATGCAGACGGAAATATTATCACAGCGCCACATACCCCCCGGGGTGCGCCGAAATAGATACCCGGTAAGTAAC
>CBCSTG010000048.1:0-8630 GCA_965143025.1 uncultured Bacteroidales bacterium
GTGGGCCCGAAGATGCGTTCGCAGAACAGGCCGTCGCGCTCGGGCTTGTAGGTGCGGTAGTTGATAGTTTCAGGCTTAAGCACCTCGCCGCTCGACTTCTCAAGGATTTCCTCGGGCGAAGCGAGTCCGATGGTAATCTTTGAGAATGCGTTGTTTTTTTTGTTCTCTTTTCTAAAAGCCATATATTGTTTCTATAAGAGAGTTCGGGATAGTTAAATGTTAGCAGTTGTCACGAAGAGGTGATCAGTTCTCGAGGTTGATGCTCAGACCGAGACCACGGAGCTCGTGGAGGAGCACGTTGAGAGACTCGGGTATGCCGGGAGTGGGCATCGGGTCACCCTTGACGATAGCCTCGTAAGCTTTGCTGCGGCCGTTGACATCATCAGACTTGATGGTCAGAATCTCCTGCAGGATGTGAGCTGCGCCGAATGCCTCGAGCGCCCAGACCTCCATCTCACCGAAACGCTGACCGCCAAACTGGGCTTTACCGCCGAGAGGCTGCTGGGTGATGAGCGAGTACGGACCGATGCTTCGTGCGTGCATCTTGTCCTCGACCATGTGGCCGAGCTTAAGCATATAGATGACACCGACTGTGGCAGGTTGGTCGAAACGCTCACCTGTGCCGCCGTCGTAGAGGAAGGTCTTGCCGTAGCGGGGCAGACCGGCCTTGTCAGTCCATGCGTTGAGGTCGTCAAGCGAGGCACCGTCGAAAATCGGGGTGGCGAACTTCTCGCCGAGCTCACGTCCGGCCCATCCGAGAACGGTCTCGAAAATCTGGCCGAGGTTCATACGCGAAGGCACGCCCAGAGGGTTGAGGACGATGTCGACAGGTGTGCCGTCGGCGAGGAAAGGCATGTCTTCCTGACGCACGATGCGCGAGACGATACCTTTGTTACCGTGACGGCCGGCCATCTTGTCACCGACGCTGATCTTACGTTTCTTGGCGATGTAGACCTTGGCAATCTGCATGATGCCTGAGGGCAGCTCGTCGCCGATAGAGATGTCGAATTTCTTGCGGCGGAGCTCGGCGTCGATTTCCTTAGACTTGCGCAGGTAGTTGACGATGGTCTGGCGGATCATGTCATTTTTGTGCTGGTCGTTGGTCCACTTGCTCAGGTTGATGGTGTCATAGTCGATGCCTTTGAGGACGCCGGCGGTGAACTTAGAGCCTTTGGGGATGATTTCAGAGCCGATGAAGTCCTTGACACCCTGCGAAGTCTTGCCTGCAGTGAGAGTCATGAGTTTTGAGACGAGGATGTCACGCAGTGCGTTGAGTTTCTCCTCGTATTCTTCGTCAAGCTTGGGCAGCAGAGCGTTGGCGCTGCGTGTGCGAGTGCGTTTGGCACGGCTGAAGAGGTTTGTGCCGATAACAACACCTTTGAGCGAGGGAGAAGCCTTGAGAGATGCGTCCTTGACATCACCGGCCTTGTCGCCGAAGATGGCGCGGAGCAGTTTCTCCTCGGGTGTGGGGTCTGACTCGCCTTTAGGCGTGATTTTACCAATCATGATGTCACCGGGCACGACGTGAGCGCCGATGCGAATGATGCCGCGCTCGTCGAGGTCTTTGGTGGCGTCCTCGCTGACATTGGGGATATCGCTGGTGAGTTCCTCCATGCCTCGCTTGGTCTCGCGCACCTCGAGCGAGTACTCGTCGACATGCACAGATGTAAGGATATCGTCGCGGACAACGCGCTCGTTGAGCACAATGGCGTCCTCATAATTGTAACCTTTCCACGGCATGAACGCTACCTTGAGGTTACGGCCGAGGGCGAGCTCGCCGTTCTCGGTAGCGTAGCCTTCGGTGAGGATGTCACCGGCTTCGACACGCTGGCCCTTCTTGCATATGGGGCGCAGGTCGATGGTCGTGCTCTGGTTGGTCTTGCGGAACTTGGGTATGTTGTATTCTTTGACAGCGTCCTCAAACGAGACAAACTCCTCGTCCTCGGTGCGGTCATAGCGTATGCGGATGACGCGGGCGTCGACATATTCGATGACGCCGGAGCCTTCAGCAGTAATCTGTGTGCGGCTGTCGCGGATAAGCTGACCCTCGATGCCTGTGCCGACAATAGGAGCCTCGGAGCGCATCAGAGGCACGGCCTGACGCATCATGTTAGAGCCCATGAGGGCACGGTTGGCGTCGTCATGCTCGAGGAATGGAATCAGCGATGCGGCGATAGATGCAATCTGTGTCGGCGACACATCCATCAGCTCGACCTCGCCGGGAGCTACGACGGGGAAGTCTGCATCAAGGCGAGCTTTAACACGGTCGCGGATGAAGGTGCCGTCGTCGTTAAGGGGCGCGTTGCCCTGAGCGATGACTTTACCCTCCTCGATTTCGGCGGTCAGATAGACAACCTCGTCGTTGTTGAGGTTTACTTTGGCGTCCTCAACCTTACGGTAAGGTGTCTCGATGAAGCCGAGGTCATTAATCTTGGCATAAACGCAGAGCGAGCTGATAAGACCGATGTTAGGACCCTCAGGAGTCTCGATAGGACAGAGGCGGCCGTAGTGGGTGTAGTGTACGTCTCGCACCTCGAAACCGGCACGCTCACGCGACAGACCGCCGGGGCCGAGGGCCGACATACGGCGTTTGTGGGTAATCTCGGCCAGAGGGTTGGTCTGATCCATGAACTGCGACAGCGCGTTGGTGCCGAAGAACGTATTGATTACCGACGAAATCGTCTTGGCGTTGATAAGGTCGATGGGAGTGAACACCTCGTTGTCGCGGACATTCATGCGCTCACGGATGGTGCGCGACATACGTGCGAGACCGACACCAAACTGGTTGTAAAGTTGCTCGCCGACCGTGCGTACACGGCGGTTTGACAGGTGGTCGATATCGTCGACATCAGTCTTGGAGTTGATAAGCTCGATAAGATATTTGATGATGGCGATGATGTCTTCCTTGGTGAGCACCTTGACATCCATCGATGTGCCGAGGTTGAGTTTCTTGTTGATGCGATAGCGTCCTACCTCGCCGAGATCATAACGTTTCTCAGAGAAGAAAAGATTCTGGATAACCTCGCGTGCGCTTGCGTCGTCCGGTGGATCTGCGTTGCGGAGCTGACGATAGATATATTGTACGGCCTCCTTCTCAGAGTTTGATGTATCTTTCTGGAGGGTGTTGAATATAATCGAGTAATCTGAAGTATTGACGTCCTCTTTGTGGAGCAGGATGTTCTGCACGCCTGAATTGAGGATTTCGTCGATGTGGCTTTCCTCAAGCACGGTCTCGCGGTCGATTATGACATCGTTACGCTCGATAGACACGAGCTCGCCGGTGTCTTCGTCGACGAAGTCTTCTATCCATGTTTTGAGGACACGGGCGGCAAGTTTGCGGCCCACAGCCTTTTTAAGATTTGTCTTGTTGACCTTAACCTCTTCGGCGAGACCGAATATCTCGATGATATCCTTGTCGCTGTCGAGACCTATGGCACGCAGAAGTGTGGTGACGGGGAGTTTCTTCTTGCGGTCGATATAGGCATACATGACATTGTTGATGTCAGTAGCAAACTCTATCCATGAGCCGCGGAAGGGGATGATGCGGGCCGAGTAGAGCTTGGTGCCGTTGGCATGAGTGCTCTGTCCGAAGAAGACGCCCGGCGAACGGTGGAGCTGTGACACGACAACACGCTCGGCACCGTTAATCACAAACGTACCCTTCTCTGTCATATACGGAATCTGGCCGAGATACACGTCCTGTATTTCGGTGGCAAAGTCCTCGTGGTCGGGATCAGTACAATAGAGTTTGAGTTTGGCTTTCAAAGGCACACTATAAGTGAGGCCGCGCTCGAGACACTCCTCGATGGTGTAGCGCGGGGGGTCGATATAGTAGTCGAGAAACTCCAGAACAAAGTTATTGCGCGTGTCAGCGATGGGGAAGTTCTCGGCAAAAACTTTATAGAGGCCTTCGTTATTTCGTTTTTCAGGAGGAGTATCAAGCTGGAGGAAGTCGCGGAACGACTTCAGCTGTACCTCGAGAAAGTCAGGGTAAGGAAGAGGATTCTTGACCGTGGCAAAATTTACACGGGGTTTATCTAAAGAAACTGACATCTATTGAATGTAAGGGTTAAGGGGAACTCAAAAATAATTAAGACACAAAAAGGTTAAGAATCTCCCTTATGGGGATTCTTAACCTAATTACCTGATTAACAGGCAATATTATTTAAGTTCGACTTCAGCGCCAGCTTCTTCGAGCTGTTTTTTGAGAGCTTCAGCGTCAGCCTTGGCGAGACCTTCTTTGATGTTAGAGGGAGCGCCGTCGACCATTTCTTTAGCTTCTTTGAGGCCGAGACCTGTGAGTTCTTTGACGAGCTTAACGACCTGCAGCTTGTTAGCGCCGGCAGCTTTGAGGACTACGTCGAAAGAGGTTTTTTCCTCGGCGGCAGCACCACCGGCGGCGGGACCGGCAGCAACAGCGACAGCTGCAGCGGCGGGTTCGATGCCATATTCCTCTTTGAGAATTTGAGCAAGTTCGTTTACTTCTTTTACAGAGAGGTTAACAAGTTGTTCAGCAAAAGCTTTTAAATCTGCCATTTTTGTATAGTTTAATTGATTATTGTTTCTGAGATAGGATTAGTCTTCTTTTTTTGAGAGCGTCTCGAGGATGCCATGGAGTTTTGTGCCACCTGAAGTAAGAGCAGAAATAACGTTCTTGGCGGGCGACTGGAGCAGAGCGACAACATCGGCGATGAGTTCGTTCTTGCTCTTGATCGAAGCGAGAGCGTCAAGCTGGTCTGCGCCAACATAGATGGTTTCCTCAACGTATGCGGCCTTGAGAGCGGGGAGAGTGTCGCCTTTCTTAACGAAGTCCTTGATGAGCTTAGCAGGAGCATTGCCCACATTGGTACACATCAGAGAGGTCGATCCCTTAAGAGCGGGATAAAGTTCGCTGAAGTCACCTTCGATACGGTCGAGGGCTTTGTGCAGAAGGGTGTTCTTGACAACAAGAAGTTTGATACCCTGTCCAAAACAAGCGCGACGAAGTTCGCTGGTCTTCTCGGCATTCAATCCGGCAGTCTCTACGAGGTAGAAACCGCTATATTCACTGATAGTTTTGACGATATTGTCGATAGCTATAGCTTTATCTTCCTTTTTCATGTCATTCAGTCTTTTAGGGGTTAAGCGTCAACAGTTTTTGTGTCGACCTTGACGCCGGGACTCATAGTGGTCGAAAGATAAATGCTCTTGAGGTAAGTACCCTTTGCAGTTGCGGGTTTGAGCTTAATCAGAGTATTGATAAACTCGCGTGCGTTATCACGCATCTGGTCGGGAGTAAAAGAGATTTTGCCGATTGACGAGTGAACGATACCGTTCTTGTCAACCTTAAAGTCAATTTTACCTTTTTTCACTTCCTCGACAGCTTTAGCTACATCATTTGTAACAGTGCCGCTCTTGGGGTTAGGCATAAGTCCGCGGGGACCGAGCACACGGCCGAGAGCACCAATCTTACCCATGATGGCAGGCTGGGTGATAATCACGTCGACATCAGTCCAACCACCTTTGATTTTATCGATATATTCGTCGAGACCTACATAGTCGGCGCCGGCAGCTTTGGCAGCTGTTTCGGCGTCGGGATTGCAGAGCACAAGTACTCTGACCTGTTTGCCGGTGCCGTGAGGCAAAGTCACGACGCCGCGTACCATCTGGTTTGCCTTGCGGGGGTCAACGCCCAAGCGCACGTCAATGTCAAACGAAGCATCGAATTTAGCGTAGTTAACTTCCTTAACTTTTTCGCATGCTTCGGCTAAAGAGTAAGCTTTCCCGGCTTCAATCTTCGACAAGGCTAACTTTTGATTTTTTGTAAGTTTACTCATTTCAATTGAAGTTTATTAGTTATTACCGGGGAACTCCCCTTTAACGGTGATACCCATGCTGCGGGCAGTGCCGGCAACCATACGCATGGCTGACTCTACTGTAAAGCAGTTGAGGTCAGGCATTTTGTCAGTTGCAATGGCCTTTACCTGCTCCCATGTCACTTCGCCAACTTTGTTACGGTTAGGCTCTTTCGAACCTGATTTGATTTTCGCAACTTCTTTAAGCTGGATGGCAACAGGAGGGGTTTTGACAACAAAGTCGAAAGATTTATCTGTGTAATAAGTGATTACAACAGGGAGTACCTTGCCGGCTTTGTCCTGAGTGCGGGCATTGAATTGCTTGCAAAACTCCATGATGTTAATGCCCTTAGAGCCCAGAGCGGGACCTACGGGTGGCGAGGGATTAGCTGCTCCGCCTTTAATCTGCAATTTGATCTGTCCAGCAATTTCTTTTGCCATTGTTCAAAAACTTTATTTATTGTTTGTTGATTTGCGTAATTCAACCGACCGATGTTCCTGTTTCGTAACCAACAGAAGACAACCGACTGATTTATTCACGCTCTACCTGCGAATAGTCGAGTTCCAAAGGTGTCTTGCGCCCAAAGATTTTGACCGACACTTTAAGTTTTTTCCTGTCTTTGTTAACCTCTTCGATGACACCGGAGAAACCGTTGAACGGAGCCTCGTTGACCTTGACGGTCTCACCGACCATATAGCCGATGTTGTCATCATCGGTCGGGTCGATAAGCGAGTCGGCCATGCCGAGCATACGCATCACTTCAGACTCGCGGAGACGTTCGGGCTTTGCACCTTTCTCGCGACCGCGGAGGAAGTCAATTACGTTAGTCGTGTTAGTCAACTCGTGAATTACCTCACCCTGCAGGTCAGCCTCAATAAAAACATAGCCGGAATAAAGGTTGCGTTCTTTGACAACTTTTTTCCCGCCACGTACTGTCAAAACCTTCTCTGTGGGTATCAACACTTGAAATAAGTAGTCGCCGAGGGGAGTGTTCTTGATAGCAGCATCGAGAACCTCTTTAACCTTGGCTTCCTTACCCGAAATGGCACGCAGCACGTACCAACCTCTTTTTGATTCAGTCATTGATTGAGCCACTTAAAAGTTAGACTTAAAGGCTGTAAATAAAATGCATTAAATTGTCTACAATCTGGTCCATCAGGAAGATTACAATTGCGATAATGACGGAAGCTATCATCACGATAATCGCTGACTTAACCAGCTGTTTCTTTGTAGGCCAAGAAGTCTTATAACGAAGCTCGTCGTAAGACTCCTCTATATTCGTAAGCAGTTTTAATTTCTTCATCAGTATAATTCTTTTGCACGGGACGAGAGACTCGAACTCCCGACACCCGGTTTTGGAGACCGGTGCTCTACCAACTGAGCTAGTCCCGTATATTGAGATTTGCCGGCCGGATGACCGGCAAATCTCTGTGGGTTTATCTTTTGACTAATTAATTAGTCGAGGATTTCGGTAATCTGACCCGAACCTACTGTACGGCCACCTTCGCGGATAGCGAAACGCAGACCCTGATCGCAAGCTACGGGGTTGATGAGCTCAACGATGATTTCAACGTGGTCACCGGGCATTACCATTTCTACGCCCTCGGGGAGTGTGATCTCACCGGTAACATCAAGTGTACGGATGTAGAACTGGGGACGATAGTGGTTGTGGAACGGAGTGTGACGACCGCCTTCCTCTTTTTTGAGGATATAGACAGAAGCTTTGAATTTGCTGTGGGGTTTAACAACTCCCGGGTGGCAGATAACCATACCGCGTTTGATGTCTTTCTTGTCGATACCGCGGAGAAGAAGACCTACGTTATCACCGGCCTCACCCTGATCGAGCAGTTTGCGGAACATCTCAACACCTGTAACGGTCGACTTCATGTCTGCACCAAGACCCATGATCTGAACCTCGTCACCTACTTTTACGACGCCGGTCTCGATACGACCTGTAGCAACGGTGCCACGGCCGGTGATTGAGAATACATCCTCAACAGGCATAAGGAAGGGTTTATCAACGTCACGGGGAGGCAGGGGAATCCATGTGTCAACAGCATCCATGAGCTCCATAACTTTAGCTTCCCACTGGGGCTCGCCATTGAGAGCACCGAGAGCAGAGCCGCGAATGATAGGAGTCTCGTCACCGTCATATTCGTAAGCCGAAAGAAGTTCGCGCATCTCCATCTCAACGAGCTCGAGCATTTCCTCGTCGTCGACCATGTCGCACTTGTTGAGGAACACAACGATACGGGGAACGTTCACCTGACGGGCGAGGAGGATGTGCTCGCGAGTCTGGGGCATCGGGCCGTCAGTAGCGGCAACCACGATGATAGCACCGTCCATCTGAGCGGCACCTGTTACCATGTTCTTAACGTAGTCAGCGTGTCCCGGGCAGTCAACGTGAGCATAGTGACGGTTAGCTGTCTCATACTCTACGTGAGCGGTGTTGATTGTAATACCACGCTCTTTCTCCTCGGGAGCGTTGTCAATCTGATCGAACGATTTAACCTCAGAGAGACCTTTTTTAGCAAGCACGGTTGTGATTGCAGCGGTCAGAGTGGTCTTGCCGTGGTCAACGTGACCGATAGTACCGATGTTAACATGCGGTTTGGTTCTTTCGAATTTCTCTTTAGCCATAACTTTGCTATTTATTTCTGATTAAATAATAATTTTCTAACAGAATGCCACGATAATGAAAGGACACTATCGAGGCTGTCATTTTAAAAATCTCGAGCCGATGGCGGGATTTGAACCCGCGACCTCTTCCTTACCAAGGAAGTGCTCTACCCCTG
>CBCSTG010000049.1:0-7871 GCA_965143025.1 uncultured Bacteroidales bacterium
ATGTACCGGCCTCCGGCAAGGAGAGGACGCACGAGCCGCCCGCCGCCGTGCCGTTTACCGTTTTCGAGCCCTTTGTCGCCGTGACCGCCGCTCCGCTCGTAACGGATACCACGAGGGAGAGCTCGACTCCGGGCTTGCTGACTGCGTTTGTTCTACCAATCATTTTTAACTCACCGCCTTAATACAAGTAATGCTCTGCACCGTGATAGCCGCCGTCGGCTTTGTCGCGGCGTAGATTTTGACCGTCCCGCTCCCGGAGAGAGCGATCGGCGCAAAGTTTCCGCTCGCGGCCTCTGTCGCACCGAACACGACCTCGGGGACGTGGCTCGCCGTCACGCCGGGGCAGGCGATAGAGGCGGCATAGGGATACGCCGCGTATGTGCTGTCGCTCACCCATGCAGAGGCGGCGACGGACACGCCGGAGAAAATCTTTACCTCGGCGTATCCCGCGTGAGCGTGGGAGGCGTTGGCAAAGTCGCCCGGCTTTTTGCCGCTGTCGGTCAGATTGCCGGAGGAGTCGAGCCCGGCGAAGTGTCCCGCCGTGGCGCTCTTTACTTTGTCCGCCTTGTCCGTGTGGGTATGGCTCGCGGCGGCGAAGTCGCCCGGCTTTTTGCCGCTGTCGGTCAGATTGCCGGAGGAGTCGAGCCCGGCAAAGTTGCCCGCCGTGGCGCTCTTTACTTTGTCCGCCTTGCCTGTGTGGGTATGGCTCGCGGCGGCGAAGTCGCCCGGCTTTTTGCCGGAGTCGGTCGGATTGCCGCTTGCATCGAGCCCGGCAAAGTTGCCCGCCGTCGGGGATGCGGCTTTCTCGGCCTTGCCCTCGTTGAGCTTCTTAATATTTTCCTGCATGGCGGTTTGGTCTGCCGCCGTGAAATATCGGGCGATAACGTCGCCCGCCGACCATGCCCGGGCGGTCGTGCCGTTCTGCGCTCGCGTGACGGTGAGCACGTTCCCGTTCTTTGCGGTCATAAGCACCGTTTCCGCCGTGGAGCCGTCCGCTCCAATCGTGAGCAAGTTCGGAGCCTCCGGCAGTACGGAGCCGTCAACGACGTTTACGGTCGTACCCGCCGCCGTCAGCGCGCCGGAGAGCGAAGTCTCCGGGGAGTTGGCTTGCGCCGGGTACATTGTCACTAATTCGGACATATTCTTTCCTCCTTTTAGTAGTCCCCGCCGCCGCGAGAATTACAGAATGTTTGAGCGAATACCGCGCCCACGATACGACTCATGTTATCGGGGAGTATCTCTATCGAGTGCCACGAGTTACGGCGTATCTTCCCGCTCGAGTCCGTGGCGAGATACTTCACAATGTCGATATTGCTATACGAGGACGGCGCGGGTATCTCTTTGCCGTCTACCTTGATAGTCGCTTTCGAGGCTCGTTGTCCCTCGTAGATGCCGAACTCGATAGCGTGGGTATGGTCTTTTACGGTGTGGGTATGGTCTTTCACCGTATGCGTGTGCGCCCTTACCGTGTGCGTGTGGTCGTAGACCTCGTGTGTATGTGCGGAAATCCTGTGCGTGTGCGCCGGATGCGTATGCGCGCCCGACCAAACGAACGTCTCGTATCCGTCAACGGTTTTCCCGTCGCTTGTCGTTGCAAGGCGGGCGTGTTGAGAAATACCGTGGTTATGCACGGCCTGTCCGTTCGTCTCGCTCGGGAGCACGTTCGAGGACTCGAGCGCCGTTCCGCCGGAGGTCTGCCCGCCGCCGGAGGAGGTCGTAGAGCCGCCGCCGGAGCTTGTTGTCTGTCCGCCGCCGGAGCTCGTCGTCTGTCCGCCGCCGGAGGAGGTCGTTTGTCCACCGCCGCCGCCGATAGCTTTCTCATACGCCCGGAACGCCTCGAACTCGATATTGAGGAGCATTTTGTTAATGCGTACCACCGAGTCGGAGATATAGAGTTGCAGTTTCGCCGGATGCGTTGCGTCGGCGTTATCCGAGAAATTATAGATTTGTTGGTTGGTCGCGCCCTGTGCGTATGTCTCGGAAATGAGGGCGCGGCTCTGCAAGTCGGAAATACTGCCCGCTATATCCTGCGTCTTGTTGGCAATCGTTACCGTGACGTTTCCCGGGTCGCCCTCTGCATCCGCTTTCTCAACGCGGACGATGCGGGTACGGAGGTTAATTCCGTCGGCCTCGTCCACGACGCGGACGATTTCGCCCGGGCGGAACTTTGAGAACTTGTCGCCGGTCAGCCGGTGGAGGTCGATAGCGCCGATTTCATAGCTCACATACGGCTCCTTGAGCCCGGCGAGTATCTGCTCGGCGTATGCCTTGAGGTTTTCCGCCACTTGATACCGCGAGTCTACGAGGATAGTCGAACACAAGCCGTATCGCTCGATGCTTAAAGCGTCCTCGACGTATGGAACGCCGCCGTTCGCCGACTCTATCGTCAGTTTGTTTACACCCTCGCCGTATCCGAGCGCATAGACGCGGTTTGCGATACTGGTCGCGTCCGTCGTCTTTTTGATGTTCGTCATATTCTTTGCGTATCGGATTTCGCTTTTGAGTGCCTCCGTCGGCACGGTGAGCGAGAGCGTCCACGGGTAGACGGTCGTATCCCACGACCAAAGGTATTCACTATCGAAGCACTCCGGCACGGCAAAGAGCGCCGCGAGGAGCGTCGAGTTTTCCCAATTATATTCAAAATAGCGTTTGAAATCGCAAGCCCCGAGTTTCCAGTTTTGCCGGGTCTGCCGTGCGAGAATGTAATTGAGAACGTCGGCAGTCTTTACGCCGGAGCCGCCGCATTGATGATACTGAAAGAGAACGTCGGAGAGGAGCGTAGCGAGGACGTGCTCGAAATCATAATATCGAGTCGCGCCGTTGCTCCGCTCCATATCCTCCCCGATGATGCGAAAAAGGTCGATACGCTCGTCTCCGTCGAAAATCTCGACGAAGTTCAGCGGCGTACAATAGGCGTTTTTCGGGTCGTCCGCCGGGAGCGTAAAGGTCGCCGTCCATAGGGAATTAGTCTCGAGGCCGTAGCCGACGGCGAGCGCGTTGTCGAGGTAGGCGAGCCGCTTCATATCGCGGTTGAAAATCTGCGGCTTTGCCATTATAACCACCTATCTTTCCACAAGATTTTAACGTCTGCGGTCGTGCCGCCCTCGACGATAATATCGTTCTCGCCCGGTTGGAGCTTGAAAAATGCGCTATCGTCGCTCACGCGGTCGATGATGTTCGCGCCGTTGAGCGTTACGGTCATGTGCTCCGTGTCGATAATAAGCTCGTCTCCTGCGACCATGTTCACGCCCTCAATTACCATAGTGACGGAGCCGTAGGTCGAAACGCCCGTACCGCTCGCCGTTGCTACGGCCTCCGCAAGCGCGGAGAAAAAGAGAGTGCGGATATAGTCGCCAACGCTCCCGGCCTCCGCCTCCGCAAGCGCGGAGGGGAGGAGGACGCGGACGAACACGCCGGACGCGGTAGCGACCGCCGCCGCCGAGCCGTCGAGGTATCGAATGATTTTCAGCGTCGCCGAGGTATCCGTCTCCGCGTTCGCCGTAGCGAGCCACTCGAACACAATGGACGTTGTTCGGTTGTACGTCGTCTTATTGTACGGAGTGCGGTTATACATTTGCTCGCCTCCTCGTTATGCCAAAGTGCAAACGATAGCCCCCGCCGATACCGTGATAGCGTCGCCGTTGAGTACGTTCTTGCTCCGGGTAAAGGAGCCGTACCAAAGCAAATTGCCCGCCGTCAGCGCGTCATAGATGCCCCAATAGGCCACCGTGCCGAGGTCTGCCGTCAGAGTGCCGAAGTCAACGGGCGCGGAGTTGGAAACCTGTTCTTTGCCGGACACGAGGGACGGCGCGCTAAAGTTGATAATCTTTCTCGCGTATCCGCCGCCGGATACCTCCGTACCCGTTCCGCTCGCCGTCGGGTCGGTGAGGAAAAGAGCGAGGTAGTACGTCCCGCTCCGCAAGGACGTATTCAAGAGAGTGGATGCGTGGACGTTAGATAATGCGCTCATAGTAGAAACCTCCTAATTTTTTAATTTACCTTGAGCCGTGTTATCGTCAGCGTTTGGATATTACCGCGCGCCGTGATATAGATTAAGCCGTCCGTTTCCTGCGTCCCTCGGACGTTGACCGCCTCCGTGTGAGGCAGAGAGACGGATTTCACGTCCTGCTGATTGTAGCGCAAGGACTCGGCGAACGGCTTACACAAGAAACGTACCTCGCACGTCCCCGTAACGGCGATTTGCTCGATAGAGATACCGCCGACGACCTTTGCGGAGTACGCCTTTTCGGGCTCGTCGTCAAATACGAGCAAGCCCTCGCCGGAGAGCCATTCCGCCACGGCGCGCGCTCGCGTTCTCACGCCCGCGTAATGGTAGCCCTCGCCGACGAAAGCGACCGAGCATACGATTTCGCGGTTTTCGTAACCGTCCTCTATGTCGTATGTGCCGCTCTTGCCGGGTATCGTGTATTGCGTTACCCGTTTCGCGGGGAGGAGTGTTCGGTCTGTGGATTTGAACACGACTCCCATATCCCCGCTATGCTTGTTGTCGAAAATAAAACCCATGCTCACGCCATAGATACCCCCTTGCTCCGCGATTTCGATTTCTGCATATTGTAGAGCTCGCGGGAAATCTTCTTTACGTCCGCCTCCTCACGGACGACGAGCTCCGCGATATGAAAATGATTTACGACGTTTGTATCTCCGCCGCCGGAGGTCGTCGCACCGCCGCCGCGCCCGGTCAAGTCCGCCGGGACGGATGCGGAGACGGCCTCGACGGTCGCCTTTGCAGAAAAGCCCGTCTCGATTTCTCCGATTTGGCTTGCGAGGCGGGCGTTTACCGCCGCGAGCCCGGAGTCTACCTCGTCGAGCATCTGCTCGCTCATGCCGCCGATAGCGTTTACCGCCTTTTTGCCGTCCTTGTCCACGGCTCCGGCGAGTCCCTCGACGAGCATTTCGCCCACCCATGCCATTTGCGTGCTCGGGGAGTGGATGCCGAAAAAGTCCGTAATGCCGTCCCAAATGGAGGAAATCCACCCGGACACTTTATCCCAAAGCCACCCGGCGAGCGACTGGATGCCTTGCCACAAGCCCCGGACGAGGTTTGCGCCGACCTCCGCGACCTGCGACACGCCCTCGCCGAGCGCGCTCACGATGCCGGTAATAATCTGCGGCATAGCGCGGACGATTTCGGCGATAATCTGCGGGAGGTTGGTAATGAGGGCAGTTAAGAGCTTTACGCCCGTCTCGATGATTTTCGGGATATTGTTCACGAGGGCGTTAATTACCGCCGTGATGATTTGCGGGAGCGCCTGTACTATCGTCAAAATGATTTGCGTGAGGTTGGTAATAAGCGCCGTCAAGAGCTTTACGCCCGCCTCTACGATTTCCGGCAAATGGTCGAGGAGCGTCGAGATAGTGCTCTCGATGATTTGCGGCAAAACCTCGCATATCGTCGTAATGATTTCCGGGAGGTTTTCCACAAGGGCGGTTAAAAGCTCGACTCCCGTCTCGATGATTTGCGGGATAGCGTCGAGGAGCGTCGTTACGAGGCTCTCGATAAGCTGTCCCGCCGCCTCAATAAGTAGAGGAACATTGTCAATCAGAGTCGTTGCTATCGTCGCTACGGCCTCGACCGCCGCCGGAATGAGCGTCGGTAGTGCCTCCGCGATGCCTTGGACAAGTGCCGCTATGAACTGTACCGCCGCGTCTACGACAAGCGGCAACGCCTCTATGATGCTCTCGACGAGCATCGGTACGATAGAGGCGACCGCGCTCACAAGCCCCGGTAACATAGAAACGAGTCCGTTTAGGAGCGCCTCAAACAATCCCGCTCCCATTTCGAGGAACTCCGGCAAGAGCGGAGAGATAGCGTCGAGGATGCCCTCGAAAGCGTTCGGGACGGTTTTTGCAAGGTTTTCAATGACCGGCGAAATGTTTTTTATGACGGAATTAAAGGAGTTTACGACGTTATCGCATAGCTTGTCTACATCTGCGTCAGCGTCGCCGAGGCCGGTAATGAGATTTTGAAACGAGGATTTCAGCATCCCGATAGAGCCGGAGATAGTCGCCTCCGCCTCTTTTGCGGTCGTCCCCGTGATACCCATTTCCGTTTGTACGACGTGAATTGCGTCTACAATATCCGAATAACTCGAAATATCGTATTTCACGCCGGAGAGCTTCTCCGCGTCCTCGAGGAGTCTTTGCATTTCCTCTTTCGTGCCGCCATACCCGAGCTTGAGGTTATCGAGCATTGTATAGTTCTGCTTTGCAAAGCCGGAGTACGCATTTTGAATAGAGGCCATGTCCGAGCCCATTTTGTTAGCGTTGTCGGACATATCCGTAATTGCCATGTCCGCATATTTCGCGGCTTTCTCCGTGTCCCCGCCGAGGGAGGAGATAAGGCTCGCGGAAAACCCGGTCACGGTTTCCATGTACTCGTTTGCAGAGAGCCCGGCGGTCTTGTATGCGTCGTTGGCATACTGCATGACTTGAGCCGAGCTATCCTTAAAGAGTGTCTCAACGCCGCCGACTAACTGCTCATAGTCGGCGTATGCGTCGATAACCTCTTTCCCGAGCTTGACCGCCGCCGCCGTAACTGCCACGACCGCCGCCGCCGCGACTTTTGCGGCCGCTCCGAGTTTTTCCATTTTCTCGGCGTGTTCTTTTGCCGCGTCCGCCGCCTCTTTCTGTGCCTTTTTTTCGGTGTCGACCTCTTTACCGAGCTCGTTAATAGATTTCGCGCACCCGTCGGAGGATTTCGCGGCCTCGTCCATATAGGAGGCGTTTTTATCGAGTTCCGAGCCGAGCTTGTTAAGCTCCGCCTCGGCGTTATTTACCTGTGTTTGATAGGAATTGACGGAGCGAGTCGTAGACTCGTATCCTTTTTCAGCGGCGGAGAGCTCGCCCTTTGCCTTTTCGAGTTCCGCCGTGAGCTTGGCTTGCTCCTCGGTCGTGTCGCCCGTCTCGTCGCCGAGCGCGGCGAGAGCGGCCTCGCAACGCGAAATCTCGGATTGCGCGGAGGAGACTTTTTCGGCGTAGTCCGATTGAGCTTTTTTTGCTTTCTCGAGCTGTTCCGCCGCCGCCTTGACCTTTTCTTTCTGTTGGTCGTACATACGGGAGAGTACGTCGCCTTTCGCGCTCAAAGCCGCGTAGCTGTTCGCCTGTCCCGCGTATTGACTCTCTACGAGCTTTAATTCCGATTTAAGCGTTCCGAGGGCGGAGTTTATGTTTTTGAGAGACTCCTTGTATTCTTTTTCGCCGTCGATAGCGACTTTCGTTTTTATCTCACGGTTTGCCATTACACGCCCTCCTCGCCTCTGTTCTTACCGTGTGCGGATAGGTATAGCTCCCAAAGGTCGAAAACCTCTCCGGGAGCCATAAAAAGAGCCTCCGCCGGGGAGACTCCGCAAAGAACGGCGATACGGTAGTATTCCGCCCGCCTTATCTTGTTTTTTTTTGATTAAGTTCCGCGAGCCCCTCGTCGATTTCGTCGTCCGCCGGGCTCGTTACCTCTCGACCATAGCCGAGCTCGATAGCCGTCATAATTGCGCGCTTGAGCGTCACGATTTCAAACGGCCTCACCATGAGGAGAAAATCGTCCTTTTCCGGGATAGCGCCCGGGTCGTATCCGAGCCGCCGACGGAGGAGCTCGCCGCGCTCTGCCAGTACCGCCGCGATAGCACACGTCGCCGTGAAGCTCTCGCGGGTATCCTGCTCTATTGCCTCGAGTGCGAGTTGTGTCCCGCCGAAATCGTCCCGGAGTGTAAACATAGCCTCGCCGTCAAATGCGAGGTAATACGTCGCGTCCGCGAGCGTCACTTTTGCCGTTTTCATGCCTTTACCCTCCAATTACCAAAGCGGGAGGCGAGCCGTTCTCGCTCGCCTCCCGTCCGTGCTGATATTAGCCTCCC
>CBCSTG010000050.1:0-5702 GCA_965143025.1 uncultured Bacteroidales bacterium
CGTTGCGAAATCTGGCATTTTCAAAATATAAGTCAAGGATGAGGCGACGATAGGCGTCTTTCGGAGTATGATAACTTTGTCTGAGGGCACGTTCGGTGTGGCCTCTGTATAGACATATCATACGGCGTGAGACTCCGCGTTGCTCGTTCTACTTAGATGGGCACATGCCAGAGCCTCGCAACGTGGGACGAGTAGCAGATACAGACTCTCACGCTTTTTTTATAATCTGTTGGACTGTGAGTCTTCCAACGCCGAAAGACCAATTATCACAGTCCGGCTATGAGAAAAACTATCATTGGACTCGTTGCACTGCTGTTGGTTTCAGCAACCGACATGTGCTTTGCGCAGCTCACCAAAGAGCAGATTAAAGAGCGTCAGGAGCTTGCAAAAGCCTCCAAGAAAGAACTGAACGAGAAGGCGAGCAAGGCGGCCCGCAAAGAGGCCAAGCGTCTGACCAAAGAAGGCTGGAGGACCGCTCCCGGCGCACTACCCCTCGAAAAACAACTTGACAAATCCTATCTGATGCAGAGCCAATATGACTCTGACGGATTCCCTGCGTTTATCATGGCTGAGGCCATGAGCATTGGCGGCAACTATGACGCAGCCAAAATGCAGGCATTAGAGCTCGCCAAGCAAAATCTCGCAGGTCAGATACAGACCGAGGTAACCGCACTTATCGAGAACACCGTTGCCAATGAACAGATGGTGCAGAGCGACGCCACGTCAATCACACGCAGCGTTATGGCAAGTAAAAACCTCATTTCGCAGAGCATAGGCCGTGTCGTGCCTGTTGTCGAGGCTTACCGCGTGGTCAACGGCAACAATCGCGAGGTGCTCGTGCGCATCGCCTACAGTCAGGCTATGGCCAAAGCAGCCGCCAAACGCGCCATCAAACAGGAGCTTGAGCAGCGCGGCGATTCCCTCCACAATCATCTTGACAACCTTTTAGGTTGGTAATGCTCGCATTATGAGATATTTCCTTCTGATGTTGACACTGCTCACAGGCACATTTGCATTTGCGCAGAAGACCAAGACGGTTTCTGCGACATATACTTATTACGCGCCCGAAACTATGTCAATAGAGGAGGCAAAGCGCACCGCACTCGAGCGGGCTAAAATTCAGGCGATTGCCGATGAATTCGGCACAATAGTTTCGCAAAGCACCTCGACCGTCGTCACAAACACCAACGGCCGCTCGGACACACAATTCTTTTCACTCGGCGGAAGCGACGTAAAAGGTGAATGGATTGAAACAATCGGAGAGCCGGAATACAATGTTTTATATGACAAGGGGATGTTAATGGTTTCTGTCAGTTTAAGTGGAAAAATTCGTGAAATAAAATCGATGCAAATTCCTCTGATTTCGAAAGTGCTACGCAATGGAGTCGGGTCACAATATGAAGATGATACCTTTAAATCCGGAGATGATATGTATCTCTCATTTCAGTCTCCGGTCAATGGCTCACTTCTTGTGTATCTGATAGATTATAATTCTGATTCTGCATACTGTTTGCTGCCGTATAGTAAATCACAAGATAAATCACAGTTTATCGAGGGAAATCGGGAATATGTATTCTTTTCAGATTCATATGCCGATGAATCTAACAAAAATGTTGTGGACCGATATACCCTTGAGTGTGAAAATTCCTCAGGAATAGATTACAATGAAATTGTAATAATCTTTTCTCCAACGGAACTTGTGAAAACTACATCTAAGAAAGTTAGCTCTGAAAGGCCGAGACAAATAGACCGTAAATCATTTGACGAATGGTGCGCTAAACTTAAGAAGACTTCAACGGAAGTTCAAATTATTAATAAACCTATCAAAATAAAACTTTAACATGAAAAAATTAGCTTTATTATTTTTAGCCTTTATTTTTTGTGGCATAGTTTCATATGCCGGAGACAAAGTCAAGACCAATTACAGAACAGCACTTGTAATGGCATATTCACCTGCGAATAATGTATTTGAAGATGATAACATTAAACTTGAAATTTATGGCGAGCGTCTTTGGGCGACCAATAAGACAGATAAAACCATATTTATAGACCTGTCACAATGTTTTTTGATTCATAACGGGTCATCATATCCGATGTTTAATAGCAATCATCAGGATGATAAAAATGCATCTAAAAAAAACGTTTCGACCTCAATCGATGAGTTCATTTCAATAGCACCCTCTGTAAGCTCAAAACAGAATGAGACGTTTATATGTAACTTAGCCGGAAATCTTTATGGGAAGTATTCTACTACAGAGTCGCCTTCAGGTGATTTTTCTGAATATCAAGAACGTTTCCTTTCATTGATAAATGAACTTGTAAATGAATCGCTGGCAGAAGACCCTAAGGGTAAAAATTGTCTCGGAACAGCTTCTCGACATCTGACAGAAGATGAAAGTGTCAATAATGTTGGAGCTTCATTAGCATATGCATTTAATAAACGTTCAGAAGAATGGACTCCTGTTGCAATTTCAACTTGGGTAAGTGATGTATATTTTGCTCCATATTACGTAGATATGCCTGTAGAACTTTCGAAAAAAGAAAAGCAAGGTTTTGGAATTAAAAAAACGGAGGCTGCAAAAGTTTATATTAAAGCTGATTCTCCATTTGAGTTTGAAAAAGATAAGTCACCTGTAGTAGTCTGTGACTGGGTTGGCGATTTTAAAAAAGGTAGTTTTGAATTAAGTCCGACTTGGGTTTCTAAGAAGAAAGGTATGTCTGCAGGTAAAGCAATCTTCGGGACATTAGCAACAATTGCTACCGGCGGAATGGCCGTCGGACTTCTCTTGACGAATATGGATGAAACCATGTATAAAAAGGAAATCGTTTTTTCGGGAAAAGATGCTTATTGGGGAAAACTTATCTATTTTAACAGTAAAGACCTTTCTCAATTCAATAACGCTGCGGCATACAATAATAATTAAAAACTAATAACTTCGGATGGGCTATATTTATTGATATAGCCCATCCGTTAATTAAAAATCCGGATGCGGTCTCTCTTTTTTATTGTTTTCGTTTCGCTTTTTTCCACGGCATATGCCTATCGTATATCAGGTAATGTAGAGAAAGCGCTACAGACATTATTGTCCGGCGACATATCTAATTCAATTCAGCAAATCAAAAGGGCGTCGGCTACTAATGATGTGCTTGCTCAATTTTATTTAGGACAGTGCAATGAATATGGCATTGAAATGCCAAAAGATGCCGAAAAGGCGTTTTCACTTTATCGTAGAGCTGCCGAACGTGGCTTTGCGCCGGCGATGAAAGAACTCGCAAGATGTTATCGGGAAGGAATCGGAGTCACAAGAAATGAAGTTCGTGCAAAGGAATGGCGAGGGCGCTATCTACAACGAACGGGGGTTACTGAGTTTCCTGATTTAATAGAAATATATGCACAAGCGGTTAACAAAGCTTCAACAATTGATACGAAAGATAAAATCGATATTGCTGAATCCGCAAACGACAATCAGCCGCCAAGCATAATCATTAATCGGAGTTATGTCATTCAAGAAGTTAAGGAGAACAATATAACCAAATCGGAAACTGAAACAAAAACGTATTTGTCGGATGTTGATATTGATATCCCTGAGATAAATAAGAATTCCGATAATATATTCAGTCTTATTATCGCAAACGAAAATTATCAGGATGTTGACAAAGTTCCCAATGCCTTGAATGACGGAGAGATAGTGGCTCAATATTGTCGAAAAGTTTTGGGTATACCCGAATCAAACATTCATCTTGTTAAAGATGCTACTTTAAACAATATCAGGCGTGAAATTAATTTGATGAAACAGATTGCTGAGGCGTATAAAGGTAATGCTTCCTTTATAGTGTATTATGCAGGGCACGGTGTCCCTGATGAAAAAACAAACAATGCCTATATGATGCCTGTTGACGGATTTACGGCAGACCTTACGACGTGTTTCAGCATGATGGATTTTTACAACATTTTTGGTGAGATTCCGACGCAGAAAACAATTATTCTGATAGATGCATGCTTCAGCGGCTCTAAGAGAGGGGATGGTATGTTATATGCCGCAAGAGGAGTAAAAATTAAACCAAAATCTGACGTTGTATCCGGCAATACTGTTGTGATTTCATCTACACAAGGAGATGAAACAGCTTATTCATACGACAATGAAAAACACGGACTGTTCACATACTTTTTCCTTAAGAAACTTAAGGATTGCAAAGGTGATGTTACTCTTGGACAACTTTTTGACTATCTAAAAGATAATGTAGTAAAGAAGTCGTTGGTTATCAATGGGAAATCCCAAACTCCAACGATAAATGTTGCTTCGGATGTGGCAGACAAATGGCAATATTGGAAGTTTAACTGATAATTATATAATCTTTGAAAAAATATAGCGATATGAGATATCTAACGATTTTCATCTTAATATTAACAGCGCTTGTCTCAAACGGCCAACGTATTTATATTCAATATTCCAATACAATCGATCCATTCACATGGTTTGTTTCGTATATCGAATTTAGGCCGGATAGTGCATATATTTCTGTAACGGTGAAAAATAGAACGAAAGATCCCCGTGTTATAGGTTTAAATCAAGGTGTGTACTTATATACTGACAAATATGCTGACGGAATTGAGGGTACAATTAATTCTTATGGATTTGAGCCAAATTCGAAAACGATTACATTGGGTCCTCAAGAACAGTCTTCATTTAATCTTTCTTTCCCTAACAATGATTTAATGTGCGAAGATGGGTTTATTTTAAAAATAGGCCGTCATTTTGTGCTAAAGGATATCCCTATTCCTGAGCTTACATTCACAGACTTAACTAAACGCGCGCAAACATGGGGACAATATTATAATACACATAGAGTCGTGAACCCAACGTACTCTAATGTTGAGGAGGTTAAAAATGCTATCCGTGCTAATGTTGAGAACTGGCAAAAGAGAGGAGAATTTGAACCGACTTCAGCATGGCAAGAGCGTGTTAATGACGTAAGCCGTCAAAAATACGATTCTGAAATAACGGCAAAATTGACCTGCCAATATGAGAATGAACTTGATCTTTTAAAAAATGAAAGAGACAGCTTGGAGAATGAATACGAGGCATATAAAAATAATCTTATACAAACGTATTATCATTTCAAAATTGCCCGGGCAACAAATTCATTTCTTAAAGCCGGATGTGAATTAAAGCGTTATGATGCCGACAATGAAGTATTTTTAATTCATAGTAATTCATTTGGTGATATTCAACTCCCCGTTCCGGTAGCCGAGGCGTCATCGTTCAAACAAAAATGGGATATTATATGTCGAAATATTAAAACTGTTTATATTCCGAATGGAAGAGATGTTGTGCTCAGCAAATTAATATTCAATAATGACGGGAACGAATATGTTTATGAATGCCATGCTTTAGTCAGATAGTGCATAGAATGAAGTATAGTCATAATTCTTAAAATATATTATGCGTAGTAAAGCGTCATTGCTGATGTTTTTCCATGTTGCACATGCTCCGTAGCTTGTGGTGAGTTGGATGATAAAACTGCGCGAGTTGTTATAAAAAATGCACATTACGGTGCTTTAAAGGTAGTTACAATGCCCTCCACATATGTCGTCCGACGGGTCGGACCAGTCATGACGTAAGATTATTAATCTTTTTTTATCCTACGCTTGCAAATCTTAAAAACTGTTATTAACTTTACCGCGCATATCGGCCGCGGAG
>CBCSTG010000051.1:0-5321 GCA_965143025.1 uncultured Bacteroidales bacterium
AGTCGTTCATCGGCACGACGAAACTGTAGGCCATGCGCTCGTAGGCGTAGTCTTTGGGCTTGGCGTAGAGGTTGACCGGCTCGGCGTCGTAGAACGGGTAGCCGAGGTTGTGGGCATACCAGTCGGTGGTCAGATACGAGAGGTTGACGACGCGCACATCTGTGCGGAAGCCTTCGACCTCCTGTGCGTACCACAGCGGGAAGGTGTCGTTGTCGCCGTTCGTAAAGATGATGGCGTTCGGGCCTACGGAGGCGAGATAATTCATGCCGAAATCGCGTGTGGTGTAGCGGTTTGAGCGGTCGTGGTCGTCCCAAGTCTGAGAGACCATCTGCAGCGGCACGATGAGGCCGACTATGATGGCGGGCACGGCTGCGGCCCATGTCATGCTGTCGCGGCGCTCGGCTTTGGCGGCTTCGTCAGCGGCTTTTGAGGCTTTCTTGTCTTTGAGACGGGCCATGAAGTCACGTATCGAAGATGCGACGGCGGGTACGCCGAGGCCGATCCAGATGGCGAAGGCGTAGAATGAGCCGGCGAAGGCGTAGTCACGCTCACGCGGCTGACCCGGCGTCTGGTTGAGGTAGAGCACGATGGCTATGCCGGTCATGAAGAAGAGGAAGAATACAACCCAGAACTGCTCGATGCCGCGGCGCGGGTCGGAGTTGTGAGTGTAGAGAGCCTGCCAGAGCAGACCGATGATGCCGAGGAGCAGAGGCAACATGAAGTAGACGTTGTGGCCTTTGTTGCCCTTGCCGTATTCGTCGGGCAGCTTCGACTGGTCGCCGAGGCGGGCGTTGTCGATTACGGGGATGCCCGAAATCCAGTTGCCGAGATGCGGCTCGCCGTTGCCCTGCAGGTCATTCTGACGTCCGGCGAAATTCCACATGAAATATCGCCAGTACATGTGATTGAGCTGATAGTTGATGAAGTAACGCAGGTTGACGTCAAAGCCGGGTTTCCATGCCGATGTGCGGTTGACGGGAGTGCCGTCTGCCGTTGCGGCGGTGGTGACGGGGCGCTGGTGGACGAGATAGGGCGACACCTCTGACATCATCGCGTAGCCCTGAGCGGCCCAGCGGGCGCGCACTTCGGCCGGGATGTCGTAGATGTCGGGTGTCTCATATTCGGCCCAGCTCTTGTAGCCGTCGACGTGGCCCGAGCGGTTGTCGGTGCTGTAGATACGGGTGAAGAGCATCTCCACGTCGGGCATCGGCTTGTAGTCGGGGCGCTCGACGGCGTCGACATATTGGTCGGGCTGTGCGGGATTGGTCTTCACGACTTTTGTATAACTGCGTTTGGGGGTGTTGTAGGCACGGCCCTCGCCGTCGCGCAGATAGCCGTCGATGACGCGTGTGCGAGGATAGCCCTGCTCGTCGACCGGCACGAAATATGTGTCGTTATACTCCTCGTAGGCAAGCTCCTCGGAGAAGACGGGGCCGTAGAACAGCGGGCGGTCGCCGTACTGCTCGCGGTTGAGATATGAGGCGAGCGCGAAGACGTTGTCAGGGGCGTTCTGATTCATCGGCGGATTGGCGCTCGCGCGGATAAGCAGCAGGGCGTAAGACGAGTAGCCGATGAATATCACCAAGATGCTCAGCGCGATGACGTTGAACACGCGCACCGGCACCTTGGGGCAGAACATAAAGAGATAGACCAACAGGCCGATGATAAAGAGCGTCGGGATGACCCACGAGTTGCCGATGAACGGCATGCCCGAGAGCACGATGGTGAAGAAGAAGAGCCACTTGATAGAGAGGCTGCTGCGTTGGCGGTATAGCGCACGCACCGTCATCACGAACACAAAGACGGCGACGGCGGCATAGACAGTCACGCCGACATTGTAGCCGCATCCGGCTGTGTTGACAAAGAACAGCTCAAACCACTGCGCCACGTTGATGAATCCCGGCACGAGACCGTAGAGAATCAGTGCGACGATGACGCATGATATGCCTAAGGCTATGAGTGAGCCTACGGCGTTGATATTCTTAAACTTGCGATAGTAGTAGACGAGGCCGATGGCCGGGATGCAGAGCAGATTGAGCAGGTGCACGGCTATTGACACGCCGATGATGTAGGCGATGAGCACCAAGTAGCGGTCGCTGTGAGGCTCGTCGGCGTGATTCTCCCACTTGAGTATCAGCCAGAAAACCAACGCGGTACAGAACGACGAGAATGCGTAGACCTCGCCCTCGACGGCCGAGAACCAGAACGTGTCGCTCCATGTGTAAGCCAATGCGCCGCAGAGGCCTGCGCCCATGATGACGGCGATTTTAACCGGCGAGATCGACTCGGCCGAGTCTTTGACAATCAGACGGCGTGTCAGATGGGTTATAGTCCAGAACAGCAGCAGTATCGTGGCCGCGCTCAGCAGGGCCGACATGCAGTTGACCGCTACGGCGGCCGACTGGATATTGCCGCCGAAGAGCGTCACGAAGAAACGCGCGGCGAGCATGAAAATCGGGTTGCCCGGCGGGTGACCGACTTCTAATTTCGCACCTTGAAGAATAAACTCGGGGCAGTCCCAGAAACTTGCCGTAGGCTCGATCGTCAGCAGATAAGTCACTGCCGCGATGACAAAGCAGAGCCAACCGAGCGAATTGTTGATCAGATTGTATTTTTTCATTCCTTGAGGATGTTTTTTCGACAGGATTGCAGACGCCCGCCACGCAGCAGATGTGACTTTCGCCACATACGCCCCCGCGTCCGTGCGTCTGACTTGCAAAGTTAAACAATCCCCCTCTAAAATCCCCTCATTTAACTAAAATTATAAAGACGCCCGGGAAAAGGCGAGCGCGTTTGCCCAGCGCAGTGCCTATCTCGGAGAGATTGGTATGCGACCGCAGGGCGCTCTCAACCCCATATTAAGCGCAGCGTATATGGGATGACCTAAACCTTGGCTAATATTTCTCGTAGAGAATAAACACCACAAAAGCGCCTGCACAAAACGGCGCGAGACGAGTCCATATATTAAATGAAGCAAAAGAAAAAAGAGGATGCATCTATATTGTAATGCACCCTCTTGAAGATTTGGGATTTATATTTTTATCGTATCATTACCTTGTAAGTCTTGTTTGCAATTACAACAAGGTAAGTACCTGATGCAGCAGGGTTAAAATAGAGAGTCTCTCCACCTGACTGACCGCGATATATCAGTTTGCCATCAAGTTGGAATATGTAGACTTGAATATTCTCAGGCAATCCGTTAATGACAATTCCGCGATTTTCGACCGAGACTTCGACCTTATCGGATGAAATGTTATCAATGCTACTAAAATCAGACTCTCTGATTTTATTGAAGCCCGACCATACGGGAGCGACCCAATAGTAACTGTAACATCCATTGGGCACAACCAACTCACATCGAGTCTTCGATACAGCTTCGAAACATTCATTGTCACATACCGGCGGTGTCAGTGCTTTCACTCTCAGTGTCGAAAGATTGACACATCCGATAAAGGCATCTTGACCTACAGTCAGTAAGGATTCAGGCAGGACAACATCATTCAGCTTCTTTGCATCGACAAAAGCATATGGAGCGATACGTGTCGTTCCTTCCCGCACGGTATATGTCGTTGAATTATAATTAACCGGGAAAATCAACAGTTTATCATAAGACGAGGTGTAAAGCACGCCATCCTCACTTGCAAAGTTGTTGTTTCCGACTACAACATTGATACGCGCGATATTCTGGCAATTTTTGACGATTCCATCGCCAAGATATGAAACCTTGGCCGGGATAGTGATTTCCGACAGGCCGTTACACCCCATAAATGCATAATCACCTATTGAAGTAAGACTATTTGGCATCGGTATTCTGAGCAAGCTGATATCATTGCGGAATAACTGGTTGCCAAAAGAGCTGACCTTATCAGGAATTGAGATAACGGAGAGTCTGTCGCAATCTGCAAATGCATAATTTCCTATCGACACCGTATTCTCAGGCAACATAAGATTTACGAGAACTTTGCAATTATAGAACATATAATCGGTGACTTTATAGTTGGCTGTTTTATATGAACTATAATAATTTCTGCCACCCGAAACTATCGTACAACCTGAAATATCAAGTGTTTCAAGAACGCCGGGAGTGGTTTTGCCATAGCTGTCACACCCCGTCATTTCACGCAAATAGTTTATATCAGTTCCGTTAAGATACCCGGTAAGACGTAAGTTCTTAATCTGATGTTTTCGGTTGTCAGCTATAAGATTCGGTAATGTGCCGGCTGTCTCAACGTGCAGATATATCTGCGGATTTGACGGGTCTGAGCCATTACCTTTGACAACAAGTGTCTTAGATATCATCTGAGCTGCATTATGATTTTTGTCTCCGTTTTGTACAGCACGGATATTAACAGCTCCTGTACCATAGCAGTCAAGATACCACGTTCCGGCATTGTCATAAAGTGATGCGACATTGTTTGGTGACATCTCGTATGTGACAGGGAGCCCTGCGCTACTTGTCGCGTTTAAAGCGACCTGAGAATATTGTGCAATGTTCGATAAATCCTGATTCCAAGTTATGGTTTGGTCTGATTTTTCGATAGTTAGTTTGCCTGAATTGTATTTTGTAATAACATAGTTTTTAGCGTCTCCGCCCGAGAGTGTTATGGGATATTCTCCTACATCACTCATCTTTTCCGCATTACATGTGATAATCGGAGCATTTGTAAGAAACGATTCATTCTCACTATTGACAAATCCGTCATAGGTGATTGCGAAATCAGGATTGTCATTACCATATACTTTTGTATAATTCCCGACAGATGCGGTCAAATTACGCTGCTCGATTGAGAGATTCCCTTCTTTATATTCGATATTATAATTTTCCGCGACTGCATTTGAAGGCGTAATCGCATATGTTCCGCAATCACTTGCCTGAACTGCATTGCATGTGAATGATGGTTGCGTTGACAGGCAGCTCTTTGTGTCGTTATTTCGTAATCCTTTCAATGTATAATCGAATGAAGGATTTTCTGTGTAATATAATCTTGATTTGTCATTTGCTGTAAGGACCAAAGGCGCTTTAGTGATGTTCAGTACTCCGTTTTCGTATTTTACGACTTCATAATTTCTAAGATTACCGCCGGATACTGTAATTGGGTATTCTCCGACAGTACTATATTTATTTGCCGTACAATTTAGAACAGGTAGAGTAGAGAACGCTGTACTCTCAGTGTCGTTGAGTTTAAAGCCGAGATACGACCTTGTGAACGTCGGATTGTTTTCGCCATAGATACGCTCAGCGTTCACGGCCATAACTGTCAGTGGTGCTTTGGTAACTTTCAACACGCCCTGCCTGTAACTCAGATTGTAATTTTTAGAAC
>CBCSTG010000052.1:0-5185 GCA_965143025.1 uncultured Bacteroidales bacterium
ACGGTTACGACTTTCTCGTAGTCGTAGGTCGGGAGCGCATTGTCCGGCGTGGTTTTCGTCGGGGCGAAGATAGGTCGCTTTGCGCCAAACTGTGCCATAATAAAACCTCCTAAAAGTTTTTCGATTTGAGAAAGCCGTCGTACACCCGAGCCGCCGCGTCGGTTGCCAGGTCTGCCGCTTTCTCGTTTGCTGTTTGGATGAATGGGCGGGCGGGCTGTCCCTGTTTACCGAACTCGTCCACAAAAGCGACCTCGGCGGCGCGGCGCTTGTTGCCGTGTCGCCGAGTGCCTTTCGGGTAAACGTAGATAGCTCGTCCGTCCGCTGTTTTCTTGAGCTTTTTGTCGTAGGAAATGCTTTGCGCCGTCTCGCCGGTGCTGTACTTGCCCGAGAGCATAGCGCGCGCCTCGGCCTCCTGCGCCGGGGCGATAACTTCCGCCTCCGCGACGAGCATTTCGAGGACTACCTCGTCCGGGAGTTCTGCGATAGCGTCGAAGCCGCCGACGAGCTCCTCGAGCCCGCTCGTGGATAGATTAGCCATCGTCAACGCCTCCCGCGATTTCGCACTCAAATGCGTAATGCTGTCCGTTTTTATCGGAGGCCGGAGTCACCGTCGGGCGGGTAAAGCCCGCCGCCACGAGCCGCCGAGAGATTTCCCGCCGGTATGTGCGGGTATTCTTCTCGAGCGGCGCGTATAGGTGGACTTGCACGAGATAGCGGTAATGTGCCGCGTCGTCGTCTGCGAAGTCCGCCGGGAGCTCGGTATAGTTGAAAACGATATACTCGGTCGCCGCTCCCTTATACACGCCGTCAGCGGTAGGGAGGAGGCTATCGAGCGTACCCACTAAAAGAGCGTTTACGTTCATTCGCTCGCCTCCCTAAACTCGGAGCAATTAAGCTCGTAGTATTCCCGCGCCTCCGTGTATGCGCGCTCGACCTTGTACTCTTTGCCCTCATAGGAGAGCCGCTCTTGACCGTCATAGTCAGCGGCGCGGAGCTTTACCGTCAGCGCGAGCGAGATACCCGCTTGTCGGGCGGCGTAGAACTCGCTCCGCTTGGTAGAGGACACGTCGGCGAAAACGGTCGTCTCCGTGATTGTCTCTTTCGGAAAACCGTCCGCGTCGCGCCCCTCCGTAACGGCTTTGAGCGTCACAACGTCGCGCCAGTACATGAGCTATCCCCCCTCCGCCGCGATATAGGAGTCCGATAGCGAGAGGCCGTTTCTCTGCTCTTTATACGAGGCGCGGAGCCTGTCCGCGTCCTCGTTGTCGAGCCCAAACTCCGCCTTGACGTAGGTCGTCACCGCCTTTTTGATAAGCGGGTCGGTTTCGTCGTTCGCTTTTGCCTCAAGAACGCCGCCGAGCACAAGGTCGGCTCGAGCGGCGTTAATGAGGTCGGTCAATTCCCCGTCGTGGACGGTGGAGGAAAGTCTCACGCTATGGCGGACGGAGGCGAGATATTCGTCACCGACTGCCATACTCGAGCCCTCCTATTAAGCCGCCGCCTTTGCGAGATGCACGAAAGCACCGAAGCCCGCGACCGGCTTGGAGTCGAACACGCAAGCGCCGAGATAGTCGATGCTGTTCGTAGCAAGGCCGGAGTGCTCGGAGCGGACGACGGTAATATCCTGCGAATAGTTGCCGATGATATAGGAGAAGTCGCCGAGATACGCCTCATGTGCGGCGAGAGAGCCGGTAAAGTAGACCTCCGCGCCCATGATGTAATACTTGCCGTTTGCGAACTCGATAACGTTGTTCTTGCTCTTGTTCATCAGCGGGAAGAAGTCGGAGAAGAACGTCGCCTTGTTCATGCACCAAACGGCGTTACGCTCGTAACCGTCGCCGAGCAAGCCGTAGAGCGCGATAACGTTCTCCTCGGTGAGAGAGGCCGTCTTACCTACGGTAATCTGGTCGGTGCCGTCGGCGTACGCGCCGCTCGCGCCCTTACCGGCAGTCTTAACGCCGCCGGGCTGATTTGTACCCGTGCCGGTGAAAATGTACTTTTCAATGCGGCGGGCGACGGCCTCGGCGATAACCTCGACGATATAGCTCTCGAACGCAGAAAGCGCCATCTCGGAGCAAGCGCGGGAGGCTTTGACGAGCTTCACGATTTCGTAGCCGGTCAGAGAGACGGAGCCGAGGGAGTCGCTCGCGGCGGTAATGGCGGCGTTTTCGGTGTGGAGCGCGGCCTCGTCGTTCGTACCCTCGATAGCGAACTTGAAATTGCCGGGGACGTGGAAAATCTTGCATCTCTGCAAAATCGGCGCGACCTCGTACATTTTCTTGATAATCTGATTTGCGGTCGTCTCCGGGATAATGGGGAGGCCGGAGTTTGCCGCCGTGGAGTATGCGCGCTTTTCGTCATCGGTCAGCGGCTTACCCTGCAAGGTCTTGAGCCATGCGGAGCGATAGAGCTTTTCGGCGCTCTCCGGCGCGGGCTGATTTGCGGAACGAGCGACGGGATTAGAGAGGCCAGCGGGAGAGGCCGGAGCCGCGCCACCGTTGAGCATACGCTCGATAGCCTGTCTCTTTTCGAGCTTCTCGTCCTCCTCGTTGAGCTCGCGGAGCTCTTTCTCGAGGTCGTCCATGTTGAGCTTGTTCTCGCTGTCGCCCTCAATGAGCTTACGGATTTCAGCTTTGCGGGCGGCGATTTCTGCGCGTCTCTTTTCGATGTTCATAATTTACCTCCAAAAAATGATAGTTGTTGTGTGGTCGGTTAGTATGTCAAAGCTACGAGTTTCTTCCGCCTCCGGGCTTGCTCCAAAGCCGCAAGCTCCCTCGAGTGCTCCTCCTCGAAAAAGCTCCGAGCCGAAATAGACGTGTCATTATAGGCGGGAATGTCCACCGCCGACACGTCGTATAGCTTTTTGACCTTTGTGATAGTGCGGGTATGGGTAACGGAGTCGTAGGATGCCTCGCGCACCGTGAAAGAAAAGGACATTTTATCGACGTACCCGCCGTCAATTTCCTCGTAAAGCTCGCGCCCGGCAGTTGTTCCGCCGAGGTCTGCGTCGATGTTTACGCCGCGCTCGTCGATGTTGAGTGCGAGCGTTTTGTTTCGGAGGCGAGCGACGACCTTTCCGCCGTGGTTGTAGTTGAAAATCACGTCGGACATATCGCACTCGTCGAAAGCGTGACGGTCGATAATTTCCTTGTATTCCACGCCGTCGCACTCCCATAGCACCGTAGGCGAATTGAATACGATAGCCGTACCGCGTACCCGATACTCTTTCGAGCCCTCGTCCCTCGGAACGAGGCTAAAGTCCTGCAAAGCGCGATACTCGCGTCCCTGTTTGATAGCCATAGCCTAACCCTCCTCTTTCCCGCCGGTTGGCTCCCCGGGCGGCGTAGTGTCGTCCGGCGGCGTATTTCCGCCGGTCTGGTATTTGTCTGCGAGCTTTGCGTTTACCATGTTCAGCGTTTGGACGCGGCGCGCGCCCTCCTCGCCGCCGATGGTCGGCATATCGAACATAGTCAAGATTTGGTCGAGCGTCGCCGCGCCGATTTCCGTCAAGAACTTTGCCGCCGTGACCTTTTCCGGGAGCGTCGCAAACTGGACGGAGTTCGCGGAAAAGACGATACGGTTTCCGTACCCGAACTCCCGCTCGGTAAAGAGCACATTCGAGAACGCTTGCGAGAGACGGCGGAAAAACGGGGCGATTTCGCCGCTATAAAAAGCCTGTTCCTGTTGCGGAGTCGCGGTATTCTCTACGATTTCTTTCGACACGCCGAGATAGTCGTAAATCTCCTCTTTGACGTATGCGAGTTGTGTCGCCGGGATAGGAGTCGTCTTGTCTGTGATAGGCGTATAGTCGTATTTCGCGTCCGTGACGATAACGCCCGCTCCGTTGTTCTCCATACGGAGGTTGTCCCGGATAAAGTCGTCTCTGCGGCGGTTTAAGTCCTCCGTCTTGACGGCGTTCGAGACTTTCAAAATACCCCGGATAACCGCGACGAGCTCGGCAAACTTGCTCATGCTCTGATTGAGCGTATTCGCTGTCTTGAGTGCGGTATCGAGCGGCTTGTTTCCGTCGCCGAAAATATCGTGCTCGAGGAAATGCCGCCGGACGTGGATAATTCGGGAATATTCGCAAATGTACGTTGCACCCGTCGCAAAGGTAAACCGGCAATAGAGCGTACCCATGTACTCGAGGAGTTCGAAATACTGTGCGTTGATAGGGTAGACCGCCGTCAAACGGCCTGTTTCATCAAAAACCGGGTACGCTATCGCGTTGTTATATACCTTGTACTGCGCGGCGAGCTTGTAATAGAAGTCCGCCGCCGTCATGTACGGATTAGGCCGGAACTGCAAAATGCGGTCGATATAGTCGTTTACCGCGACCGTCGTCTCTGCCGACTGCCGGACGTGGCGCGGCTGTGCGGTCGAGGCTCGGCGGGCGAAAGCGTCCACGGCGGAGCGTACCGTGTTAATATCCCACATATTCCCGGAATACGGTACGAAAGTAGACTCCCACGAGCTCAAGAGCTTGTATGCGTGGAAATCTTTATTTTTCTCGCTCTTGCCCCCGAAAATAGATTGAAAGAGCCCTCTCTTTGCCATTTTTTCACCCCACTAAATACATATAGTCCTCGTAATCCCGCACATAGATAACCCACGCATTGAGGAGGGATACCATGCCGTCGATACGGCGCTTTTCGGAAATCTTGACGGGCTGAATGTTGTTCACGCCGCTTTTTTTAACGCCTGTGTTCGTCAAGCACCAAAGCAAAACGGGATTTTTGTTGTAATTGACTTTCTTATCGGCGAGCGCCGCGCCGAGCTCCCTCATAGGTTGCGACCATGTAAAAGGCCCCTGTGCAACGGCGCACATTTCAAAGCCGTTCGCTTTCATTTCGTCCACCCAATAACCGGCGAGAGCGCGGTCGTAGCCGATTTTGAAAGCGTCTATCTTGAGCTCGTCCCGCATTTGGCAGTACCACGCCGTCACCGCCGAATAATCGACGCGAGTACCCTCGCATATCGTTACGAGCCCCCGCTCCGCCCAAATCTTATAGGGCGCTTCTTGCGTGTTGTGCTCGTCGAGCTGGTCGATTTTCTTTTGAGGGAGGAAATAGTGCTGAAAAACGTACACGATTTCATCGTCGGACGAGCGCCGGATAATCAGCGTCGCGCACGTTAGGTCGGTCGTCGCGGAGAGGTCGCACCCGCCGATAGCGTAGGTGTTATA
>CBCSTG010000053.1:0-4866 GCA_965143025.1 uncultured Bacteroidales bacterium
CGAGCGTCGTCATTGTCGATTTGTAGTCGATATAGAGGACGGCATAAACGAGGAGCTTTGAAAAGGAGAGATACCCCTTTGCAAAGCTCCATACCTCGAGCGCCCATTTTTTGAACTTCCGCCGCCGCGCCGCGCCTTTGCGGGCGGACATTATCCGTCCTCCCGCACCTCGCGCCCCTCGAGCCTGTCGATACGATGATGCGCCGACTTTGCCGAGCTCTCCACCGCCGACATACGCTCCGCCATGCCGATATAGCGCGCGTCCTGTGCGTCCTGCTTGCGCTCGATACGGTCGATGCCGCCTTTAATGTACCCGATTTCGGTTAGCATCGTGCCGGAGGACTTGCCCTCCTCCTCGCTGTCCTTTTTCGAGTTCCTATGAAAAGCGGCATAGCTTAACACGCCGCCGAGGATAGTCCCGAGGACTCCGATAATCGCTCCTACATAGTCCATTTTTAACCTCCGTTATAATTCGTAATAATCGAGTTTAACGGTCTGCTTTCCCGGCAATACGGGACACCCCCGAACGTGGTAAATCTCCCCGTCAACGATAACGCCCTCGCCCTCTGCCTCCGTGCATACGACATAGAGGCCGGGAGCGTCAAGCCTCACCCACAAGAGAGACTCCCGCCGCGCTATGATTTTGCCGTCGAGCTCGACCGTGTAGACCGCCGCGCTCATTCGATGAGCTTCCACCCCGCCGGGTACGCCGTCGGGGAGTATGCGTTTCCGTCGATAAGGCTCTCATACACGGAGCCGTTAAAGAGAACGCGGTCGCCCTTTTTGTATGCGTCGTGAGCGCCGGTCGGCTGTTTCCATTCGTCATAGCCGGTTGCCGGGTCTACCGTTACGCCGCTCCAAAGAGAGGCGGCGACCGGCGGAGTCCAGTCGCTTTGCGACGTGTGCGCTTGTACGCAACGATAGAGCTTTCCGCCGTATTGTACTCTTGTCTCGACGGTGTACGCCTTGCCGTTCTCCCATGCCGGGAAAAGCTCGACGCACTCAAGCGCGGCCTCGTTGTCGAGCTCGAGCGCGGCGACTGCCCGCTCGATGATTGCCCGGAGCTTTTTCGCCTTTTCAACGGTAATCATTCCGCCGCACCCCCTAACAGAATATCGAGAACTTTATCGTTCTCGGCGAGCATGAGCGTACCGCTCACATTCTCCACGGAGCCGACCGGCTCAATTCCGAGGAGTCCGCCGGGCGCGAAAGCGTAAACGAAGTCCTCGAGATATGTCGTCGTCTCGCCCGTCTCCTCGTCCTTGCGGTCGATTGCCGTCTTGATGCAAAAGCCCCCGGCCTCCGCCTCGTCGCACGGGACATAGCACCCGTTTTCGTGTAGGCGGACATAGACAACGGTATCGGAGTAGCCGACGACCTTTCCGCCGCTTTTGATAGCATACATACGTTATCCCTCCATTTTCGGCAGCTCTCCGAGCCGCTTTTTATAAAACTCCTCGAGTTCCTGCGTGTTCATCGTGCGGAGGAGGTTTTTCCAATACAGATTTTCCGCCCCCGCCCATTTCTCCGGGTCGAAGTCCGACGCGCCCTCGTGCTTGCCGTAATAGTGATAGAGGCCGTCGAGCATCTTTTGACGATACGCGCCCTCCGGCGTGTTTGGTCTGAAATGCTCCCATCCGTTTTCAGACGTTGCGGCGCAAATCTTCCGCCCGTCAGCGGCAAATAGAAAGCCGTCCCGCTCCGTTACGGTCGTCCCGTATCGGAGGTTAAAGGCTCCGTCGATGCCCTCGGCCTTAAAGCGCCGATAAACGACATATTCCATAGCTTACCCTCCCTTAAATAATTCACGATAGAGCCGCTCGACGCTCTGCTCCATGTGGTACGAGCGAAATCTTTTCATGTGTCCCCGCCATGATACGAGGGACGTTTCCACGTCCGCCGCCGTCATTCTGCCGGAGTCCACCCAACGCCGGAAAATGCGTAGCTTTTTCCTCATGTGCCGGATACCCTTGTACGTTGCCCGGCGGACGACTTTCCCGTTTGCGCCATATCGAAAGCGCACCTTGACGAATGTAAAGCCGCGCGTGAGCTTGATAATCTGCGTCTTTTTCGGATTGAGGCGGATACCGTGCTCGGCGCATAGCCGCCGGAGCTCCCGGAGGCAAATCTCGAGCTTTTCCTTTGACTCGCTGATGATACACCCGTCGTCCATATAGCGAGCGTAATACTTCATGCCGAGCACGTCCTTGATATAGTGGTCTATCCTGTTCGGCAGGGCAAGCGCGGCAATCTGTGAGACTTGGCTCCCGAGGCCGAGCCCCACGTCTCCGAAGTTCTGAATAAAATATTTCGAGAGCGCGACGAGGCGGTCGTCGATGCCGCTCCGCTCGAACTCTCGAAAAACGGGCTCATGCTGTGCCGTATCGAAATACTTTGAAAAATCGAATACGAGGACGTAGCCCTCCCGTCCGTGTTTTCTGTAATGCTCCGCGAGAAAGTGCGTCACCCGGGATACGGCGAAATCGTACCCTTTGCCGCGCAAGCTCGCTCCGTTGTCGTAAATGAATGACCGGGAGAGCATCGGCACGAGGCAGTAATCGCATAAGCACCGTTGTACGACGCGCTCGGAGATATGGACGCTCCGAATATGCCTCGGCTTTCCCCGCTCCACAATATCGAACGCGTAAAAGCCCTTGGAGCGGTATCTCCCGGCTATCAATTCCTCGTGTGTCTTTGTGACGTTGGCAAGCGAGGCGGCTTTGTATCGCTGTGTGCTCGCTTTCCACCCAACGCCACGGACGGAGGCGCGGTAGCTCTCATAGAGCCGCTCGAATGAGAAAACCGTCTCGAAATCTCCGTACTCCCGGAGCGCGGCGGCTTTCTTTTTCATTAGTGAGGCATTGAGACGCTGATACCTTTCCTCGCGTCGTTCTGCGCTGTTCATAAAATAAAAATACCTCGTACATTTCTTTCTCGGCGTGTTGTCTAAAATGCGTAACGGCGAGCCATGAAAGCACGGAAAACACGCACTCCGCACCCATGCAAGGAGCGTCCGGCTAACCGTATCGCGGTATATGTTTGTCCGACGGCGCGAGGCCGTCAGAGAGGTTATATTCCCCTTTTATATGGGGACTGCTTTCGCTCCGTGAGGAGTTATTCGGTCTGCCCCGTGTCGATATAAAATCCGGGCGCGAAGCCGAGGGAATAGTTCGCGTTGTTGTTGTTGACTGTCCCGTCGGTGTTCACATTCACGAAATTGTTGGAGTTGCTCGCATTCGGAGAACGGAGCCACCAATTAGCGGCGATGCGGAATATAACCTAATCACGCGGAGGATTAAGCTCGCGCCTTATCGCTCCGTTTGATTTTAGAGATTTGCGAGAGCTCGTCCGTAATGAGCTTTACCCACTCTTCGAGGACGTTCGGCGGTATCTTCTCATGGTTGACGGTCAGATACGCGAGGTCGAGTACGTCGAGCATCGAGTTATAATAACCCTGTGCCGTCTCGTAATACTCTTTCCGCCGCTGGATATTCCGGCGGCGTATCTCCTCGGGAGATTTCTCGTCAACGTAAATGAGGTTTGCCGTCTTTATCATGCGATAAGCCTCTCGCGCCGCGTTGTAGAGCGGCAAGGAAAAATAAAAGGTGTAGCTTTTCGGCAGGATGCGGACGCGGTTGTATGTGAATACATAAATCTCGCGGGCGAGGTTGATATACTCCGCCGGGCTTTCGCCGCGTCTTGATTTTGGTACGGACATTTTCTTTCCTCCTCGCCGACTATGCGCCCATTGAGGGCGCAAGTCTCGATTTCCGAATTATACGCAAAAGCCGGGCGCGAAGCCGAGGGAATAGTACGCGCCGTCGCCGAGGACTGTCCCGCCGGCGCCCACAAACACGAAAAAGCTGGAGTAGCACGCACGCGGAGAACGGAGCCACCAACAAGCGGCGGTACTCGTGCCGTTGTGCTTGTACTTGATTTTGCTATTCCCTGCGGAATAATAGGCGTACTGCGCTTGTTTGTTCTTCTCGTTCGAGTTCGCTCTCGAAATGCTCCCGAAAAACTCGTACTCCGAGAGGAGGAAAAAGTAATCCGTCGTCGCCGTGACGTCGCTCGCCGCCGTACTTCCGCCGCCGGTGTTGTCCGTGTACTTGGTAACGGACTTGAGGACGGCACGGAGCGCCGCCGGAATGACTGCAATAATCGTCCCGGAATAGCTCGAGAGGCTCGTCCCGCAAATCGCGGTACGCATTTGCGAGCTTTTCCACCCGCCGGAGTTCGTGTTGCTCGCGTTCATAACGAAATAGCCCGCGCCCGGGGACGACCATCCGCTATCCGGGCCATATTGATTATCGCAGAAACACACGTCCGTACCGCCGGAGAGCGCGGTCTTTGCAAGCTGAAAATGGATGCGGTTTGCGCCCTCGACGCTTGCGTTATGGTTAAAGCCGATAATGAAAGCGTAGGTCGTGACATTCGAGAGTGAGAGCTTTCCGACCGTGCCGTTAAGCGTGACCGCCTTTCGGTCGCCGATGCTCCAATAGTTCGCGCCCTGTCCCGCGTCGGAAACGGACTTGATAACGCTCCACTCGTTATTGTTGAGCGTAGAGCTCACGAAAGAGAGCGTCAGCGAGTAGGATGTCGTGCCGGAAACGACATTGACGGAGCCGCTCGTCGTCTGCCCGTTCTTTGTCGCCGTGACCGTGTACGCCCCCGTCTCCGTGACGGTGAAAACCGCTGTCCCGTTGCTCGTCTTTGTGGCGATTGTCGTCCCGCCCTTTTTCAGCGTGACGGATGCGCCGGAGTCTACGTTGACGGTAATCGTCGCGGAAAAGAACGTCAGCGCCACCGCGTAGCTATCGACGACGGAGACGTTTTTCGTGTCGGACGTTTGCCCGTTGAGTGTGG
>CBCSTG010000054.1:0-4223 GCA_965143025.1 uncultured Bacteroidales bacterium
CTCCGCGGCCGATATGCGCGGTAAAGTTAATAACAGTTTTTAAGATTTGCAAGCGGAGGGCGCAAATATTTTTCTACTGTTTTATCTATATGTCTCGGTATTTTGTCATATATTTGAGTCTTGTTTCATATTTGAGAACTAATTTTTATTCATCACCTTAAAATAATTCCTAAGAGACTACTTTTATGAAAAAATTTTTTTCGGGATTTCTGACGGGTGCGGCGCTCATCGCTGCTTCGGTCACCGCGAGCGCGGATGAAATCCAACAATTCATCATCGACGGACAGAGCCTTTCGACCGGTGACCAGTCGTGGCCTCCCCTGTCGACCGAGAACGTCCCGGGCAACTATATGATGGGCGTCGAAATCTGGATTAACGGCGGCACAGCCAACCGCCACGGCTACGGCGGCGACGACGGTTGGGACTTCCGTCCGCTCAAGGCGGCCATCACCAGTGCGTTCAAGGGCTTTACAAATAACCACACCCGCAATGGCGCGGCCATCGCCGAGTGCCCCCTTCACGGCGCGGTCAACCACATGCAGAGCACCTTCCTTAAGGGCAAACCTATACTCGCCACCTCGGTGGGCGTCAGCGGCTCGGCCATCGAGGAGCTCTCCAAAGAGTGCACCCAGCGCCACAATTACGCCGACTTTCTCACCTCGCTCGGCAAAGCCGTCGAGGAGTCACGCAAAGCCGGCTACGACAAGATTTCCTGCCCGGCGATTTTCTGGATGCAGGGAGAGTTCAACTACACGGTCAAGGGCGACCACTGCGGCCTCAATGCCGGCGAGGACAACTGCATCGACACAAAGACCTACAAGGAGCTTCTCGTCAAGCTCAAAAACAATATGCAGGCCGACATAGTCAGCGCTTATGGCCAGGCCAAAAAGCCCGTGCTGATCACTTATCAGACCGGCGGCCAGTATGTGCGCGACAAGATTGCCATCGGCATGGCTCAGTTGCAGGCCGCCAACGAGAATGAGGATATCATCATGGCCGGCTCGCCTTATCCAAGCACCGACCGCGGCGGCCACCTTGACGCCAACGGCTACCGCTGGTTTGGCGAGATGTTGGCCAAGGCTTACTACAAGAGTCAGATACTCGGCGAGGACGCCACGCCCCTGCAGCCCAAGAAGATTATGCGCGAGGACGGCGGCCGCACTATTCGCATCAGATACCACGTGCCCGTGGGTCCGCTGAAATTTGACACAAACATCATCCCCAAAATCAAGAACTACGGTTTTAACGTCTATAAGAATACTTACGGCGAGTCGGCCGCACAGAAATTCAAAAGCATCGAAATCGAAGGCGACGACGTGGTCATCAAGTTTGACGAGCCGCTGACGGGTAAAATCATCGTGACATACGCCGACCCGTGGGCACGCATCGAGAACCAGCCCGCCGGCCTCGACCACCTGCAGGGCCACGGCAACCTCCGCGACAGCGACCCCTATCAGAGCGCGTTCACCTATGTCGACCTCGACGCCAAAAATCCCGACGGCAGCTATGTCTATCACCGCGAGACCTCCGAGACGCGTCTGCGCCCCGACTATGAGCCCAAGGACGAGAACGGCAACGTGATCTACGGCAAGCCTTACCCGCTGTATAACTTCGGCGTGGCGTTCTACTACACCTTGGGCAAGAACGCCGATGTCCTTGAAATCCTTGACGAGAACAACAAGCCGGCCGCCGGCGCCGTCCGTGAGCCCGGCGACCTCGACGTGGCCTATGTCGACGCCGTGAACGGCTCTGACACCAACGTCGGCTCGGCAGCCGCTCCGTTCGTCTCTCTCGCCAAAGCCGTAGCAGCCGTCAAATGGGACGGCGCCAAGGTCGTGGTCAAAGGCGCCGTGGAGTTTACCGACGAGCTCAACCTCGAGGGCTACACCTCGCTGACTCTCGAAGGCGAAGGCTCTGACGCCACGCTCGACGGCCTCGGCAAAAACCGTCTCGCCGAAACCGAATATGTCAACATCACCCTGCGCAACCTTAACTTCGTCGACTGCCATGCCGACGGCGAAGGCGGCGTCCTCAATATGAAAGGCGGCAATCTGACCGTCGAGAACTGCAAGTTTGACGGCTGCAACACCTCGCGCATGAAAGATGAGAACGGCGGCGTGTTCAACCTCAATTTCTGCGGCGATATCAATATCAGCGACTGCTCGTTTACAGACAACACGGCCTTCCGCGGCGGCGTAATCTATGTCAACCAGTCCAAGCAGCTTACCGTCACAGGCTCGCTCTTTGACTCCAACAAGTCTATCCGCAACCCCGCCGAGAGCAATCCCGACTCTCGCGGCGCCGCCATCTCGCTGTGGGGCACAAATGTCGATATCGACAACTGCGTCTTCACTAACAACGAGTCGTCAAATCAGTGCGGCGTCTTCCAGATTGGTCCCAACAGCACCGCTGACCTCCACTTCACCGTCAAGAACTGCGACATCCTTGACAACAAGGCTCCCAAGGACCATGGCGGCGTCTTCGTGGCCGAAAACGGCGGACAGCGCAACTACGTCATCAACTTCATCAACTGCACCATCTCGGGCAACACCAACGGCGGCGTAGGCTCCGTGGCTTGGATTCTCAACGACAACAACGGCTCCGATACTCAGAACATCAACTTCTATAACTGCACCATTACCGGCAACCATAACACCGGCGGCTCGTTCAACAGCACCATCAACATATGGGAGTCAAACCACAAAGTACACTTCGTCAATACGATTCTCGAGGGCAATACCTGCGGCGGCAACAAGGAATACTGTGACCTTCATGCCGGCGAATTCTCGGCCGACAAGTCGGGCAACATCACCGTGCAGCACTCGGTCATCGGCAAGTTCATCACCATGAAGCGCGACAACATCGGCGGTAAGGAAATCGGCACGCCCGTCTGCGACGAGTACTCACAGTTTAACATCTCGCCCAACAGCGTCTCTGACGGTGAGGCCAACTACGCCGGTCTTAAGAGCCGCGACGAAAACGGCGCCCACATCTTCGCGTCAGTCGAGTCTAAAGGTGTCGGCATGGGCTCTGACAAGATGCTCGCCGACAAATACGGCATCACCACTGACCGATTCGGCAAGACACGCCGTCTCAACTGCATCGGCTCCGTCGAAATGATCGAGGGCTACAGCGGCCTGCAGATGGTCACTGCCGAAGACAAGAATCTCGGCATCAGCCTTGACGGCGACATCCTCCGAGTCGTCTCACCCCTCTGCGGCGATGGCTACGTGCTCGAAGTGTTCACAGTCGACGGCCGCAAACTCGCATCCGTTCCGGCCAAGACCGAGACCAACACCCTCCGCGCCTCAGTCCTCGGCACGGGCATCTTCGTCCTACGCATAACCGACGGCAACACCTCCCGCTCAGCCCTCTTCCGCCTGTAATCCCTCTGGCGAAGACATCGTCACGGCGATAACAAAACCCAATCCCCTCTGCAGCGTGTTAACGCGCCACAGAGGGGATTTTATGTTGCGCCGTCAGGTGCGGCAGCGCGGCAGCGCAGCGGTATATGGAACAATAGTAAAAAAGCGCGGGACGCGCGAGTCTTCTACAACCCGCCGCGAGCACGAAGTGCGTAGACGCGGGATAACAAAAATAGACAAGCATCGCGACAAGCGACGGAGTCAGCGCTGTCGCGAAACGGCGATAGCCAATGTAGGAAGGAAAATCGCGTCCTTGAGTTTATTCTCTCAGAGAAAAATGCGCGACGCTATCATTTAACACCCCACATACGCTTACGCTTAATGTGGGGTTGAGAGCGGCCTGAAGCCGCATGTAATCAGGATAGATAATTCTAATTTGGATTTTGAATGAGCGCCGTTAGGTGCGTTAGAGCCGCGTGGCGGCTACGACCGCTAACGCGGACGATGTCATATCACCCACCCTCCATATTCGCCGGCCCCCAACGTAGGGACATGCCAAAGCAACCGTCAGGAAACGTCGGCATGTATAAAGCGCAAATCCACAGCGACCACATTATACGTGCCGAAGGTACCTCCCTACATTTTATGCTGATATGCAGCGCGTTATGGGTGATTGCAAATCATCCATCCATATTCGCCGGCCTCCTCTATGTAGGGACATCCCAAAGCGACCGTCAGGAAGCGTCGGCATGTATAAGGTGCTAATCTACAGCGGCACATTATACGTGCCGAAGGCACGTCCCTACATTTTATGCTGATATGCAGCGCGTTATGGGTGATTGCAAATCACTCCTCCAT
>CBCSTG010000055.1:0-2906 GCA_965143025.1 uncultured Bacteroidales bacterium
AAGTAAATCACATCAAAAACACAAAGTGGAACAGGCTTAGTGTCTGGTCATTCTCCGGCTTGGAGGTTGCGTTTGAGGCCGGCGAGTTTGCAGCGTTTGACGGCGCTGTGGGTGAAGATGCGGCTGAAGTCTTCCTGCGTCATGGCTGCAATGGCTTCGCGGTCAAGGCTCATGACTGACGGTCGCGCGGCAAGGTCGGCGATTGGGTTGCTCTCCGCTGCCGGCACGCAGCGCGGACATACCGCCTGACAGATGTCGCAGCCGTAGATGCGTCCGCCGCGGGGCAACGGGCCGGGAAGTTCGCCGCGGTACTCAATAGTTAGATAAGACAGGCAGCGCCGCGCGTCGATAGAACCGCAGCCGTCAAGTGCGCCTGCCGGACAGGCCCGGATGCATGCGCGGCAGTCGCCGCAACCGTGACCCACGGCGGGGGTGTCAGGCTCGACAGCAACCGTCCAGACGATTTCGCCCAAAAACACCTGCGAGCCTATGCCGTCGACAATAAGCTGATTATTAAGGCCAATGCGGCCAATGCCGGCTCGAGCGGCCCAGTAGCGCTCGCGTATCGGCGCGGTGTCGACGCAGACGCGCGTCTGACCGCCGTATGCAGCCGTAATGGCCTCTGCCGCAGCCGTCAGGCGCTCCCTGACTACCTCATGGTAGTCGCGGCCGAGAGCGTAGTCGGCAAAGAGTGGATGGCACCGTGGCTGACGATAATCAAAGGCGCAGCTGATGACGGTCGCGGCGCCGTCAAGCAGCAGGCGCGGGTCGTCACGAACGTCCTGATTGCGCTCTAAGTAGTTCATTTCGCCGTGACGGCCGTCGGCAATCCAGCGCAGATAGATGTCGCGGGCATCGGCTTCGACGGCTTCGGCGCGGGCAAAGCCGGCGCGCACGGCGCCGCTCCTCGCGATGACCGTCTCGCGCAGAGCCTCGCGGTCAATGCATGGGAAGGGTGCGGAACTCATAGCCTTGCTGCTGCAGCCACTCGATGGCGCGCGGTAACGCATAGCGCAGGTTACGCGACGATTTGACCGAGTCGTGGAAGACGATAATCGAGCCGTTGCGCGCAAATCGCATCACATTGCCGAGCACCTGCTCGGGCGTGAGTTTGCGTGAGTAGTCGCGCGTCACGAGGTCATACATCACGAGGTTGTAGCGCTCCTTGATGTTGCGGGCCTGTTTCCAGCGGATGATGCCATGAGGCGGTCGGAAGAGCGGACTGTCGATGAGGCGGTCGGCCTCGGCGATGTCGTTCATATAGGTGTTGCTGGTCACCTTCATGCCCTGCAGGTGGTGCATGGTGTGGTTGCCGTATGAATGTCCGCGGCGCTTTATTTCCTCAAACAACTCCGGATGGCGGCGCACGTTGTCGCCGACCATGAAGAATGTCGCCTTGACCCCGTAGGCGTCAAGGGTGTCGAGCACCCACGGCGTCTCCTCGGGTATCGGGCCGTCGTCAAAGGTCAGATAGACCACTTTGGCCTTGTGGTGGCCTTTGACGCGCCAGATGCCCTCGGGGAAGAGCAGGCGGTAGAGCAGCGGCGGACGTTCGATAAACATACGCTGACGTCAGACGGATTTAGTCGGCGAGACGGCGCCAAGCGAGGGCGTCGATGCCGTTGGATTTGACCACGGAGTCGGTGACGGCCATCGGGTTGACGCCGAGGGCGCGGTGAAGCTCGAGCAGACGGGCGGCGATGTCAAACACCTGACGCGATGCTCCCTCGACCTTGTCGCGGTTGCTCATGATTTCGTCGAGCGTGTAGCCGCTGACATAAATCAGGGGATACACAGACTGGGCGTAGGGCACGAGCAGTCCGCCGGGCAGGTCGGCGAGCAGCTCATCGCGGTCACTGCGGCCGTCGAGAGCCGAATAGAGGTCGACGGCGTTGCGCAGACCGGTCATCAGGCCGAGATACTGGAGGGCGTAGCTCTCCGAGCGGCCGAGACGGTTGAGCTGCGAGGGCGTGAGCGTCGAGGCGTAGTTTACGAGCTGGGCCATGCGCGGCATTTCGGTGTCGAGGATTACGCGTGCGCTCTCTAAGTCGGCCTTGTTGCCGGTAGCGTCATAGAGGTCGATATAGTCTGAGGCCATGTAGTAGCTCTGCAGACCGTCGTAGGCTGCGACCGATGCGGGAAGCTTCTCCTGCATCAGATTGAGCAGGTTGCGGGCCATGTCGTAGTGGTTGCGCGGCGCGGGAGTGCCCAATGAGTCGGCATGGCTGACAGCCCACGCCGATGCCGGGCTATCGCCGCTGACAATCAGGTTGTCGACGCAGTCGATGATGGCCGAGCGTGTCGACGACACCATGCGGCGCACGGTCTCGTCCAAGTAGAGCGAGCCGTTGGTCTCGGGATTGTCGAGTCCGCCCCAGCGGAAGCGGCTCATGATGTTCTCGTAGGCCACATCGGCGTTGGGAGAGTAGGCGGCTTTCTTAAACGGAGTCACCTCTAAGGCCATGCCGGTCGAGTACATATAGTCGTCAAGACCGAGATAGTATGACGAGGGCACAGTCGTGGCGAAGTAGACGGGACGTTTCCAGCCGTTGGTTATGCCGTTTGAGATGATGTCGAGCGAGAGCACCTTGCTCTGGTTGAGGCCCTGACCCTGAGAGCTGAGGTTGAGACGTATGTCTCCGAGTGACGGGGTGAGGTCTGCGGCGGTGATGCTGTCATTGGCGATGCCGTAATGTGCGACGGCGGTCGCCGAGTCAACGGGTATGTATACGTTGGGCGAGGTCAGATACGGTGCGCCGACGCGCGAGGCGTCAGAGCCGTAAAGCTCACGCAGGGCGGTCTCGGCGGTGACGAGCGAGTCGTTCATCGGCACGACGAAACTGTAGGCCATGCGCTCGTAGGCGTAGTCTTGGGGCTTGGCGTAGAGGTTGACCGGCTCGGCGTCG
>CBCSTG010000056.1:0-2110 GCA_965143025.1 uncultured Bacteroidales bacterium
TTGTGTGTTTTTTTACAAAAACACCTGCAAATATAGTTATAAAATTACCCCCCCCATTAATTAACCATATTTAATATATAAATGTAGGGTAAAAGCAGAGACAATCGTGGCGGTAGGACGAATGGCAGAAGGCGGATTACAATGTAACGCGGGTGTTGAGGGCGAGACGGATGGCCGGGCGGAAGCCTTTTATAGCGGCACCCTCGATAGCGGCTGTCAGCCCGGTGCTTATACGGTCGGTGAGACGGTGGATAGCGTCGGCTGAGAAGTCGGCTGCTGCACCGAATCGGCTGATGCCGAGTGTGTCATGGTGAAAATTATGAAGCATGGAGGCAGATGCTCCGACTCCGACGGCCCAGCGGCGGCTGTCAATGATGCAGTAGTCGGCAGTAGCCCGCAGAGCGAGGCTGCTGAGCGGGTCGTCGAACTGACGGTGGCTGTAGACGGGCGCGGAGCGGAGACCGGCGGCTGCTCCGATGTTAAAACGCTCGGCTATAGGTGCGATTATGCCAATGGCTGATTCTATACCGGTGCCAAGGGCAAAATCACCGTTTTTGCTTTTTAGAGGTATGATAGCGATAGTCGATGTGTAGAGCGAGCTTCGCCGTTCGGCTGAAAAATTGATGATCTGACGGCGGGATGTGTTAAAAATGAGGTCCGAGAGCCAATAGCCGGCTCTGACAGAGAGTAGCCCGACAGCAGCACCGGCCAGAACGTCGGACGGGTAATGACGTCGCGAAATGACGCGCTGCATGCCGACTGCGTTGGCAGCTGTCTGAGCCAACAGCGATGTGTAGGCGAATCGGTCACTAAGTTCAACCGAAAGAATTGCTGAGCCTGCATAGGCCCACGAGGCGTGTCGGGAGGGGAACGAGCGGTTGTCGCTGCGGTCGGGGCGCCACTCGGTGACCGCATGTTTCAGAATCTCGGTAATACCGACTGTCAGTCCCGCACCGATAACAGCTCCGGTAATGTCATGCCACACAACGGTATGAGCCGGAGCGGGTGTGACCGAGTCAGTCTGCTCGCCGGCTTTCATCTGAGGAGCGGCGAGCAGACTGAGTGCGGTTATAAGAGTCAGTATCCGGCGCAGTGTCATTATCAGTTGAGCGATTTATAAACCTGACGGAACAGCTCGGGACGGATGCCCGAATTGTTAAAGACAGGGCTGTCGCGGGTCGGGTTGACACGGTTGGTCAGAAATATGAAAATCATATCATTCTTAGGATCGACCCAGAAGACGGTGCCTGTGAATCCGAGATGCCCGAAGACCGACGGGTCGGCCTCGTCGCAGGTGGGCGACCATTCGGGATTCTCGGTGTCGGGCTTGTCGAAACCGAGACCGCGGCGACATGTCGGACTCTTTGAGGTGGTAAACAGTTTAACGGTCTCGTCGGAGAGGAAACGGTGGCCGCCGTATGTGCCTCCGTTGAGCCACATCTGACATAGTTTGGCGAGGTCGTCGGCATTGGAGAACAGGCCGGCATTACCCTGCACGCCCCCCGAGAAGTTGGCGAGCTCGTCGTGGACATAGCCGTGGACGGTCTGACGTCGCAAGAAGGTGTCGTTTTCGGTCGGTGCAATCTTGGTCAACGGATGTTTGAGTGTGGGCCGGTAGCATGTCGTGTATGCGCCAAGCGGGCCGTAGATGCTGTCGGCCATGAACTTGTCGTGTCCCTGACCGGTGACACGCTGCACGAGATCCATCATCAGACAGAAGTTGAGACAGGAGTAATTATAGTTCTTATTGTTGCGCAACGGGATGTTATAGATGCGGCTCATGATGGTGTCATAGGTCTCGCGTCCGACATATACACCCCGGGCAGCCTCGACAGGGAAACGGCCAGAGGCGGTGCGCGATGTGATGTCGCGGCGCAACCGGGCTGTGTTGTGGCCGTAGGCGCCTTTCTGAATCTTGATGCTGTGACTGCGGTCGGGTCGGCGCGTAATCATCTTGCCCGTGTAGCTGTTGCTGTCGACCATAACCTCAAACATATTGAGCGCGGCAGGCATTCCGGTCTCGTGATAGAGGAATTCTTTAATCATAAGGGAGTCTTTGCCGGTGCCTCGCAGCCCGGGGACATACTTGGCGAGCGGCTCGTCGAGTCCG